>JAFKKO010000134.1 GCA_017305455.1 Hyphomicrobiales bacterium | reverse complement strand
TCGGGCTCGGGGGGCCTCGGCTGGTTCATCTTCGAGAACAAGAACAGCCTCGACATCCCGCATGTGTTCGCCGGCCTGCTCACCGTGATCATCATCGGCCTCGTGGTCGAGAACCTGCTGTTCCGCGCCATCGAAACCCACACCATCGGAAAATGGGGCATGCAGTCGTAAATGCTCCGGGGGCGGCTCGGGCCTTTGGTTGTTCTTTGATCTCAATCAAAGAAACATTTGATATGGCGCTTTAAAGCCGGGCTTTGGAGGATTCCCATGTCGATCCTAGAGCCCGTCACTTTATGTGCTCACCGTCAGGCGGACCGCTGCAACGATTGCAGCTCCCGCCTGATCAGCGTGTGTTCGGTGCTGACCCCGGCCGAGCTTCTCGCATTTGAGGAGATGAGCCGCTCGCGGCCGTTCCGTCCCGCTGACATTCTGGTATCCGAGAACGAGCCGACCGACTATCTGTTCACCGTCACCGAAGGCATGGTCCGGCTGTATCGCACGCTGACCGACGGGCGGCGGCAGATTTTCGGCTTCGCGATGCCGGGCGATTTCCTGGGACTGTCGCTGCTCAATATCGGCGACTTCACCGCCGAGGCGGTGACCGCGGGCGCCGCCTGCAAATTCCCGCGCGCGGAGTTCGTTTCCTTCGTCGACGGCAATCCGCGTTTCCTGCGCCGTCTGCACGAGATGGCGAGCGGCGAACTGCGCATGGCGCAGGACCAGATGGTGCTGCTCGGCCGCAAATCCGCTGAACAGCGCGTGGCGGCGTTCATCGTGCTGCTGCGCCGGCGTCTGCGCCGGACCGGTGACACCTCGAAAATCCTGCCGTTGCCGATGAGCCGGCAGGACATCGCCGATTATCTCGGCCTCACCATCGAGACCGTCAGCCGCACCATCACCAAGCTGTGCCGCGACAAGCTGATCGCCGTGGTGCCCCACGGGCTCGATCTGCTGAAGCCCGAGCGGCTTGAAGCGCTGGCGGCGGATTGAAATCCTCATCCTGAGGAGCATTGCATCGTAGCCAAGTTTACGCAGGCTGCTGCAATGCGTCTCGAAGGATGGGGCTGCGATGATCGATTGGCCTCAGGGTTCGAGACGTCGCCACAGCGCGCCGGAAGACGCGCGTAAACGCGCTTTTGGCTCCTCTTCATCATGAGAGACTGGATTGCTTCGTCGGCTTTGCCTCCTCGCAAAGACGACAATTCGACGGACCAGGACACAACTTAATGGGTCGTCCGGTCTCCGCCGGGAACGACCAGGAATATCAGTCTAGAAACTCCCATGACGGGCGCCGGATGTCTCCGCGATCAGCTTCGCAAGTTCATTCGTGATCTCGCCGTCCGGCTTCGCCAGTTCGTCGAGGATCGAAAAATGGTGATGGCCGGGCAGGATGCGCGCGCTCACATCCAGCTGCTGCGCCTGGGCCGCGGCGGCATAGTCGCGTGACTGCCGCTGCAATTCCGCAAGCTCGTTGCCGCCGGCCATGAGCCGCTGCGGCGCCAGCCCCGCGCGCAGCCGGCGCTGCGGGCTCAGCGTTGCGATATCTTCCGCCGTCAGTTGCAGCGGCTCGTTGAGATAGTTCAGCGCCACCGGCTCCAGATCGAAAATCCCGCTGATCGGCAGCGCGCCGCGCACCGCCGGATGATCGCAGGTGATCGCGGCGAGATGTCCGCCCGCCGACCAGCCGCCGACGAAGATCCGCGCGCGATCGAAGCCGAGTTCGTCCGCGTGTGCCGCAAGATGCGTCAGGCCCTGGCGGATTTCACCCTCGATCTGCGCCAGTCGTGCTTGCGGCGCCAGCGTGTAGCCGATCGAAACAAAATCGATGCCCCGCGCATTCGGCCCCGCCGTCAGAAACGAGAACATGTCGCGGGAATTGCGCACCCAGTAGCCGCCATGGATGAACACGAACAGCGGCGCTCTGGCGGAGCCCGCGGGGAAGTAGTCGAATCTGGTGCGCTCGCCATCGGCATAGGGAATATCGAGGCGCACGCCATGGCCCCGCCGGGCCTGCGCGCTGCGGCTGCGCCAGTCCTCCGTCCACGCCGCGCTGTCCTTGACCGCCGCGCTGTTGTTGTAGGCCGCATCGAGCGCAGCGCGGTCCATGCCGCGATAAAGCACCGGAGAGGGCGGAAGGTTCATGGCAAATATCTGTGCTCTGCAACGGGAAATGACGCGCCACTGTGTCCGGTCGTGCCGGACCGCACAAGGCCCGCGTCTGCGCGCGCCGAAGCCGCTCGAGGGGCCGGGGGCGAGGTCACTGCGGCGGTGCTGCGTGGTCTTGCCGCCGGTGGCTAACCGGTCGCGCCGACGGATTCCGATACCGTCATCCGTGCGGTGGTCACGGTTTTCCAGCGCCATTTTCGTCCCGGGCGGATCGACGGCGTGATCGATGCCTCGATGGCCGCGACATTAGCTGCTGTTGCAGGCGAAAGAGGCGGCCGCGGCGCGCCGGTAACGATTTGGCAAGCAAATCATTGTTACCAAATACTGAAGCTATTTGGGACATTTGCCATGACCGACCAGACCTCCGATCACGACGCCGAAGCATCCTCCGAGCGCCCGGCAGGTGAGCCCGCGCGCGGCGGTTCGTCCGATCTGGTCGCGTCCGGCAGCTTCAAGGACGAGTTTGGCGATGATTTCCGCCCCGAGGATTTTGGTGGCCCCAAGGACATCACGCTGCGCAGGCTGTCCGCGCACAGCTCCTGGGACGGCGGGTTCGGCAATAGCCGCCCGCTGAAGGACGCACCGCCGATGGCGGAGGCGCGGCGGCCGCTGTCGATGGCCGCGATGGTTGCGATCGCAGCATTGGTCGGCGCGGTCAGCGGCGGCGCCGCCACCCTGAGTCTCACCCATTTCATGAAGGATGATCACACCGCTGTCGCAGCCGCGACCGCTGCCGCCACCGCCGCTGCGGCGGAGCGCGACAAGGCGATCGACGGCGCGCTCGCCAAGGTCAATGCCGAACTCGCTGCGCTCAAGAACGGCGTCGAGAATTCCAACAAGGCCAGCAGCGCCAAGCTCACCAAGCTCGGCGAGGCGCTCGACAAGCTGAAGACAACGCCCGCGCCGGAGACCACCGGCTCGATCACGCCGCCCGCGGCCGCACCGGCTGCGCCCGTGGCTGCGCAGATCAACCGCCTGCCGACGATCGATGGCTGGGCGCTGCGCGATGTATCGGGCGGCGGCGCCACCGTCGTGGGGCGCTCCGGCGTCTATGAGGTATATGTCGGCGATCCGTTGCCTGGTGTCGGCCGCGTCGATGCGATCCGCCGTCAGGATGGTCGCTGGGTCGTCGTCACCAGCCGTGGCCTGATCGTCGCGCGCTGAGCGCGCGATGTTTCGAAATCGCGAAGTGCTTAATCGTTCGTTGCGGCAACGAATGAACGAAAGCTGTACTCAATCGTAAAATTTGACCGTTCGGTTGAATAATACGGCATGATCTTGCTGTCATGATGCGCCTCACAAACAGAGGACCAGGCATGACCGGCAAACGAAACATCCCGAATAGTATCATGGTCAGGCTTTTCGCCGCTCCGATCGGTGAATCCGGCGATGAGTCTGCCGCGCACGCCAACGACAATTGCTGCCCGCATTGCGGCGGTCTGATGCTGCCGGGCGACAAGGCGTCGGACTGTTCGAGCTATCGCGCACAGCCGCTGCTCTCGCGTCCGTGGGAGCGCGACGTCTGCTGAACCGGCGTCAGGGCGGACGTGATCCGTCTGTTATGCCGCGTCCGTCGCCGGGTGATGGCGCGGGCGATGCGGCGCCGCTCCGCGCTCGCGGCTTGCGTCCGAACAGCCGCCAGGATCAATGCAGGGCGTGGCCCGCATCGCGTTGTTCGGGTTTTTCGGGAGCGCAAAAAAAACCGGCGCGGAGATGATCCGCGCCGAACCTTCAGGCGATCAAACCTTGAGGTTTTCCGCCGAGGTCTTGCCGCGATTGGCAACTTCTTCGTATTCGACCGCCTGCCCCTCGTTGAGTGTTGCAAGCCCCGCTTTTTGAACCGCCGAGATATGGACGAAGATATCCTTGCCGCCGCTGGTTGGCTGGATAAATCCATATCCCTTGGTGGGGTTGAACCACTTCACAGTGCCTTTAGCCATACTTGTGGTCTCCGCAGAAATTTCAAAAACGATACGAACGGTCGGGTCCCGCGAAAGGGGCATTTCCAACGGCGCGCACGTTACGCGCTAACGCGGCGTCTTGCATAGGGCGAAACGATCGATTTCTGCGGGGTCGGAACACTTCGCCGCAGTCAGCCAAAAGTCTGATCTTTCGTTACGCAATTGCGAAATAACGAGCGGAGCCCAGACTTCTTCGGTAGTTTTTGATCATGACGCGCAACACCCCGGCCGCCATCGCCGCCGGGGTGCGCGTGGTATTTAAAACAAATCCAATCAGTAGCAGACGTTGATCGTCCGCCAGCGCGGGCCATACGGCGTGCGCACCCGGCGCTGCACGTAGCAACCGTCGGCATAGCCGCCGCCCGCGACGATCATCGGGCCGAAGCCGTAACCGAAGCCGTGGTGATGGCCCCAGTGGTGATGATGATGGCCTTTCCAGCCGGCGGACGCGCCGGTCGGCGCCAGAGCGGCGGCGGTGAGGGAAGCGGCGGCGATAAATCCGAGAGCGAGCTTGCGGAACATGGTGATCCTCCGGGTAAGCGTGAAGGCCGTGCCGGCCCATGCAGATGGGTCGCGCCGTCGCGCCGGAAGGTTCATGGCTCCGCGTTGGATTTTTTGAGACCTCCGTCATGGTGAGGAGGAGCGAAGCGGCGTCTCGAACCATAGCGCGTCGAAGACGCGCGTGAACGCGCTTACGAGGCCCATCCTTCGAGACGCGCGCAATAGCAGGCGTGGCCTGCGTAAACTTGGCTGCGATGCGCGCTCCTCAGGATGAGGGCAGGCGCATATCAGCAAGCACGGTGAATCTTCATTGGGTCATCCCGGCGCAGGCCGGGACCCGTAGCCACGGTTCTCTCAAGAGAAGCGCCGAGCTGCCCGCTTGCCTCGTCATGGCCGGGCTTTGTCCCGGCCATCCACGCCTTTTCTCGTGGAAATATCGCCAAGACGTGGGTGCTCTGCATACAGGCAAGCGAAGCGACGCCGTTCTTTAAGCGGCTATGGCCGGGCATGACGGCTGAAGGACATGGCTTATTTCATAGCCGGGGCAAGCACTCCGATATCACCCCGCGCTGGGCGGATCGTCCTTCTCGTCGCGCTCCGCCCGGCGCAGCAGGTCGCGGGCGAGATCGGACAGCACCGGGCGCGGCAGCGCGGTGAACGGCAGCGGCCGCGTCACATCGACCGCGGCAAGGCCGAGCCGCGCGGTCAGAAGGCCGTTGAGGATACCCTCGCCGAGCCGCGCCGACAGTTTCGCCGCAAGGCCATGGCCCAGCACCTGCTGGATCAGGCTGTCGCTCGCCGCTATGCCGCCGGTCACCGCCAGATGCGCGATGACATGGCGCATCAGCCGCACCATGCCGAGCGCGCCGGGCCGCCCGCCATAGAGCCGCGCGAGCTGGCGCACCAGCCGCAGCGCGGCGGCGAATACGAACAGCACGTCGATTACCGCGCCAGGGCTGACGGCGGTCACGATCGAGACGCGCTGCGCGGCGCTCGAGATCAATCGCCGTGCTTCCTGATCGAGCGGCGTCATCAGTTCGCGCTCGGCCAGGCGCAGCATGTCGGCGCCGTCGATGATGTCGCCGGCATGGCTCGCGATCACCGCGCGGGCGCGGGCGAGATGCGGATTGTCATGCGCGATCTTCACCAGATCCCGCACCACGGCGTCGCTCTCCTTGCGGTCGTCGCTGGCAAGCACCACCGCCGCGCGCTCGTGCAGCTTTTCGATGGTCTCCAGCCGCGCCAGCGCCAGCGCCTCGCGCGCGATGATCACGATCAGCGCGAGCACGGCGAGCACGGCGAAGCCGGCCCCGATCACGCCGAGACTCTGGCTGCGCGCGAACAGATCGGCCACGAGGTTATAGACGCCGAGCCCTGCGCCGAGCAGCACGAGGCCGCCGAGCCCGGTCCAGAACAGCGTGCCCCACGACAGGCCGCGGCGCGGCGGCGCGACCGGCGGCGGGATGGTCGCGGGCAGCAACGCCGTGTCCGGCTCCGGCGCGATCTCGATTTTGCCGCGCGCGGGATGCGAACCGCCGTCCTCGTCCACCAGCACGACGCGCGGGTCGTCGAGCTTGAACGCGGCGGGCTTGCGGTGGTGCGGCCGGTCGCTCATTGCAGGCGGTCTCCGATCAGGAATTGTAGCGCGCGGTCGAGCCGGATGTGAGGCAGCGGCGCATCAAGCCCGGCCTCGACCGGCGGCGGGCGGAATTTCAGGAAGCGGAAATCCGCCTGACCCGGCGCGGTGGCGGTGAGGCCGCGAAACGGCGCGGGATCGCGGAACAGCGCGTCGGTCTCGGCCGGCAGATCGCCGGGGAAGGTCGCGACTTCGCTCTTGCCGTCGAAGGTCTCGTCCCCCGAGGTCTCGCCCGCGACCGGCACGCCGAGGATCGAGGGCAGGGTGTCATGGCCCCGCCGCACCATCGCCTCGCGGGTGGCGCGCACGGCGGCCAGCGCCACCACATCGGTCTGCGCCCCGGCGAATTCCGCGCGCGCGGCGGCGCGCTCGACCATGCGCCTGAGAATGGCTTCGAGCCGGTCGTGGCTGGAGCGGTGCAGATGGTCGGCCTTGGTGGCGGCGAACAAAATGCGGTCGATGCGCGGCCGGAAGATCGTGCTCCACAGCGTGCTGCGGCCGATGTTGAAGCAGTCGAGAATCCCGGCCAGCGCGCCTTCGAGATCGCGCAGCGCCTCCGGCCCGGCGTTGAAGGCCGCCAGCGCGTCGACCAGCACGATCTGGCGGTCGAGCCGGGTGAAGTGATCGCGGAAGAACGGCCGCACCACGATGGCTTTGTAGGCCTCGTAGCGCCGTTGCATCATCGCCCACAGCGAGCCGTCCGGCGCGGTGCCGTCAGCCGGCAGGTCGAGCGGCGCGAAAGTCAGCGCCGGCGAGCCGGCGAGGCTGCCCGGCATCAGGAAGCGGCCCGGCGGCAACAGGCTCATGGCGAAACGCTCGTCGCGGCAGGCGCGCAGATAGTCGGTGAACAGCCGCGCCGCGGTCAGCGTTGCCTGCTCGTCCTCGCGCTCCAGCGGCCGCAGCGTCGCCAGATGCGCATGCCAGGGCGCGGCGAGGGCGGCGCGCGGTTGCTGCCGCGACAGCGCAAGACTCTCCGCCGACCACTGCGCGTAGCTTTTATCCAGCAGCGGCAGGTCGAGCAGCCACTCGCCCGGATAATCGACGATGTCGAGGGTCAGGGTGCGCGAGGCGCCGTTCTGGCGCTGGTAGTCGATGGCGAGGCGCAGTTCGCTGATGTCGACGGTCGAATCCGGCCAGCGCCGCTCCTCGACCAGCGTGCGGACATGCTGCTCATAGGCGAAGCGCGGCACGCCGTCGTCCGGCTGCGGCTCCAGCCGCGCGCCGGCGACCCGCCCCGTCGCCAGCGACTCGAACACCGGAAAGCGGCCGCCGCGCAAGAGGCCGTGCACCAGCGCGGTGATGAACACCGTCTTGCCCGCGCGCGACAGGCCGGTGACGCCGAGCCGCAGCGTGGGATTGAAGATATTTTCGCCATATTCGAGCAGCGAGCGGGCGGAGAGGCGAAATTCCTCGATGAGGTCGGAAAATCCTGCGGCCATTATTCCATCAAATGGATCGGAGATGTCGAAATCGGAACCATCCGGCAAAGCTGGCGATGGCGCGGCAAGAAATCAAGTTTCGGTGTACCTCGAAAGGGTAGTCCGGCATCGTCATGACAGGCGCACATTCGTGGATAAGATAGTGGCTGGTCCCGGTGTCCGGTCTTAGGTGAGTGTGTCGATGGCGGTGTTTCGTCTCAAGCAGGTGCAGGCTGCTCCCGTCGCGTTGCGCGGCGGTGCGATCCGCTGGGAATATGACCGCGCCGAGCTGATCGCGGACGGCGTGATCCATGTGCTCGGCATCGCCTTCGGTATGATCGCGGCGAGCGTACTGATCACGCTGGCGGCGATTTACGCTTCCACGGCGCAGATCGTCTCGGTGTCGATCTACGCCGCCGGCCTGACGGCGATGCTCGGCATCTCGGCGACCTACAATCTGTGGCCGGTCTCGCCGGTGAAATGGCTGCTGCGGCGGTTCGACCATTCCGCGATCTATGTGCTGATCGCCGCGACCTACACGCCATTCCTGGCGCAGATGCAGGACCGCGTGGTCGCCGTCGCGCTGCTGATTGGCGTGTGGTCGGTGGCCGTCATTGGCATCGCGCTGAAGGTGCTGCTGCCGGGGCGTTTCGACCGGCTCTCGATCGCGCTTTATCTCGCGCTCGGCTGGAGCGGCGTGGTGGCTTATGAGAGCGTGATGTCGTCGCTGCCCTCCACCACGCTGTGGCTGATCGCCGCGGGCGGCCTGCTCTATTCGGCGGGCGTGATCTTCCATGCCTGGCGGCGGCTGCGCTTCCAGAACGCGATCTGGCATTCTTTTGTTTTACTCGCAGCGGCCTGCCACTATTCGGCGGTGGTCGATCTGGTGCTGATCTCGGCGTAAGGCCGTGGGCGCACCCGGGACGACCTCATTTAAGATTGATTCGATCTAAGAAGCATCGTGCAGCGATATATCGCGCAGGATGAAACGGCGGCGCTGCTTCGTCACACTTCCCGCCCATCACAAATACGTTTGCGGCCCAGCGCGCGGGAGCTTTTCCGGCTTTGGCGACTTAACCTCGTGGTGGCGCTCCTCGCCGCCGGATCGTTGTTGTCTTGAGGAATTGCGAGGATTCTTTTGTCGTCCCTCATTGAAGATTATGCCCTGATCGGCGATTGCCTCACCGCCGCTCTGGTCAGCCGCACCGGATCGATCGACTGGCTGTGCTGGCCGTGCTTCGATTCGGATGCCTGTTTCGCCGCGCTGCTCGGCTCGCGCGATCACGGCCGCTGGCAGATCTTTCCGAAAGCCAAACCGCGCGCCAGCAGTCGCCGCTATCGCGGCGAGACCCTGATCCTGGAAACGCAATTCGAGTGCGACAGCGGCGTGGTGACGCTGATCGATTTCATGCCGCCGCGCGGAGAGGCCTCCGACATCGTGCGTCTGGTGCGCGGGGAGGCCGGCACGGTGACAATGGGGATGGAACTGGTGCTGCGCTTCGGCTCCGGCACCAACATTCCATGGGTGCGCAAGCTGCATGACGGCACCACGCTCGCGGTCGCCGGTCCCGACATGGTGGTGCTGCGCACCCCGGTCAAAACCCATGGCGAGAAGATGACGACGGTCGCGGAGTTCGAGGTCAAGGCCGGCGAGACCGTGCCGTTCGTGCTGACTTACGATGCCTCGCATCTGCCAGTGCCGCGGCCGATCGATGTCGATGATGCGCTGGCCGGCACCGAGGAGTTCTGGACCGACTGGTCGAGCCGCAGCACCTTCAAGGGCAAGCACCGCGAATTGATCCAGCGCTCGCTGATCACGCTGAAGGCGCTGACCTACGCGCCGACCGGCGGCATCGTCGCCGCGCCGACCACTTCGCTGCCGGAAAAACTCGGCGGCGCGCGCAACTGGGATTATCGCTATTGCTGGCTGCGCGACGCCACCTTCACGCTGCTGGCGCTGATGGACAGCGGCTATCGCGACGAGGCCGTCGCCTGGCATCACTGGCTGCTGCGCGCGGTGGCGGGCGCGCCCTCCGACATGCAGATCATGTACGGCATCATGGGACAGCGCCGCCTGCTGGAATGGGAGGCCGACTGGCTGCCCGGCTATGAAGGCGCGCGGCCGGTGCGCTTCGGCAACGCCGCGCACGCGCAACTCCAGCTCGACGTCTATGGCGAACTGATGGACGTCTTTCACCAGTCGCGCGCCATGAAGATCGAGCTCGACGGCGAGACCTGGGCGGTGGAGCTCGAATTCCTCAAGCATCTGGCGAAGATCTGGGACCTGCCCGACAGCGGGTTGTGGGAGCGGCGCGGGCCGGGGCGGCATTACGTGTTTTCCAAGGTGATGTGCTGGGTGGCGTTCGATCGCGGCATCACGAGCGCCGAGCAGTTCGGCTACCGGGCGCCGCTGGCCGAATGGCGGGCGCTGCGCGAGACCATTCACGCCGATATCTGCGCCAACGGGTTCGACCCGGTGGTGAACACCTTCGTCGAATCCTATGGCGCGCAGACTCTCGATGCCAGCCTCTTGCTGCTGCCGGCGGTCGGCTTCCTGCCGCCGACCGATTCCAAGATTGTCGGCACCATCGCCGCGATCGAGCAACATCTGATGCGCGACGGCTTCGTGCTGCGGCACGATCCGCGCGAGATCCGGCCCGACGAGGCCGAGCCGATCGAAGGCGCGTTCCTCGCCTGCACGCTGTGGCTGGCCGACGCCTATGTGCTGGCGGGGCGACTCGACGAGGCGCGCGAACTGTTCCTGCGCGTCGCCGGCATCGCCAATGATGTTGGCCTGCTTGCGGAAGAATATGACAGCGTTGCGAAGCGCCAGACTGGCAATTTCCCGCAGGCGCTGACCCATATCGCGCTGATCAACACCGCGCAGAACATCTACGCGGCCCTGCATCCGGCCAAGCCAGTGGTGCAGCGCGCCGCGAAATGAGCGTTCACCAAAGCGTTGTCATGGCCGGGCATAGCTCGTCGAAGACGGGCGTGAACGCCCTTATGACCCGGCCATCCACGTCTTTAATTGCTGCGATATCGTAAGACGTGGATGCCCGCGACAAGCGCGGGCATGACGAGGTTAGGCTCTAGGCGCGAAGCGCGAGGATTTGCGCGATCGCCTTGGCGAAGCCGTCGTCTTCATTGGAGGTGGTGACGCGGCCGGCGTGCCGTTTCACCTCGTCGGAGGCATTGCCCATCGCATAGGACACGCCGCTCTGCCGGAACATCGGGACATCGTTTTGCATGTCGCCGATGGTGGCGATCTCGGCCGGCGGAATGTCGAGCCGCCGCGCCATCGCCGCCACGAAGGTACCCTTGTCGCAATTGGGCGGCGTCACGTCGAGGTAGTAGTTCTGCGAGCGCGCGACGTGCGCCGCCTTGCCGAGCGCAAGATGCAGCTCGCGTTCGCAGCGCTCCAGCATTTCGAAATCGGCGCTGACGCCGACCACCTTGCAGATGTCGCCCAGATAGGGCGTCGCATCGCTGATCAGTTCCGGCGCGGCCATGATCGCCCTGCATTCGCGCGGCACATACTGGCCGTCATCGCGCTGGATCAGCCATTGCCGGTTGGTGAACAGCCAGACATCGACGCCATGATCGGCCAAGAATTCGAGGCAGCGCGTCACCGCATCGCGCGGGACCAGATGCTGCTCCTCGACCGTGAGGTCCGGATTGATGATGGCGGAGCCGTTGAACGGTCCCATCGGCAAATCGAGCGCCAGCGGCTCGACCAGCATGCGCATGCCGAAACCCGGCCGGCTGCTGGTGACGGTGAACCGGATGCCGCTCTCGCGCAGGTCGCGCACCGCCGCGATGGTGGAGGGCGTCAGCCTTTTGTCGCGGGTCAGCAGCGTGCCGTCGACATCGGACACCACAAGCCGGACCGGCGTCGTCACCTGCGCCAGCGCGGCGCTGGCGAGGCCGAGTTGGTCTGTGACCTGATTGACGATGGCCTCGACGGAGAGGTCGGCGCTGACCGTGATGATGGCGTGCTCGTCCTCGGCCGGTTCTTCCAGGGTGGCGAACTGGGACGCGAGCAGCGATTCCGGCATGAAATGGCCGCTGCGGTGGCCGATCCGGCTCGCCATCAGCGCGGGTGAGCCTTTCAGGTAGACGACGCGGACATCGTCGCGCCCGTGCACCAGCATGTCGCGATAAGCGCGTTTCAGTGCCGAGCAGGCGAGCACCATCGGCGTGCCGGCGTCGGCGTAGCGGTCGATCATGTCGGCGAGCGTGCGCAGCCACGGCGCGCGGTCCTGATCGGTGAGGGGAATGCCGCTTTGCATCTTCCTGACATTCGCGTCGGGATGATAGGCATCGCCGTCCTCATGCGCGAAGCCGAGGTGGTGCGCTAAGGCCTCGCTGACCGTGCTCTTGCCCGAGCCGGAGACGCCCATCACGATGATCGCGCGGATGCCAGTCGTCATCATGTCTCCTTGAGGTCCGGCGGCGCAGCGGCTCGATCGAGCAGCCACACCGTCTCGCCCTGTGTGGCGTGAGCACGGGTGGCGGGCAGGTCGTCTCCGCCGAACACGCGCGCGACAATCTCCCGTTTGCTCTTGCCGGAGACCAGGAACAGCACCTCGCGCGCCGCGCAAAGCACCGGCAATGTGAGACTGACGCGGGGCACGAACGGCGCAAGCCCGGCGTGCTCGATGCCGACCGCCCAGCGCCGCGTCTCGGCCGCCGCTTCGGTGTTCGGAAACAGCGAGGCGACATGGCCGTCGCTGCCGACGCCGAGCAACACGAGGTCGAACAGCGGCGCGCTGTCCAGCGGCATCGGGTGAAAGGCGTGCAGCTCCAGCTCGTACAGGCGTGCCGCCTCGTCCGGAGTTTCGACATCGGTGCGGATGGCGTGAACGTTCTGCGGCGGCGCGCAGGCATCGAGAAAGGTGCGCCGCGCCATGCCGGAATTGCTGAGTTCATCGTCCTGCGGCACGAAACGGTCGTCACCAAAGAACCAGTGCACCCGCGGCCATGGAATCCGCTCGCGCCATGGCGACGTCGCCAGCAGTTGGTAGAGTTTTTTCGGCGTGGTGCCGCCGGTGAGGCAGATCATCGCCGGGTGCGGGGTCTGCTCGATCCGCGCCAGCAGTCGCGCGGCGGCGGTTTCGGCGAGCGCCTGCGCGTCTTGCGCGATGATGACGCGCCGCTGCGCCCGCGCGCTCATTCGTCGATGTCGCGCCAGCGGCGGCCGTCGCGCACCAGCAGTTCCTGCGCCGCGTCGGGGCCGTCGGTGCCCGCCTGATACATCGCAAGGCCCTCGCCGCCGGCTTTCTTCCAGGCATTGAGAAACGGCTGCACCGCCTGCCAGCCGGCCTCGACGCTGTCGGCGCGCTGGAACAGAATGTTGTCGCCGATCATGCAGTCGTAGATCAGCGTCTCATAGCCGGTGCTCGGCGCGACCTTGAAGTAGTCCTTGTATTTGAACTTCATCTCGACGCCGTCGATCGTCACCGCAGGACCGGGCACCTTGGTGTTGAATTGCAGGGTGATGCCCTCGGTCGGCTCGATGCCGATCACGAGATAGTTCTGCGAGATGCGCTCGATCTCGGTGGCGCGGAACATCGAGAACGGCGCCTGCTTGAAGCGGATCGCGACTTCGGTGCGCTTGGCGGCCAGCGCCTTGCCGGTGCGCAGATAAAACGGAACGCCGGCCCAGCGCCAGTTGTCGATGGTCAACTTCAGTGCGACATAGGTCTCCACCACGCTGTCCGGCGCGACCTTGTCGGTGTCGCGATAATCGCTTACCTCGCGCTCGCCGATCCGGCCGGCGACGTATTGCCCGCGCACCGAATTCTCCAAGGCTTCCTTTTCGCTCTGGGTCTGGATCGCGGCCAGCGCTTCGCCTTTCTCCGAGCGCACCGAATGCGCGTCGAAGCGCGAGGGCGGCTCCATCGCCACCAGCGCCAGCAACTGGAACAGATGGTTCGGCACCATGTCGCGCAGCGCGCCGGTCGCCTCGTAGAAACTGCCGCGGCTGCCGACATCGAGCGTCTCCGACACGGTGATCTGGATGTGATCGATGTGATTGCGATTCCAGATCGGCTCGAACATGCCGTTGGCGAAACGGAACACCAGGATGTTCTGCACCGTCTCCTTGCCGAGATAATGATCGATCCGGTAGATCTGGTGCTCGGTCAAGAGCGCCAGTAGATCGTGGTTGAGCTGCTTCGCCGAGTTCAGATCGGTGCCGAACGGCTTCTCCACCACAAGGCGCCGCCACGCGCCGTCATGCTCGCGGAGCAGGCCATGATGGCCGAGCGCCTCGCTGATCGGCTTGAACGCAACCGGCGGCACCGCGAGATAGAAAAGAAAATTTGTGATGCCGCGCTGCTCGGTGATCTTGCGCAGATGCGCCGCCAGCGCCAGGAACGAATCCGGCTCGCCGGGGTCGGCATGGATGCTGGTCATGCAGCCGAACAATTGCTGCGCCACTTGCGCGTCGACCGGGCGGGTGGCGAATTTCTTCAGGCCCGCCATCAGGTCGTCGTTCAGCGTCTTGCTCTGCGTCTCGGTGCGGGTGACGCCGACCACGCAGAATTTCTCCGGCAGCAGCTTCGCCTCGGCGAGATTGTACAGCGCGGGGATCACCAGACGATGCGTGAGGTCGCCGGTCACGCCGAAAATGACGAAACAGCAGGAATCGGGGATGCGTGGCTTGGTCTCGCCCGGAACTGGCGTCATTCAGTCGTCCTTCGGCTTGAGCTTCTCCGGAGCCTTGGCGCGGGGCGCGTCGGGGTGCTGCTGCGGCTCCTTGTGCCCGCCGAATCCGGCGCGCATCGCAGAGAGAATTTTTTCGGCGAAGGTATGTTCCTTGCGCGAACGGAAACGCGCATAGAGCGCGGCGGTGATCACCTCGGCCGGCACCGCCTCGTCGATCGCGGCATTGATGGTCCAGCGGCCCTCGCCGGAATCCTCGACAAAGCCCGAATAGTTTTCCAGCGTCTCGTTGGCGGCCAGCGCGCTGGCGGTGAGATCGAGCAGCCATGACGAGATCACGCTGCCGCGCCGCCACACCTCGGCAATATCGGCAAGATCGAGATCGAAGCGATGCGCCTGCGGCAGCGTGTCGAGATTGGCGTTTTTGAGAATGTCGAAGCCTTCGGCATAGGCCTGCATCAGGCCGTATTCGATGCCGTTATGGATCATCTTGACGAAATGCCCGGCGCCGACCGGGCCGGTATGGATATAGCCCTGCTCGGCGCGCGGGTCGTGCTTCTTGCGTCCGGGCGTGCGCGCAATGTCGCCGCGTCCGGGTGCGAGGGTTGCGAAGATCGGATCGAGCCGCGCGATGATCTCGGTTTCGCCGCCGATCATCATGCAATAGCCGCGCTCGAAACCCCAGATGCCGCCGCTGGTGCCGACATCGATATAATGCAGGCCGCGCTCGGCAAGCGCTTTGGCGCGGCGCACGTCGTCCTGCCAGAAGGTGTTGCCGCCGTCGATGATGGTGTCGCCATGCTGCAGCGAATGGCCGAGCGTGGCGATGGTGTCCTCGGTGATCTTGCCGGCGGGCAGCATCACCCACACCGTGCGCGGCGGCTTCAGCTTGACGATCATGTCGCCGAGTGAGGTGCTGGCGACCGCGCCGTGCTTGGCCAGATCGGCGATCCGGTCGGTGTTGATGTCATAGACCACGACATCGTGGCCGCCTTTGTCGATCAGGCGGCGAACGATGTTGCCGCCCATGCGGCCAAGACCGACCAGTCCGATCTGCATTCCGTCGTCCTATGAGAGCGCCTTGGTGATGGCGGCGTTGATGGTGGACAGTCCCCCGGCGACATCGCCCGTGATGTGCAGACGCAGGGCGCGGCGGCCGCGCTCGGCCAGCACGTCGAAATCGCCGCGCGCCTGCGCCGCCTTGATGACGCCGAAGCTGGCCTTGTGGCCGGGAATCTTGAGATCCTTGGCGTCGTCGGCGGTGATCTGCAGGAACACGCCAGAGTTCGGCCCGCCTTTGTAGGCCTGTCCGGTGGAATGCAGGAAGCGCGGCCCGAAGCCGACGCAGGTAGCGACGTGCCTGGCGTCGCGGATCGCCATCCGCGCGGATTGCATCGCCGCGGTGTTTTTCTCGTTGCGGTCGAGATAGGCCAGCAGCGCGGCATAGTCGCCATCGTGCGTGCGGGCAAAATGCGCCTTCAGCCACGAGGCAAGATCGCCATTGGCGCCGGCCTGCCGCAGCGCCGCCGCGTTCTCCGCGTCGGTGTAGAGCGCGATCGCGCCGTCCTGCGCCGCCGGCGTCTCGGCCGGCAATGCGCCGCTTGTCTCGAACGCGGCGGTGAGTTCGCGGGTCTTGATCTTGGCGGATTCGACATCGGGCTGGTCGAACGGGTTGATGCCCATCACCGCGCCGGCGACGGCAGTGGCGATCTCGAAGCGGAAGAATTCCTGTCCGATATGTCTGATGTCGGTGACGTCGATGCGCACCACCGGATGGCCCGCGGCTGCGAGTGCATCAAGCGCGGCATCGCGTGCGGTATCGCCGCGCAATTGCAGATCGATGAAGATGCGGTCGTCGCCATAGACCTGCGGCGCGCCGAGCGTCTCGCCGGCCAGCGGGATCAGCGCCTTGCCGTTCTTGCCGGTGGATTCGGCGATCAACTGTTCGGCCCATGCGCCGAAATCGACGATCGCCTCGGAGGCGGTCAACGTCACCTTGTCGCGGCCGGCCTTCGCCGCCGCGCCGAGCGCGAGGCCGAGCCGGATGCCGGGATTTTCCGCCGGCGGCACGTCGCCGCCGCAGGCGCGCACCATCGCCGCGGTGGCGGCGAGGAATTTGCCGAGGTCGATGCCGGCCGCGGCCGCCGGCACCAGGCCGAACGGCGAGAGCACCGAATAGCGCCCGCCGATGCTCGGCTCGCCATAAAAGACATGGATGAAGCCGCGCGCCTTCGCGGTCTTTTCCAGCGACGAGCCGGGATCGGTGATGGCGATGAAATGCACGCCGGGCTTTTGGCCGCTGACTTTCTCGACGCGGGCGAAGAAATAATCCATCAGCGCGTTCGGCTCGGTGGTGCCGCCGGATTTGCTGGAGACGATGAACAGCGTCCGGTGCAGCGTGATCGCCTTTTCCAGCCGCGCCACCTGCGCCGGATCGGTGGAGTCGAGAATGTGCAGCTTGGGAAAGCCCTTGGCGCGGCCGAAGGTCATCGCCAGCACTTCCGGGCCGAGGCTTGAGCCGCCCATGCCGAGCACCACCGCATCGGTGAAGCCCGCCTGCTTCACGCATTCGGCGAAGCGCCGGTACTGTTTCAGCGACTTCTCCTCGCGGACCACCGCATCCAGCCAGCCGAGCCATTTGTTCTCGTCATGGCCGGTCCAGAGCGACGCATCGCGATGCCACAGCGCGCGGCCCTTGCCGTCATGGCTCCATTGCTGCGTCAGGGTCGCGACGTCCTTGTCGAGCGCTGGGCCGAGCGCGAGGCTCTGGCCGTCGATCTGCGCGCCGAGAATCGTCGCGCGCTTGTGCGCCACCGCGCCGAGCAGCTTGTCGGCAGCCTCGGCGAACAGTTGCACGCCTTCGTCCACCAGCCTCTCGGTGATGGCATCGAGCGAGATGCCGGTCTTGGCGAGTTCGGCGAGCACCTGCTCGGCCTCGCCGATATTGTCTTCCAGCGTATCGTGCAGCCTGCCGTGGTCGCGGAAGGCATCGAGCGTTGCCGGCGGCACGGTGTTCACCGTGTCCGGGCCGATCAATTCCTCGACATAGAGCACGTCGCGATAGGCCTTGTTCTTGGTGCCGGTGGAGGCCCAGAGCAGCCGCTGCACCCGCGCGCCTTTCGCTTCCAGCGTCTTCCAGCGCTCTGAGGCGATCACTTTCTTGTAATGCTGATAGGCGAGCTTGGCGTTGGCGATCGCGACCTTGCCCTTGAGCGCGGCGAGCCGCGCCTTCTGGTCCTCGTCATTGGCGGCGGCGATCTTGTCGTCGAGTTGCTTGTCCACGGCCGAGTCGATGCGGCTGACGAAGAAGCTCGCGACGCTCGCCACCTTGCGCGGGTCGCCGCCCTTGGCGACGAATTTTTCCAACCCCGAAATGTAGGCTTCCAGCACCTGCGCGTAGACCGCCTGCGAGAACAGCAGCGTGATGTTGATGCTGAGGCCCTCGGAGGTCAGCTTCTCGATCGCCGGCAGGCCTTCCGCCGTGCCCGGCACCTTGATCATCAGATTGTCGCGCTTCACCGCGCGCCACAGATGCCGCGCCTCATTGAGCGTGCCGTGGGTGTCGCGCGCGAGATAGGGCGAGACCTCGAGGCTGACATAACCATCGTCGCCATGCAGCGCATCGTAGACCGGGCGCAGCACGTCGGCGGCGTTCTGGATGTCCTCCACCGCCAGCGCCTCGTAGAGATCGGCGACCGGGCGGTCGTGTTTCTTGAGGAGCGCCGACACCGCGCCGTCATATTCGTCGCCGGTGCCGATCGCCTTCTCGAAAATCGCCGGATTGGAAGTGACGCCGCGCACGCCGTCGCGCTCCACCAGCGCCTTGAGGTCGCCTTTGGCGATAAAGCCGCGCGCGAGGAAGTCGAGCCAGACGGACTGGCCGTGCTTTTCGAGATCTTTGACGGGATTCATGATGCCTTGTTCTGTTCGGTCCGGCGCGATATCGCGCGAGTTTTGCTCGGCGGTGAAGCCGAATTGGGGCGAAGAGATCGTCAGGGAAGTATGCATACCTGCAATCGCATCGGAAGTCCCGTGATGCGGTGGTCACGCGATGTCACGGCAGGATTTGCCTTGCGCCATGTCATGGCTTCGCCTCCGGTGCCGGCGTCGCGGATCAGCCCCTCGATGCGCGCATGGGTGCGGGCCCGCGCGCGTGCCGAGCCCTCCTGAACAGAACCGGCATGTCGCCGGAATGTTCCGGCTTCGTCGCGACAGAATCGGCAGACCGCGCGCGGCCGGCATGACAAATCGCAATCGATGTGGCAGGAACGGCAATTGCGGACGCCGCGCATGGCGCCACCTGCGCAGACGCACATCATTATTTCCGACCGAGAGACTCACATGAGCGACGAACTGCCCGACCGCCTCTCCACCGACCCGCGCAGCCCGTATTACGACGCGAAGCTTCTGGAGCGCGATATCGGCATCCGTTTCAAGGGCGTCGAGAAGACCAATGTCGAGGAATATTGCGTCAGCGAAGGCTGGGTGCGGATGAGCGTCGGCTCGGCGAAGGACCGTCACGGCAATCCGGTCACCATGAAGTTTTCCGGACCGGTCGAGCCGTATTTCAAGAGCTAGTGACAAACCAATTGGTAAGACTTCCCCTGCGCGATTCCTCGGTTATGCTGCGCGGATTAAAATAAAAAATCCCTCGGGGGGAATGCCAATGAATCGTCGTGAGCTTCTCAAGACGGCTGCCGCGCTGCCGCTGTCGCAACTGCTGCTGCCTGCATCGTCGGACATCGCGCGCGCCGATGTCGCCTGGCCGACCCATAACGTCACCATGATCGTGCCGTTTCCGGCGGGCGGGCAGGCGGACCTTGCCGCGCGCCCGACCGCGATGGCGCTGGAGCGCATCATCGGCAAGCCGGTGATCGTCGACAACCGCGCCGGCGGCGGCGGCGGTGCGGTGGGCAATGCTGCGGCGGCCCGCGCCGAGCCGGACGGTCACACGCTGTTGATGACGCTGTCCTCGCTCGCGGTGCTGCCGGAGGCTGATCGCCTGTTCGAGCGCCCGGTGTCCTACGAGGTCTCGCAATTCGCGCCGGTGGCGCGGGTGCTGGCCGATCCCACCATGCTGACCGTGCCGGCCTCCGCGCCGTGGAAGACGGCGGAGGAATTCATCGCCGATGCCAAGAAGCGTCCCGGCGAGATCGCCTACGGCTCCTCCGGCCCCTACGGCACGCTGCATGTTGCGATGGAGATGTTCGCGACCAGTGCCGGCATCAAGCTGCTGCATGTGCCGTTCCGCGGCGCCGGTCCGGCGCTGACGGGCATCCTCAACAACACGGTGCAGGCGATCGCCACCGCGCCGGGCACGGTGCGCGGCCAGGTCGATGACGGCAAGATGCGGGTGCTGGCCTGCTGGGGCGCGCAGCGCGTGGCGAGCTTCCCCGACGCGCCGACCTTCCAGGAGCTTGGCTATAAGGACGTCGAGTTCTACATCTGGGCCGGCCTGTTCGCGCAGAAGGCGCTGCCCGAGCCGATCATGACCAAGCTGCGCGCCGCGATGAAACAGGCCGTGCTCTCGCCCGAGGTGAAGAAGACCTTCGAGGCGGCCGGCAGTCCGGTCGCCTATCAGGACGCGCCGGAATTCGCCAAATTCGTCGAGGCCGACAGCGCGCGCCTGATCGCGGCGGTGAAGAAGATCGGCAAGGTGCAGTAGGCCTTGTTTGTGAATGTGTGTTCGATCGAAGTGAAAGACTGAAACATGAAGTTTGCGACGTTTTCCTATCAAGGCTCCAATCATGTCGGCGTGGTCGATGAAGCTGCCGGGCGCGTGCGTCCGGTCAGCGGGGTCGCCGACATGGTCGATCTCATCGCGCGCTATGATGCGCTGAAATCCTCGCTTCCCACCGCCGCCGACATCGCGCTCGGCGACGTCAAGCTATTGGCGCCGATCCCGGTGCCGAAGCGCAATGTCATCTGCGTCGGCAAGAACTACCTGGACCACGCGCGCGAATTCGCCGGCAGCGGCTTCGAGGCCGGTGCGGTCAAGGGCGCGGAGATCGACGAATATCCGGCGGTGTTCTCCAAGGGACCGAACGCGGTGATCGGCCCGACCGACAATGTCGACATGCACTCGGAGATCACATCGAGCGTCGATTACGAGGTCGAACTCACCATCGTGATCGGCAAAAGCGGGCGCAACATCGCCAAGGCCGACGCCTACAAGCATGTGTTCGGGTATACCATCGCCAACGACGTCACCGCGCGCGACCGCCAGAAGCGGCACAAGCAATGGTTCCTCGGCAAGACGCTCGACACCTTCTGCCCGATGGGGCCATGGATCACCACCAGCGACGAACTCGATCCGGAAAATCTTGAGGTCAAGGCGTGGGTCAATGGCGAATTGCGCCAGAACGCAAATACCCGCGATTTGATCTTCGACATTCCGACGCTGGTCTCCACCATTTCGCAGGGCATGGCGCTGGTGCCGGGCGACCTGATCGCGACCGGTACCCCGGCCGGCGTCGGCATCGGCTTCAACCCGCCGAAATTCCTCAAATCCGGCGACGTGGTGGCGATGGAGATTTCCGGCATCGGCCGGATCGAGAACAAGTTCGTGTGAGTGCGAACGCGTTCATCACGACGTCACTTGCCCCTCACCCCGACCCTCTCCCCGCAAGCGGGGAGAGGGAGTTTTTTCTCACCCTGCTTACGGGAAGAGGAAGGCTCGTTCTTACCTCTCCCCGTTTTACGGGGAGAGGTCGGATTGCGCAGCAATCCGGGTGAGGGACGATGCTTGAGCTGAAGAGAGTGGTCCCGGCTTCGTTCCACATTCAGCGTTTGCGACGGTCCCGGTTCTGCGAAGCAGCGTTACACGCTGCGTCGCGCCCGGGACACGCTCGGCCTCATCCTTCGAGACGCATCGCCATAGCAGGCGTAGCCTGCGTGAACTGGGCTACGAAGTGCTGCTCCTCAGGATGAGGATCAAGCTAACTACGCGTTCTCTCGCGCCGCCATTGCCTCGCTGACATCGACCCACTGCGCATGCGTCAGCGCCGCGAGCCGCGCGGGCGTAATCCGCACCGCGCTGTTGGCCGATCCCGCCGCCGGCAACACCTCGGCGAATTGTTTGAGCGAGACGTCGCAATAGACCGGCAGCGGCGTCTTCAATCCGAACGGGCAGATGCCGCCGACCGGATGGCCGGTTGCCTCCAGCGCTTCCTGCGCGTCGAGCATGCGCGGCTTGCCGCCGAACGCGGCGCGCGCCTTCTTGTTGTCGAGCCGCGTGGTGCCGCCCGTGACGACGAGCAGTACGCGCTCGCCGACGCGCAGCGACAGCGTCTTGGCGATCTCGGCCGGCGTCACGCCGAACGCCGCGGCGGCCAGCGGCACCGTCGCGGAACTCTGCTCCGACTCCATCACCACGAGATCGGGGGCGTTTTCGGCGAAGAAGGCGCGAACCTGTTCGATGCTCATGCTTTGTCCCTTCCGACGGCCCGCGTCACGCGAACGCGGCAGTTCTCGAAGGAGGGACCTAGCATGGCCCGTATTGCCCGCAAATCGGCCGCCGGCCGCAAGCCCGCGCGCAAGACCGCGTCGAAACATGGCGCCCGCAAGACGTCGGCGCGCAAAACACGCGCACGCAAGACGACATCCGCCCGCAAGCGGACGGGGCACGCCAGCGCGCGCAAATCGACGCGCAAATGGTCCGGCCGCGTCACCGCCACCAGCGACGCGCTCGATCTGGAAAACAGCGTGTTCAAGAAGGACAGTCCGAAGGCGATCGCCCGCTCGCTGAAGCGCTCGGCCGAGCACAGCCATCGCCGCAAGAGCGATCCCTACCGCTCGGCGATGTCGATGCTGGTGTTCTACATCAACCGCGCCGGCCGGAACCTGCCCGCCACCCGCAAGCGCACGCTGGAGGCCGCCAAGGGCGAACTGCGTCGGGCCTTCGGCCGGGAGGCGGGGTGAGGTGGCTGCATGAGGTTCTCCGACGTCATGGCCCGGCATAGAGACTGTTTGAAAAGTCCTCATCCTGAGGAGGCGTCAACAGCGCGTTCACGCGCGTCTTCCGACGCGCTATGCGCCGTCTCGAAGGATCGAGGACTTTTCCTTGAAAACCTCGCCCTTCGAGGAGCCGTTTCTGACGAAACGGCTCCTCAGGACGAGGCTTTCAAAGTTTTCAAACAGTCTCTTAACCCCGTCGAGGGCGCGAACGCCCTTTTGACCCGGCATCCACGTCTTTCCTTGCGGAACTTTCGCATAGATGTGGATGCCCGGCAGAAAGCCGGGCATGACGAGCTTTCAGGAAGTCGGATGGGGGCCATCGCACTGTTTTTCCGGCCCAAATCCGGTCGAAAACCGGCTCCCGGAGGCGATTTGCCGCCCTTTGCATTGACATTCCGGCATCGGATGGCATAGAAACCGGCCGTCCGGCGCGCCGTGCGCCCGGTCTAACCCTTTGATCCATCTGTTCGTAACGGCCTGCATTCGGCCTTCGAGAGAGCATTGTCCCATGAAGGTCCGTAATTCGCTGAAATCGCTGCGCGGCCGTCACCGCAACAACCGTCTGGTCCGCCGCAAGGGCCGGGTCTACGTGATCAACAAGGTGCAGCGCCGCTTCAAGGCGCGCCAGGGCTAAACCTGAGCCTGCTGCGGCGGCCTCTGGCTGCCGCGCGCCCGTTCCCTGACATCACCCGGCTGTGACGCCGCCCTGCTTTGCAGGCGGCGTTGTCGCGTCTAGACTTCGCCGATGGCACGGCGACCTCTCATCCTCACCACACTTCTGACGGGACTGCTGGCGCTGGCGTTCACCGCGAGCGGGCCCGCGCTTGCGCAAGCGCCGAAGTCCGAGCCGCCATCCGCCCGCGGCAAGGCATTGCCGGCGCCGCCGGCCAAACTGCCGCGCGTCAAAGCCTCGCAGGCCAAGAATCTCGATTTCCTGTTCGGCGCGCTGAAAGCCGCGCCCGACGAGGAAAGCGCCAAGGAGGTCGAGGGCCGGATCTGGGCGGTGTGGATGTCGACCGCGAGCGACACCGCCGCGCTCTTGATGGCGCGGGCGCGCCTCGCCATGGAGCACAAGGAATATGACGTCGCGCTGAAACTGCTCGACGCCATCATCAAGCTGCAGCCGGATTATGTCGAAGCCTGGAACAGGCGCGCCACGCTGTATTACCTGCGCGACGACTACTTGCACTCGATGGAGGACATCCAGCAGGTGCTGAAACGCGAGCCGCGCCATTTCGGCGCGCTGGCGGGGCTCGGCCTGATCCTGCAGCAGACCGGCGATGACCGGCACGCGCTCGATGCCTATCGCCGCGCGCTCGCGATCCATCCGCATCTCGACAAGATTCCCGATCTGGTGAAGACGCTGTCGGAGAAGATCGAAGGCCGCGATATCTAGATCCGGGGAATCGAGGGTTTTGCCAGCGCCGGACCGGCGGCGACCTTGCCGTCGACGAGCAGATGGGTGACGAGGGCGCCGACCCACATCGCGGCGAGCGCCATCCAGGCCGTCAGGGCGAAGATCGCCCCTCCGGTCACGCCCGCGCCGACCGCGCATCCGCCAGCCAGCATGCCGCCGAAACCCATCAGCGGCGCGCCGATCAGATAGCGCCACATGCTCGGCCCGTCGTGAAAGCCCTGCACCTTCCATTCTCCGCGCACCAAGGCTGCGAACATCGAGCCCAGGAACACGCCGGGCACCAGGCCGGTGTCGAAGACCAGCGGCAAGGACGTCGAATTGATCAGGCCCATCAGCGTGTCGGCCGAGGGTCCGGTGAAGCTGATGCTCTTGATCTGGACGGGAGAAAACGACGATTGCGAGACGGCGTAAGTAAAGATCCAGCCCGCCGCGACCGCCAGCCCGACGCCGACGGCGCTTGCTCCGACAACGCCGCCGATATGGGAACGCTTCGCCAGCCACAGCGCGCAGGCAAGCCATAGCAGGCCCAGCCACAGTCCCAGCACCGGGCCGGAGTCGATCCACGACAGCAGGTTGCGCGCCTGACCGCCCTGGACCGTCCACAATTCGGAGAGCGTTTCGCGAGCCGGCGACAGCACGCCTCGCAGCGAGGTCTGCGCCACGATGGTCAGCACCAGGCCGGACATCAGCGCGCGCAGGTTGCCGGTCGCCGACAGAACCAGCAGGCGGCTCGCGCAGCCGCGCGCCAGGATCATGCCGGCGCCGAACATCAGGCCGCCGATGATGCTGCCCGAAAGGCTGCCGCGCGCCGCCAGTTGCCGGGCTCCCGTCACATCGAGCAGGCCAAACGTGATGGCGGCCTGGGTCGCCGTGACGGCGGCCGAGAACGCCAGCAGCCAGATGGCCACTTTGGAGCCGAGCAGGCCCTGTGAAAATTCGATCACCGCCGAGCGCAGACAGAATTTGCTGGCCTGCGCGAACGCGCCAAAGGCGGCTCCGATCAGAAGGCCGCCCACTGAAAGAATCGCGGTTTCGCCTGTCAGGTCGAACAAGGATTCCAGAGTCACGACGGCGGTCCTCGCAAACGATCATCGGCGTAGGGCCTTGGCGAGCGGCAAATTCCGCTGGCCGATGCCTTGCGAGGATTAGTATGCCGGCTCGCGCGGAGCCGCCTTTATCCCAGATCAATTACATGAAAATATCTGAATGTTTTGGAGCAAGGTTCCGTTGTTCCACGGGGCCGCGCCGCCGCCTTATTTGGGCGGGGCCGCCTTCGGCGCCGGCAGGATCGCGCCGGGCTGTCCGTTCGGCGGCGCGTTGGGCAGGCCTGGCAGGCCGGAACGCGGCACGTTCTGCTCGGCGGTCTCGGTGAGCTGCACCGTCCACGAGCGCTGTTCGCCGGTATCGACCTCGAAATAGCCGGTGCGGTCGAAACCGCGTGCGAGGCAGTTGTCGGTGCCGCGGATGGTGAATTCCTTGTCGCGTGAGCACATGAAGGCCTGGCCCGACCATTCGCCGCCGCGGTCGTAGTCGAGCGCGTAGATGTAATAATAGCGGGCGATCAGCGTGCCCTTGAGCAGGGTCTCGCAGGCCTTGGACGAGACGTTCCACCAGCCCTCGGTGACCCAGCCTTCATTGTCCTTGTAGCCGAGCGCGATGCCGACCCGGCTCGAGGTGTTGTTGCAGAGCCGGAAATCGGCAGCGGCGGGCGCGCTCGCGCCGCACAAAGCGGCGAAAGCCAGAACGCCGGTCAGGACGAGCGGAATCAGGCGGTGAAGCCGAAGCCGCGACAGGATGGAACAAGAGGGGAGGGCAAGGCGCAGGATCATTTAGTCAAGCTATATCAATCGCGTGTCGATTTCCATGGACCCGATGGCGGCGTGGCGTCGCCTCCGGCGCGGCCTTGCGGGCGATGTGTCCTTGTGCCGAACGATATGGCAAAATAAATGGCAGAATAACCGGCGCCCGCCCATCTTCGGGTGCAGCCAATCCGGCAGGAATCGCGGCAGCGCGAGGGCCGGGTGGGGATTTCAGGAAAGGACAAAGCATGGCGATCGACAAGGCGACCAGGACCGAGCTCGAGGCGGCGGTGTTTCGGCGCCTCGTGTCCCATCTGCAGCGGCGCACCGACGTGCAGAACATCGACATGATGAATCTCGCCGGCTTCTGCCGCAACTGCCTGTCCAACTGGATGAAGGATGCCGCCGACGCGGCCGGCGTCGCCATGAGCAAGGACGAGAGCCGCGAGGCGATCTACGGCATGCCTTATGATGAGTGGAAGGCGAAGTACCAGGCCGAGGCGAGCCCCGAGCAGATCGCGGAAATGCGCAAGAACGTCGCGAGCCATTAAAGCATTTCACCGATCCGTCATTGCGAGCGAAGCGAAGCAATCCAGCCATGAGCTTGCCCCTCATCCCGAGGAGCATCGCGCGCGATGCGTCTCGAAGGATGAGGCCGCGATGATGGATGTTGATGGCCTCATGGTTCGAGATGGCGCCATAGCGCGTCGGAAGACGCGCGTAAACGCGCTGTTGACGCCTCCTCACCACGAGGGACTGGATTGCTTCGTCGGCTTCGCCTCCTCGCAATGACGGCGGGCCGACCCCATTCGACCATCAGCGTTCCGACCGCGTCTGTGGACGGTGTGGATGACACGCGCGCCGTCCTTGACGGAACAGGCCGCGGTCATGAGTGTGGCCGCGACGTCGCGGACGCATCCGGCCTTCGACACCCGCCTTTCAGTTTCAGGAGTACCCCTCAAGATGGCCACCGCTGCCGCCCAGGAAAAAGACGACGTCGCGCACCGTTTCGCGAAGGACCAGCTCAAGGCCATCATCGAGCGCATCGAGCGGCTGGAGGAAGAGAAGAAGGCGATCTCGGACGACATCCGCGACGTCTATGCCGAGGCCAAGGGCAACGGTTTCGACGTCAAGGCGCTGCGTACCATCGTGCGGCTGCGCAAGCAGGACGCCGACGAGCGCGCCGAGCAGGAGACCATCCTGGAGACTTATCTGCAGGCCCTCGGAATGCTGTGAGCCTTGCGCTCAGAATGATCGTAAGTCTCTCTTCACCTCTCCCGTGGGGAGAGGTCGATGCGCGAAGCGCATCGGGTGAGGGCGTTAAATCTCGCGAGGGCACGAACCCCCTCACCTCGACCCTCTCCCCGGCGGGGAGAGGGAGAAGACCTGTCGCCGCTTCTGCGGGTGACGAACGTCCGGTCTAGCCCGCGCCTTCCGTCGCGACGGCCAGCCCGGCCGCCTTCCACTCCGGAAAACCGTCTTCCAGCCGCACGGCCTTGAAGCCGCTGGCGCGCAGCGCGGCGACCGCCTCATAGGCGAACACGCAATACGGGCCGCGGCAGTAGGCCACGACCTCGACGCTCTTCGGAATTTCCTTGAGGCGGCGGTCAAGCTCGCCCAGCGGAATATTGCGCGCGCCGGGAATATGACCCTCGGCGAATTCGTCCTTCGGCCGCACGTCGAGCACGGTGACGAGACCATCGGCGATGCGGCCCGCGAGATCCTCGCGCGTCACCGCCTCCATCGAATCCCGCGCATGGAAATAGCTGCTCATCACGCGATGGACTTCCGCGACATTGCGCTCGCCAACCCGGCCGAGCGACTTGAGCAGGCCGATCACTTCGGTGCCGCCGGCGAGGCTGTAGAGAATGTGCTTGCCGCTGCGCTTGGTCTCCACCAGCCCGGCGCGGCGCAGGATCTGCAGATGCCGCGAGGTGTTGGCGAAACTCAGGCCTGACAGCGCCGCCAGATCCTCCACCGACCGCGCGCGCTGGGCGAGATGCTCCAGAAGATCGAGCCGGTTGGCATGGCCGAGCGCCTGCGCCACTTCGGCAAGGCTGGCGAAGATCGCGTGCTTGGGACCCGGCGATAGGGCAGGTCCTGACGGAGGGAGCCCTGATGGAGGCAGTCCCGTGGGACTCGATGGACTCGGTCTTGACAAGGCGAGCTCCTTGCTCAATCATTCAACGAAGTGATTGAATCAAATATCATGCGGGCGAAAGGGGCGCAACGGATGATCCTGCGGCAATTCCTTCATCATGAGCCTGTTGGAATCTCATACCTTTTCGGCTGCGGAGGCAAGCAGACCGGCGCCGTGGTCGATCCGCTCGCCGAGCCGGGGACCTATCTGCAGGCCGCGCAGGAGGCCGGGGTGAAGATCGACTATGTGATCGACACTCACCTGCATGCCGATCACATCTCGACCGGGCCCGCGCTCGCCAAGGCCGCCGGCGCGCAATACGTGCTGTCGGCCAATGCCGACGTCGCCATGCCCTTCACCGGCGTGCGCGACGGCGAGGAGATTGGGCTCGGCAATGTCGTCATCAAGGTTCTTCATACTCCCGGCCATACGCCCGAGCACATCTGCCTTCTGGTCACTGATCGCACCCGCGCCGACGAGCCGTGGTTCGTAGCCACCGGACACACGCTGATGATCGGCGATCTCGGCCGCACCGAACTTGCGGTCACCGCCGAGGAGGGCGCGAAAGATCTGTTCCGCAGCATTCAGAAGCTCAAGGCGCTGCCGGACTATCTCGACGTGTTTCCCGGCGCCTATGCCGGATCGGTGTGCGGCCGCAGCCTCAGCGCCAATCCGGTTTCGACGCTTGGGTTCGAGAAGCGCCACAACAAGGCCTTCCGCATCGACAGCGAAGCCGAGTTCATCAAGCACATGCTGAGCGACATTCCGCCCGCGCCGCCGGAAGCCGCTCGCCTGCGCGCCGCCAATTCCGGCCGCGCCGTTTAAGGACGCGCGTCGATGACCGCCACGACGCCCGAGGCGATCAGCGTCAGGCTCGGCCTGAAGGAGAACTGGCGGCAGTTTTCACTGCTGGTGCTGATCAACGCCTTCGTCGGCGGCATGGTCGGGATCGAGCGCACGGTGGTGCCGCTGATCGGTTCGGAGGAATTCCATCTCGAATCCACCACGCTGATCACCTCCTTCATCATCTCCTTCGGCGTGGTGAAGGCGTTCGCCAATCTGGTTTCGGGGCAACTTGCCGACACATGGGGCCGCAAGCGCGTGCTGGTGATCGGCTGGCTGCTCGGCCTGCCGGTGCCGTTCATGATCATCGCCGCGCCGAACTGGGGCTGGGTGATCGCGGCCAATGTCCTGCTCGGCGTCAGCCAGGGATTCGCCTGGTCGATGACGGTCATTATGAAGGTCGATTTGGTCGGGCCGAAATCGCGCGGACTTGCGGTCGGGCTCAACGAGTTCGCCGGCTATTTCGCGGTCGGCGCCACCGCGTTCCTCACCGGCTATCTCGCCGGCCGCTACGGCCTGCGTCCGGTGCCGATCTATCTCGGCGTCGGCTATGCCTGCGTTGGCCTCGTGCTGTCCGTTCTCGTGGTCCGCGACACTCGCGAGCATGTCCGGCTCGAAGCGCGTGGCCACGCCAAACTGGAAACCTCGCTGTCGTTCCGCGAGGTGTTCGCGCTGACTTCGTTCAGGGACCGCAATCTGTTTGCCGCCTCGCAGGCCGGGCTGGTCAACAATCTCAACGACGGCATGAGCTGGGGCATCTTCCCGCTGTTCTTCACCACGCTGGGGCTCGGCGTCGAGCGCATCGGCATCCTCAAGGCGGTCTATCCCATGGTGTGGGGCGTCGGTCAGACCATCACCGGCCCGCTCAGCGACCGCTGGGGCCGCAAGGGGCTCATCGTCGGCGGCATGTGGGTGCAGGCTGCCGGCCTCGTCATGACCGGACTGACCGGACAATTCGGCTGGTGGCTGGCCGCGAGCGTGCTGCTCGGCGCCGGCACCGCCATGGTCTATCCCAGCCTGATCGCCGCGGTGTCCGACGCCTCGCACCCGAGCTGGCGCGCGCGCTCGCTCAGCGTCTACCGCTTCTGGCGCGATCTCGGCTACGCGATCGGCGCGCTCGCCGCCGGCCTGATCGCCGACCGTTTCGGCTTCGCCGCGGCGATCCTGTCGATCGGCGTATTGACTTTCATCTCGGGTGTCGTCGTGCTGGTGTGCATGACGGAGCGCTCGCCGGCGCTGACCACGTCACGCATTCAAGAGGAACTACGATAATGGAGTTGGCGCCGTTGCAGCTTGCCTTGTGGGGCGGTCTGGGTCTGGGCGTGGTGTTCGGCGCCGTGGCGCAGGCGACGGCGTTCTGCAGCAGCGGCGCGATCACCGACTGGGTGCGCGAGGGCAGCAGCAACCGTCTTCGGGCCTGGGGTCTGGCTGCCGCGGTCGCGATCTTCGCCAGCCAGCTTCTGATCGGCTTCGGCATCGTCAGCCTGGAGAAGTCGATGTATCTGGCGGCGCCGCTGGCGTTCGGCGGGCTGGTGCTCGGCGGCCTGATGTTCGGCGTCGGCATGATCCTGGCGCAGGGATGCCCGGCGCGAAATCTGGTGCGGCTCGGCAGCGGCAATCTGCGCGCGCTGGTCGTGGTGCTGGTGTTCGCCTCGACCGCCTATGCCACCATGCGCGGCATTCTCGCGCCTGCCCGCGCCAGCCTCGAAGCGGCGACCCGCAGCAATCTCGGCGCCTCAAGCATTCCCGAACTGATCGCGCGTCATGCCCCCCTCGACGTAGCCCTTAACCGCTGGGTGATCGCGCTGGTCGCGGCGGCGGTGCTGGCCATGGTCTGCCTTGCGAGCCGGCCGTTCCGCAAATCGCCGCGCGATCTGATTGCGGGCCTTGTTATCGGATTGCTGATCGCCGCAGGCTGGTATCTCACCGGCGCGCTTGCTTACGACGAGTTCAACGCCGTGCCGCCCGCAAGCCTGACCTTCATCGCGCCGCTCGGCGACAGCCTGCAGTATCTGTTGCTCTTCACCGGCGCGAGCGCCAATTTCGGCATTGCGCTGATCGGCGGCGTGCTGCTCGGCGCGGGCGCGATGGCGCTGGCGCGCGGCCGCTTTCGCGTCGAAGGTTTCAACGACCAGACCGACTTCTTCCGCCAGATTGCGGGCGCCGCGCTGATGGGCGTCGGCGGCGTGCTGGCGATGGGTTGCACGGTCGGGCAGGGCCTCACCGGATTGTCGACATTGTCACTTGGCTCGCTGATCGCGGCGCTGTCGATTTTTCTCGGCGGCTATATCGGGGCGCGCCTGCCATGGAGCAGGTCGAGCAACGCCTGCGCGCCGGATGTCGCGCTGGAGCCCGCGCGCTCCTCGGCCGCGTCGTAAGATCCGGTTTTCGAGATCGGCCGTTACCGCAGCGAGGCGGTGCGCGTGAACGATGTGGTCGAGAGCGTCGCCACCGCGGTGCCGGTGAAGCGCTCGCAGACGAGGCCAAGCTGCGGGTCGCTCGAGAAGGTCATGCTGACCGCGCGCACCGGCTTGATAAAATGCGCGCTCATCGTCGTCATGTCGGGATCGGCCAGCACCGAGGCGCGCAGCGAGGAATTGAGGTTTGGCGCGAGGATCATGGCGCGCAGCCAGGTGTCGTTCATCTGCGCCGTCGTGGAGACCTTCGCCATGGTGGCAAGGCTGCTGCGCTGGCCCGGCAGCGCCTTGGCGGCGATCGTGGTCACCTGCGCCGACATCGGGTTGGCGCCGGCGGAGGCCGGCCGGACGTGGCCCGGCAGCGGCGCGCTGGCCGCCACCACCTTGGTGCGGTCGAGCAGCGGCGCGTAGGCCATCGCCTGCGAGACGTTGGCGGGCAGGCTCGCGGTGGCTTGCGGATCGGCGGCGATCGCGGCGGCGCGGGCGCGCAGTCCGGCCACCTGCTGATTGGGCGCCGCCTGCTGCGGCTCCTCGAAATGCTCATCCCAGAAGCCGCGGGCATTGATGATGTCGGCCGGCGTTTGCGGCCGCGGCTCGGCCTGCGCGAGCTGGCGGCGAACCGCGGTGGGCGGCGCAACCTCCTGCGGCGCGGCGGCGGAGGCGACCTGATAGCTTGCGGCGCGCGCCGGCTTGGCGCGCGGCAGCGGCACCGCTTCGGCGATCTTCTCCTTCACTTCCTTCACTTTGGCGGCGGCCACGGCGATCACGCCGGGCTTGGCGGCGGTGCCGGACGCAGCGACCGCGCCGCTCTCCTCGTCGTCATCGGCCTGCTGCTTGCCGCGGAACAGGCTGGCGAGCAGGCTCGGTTTCTTGAAGGAGGAGGCGTCGTCACCCTTGCGCTGCTGGACGTCGGCAAGCGCGAGCTGATAGCCGGCCAACGGATTGCCGTCGGTCGGCACATGCACGGTGCGGCCGTTCGGGAACACGCGGGCCAGTTGATCGCGGGTCATGCGCGGCCAGTGCCGGATGCTGCCGGTGTCGAGATGCACGAAAGGCGAGCCGGAGGTGGGGTAGAAGCCGACGCCGCCGCGTTGCAGGCGCAGGCCGGCGAAGCGGATCTGTTCGAGCGGCACGCCCGGAATGAAGAAGTCCATCGCGTGGCCGAGCATGTGCTGGCTGTGCCGCGCCACCCCCGAAGAGCGGCGACGCAACATGGCGTTGGTCTGTGGCGAGCGATAGGCGGAAATGATCTGGATCGGCTGCTTGCCGTCGACGTCGCGATAGACTTCCCACAGGATGTCGAACAGATGACGGTCCATCGTGGTCGAGTCCTGGCTGCGCCAGTCGCGGAGGAAATGGTTGAGCTTCTTCAGCCCTTCGTCGTCGTAGCGGCCGCTGCGCTTGAAGGTGACGGTGAGGTCTTCGCCGGAATGGGTGTGGTGGAAGGAGAGGGTGCGGGTGTCGCCGACGGCGGAGGCGTCATGGACCGTTCCGGCGCCGGTCAGCAGCAGCAATGTCGCAAGACCCCAGCGAACACTGGTGTGCGACACGCATACAAAGCGGTAGCTGCGTGAAAAACGACCCGCCACTTACAATCCCGTCGGAGAACTTCGAGTTCAGGATGCGCCCCCCGCTACCCCACGCAGCGGAGAAGATAACCAGTTGTAAACATGCTCGGTTAACGGGAATTTACGCCCCTTGTCCGATCACGCAATCGCGAGCTAACGCGCCGAGTATGGCAAAAAAGCGCCGGGGGATAGGTAATCCGCAACGGGATGGTTAATGCGACGGGTTCCGCGTCCATCAGCAAAAAGGGCTCCGCATATCGCGGAGCCCCTGATTTTGTAGCTGGAATCGCGGTTCGGGATGAAAGCCCGACGCTTGGTCCGGCTCTTCCAATGCCTCCGCTCTTTTAGTGCTGGGCGCGGCGGCGGGTGCGGGCCGGCGCCTCCGGCGGGGCCGAGGGACCGCCGCCGAACAGCAACTGGAAGAAGTTCGGGCCGCTGTCGGCGTAGCGCTCCTCGCCCGGAATGCTGACATTGGTCGGGCGCGAATAGCTCGGCTGCGAATGGGCGATCACCGCCTCGAGGTTCTTGCCCTCGGCGCCCTTGAGCAGGGCGATGACGCGCGCATCGCGGCCGTAGATGTCCTTGCGGAACTCCAGCACGCCGGCGTTGTCCACGAACGCGGTCTGGTAGGTGATGTTGACCGGGATCGGGGTCGGGAAGTTGATGTTGATCTCGCTGTGACCATACATGCCGCGGATCTTCTCCGGCGTGTAGTGATCCTTCGGCAGCGCGATGCTGAGCAGGTTTGCGGCGTACTGATCGGGGTTCTGCACCCGCATGCAGCCGTGGCTGAAGGCGCGCTCCTCCTTGGCGAACAGATGCTTGTCCGGGGTGTCGTGCTGATAGACCAGGAACTTGTTCGGGAAGTTGAAGCGGATGCGGCCGAGCGCGTTACGCTCGCCCGGCGGCTGCGAGATGTGCACCGAGCCGTCGCGGTTGCGCTCGAGCTTGAGGCCCATGCGTTGCAGCACGGTCGGGTCCTGCTGCAGCGCCGGCAGGTACTCGTTGTAGATGATCGACGGCGGCACGTTCCAGGTCGGGTTGACCGTGATGTACTTCATGGTTTCGGTCAGTTCGGGCGTCGCATGCTTGCCCGGCTTGCCGACCACGACGCGGGTCTTCCAGACCTGCTGGCCGTTATGCATCAGCTTCAGCGTGTAGTCCGGGATGTTGAGCATCACATAGGCATCGCCCAGTTCCTTGGCGCCGAGCTGGCGCGGCAGCCAGCGCCAGCGCTCCATGTTGGCGCGCACGATGTCGATCTTGCGCTCGCTCTTCTGCCCGTTCAGCGCCTGCACCGTGCGGGCGTCGAGAATGCCGTTCGCTTTCAGGCCATTATCCGCCTGGAATTTGCGCACCGCGTCCGCGACCTTGGCGTCGTAATGGGTGTCGGTTGGATTCTCGGTGACATGGAGCCGCGCGCGCAGCGCCGGCACGCGCTCGTCCTCGGCCACCGCCGGGTTCGGATTCTTTTTCGTCGGCTTGACGAATTTCAGGGTTTCACCGTCGGCGATCTTCTTCGGACCCTCGTCGGTGACGCCGCGCAGTTCGGCAAGCTTGGCGCGGAGCGCCTGATAGCCCTGTTGCGGCGGGTTGTAGCCGTCGAGCGCGGCGGAGGCGTCCTTGGCGGTGGAGACGTTGATCAGGACTTCGGTCGGATCGACCGGATGCTCCGGATATTTGATGTCGGCGCTGACCTGCGACCAGTGCATGCGGCCGCTCTGGGCGTGACGGGCGTAGTCGAGCAGGCTTTCGGTCAGCTTCAGCTCGGCGTCGGCCTGCGCTTCGGGCGTGGTGGCGGCGGCAAAATTCGGCACCGGGTAGTCGGACGGGTCGAGACCTTCGGCGGCGGCGTCCTTGAGGCGAGCGGCCACGCTCTTGCCCCGCTCGCTGGCGGCGGCGCCGTTGGTCCACAGCGGCGCGTAGCTGCGGTCCTTGTAGAAGGCTTCGACTGCGGCGCGCTCGTTCTTGCGGTCGAAATAGCGGGCCGCCTTGGTGGCGATGAGGTCGCGCAGCTTGTCGCCGAACGGATCGGCGATCGTGACCGTGCCGGTGGCCTGCGCGGGCTCGGCGGCCGGAGCGGAAGCGGTCGCGGGTTTCTCAGGCGCCGCGGCCGGAGCGGCGGCAGCCTTCGCTGCGTCCGGCGCAGGCGTTTCGCTCTTGGCAGTATCGGCCTTCGGAGCCTCGGGCACGGTCTCGGTCTTCGCGGCGTCAGTGGCCTTCGGCGCGTCAACCTTGACGTCGGCGGCGGTGGGCGGCGGCACAAGGGCGGTGTCGGGCATCGGCACGGCGGCATCGATCTTGACGTCGGCCGGCGTCGTCGCCGATTCGGCATGAACCGAGGTGGTGACGCCCGCGATCAGGAAGGTCGCCGCGATGGCGGCGAGGACGCGGTCGTAACCGGAACGGCCAGTCGAAGAGTTGTGCATTCTCAACCTCTTGGGGCGAGCCGTCCGTGCGAGGGCCGGCAGGTGTCAGTATTATCGGAACCTGTTGCGGGAGAACCGGCAAAGCGCCCATCCGGCGGCTTCGCCACACATCCACGTTCGGCCGATTCAGCGCCGAAACGATACACGCGCAGGCACCCTGCGCCTAGCAAGGCGCAAGGGAAGTCACGCGAAACTGACCGCAATTCCGCTCGTGTTGCAATCATTCGCGCTGATCCGCCGCACGCTTTCTTGTGGTCTGTCACCAGCCCGCAACGGTTCAATGGCCGAGTGGTTTTTTTGAAATGCTCGCCGCGCGCGCAAGTTCCTCGATCGTGATTGTGAACCAGCGGGCCGGCATTGCTCTCTTTGGATATGACCGTAAATCTCTCCAGACCCGGACCCGGTTATGTGCGAGCGGTATCATCGGAGGGAGCAGCGTCCTCCAGCTTGCGATACAGCGTCGAGCGGCCGATTTTCAGCCGCCGCGCCACTTCCGACATCTGGCCGCGATAATGCGCTATGGCGAAACGGATCGCCTCGGCCTCCAGCTCTTCCAGCGGCCGCATCTCGCCGGCCTCGTCCAGCATCCGCAACGCGCCGTGCGCCGGCCCGGCGTGCATCGCCGGCACGATCGGCGTCTCGATCGGCACCATGACCTCGGTCGCGGCCATCGGCGGCGAGGCCACCAGCGTCAGCGGCTCGCCCGGCGCGGCGATGCTCGACGTCGCCGTGATCTGGGCGAAGTCCTGCGGCCGCAATTCGTCGCCCTCGCTCATCACCACGGCGCGATACACCGCGTTCTCGAGCTGGCGCACATTGCCCGGCCAGTCGGCGTGGGTGAGATAGCTCACCGCCTCGCCGCTGATGCGGGTGATCGGGCGGTTTTCCTCGGCGCAGAAGCGGGCGAGGAAGTGGCGGAGCAGATGCGGGATGTCCTCGCGGCGCGCGCGCAGTGGCGGAATGGTCAGCGGTAGGACGTGCAGGCGATAGAACAGGTCCTCGCGGAAATGCCCGGCCTTCACATGGTTGAGCAGATTGCGGTTGGTCGCCGAGATGATGCGGACGTCGACCTTGACCGGCTTGCGGCCGCCGACGGCTTCCACTTCGCCCTGCTGCAAGGCGCGCAGCAGCTTGACCTGGGCGGCGAGCGGCAGTTCGCTGATCTCGTCGAGGAACAGCGTGCCGCCGTTGGCTTCGACGAACTTGCCGGCATGGCGCTCGGTGGCGCCGGTGAACGCGCCCTTCTCGTGGCCGAACAGGATCGATTCCACCAGATTGTCCGGGATCGCGCCGCAATTGACGGTGACGAACGGCCTCGCGGCGCGTTCGGAGGTGCCGTGGATGGCGCGCGCGATCAGTTCCTTGCCGACGCCGGATTCGCCTTCGATCAGCACCGGGATCGCCGAACTTGCGGCCTTGCGGCCCATCGCGATCACGCTGCCCATCGCCTCGGAGCGGGTGACGATGTCCTTGAAGGTCAGCTTGCCTTCGCGCGAGTGGCGGATGCGCTGCAATTCGCCCTTGAGCGCGCTGGCATCGAGCGCGTTGCGCAGGGAGACCTGCAGCCGCTCGATGCCGACCGGCTTGACCACGAAATCCTGCGCTCCGGCGCGCATCGCCGACACCACATTGTCGATGCCGCCATGCGCGGTCTGCACGATCACCGGAGCATTGAGGTCGAGCTCGCGCATCCGGGCGAGCACGCCGAGGCCGTCGAGGCCCGGCATGACGAGATCGAGCACCACGGCGTCGATCGCCGGACCCTCGCCGCTCGTCAGCGCGGCGATCGCGGCATCGCCGCCTTCCACCACCACGGTCTTGTAGCCGCAGCGCTGCACCATATTCTCGACCAGACGCCGCTGGATTGCGTCGTCATCAGCGATCAGAATGGTGGCGGGCATGGTATTCCTCGATCATCACGACTATCTGTCTCGAATCGGGGCACTCTCGCCGATGCTGATTAACGACCTCTTAAGAGTTGGCGTCGGGATGTCGTGACTGTCCCCGCCGGATCGCAAGCGCATAACACTGGGTTGGAAAACATGGCTGCACGTTCGTCCTCCGCTCTCCGCAAATCGTCCGCCGCATCGAAGGCTGCGAAATCGGCCAAATCCAAGCCTGCCGCCAAATCCAGATCCGCCGTGAAATCGAAGCCGGCCGCGAAGGCCAAGGCGCCGAAGCTGCCGGAATGGAATCTGACTGATCTCTATGCCTCGATCGATGCCCCGGAAATCGCGCGCGACCTCGACAAGCTCGACGCCGACTGCGCGGCGTTCGAAACGGAATACAAGGGCAAGCTCGCCGCGGAGACGGCGAAGCCCGAGGGCGGCGCCTGGCTCGCCAAAGCGGTCGAGACCTATGAGGCGATCGACGATCTGATCGGCCGGCTGATCTCCTATGCCGGCCTCGTCCATGCCGGCGACACCGTCGATCCCAAGATCTCGAAATTCTACGGCGACGTCTCCGAGCGGATCACTAACGCCTCGACGCATTTGCTGTTCTTTGCGCTCGAACTCAACCGCATCGACGACGCGGTGATCGAGCGCGCGATGCAGACGCCTGCGCTCGGCCATTACCGGCCGTGGATCGAGGACAGCCGCAAGGACAAGCCCTATCAGCTGGAGGATCGCGTCGAGCAGCTCTTCCACGAGAAGTCCTCGACCAGCTACGGCGCCTGGAACCGGCAGTTCGACCAGACCATCGCCGGCCTGCGCTTCAGGGTCGGGGGCAAGGACCTCGCGATCGAGCCGACGCTGAACGTGTTGCAGGACCGCGCGCCCGAAAAACGCAAGGCGGCGGCGCAGGCGCTGGCGAAAACCTTCAAGGACAACGAGCGCACCTTCGCGCTGATCACCAACACGCTGGCCAAGGATAAGGAAATCTCCGACCGCTGGCGCGGCTTTGAGGATGTCGCGGACTCGCGCCATCTGGCGAACCGCGTCGAGCGCGAGGTGGTTGATGCGCTGGTGGCCTCGGTGCGCGCGGCCTATCCGCGGATCTCGCACCGCTATTATGCGCTTAAAGCGAGCTGGTTCGAAAAGAAGAAGCTGGCGCATTGGGACCGCAACGCGCCGCTGCCCTTCGCCGCAACCGGCAGCATCGCATGGACCGATGCCAAGGCCACCATCCTGAAAGCCTATGGCGATTTCTCGCCGCAGATGGCCGACATCGCCAAGCGCTTCTTCGATGATCGCTGGATCGATGCGCCGGTGCGGCCGGGCAAGGCGCCCGGGGCGTTCTCGCATCCGACCACGCCCTCGGCGCATCCCTATGTGCTGATGAATTATCAGGGCAAGCCGCGCGACGTGATGACGCTCGCGCACGAACTCGGCCATGGCGTGCATCAGGTGCTGGCGGCGAAGCAGGGCGCGCTGATGGCGCCGACGCCGCTGACGCTGGCGGAGACCGCGAGCGTGTTCGGCGAGATGCTGACCTTCAAGCGTCTCCTCGCGCAGACCAAGAATGCGAAACAGCGCCAGGCGCTGCTCGCCGGCAAGGTCGAGGACATGATCAACACGGTGGTGCGCCAGATCGCGTTCTATTCGTTCGAGCGCGCGATCCATACCGAGCGGCGCGAGGGTGAACTCACCGCGCAGCGCATCGGCGAGATCTGGCTGTCGGTGCAGGGCGAGAGCCTGGGGCCGGCGATCGAGATCAAGCCGGGCTATGAGACCTTCTGGATGTACATCCCGCACTTCATCCATTCGCCGTTCTACGTCTACGCCTACGCCTTCGGCGATTGCCTGGTGAACTCGCTCTACGCGGTCTACGAGAACGCGGCCGAGGGATTTGCCGGGCGCTATCTCGACATGCTCTCAGCCGGCGGCACCAAGCACTATTCCGAACTGCTGGCGCCGTTCGGGCTCGACGCCAAGAACCCGACCTTCTGGGACGGCGGCCTCGCGGTGATCGAAGGCATGATCGCCGAGCTGGAGGCGATGGGGTAGGGTGCCGGCCAGCCCGTAAAACATTTGTTGAACGGAACTGCCGTCTCCGTTATACATTCCGTATAACGGAGACTGGCCATGAACGAGCAGTCCCAGGTTAAGCCGCAGGGGCAGGCGATTGGCGTTGTCGAGATCAAGAAGATCGGCAATTCCTCCGGCGTGATCCTTCCCAAGGACATCCTCGCGCGGCTCAACGTCGGAGTCGGCGACGAGTTTTCGGTGTCGCTCACGCCCGACGGTGGTATCCGCCTCACGCCGCGCGATCCGGATTTCGACAAGGCGATGGAAGTCGCCCGGCGCGGCATGAAGCGTTACAGGAACGCTCTGGCCGAACTTGCCAAATGAGCGAGCCCTTCTGGCTGACGCGCCGGATCATCGAAGCCATTCATGACGAGCAACTCGCCGTCCACGGCGGGGCCGGCGGTCTGCGTGACGAGGGAATGCTCGAATCCGCGCTCGATCCGCCGCGTAACAAACGGTCCTACGAGCAGCCCGATCTCGCCGAACTTGCCGCCGCCTATGCTTATGGCATGGCCCGCAATTATCCCTTTGTTGACGGCAACGAGCGGACTTCTCTGCTGGCGCTTTACACGTTTCTCGGTGTGAACGGCATCGACTTCGATGTGCCGGAGGCTGAAGCCGCCGTCATCATCCTCGCGCTTGCCGCCGGCGAAGTCAGCGAGGAAAGCCTCGCCCGATGGATCAGGGACAACTGGCCGGCGGCGCAAGCGCCGTCCAGAGGGTAGACGCTGTTGTCTCGTCCGATTTCGTCGTCCCGGCGCAAGCCGGGACCCATCATCCCGGTCAGGGGGGTGAAGCGGCAAGTCCGATTTCTTTCTCGATAAGCCGTTGGCCATGGGCTCCGGCCTGCGCCGGGACGACCGCGTTTGAGATCACACCGTCCCAACTTTGCATTGTCTCCACGAGCTTCCGCATTGGCGCCGGAGCGACCGCGTTGAGATCAGGGATGTTCCCTCGCAAGAAAATCCCTGAAAATGCGGGATCAGCGATGGTTTCATCCAAAAAACCGCGCTTTTCCCGACAGGAACGTGGCAATTGAGGCTCTCTACAACTTTTTGCCTAGTTGCGGGCCTTCCTGCCGTTGCCCTGCTGCCACAATTGCGGTATTGCGCCTCAAATATCAGCGCTGGAGGAATAGATGGCTCATCACGGGGAGGTCGCCTACACGACCGCGGACGGCAACGATTATGCTGCCCATGAACAGACCTATGAAGGTTTTCTGGCGCTTGTGAAATACGGCTCCATCGCCGTGGTCACGGTCCTCGTTCTGATGGCCCTTTTCCTTCTCTGAGCTTGCGATGCATGGCCGCTCGCCCGTGGTTTCGGGCGTGGGCCTGCCATCCTGGGCTTTTCTGAACATCCTTGGACCATCTCGCCGCGAAGCGGTCTTTCCGTGCGGGGCGGTCCAGTCATACGCGAGCGTGAGGTCGCGGGAGGCTTTATGAAAATTGCGATTGCCAAGGAAATTGACGCGGCTGAACCGCGCGTCGCGGCGACGCCCGACACGGTGAAGAAATTCAAGTCGCTCGGGATCGACGTTGCGATCGAGCCGGGTGCCGGCCTCAAGTCCGGCCTGCTCGATGCCGACTATCAGGCGGTCGGCGCCACCGTCGGCGCCGATGCGGTGAAGGACGCCGACATCGTCATCAAGGTGAGGCGTCCGGAAGCAGGCGAGCTTGCGACCTACAAGAAGGGCGCGCTCGTCATCGCCATCATGGATCCCTACGGCAACGACGCGGCGCTCAAGACGATGGCCGATGCCGGAGTATCGGCGTTCGCGATGGAGCTGATGCCGCGCATCACCCGCGCGCAGGTGATGGACGTGCTGTCGTCGCAGGCCAACCTCGCCGGCTATCGCGCCGTGGTCGAGGCCGCCGAGTCCTTCGGCCGCGCCTTCCCGATGATGATGACCGCGGCCGGCACCGTGCCCGCCGCCAAGGTGTTCGTGATGGGCGTCGGCGTCGCCGGCCTGCAGGCGATCGCCACCGCGCGCCGTCTCGGCGCCGTGGTCACCGCGACCGACGTTCGCCCCGCGACCAAGGAGCAGGTCGAGTCGCTCGGCGCCAAGTTCCTCGCCGTCGAGGACGAGGAGTTCAAGAACGCGCAGACCGCCGGCGGCTACGCCAAGGAAATGTCCAAGGAGTACCAGGCCAAGCAGGCGGCGCTCACCGCCGAGCACATCAAGAAGCAGGACATCATCATCACCACCGCGTTGATTCCGGGCCGGCCCGCGCCGAAGCTCGTGAGCGCCGAGATGGTGGCCTCGATGAAGCCCGGTTCGGTGCTGGTCGATCTCGCGGTCGAGCGTGGCGGCAACGTCGAGGGCGCCAGGGCCAACGAGATCGCGGAAGTCAACGGCGTCAAGATCATCGGCTTCACCAATCTGGCCGGCAAGGTCGCGGCGTCCGCCTCGAACCTCTACGCCCGCAATTTGCAGGCCTTCATCGAGACGCTTTACGACAAGGAGAGCAAGTCGCTCGCCGTGAAGTGGGACGATGAACTCGTCAAAGCCACCGCGCTGACCAAGGATGGCGCGGTCATCCATCCGAACTTCCAGCCGAAAGCATAGGGAGCACAGCCATGCATGGTCTTGAGGCCGTCGATCCGTTTGTTTTCCGGTTATCGATTTTCGTTCTCGCCGTCTTCGTCGGTTATTTCGTGGTGTGGTCGGTGACGCCAGCGCTGCATACGCCGCTGATGTCGGTCACCAACGCGATTTCCTCCGTCATCGTGGTCGGCGCGCTGCTCGCCGTCGGCGTGGCGCTGGTCGGCAATGACGATGGCCCGCTGTGGGCGCGCGCGTTCGGTTTCATCGCGCTGGTCTTTGC
>JAFKKO010000030.1 GCA_017305455.1 Hyphomicrobiales bacterium | reverse complement strand
GTTGGAACCACGGTGCCGACCGGCAAGCCGGTCTCGGGCGATTTTCCGAGCGCAGCTTCGATTCCGCCGATCAACATCATGACGGCGGAACCCCCGGCCGCGCCGAAACCCGCGCATGAGAACACGGCATCGACGCCCCCGCGCACGGCGCCGCCCGCGCATCCGGCGCCTGCCGCAGCCAAAAAACCTCCTGCACAGAAATTGCGTCCGCAGGCGCCTGTTCCGCTTGCGCCGCCTCCAGCCGCCGACGATAACTGACTTCTCTTTCGCCGCGCGCGATCCTGTGGCGCGGCTGCGATGTCCTTGCTGCCATGCCGCTTCACCTCATCAAGCTCAGCGTCGGCTCCGTCTCGGTCAAGGATCACCGGGACTGGGTCAACCAGCGCGTTCGCGAGGCAAAGGCCAAGGGACTTCCCGCGCGTTATATCCACATCACGCGGATGACGCCGAAGCGGGAAGAAGAGCTGCTCAATGGCGGATCGCTCTATTGGGTGATCAAGGGCGAGATCGCCGCGCGGCAAAAGCTCATCGGGATCGAGCAATTTCGCGATCGCGAGGGCATTGGACGCTGCCGCTTGATCATGCAGCCGAAGCTGATCACCGTCGCGCCGCGTCCGATGCGCCCGTTCCAGGGCTGGCGCTATCTCGACGATAAAAGCGCGCCGCCCGATCTCGGCAGCGCCGCGGCGAGCATCGCCAGGATGCCGGAGCCGATGCGGCGCGAGCTTCGCGAACTCGGTCTGCTTTAAACCTTGATATTGTCGATCAGGCGGGTGGCGCCGATGCGGCCGGCGACCAGCATGCGAGCCGGGCCGTCCTCGAGGCTTGTGATCGGCGCCAGCGTCTCGGCATGCCGGACCTCGAGATAATCGAGATCGAAGCCGGCGCGGGTGATCAGTTCGCGACCGGCCGTCAACGCGCTCGCCAGATCCTCGCCGGCGCGGATCCGCTTGGCGGTCTCCTTCATCGTGCGGAACAGCGTTGGCGCGGCGCGGCGCTCGTCCGCCGACAGGTAGACGTTTCGCGATGACATCGCGAGGCCGTCGCGCTCGCGGATCAGGGGCGCGCCGATGATCCTTGCGCCGAGGTCGAGGTCGCGCGCCATCCGCGTCACCACCTTGAGCTGCTGGTAGTCCTTCTCGCCGAAGATCGCGACATCCGGCCGGACCTGCAGCAGCAGTTTGGCGACGACGATCGCGACGCCGCCGAAGAAATGCGGACGGAAGCGGTCCTCGAGACCGGCCGTCGCCGGACCTTCCGGCACGATGCGGGTGGCAAAGCCCTCCGGATACATGATCCTGACGTCGGGATTCCAGACGAGATCGACGCCCTCGTCGGCGAGACGCGCAATGTCTTCTTTCACCGTGCGCGGATAGGAGCCGAAATCCTCGTGCGGCGCGAACTGCTGCGGATTGACGAAGATCGAGACCGCGACTTTCTTCGCCCGCCGCTTGGCGAGGCGCACCAGCGAGATGTGTCCGTCATGGAGCGCGCCCATGGTCGGGACCAGGGCGATGGTGGCGTTGCGTTTTGTCAGATCGGCGCGGGCGCGATGCAAGGCGGAAAGCGTGCGGGCAACAACAGGGCGGGCCATTTTCATCCGGGGGATTTTCATGAGGGATGGATCGCCGACACTAACCAAAGCGCGTGCGGTCCGCGAGACCTTCGAATGCCTTGAATTTTGCCGCGTACCCATGGCGGGCGCCGGCATCGAAGAAGGATTTGTGCGCGGGCGCGGGCAATTAATACTCGGGCGCGTCTAGCGGCTGGAAATTTGTTCCGAGACGGAATTCTTTGCCGATCCGAACCGATCGGATTTTTCGTCATTAACCCGTTGCAAGTTCAGGGTTTATTTCGCGCCGCACAAGCTGCTTAACTGCTTTTCAAGGCGGTTTTCGGAGTTATGTTTGCATGTAGACAAGCATTCGCCACGATAGGACGTGTTCACTTGATGGAGGCCGGCTTCGCGCCGGCAAGTTGCGGGCAAGCATGAAGCGCGGATTGATCATTGTGCTGGCTGTGTGTGTGGTCGCCCTCGGCGGCTATCTCACCGCGAGCAAATGGGCGATCCGTCACGAAACCTTCCATCTGTATGATGCCGCGCGGCAGCGACTGGTCGATGTCGATGTCGCGATCCGCCGTGACATCGAGATGCGCGCCAACGCCGGTATGAAAACTTTGCCGGTGGCGGTGATCAATCATGGCAACACCGTCAGGTTCACCGAGTATTCCTTCCTCGCCAATCTGCTCGCCGCGCGCGGCTATCTTGCGATGAGCATCCAGCATGACCTCTCCACCGATGCGCCGCTCGTCACCAAGGTTGGCGAACGCTATGTTGGGCGCGAGCCGGTCTATGAGCGCGGCGTCGCCAATATCGTGTTCGCGCTCGGCGAGATTCACAAGATTCAGCCGCACGCCGATACCAAGCATCTCGTCATGATCGGCCATTCCAACGGCGGCGACATTTCGATGTACTTTGCTGAAAAGCATCCGGCGCTGGTGAAGAAGGTGGTGACGCTCGACAACCTGCGCGTGCCGCTGGCGCAGGGCGCGTTCAAGATCCTGTCGTTCCGCTCGACCGATCCGCACTTCAAGCCGGATCCGGGCGTGGTGCCGAGCGACGAGATTTGCCGCGAGGCCGGCATCAAGGTCGTCACCACGCGCTATCAGCACACCGACATGAGCGATCGCGGACCGGAAAGCCTGAAAGTCAGCATCGAGAACGAATTGTCGAAATTCCTGACCGACGACAGTGCGCTGGCACCGGTCAACACCGACAAGATCGATATTCCCAAGCCGCCGGGACAGGTGGCGCGGGTAGCGCCGCGCGCTTCCAATTGATCCGGCACCCTGATTGTCATCCGATCTGAAGGTCTGTGTCTGCCGGGCGGTGCGGCACGAGGCCGCCGGAATCCGGCACCGGATTCATTGACCGATGCGCCTCGCGCCTCCACATAAAGCAGGTTCACCGGCAAACCCTGATGTCTCGCGATCCGACCGTTCCGAAAACAACCGCCAAGACGCCCGCACAAGGCGCATCGTCCGTGCCGCAGGCTTCGTCTTCGGCGGCCGATATCTCCGCCTTTGTCGCCAGGGCGCGGGCGCTGACGGCCAATGCGGGCGGCGGCAACGGGCGGCTGGTGTTCGCGCTCGATGCCACCATGAGCCGGCAGCCGACCTGGGATATGGCCTGCCAGCTTCAGGCCGATATGTTCCGCGAAGCGGGCAGCATCGGCGGCCTCGATATCCGTCTGGTGTATTTTCGTGGCCTCAACGAATGCCGCGCCAGCCCGTGGATCTCCGATACGGCGCAGCTCGCGCGGCTGATGGCGAAGATCAGCGTCGTCGGTGGGCATACCCAGATCGGCCGCGTGCTCTCCGAGACGCGGCGCGAGGCGGTGAAGGAGAGCGTACGCGCCCTGGTCTTTGTCGGCGATGCCATGGAGGAGAACCTCGACGAGCTTTGCGCCAAGGCGGGCGAGCTTGGGCTGCTCAAGGTGCCTTGTTTCATGTTTCAGGAAGGCTCCGATCCGGTCGCCGAGCATGCGTTTCGCCAGATCGCGCGGCTGTCCGGCGGCGCGTGGTGCCGGTTCGATCCGGGAGCAGCGGCGCAACTGCGCGAATTGCTGCGGGCGGTTGCCGCCTATGCCGCGGGCGGGCGCGAGGCGCTGGCCAGATTGTCGCAAACCGCTTCGAGCGCGCGGGCGCTGCTGACGCAACTGCGCTGAAAGCAGAGATTGCGCTGTCCGCCTGTGTTCTGCGACAAGTGAAAAGGAAGGTCCGGGAAGCTTAAGTCATGCCGACGCTGATCGCAGGCATCATTGCTGTTGCGCTGATCTATGTGGCGCTGAACGTCATCAAGGGTGCCGATCCGAAGTTTCTGGCGCGGCTGATCCGTGGTGGAGGCGGCGTGTTGGCGCTGGCGTTCGCCGCGTTCATCGGTCTGCGCGGCGAGTTTGCGGTCGCGATCCCGATCGGCGTGTTCGGCGCGGGCTTGCTCGGCTGGTCGCCGTTCGGCGCCAAGCTTGGCGCGGCGTGGGGTAATTGGGGCGCGGGGGCTCGCAAATCAGACGGGCAGAAGTCCGAAGTACGTTCCCAGTTTATAGAGATGACGCTCGACCACGACACCGGCGCGCTTGACGGGCGTCTGACGTCCGGCCCCGAAGCGGGGCGTCGGCTGGACGAGTTCACGCTCGACGGGCTGCTTGCTCTGGCGCGTGGCTTCGACGGCGAGAGCTGGGCCCTTCTGGAAAGTTATCTGGACCGCCGGTTTCCCGCCTGGCGTCAGAACGCGCAGGACGCAGCGGCAGGACGGGGTGGCGGCGAGAGCGGCCGCGCGGCGGCGAGCGGCAAAATGACCGTGGAGGA
>JAFKKO010000029.1 GCA_017305455.1 Hyphomicrobiales bacterium | reverse complement strand
TCGGCGTTCACCCAGAGGATGAATTCGTCGAGCGCCATCATCGTGACCGGCGTGAGATCCTTGTAGGAGAAAGGAATACCCGTCGCCAGCGGCGTGGTGAAAAGGTTCGACAGCGTGATGATCAGCTTGTGCGGATTGTTGCGCGAGCCTTTCACGTCGAGGAAGCCTTCGCCGCCTGCGCCGCCGGACTTGTTCACGACGATCATCGGCTGCTTCATCAGATTGTGCTTGCTGATGATGCCCTGGACAACACGAGCCATCTGGTCGGCGCCGCCGCCGGTGCCCGCGGGCACGATCAGTTCGACGGGGCGCGTCGGCTCCCAAGCAGCTTGTGACGGCGAAGCCGTGAAAGCAAAAGCGGCGCCGAGAACAGCCGCGAAGGCACAATTCGCCGTGTAGCGAGTACGCATCATTCATAACCTCCCTATGGACCCAACCGGTCTTTATCGCCGGCTCATCGAACGTTCATTTCACCCGACCGTCAATCTCACGCGGCCGTGAGGCTTAATGGTGCAACGGGAACAGGTATTTAATATACCAAAATCTCTGGACTGAGACGATCTGACGCAAGGGCCTGTCATGCGACAATTTCCTGCGGCCCTGTGTTTGCTGCGTCGCAAACCGACCTTCGCCTCTATAATCCTTGATGTTTTTAAGTAGAATTTTGCGGCGCACCTGACGTGGCATAAACATATCCGGGATCGCCGCGATCCGGATGATCCTACCTTTGTTGCAAAATTCGCAGTGTCCGTCCGACGAAAGGATAAGACCGCGGCTTCACATGTCCAAAGAAAATTTTGGTCGTATCCGGGCCGGTTTCATCCAACGATCATCTTGCCTACTCATCGACCAGCGTGAACTGCAGCAGCAGCGTGCGCTGGATCATCGAGAAGTTGTCGTCCGAGATCAGCGTCAGCACGGTCTCGCCGCTCTCGATGTGAAAATCGATGCCTTCCATATTGTCGATCTCGTAACCGAGATCGACATCGAAGATCACATCGCCGTCGATCAAGGCGCCGGGCCGCACCTGAGCAATCGGAACGCGGCGGATGCGGATGCCGAGGCCCGACAGCAGCGAGAATTTACGTTCGAGCAGAAGCAGACTGCCGGACGGCAACAGCGTCGCGTCGCTGATATCAAAATCGTCGCGATGACGAATCGAGAATTCTCCCGGCGCCGGGCCGCCGATCAGGAACGCCCGGATATGGCCATCGTCATCGAGCGCGCGCTCGGAGATCGCGATCAGCGTGCCGGCGAGCGCCTGGCCTGCGCCGCTGTGCGCGCGCGACACGAACACCAGCGATTCAAGTCCGCGATTGAACGGCAGCCTGGCGACATGCGCCGGCGCGCCGACGATCTGCCCGCGCGCCAGCAGATCGCCCTCGGCCAGATCGAAACGGAGAATTTTGTTGACCCGCTCGAGGCCGACATAGGCGATGCGGCCATCGAGCGCGAGCGACTCGGTGTCGAACCAGCCGCGCGCCGTGATCTTCTGTCCGTCGGGGCCCTGCATCGGCGCCGAGATGACGTCGGCCACGCCCGACAGCGCCTTGCCGTCATAGACCAGACGCCCGGCGAACCAGTGGGCGCGGTCGCTGCAGGCGATGAAGCGCTCGCCCTTTTCATCCAGCCGCAGCGCCGACAGACCACCGAAGGCGCGGAACGGCGACGTCAGCACCAGGCCGCTGCGAAATTGCAGCGCGCCATAGCGCAGATGGGACGCATCGCGCGGATCGAACGAGCGGATCTGCCGGGCCTTGACCTCAAGCCGCGCGATCGCGGAAGAGGCCTCGCGCCCGGACTGCGCCGACGCCTCGCGCGGCGAGGCCATGAGGCCCGCGCCGCACAGCACTGCGGCGCCTCGCAGAATGTCGCGGCGCCCGAACCGACGCGCCATCGAAATCAGGAATGCAGCCGGCGACGCGGCGGCGGCGCCTTGGTCTCGCCATGCGTTTCGGTGAACAGCTCGGCAAGCTTCTCGGTGATCGCGCCGCCCAGTTCTTCCGCATCGACGATGGTCACGGCGCGGCGATAATACCGCGTCACGTCATGGCCGATGCCGATCGCGATCAACTCCACCGGCGAGCGGGTCTCGATCTCCTCGATGATCCAGCGCAGATGGCGTTCGAGATAATTGCCGGCATTGACCGACAGCGTGGAATCGTCGACCGGCGCGCCGTCCGAAATCATCATCAGGATCTTGCGCTGCTCGGCGCGGCCGAGCAGGCGCTTGTGCGCCCAGTCGAGCGCCTCGCCGTCGATGTTCTCCTTCAGGAGGCCCTCGCGCATCATCAGACCGAGGTTCTTGCGGGCGCGGCGCCACGGCGCATCGGCGGATTTGTAGACGATGTGGCGCAGATCGTTGAGGCGGCCGGGATTGGCCGGCTTGCCGGCGGCAAGCCACGCCTCGCGCGACTGGCCGCCCTTCCACGCCCGCGTGGTGAAGCCGAGAATTTCGACCTTGACGCCGCAACGCTCCAGCGTGCGCGCCAGAATATCGGCGCAGGTCGCCGCCACCGTGATCGGGCGGCCGCGCATCGAACCGGAATTGTCGAGCAGCAGCGTCACCACGGTGTCGCGGAAGGTCGCTTCCTTCTCGCGCATGAAGGAGAGCGGATGCTGCGGATCGGTGACGACGCGCGACAGCCGCGCCGGATCGAGGATGCCTTCCTCCAGATCGAATTCCCAGGCGCGGTTCTGCTGCGCCATCAACTTTCTCTGCAGGCGGTTGGCGAGCCGCGCCACGATGTGCTGCAGATGCGCGAGCTGCTTGTCGAGATAGCCCCGCAGACGATTGAGTTCGTCCGGATCGCACAGATCCTCGGCCGACACCACCTCGTCGAATTTCGGCGCGAAGGCGTGATATTCGGGGCCGCGCGGCTCGTTGGCGCTGTGGCTGTTGGGCCGGGTCGCCTCGCCCGGCTGATCGTCATCGGCCAGATCGCCATCGTCGAGCGCGTCGCCGTCGGCGGCCTGCGCGCTGTCCATGGCGTTCTCGGATGCGCTCTCGGTCGAGGGCTGCGCCTGCTCGGCGCTGATATCCTCGCCGCTCTCGGTGTCGGACTCGCCCTCCTCGCCGGACTGCCCCGCTTCGCCCGGCCGGGTTTCGTCCTCTTCCTCGTTCTCGTCCTGATCGGACGAGCGCTCGTCGTTGATTTCAAGCGCGGTCAGCAGATCGTGGACCAGTTCGCCGAACCTCGCCTGATCCTCGGTGGCGCCATCGAGCCGATCCAGACGCGAGCCGATCTTTTCCTCCAGGATCGGACGCCACAGATCGACCATGCGCCGCGCCGCGACCGGCGGCGCCATGCCGGTGAGGCGCTCGCGCACCAGCAGCGCCAGCGCATCGGCGAGCGGCGCATCGGCCCGGCTGGTGATCTCGTCGAACTTGCCGCGATGAAAATGGTCGTCGAGCATCGCGGTCAGATTCTTGGCGACGCCGCTCATGCGCCGCGCGCCGATCGCCTCGACCCGCGCCTGCTCCACCGCCTCGAACACGCTGCGCGCCTGCCCGCTCGCCGGCGACAGTTTGCGATGCAGCTTGGGATCGTGACAGGCGAGACGCAACGCGACCGAATCGGCATGGCCGCGCACGATCGCGGCGTCCTTCCTGCTCAGCTTGCGCGCCGGCTCCGGCAGCCGCGCCTTGCCTGGCGCAAGACCGGGGCGCTCGGCGGAATACGTCACTTCAAGCTCGGGCTGCTTGGCGATCGCGCGCAGCGCCGAGGTCACCGCCCGCTTGAACGGTTCGGTCGGCGATTCCTTGGAGTTCGGCTTGAACTTGACGTTGGATGTGGTCATCGGTGCGATCTTGCATCCTTTGTCCCCTCTCCCCTTGTGGGAGAGGGTGGATCGCCGGAGCGAAGCGAAGGCGAGCCGCGTGAGGGGAAAATTGCCGTGCCGAACCCCTCACCCGCCTCGCAGCCTGCGCTGCTCGGCACCCTCTCCCGCAAGGGGAGAGGGACATTAACTCAGCTCAGCGCCACGTTGACCGCCGATTCCGGCAGCTCGACGTTGAAGCAGCGCTGATAGAACTCGGCGACCAGCGGACGCTCGAGCTCGTCGCACTTGTTGAGGAAGGTGACGCGGAACGCAAAACCAAGATCGCCGAAAATTTCCGCGTTCTCGGCCCAGGTGATCACCGTGCGCGGGCTCATCACCGTGGACAGATCGCCGTTGGCGAAGGCGTTGCGCGTGAGGTCGGCAAGCCGCACCATCTTGTTGACGGTGTCGCGGCCGGCATCGTTGCGATAGTGCTTGGCCTTGGCGAGCACGATCTCGACTTCCTCGTCATGCGGCAGATAGTTCAGCGTGGTGACGATCGACCAGCGGTCCATCTGGCCCTGGTTGATCTGCTGGGTGCCGTGATAGAGGCCCGAGGTATCGCCGAG
>JAFKKO010000028.1 GCA_017305455.1 Hyphomicrobiales bacterium | reverse complement strand
ACGACGTTGAGGCCGACGATGGCGTGGCCGCCCTCGTGATAGGCCGTCAGCAGCTTCTCTTCCTCGGTCATGACGAGCGACTTGCGCTCGGCGCCCATCATCACCTTGTCCTTGGCCTCCTCGAACTCGGCCTGCGTCACCATGCGCTTGTTGCGGCGTGCGGCGGTGAGCGCGGCCTCGTTCACGAGGTTCATCAGGTCGGCGCCGGAGAAGCCCGGCGTGCCGCGCGCGATGGTCTTGAGGTTGATATCGGGGGCCAGCGGCACCTTGCGGACGTGAACCTTGAGGATCTGCTCGCGGCCGACCACGTCGGGGTTCGGCACCACGACCTGACGGTCGAAGCGGCCCGGACGCAGCAGCGCGGGATCGAGCACGTCGGGACGGTTGGTCGCGGCGATCAGGATCACGCCCTCATTGGCCTCGAAGCCGTCCATCTCGACCAGCAACTGGTTCAGGGTCTGCTCGCGCTCGTCATTGCCGCCGCCGAGACCAGCGCCGCGATGACGGCCGACCGCATCGATTTCGTCGATGAAAATGATGCAGGGCGCGTTCTTCTTGGCCTGCTCGAACATGTCGCGCACGCGCGAAGCGCCGACGCCGACGAACATCTCGACGAAGTCGGAACCGGAAATGGTGAAGAACGGCACGTTGGCTTCGCCCGCGACCGCACGCGCGATCAGGGTCTTGCCGGTGCCGGGCGGGCCGACCAGCAGCACGCCGCGCGGAATCCGTCCGCCGAGCCGCTGGAACTTGCCCGGATCGCGCAGGAACTCGACGATCTCCTGCAGATCCTGCTTGGCCTCATCGACGCCCGCGACATCCTCAAAGGTGACGCGGCCATGCGCCTCAGTCAGCATCTTGGCGCGCGACTTGCCAAAGCCCATCGCCTTGCCGGCGCCGCCCTGCATCTGTCGCGACATGAAGATCCACACGCCGATCAGCGCGATGAACGGCAGCCACGATACCAAGAGCGAGACGAACCACGGCACGTTGTCGCCCGGCGGCTTGGCGGTGATCGAGACCTTGCCGTCATACAAGCGCTTGACCAGCGTCGGGTCGCTCGGCGCGTAGGTGTGGAAGGTCGAACCGTTGGTGAAGGTGCCGTTGATCTCCGGACCCTGGATCACGACATCGCGAACCCGGTTCTGGTCGACCTCGTTCAGAAGCTGCGAAAACGAGATGTCCTGGGAGGCGGCACGCTGTCCCGGATTCTGAAAGAGCGTGAACAACGCCAACAGCAACAGAACGATAATGACCCAGAGGGCAAAATTGCGCAGATTGGCGTTCATTCCGTGTCCTTCGTGGCTCGCAAGATCGCAAGCCTGTAATATGTCCCCGTCAGTATTGGGGTTTGGCTGCGCCAGTTGGGTTACAATCTAGGTGTCGCCCGCCCGGATGCCAAGGGAACTGCTCAAGACTATTTAACGCATCTTAACCGGGGTTCTGGGTGAAAACACGGCAATCGCGCCGGGAGCCCAATGAATTGGTTAAGAGCGGGCACGTTCCGCTTACGCGCGCGAGCCGGTTTTGCCATGGCGGCGCGGCGGCGCCGGGCGAATGGTCAGCCGATCACGCTCAATCGCGACCACCGCGCCGGCCAGACTCTGCCGAAACCGCGCCGGACGGACCTTTCGGGCCGCGTCGAGCGCCCGCAACAGCGTCTCCACCTTGCCGAGTTCGGCCGGCCCCTCGTGACCGATCCGGTTGATGGCGCGCCAGAGCAGGCGCACCTGCAATTCCTCCGACAGACGGCCGAACGCCGCCAGATCGAAACCGATGACGGCGCCGGCGGTTTCCTCCGCTGCGAGACGGCGCAGATAGCGCTCCGCGCCATCGGCCATCAGTTCGAGCGCGGCGTTGGCGCGCGCCAGCCGCGCCGCGAGCCGCGCCAGATTGCGCGCGTCGGCGCCTTCCGCGGCCAGCGCCGGCATCAGTTCGCGCAGCCGCGGCCGTGTATAGGCGATGTCGTGATTGGTCGGATCGCTGGCGAAGTCGATCTTCGCGCGGCGCAAGGTCGCAACCAGCCGATCCTTGGGAATCTCGAGAAACGGCCGCAGCAGCGCCATGCCCTCGCGCTGCGAGGCCCGCGCCATGCCGCCGAGCCCGCCAATGCCGGAGCCGCGCGACAGCCGCATCAGCACGGTCTCGGCCTGATCGTCGAGCGTATGGGCGGTGACGACCGCGCTCGCCCCTGCCCGGCGCGCCGCCTTGGCGAGCAGCGCATAGCGCGCGGTGCGCGCCGCCGCCGGAATTCCGCTCGCGGGCTTGTCGCCGCGCCAGACCAGCGTGCGATGCGCGATGCCGAGCGTGGCGGCGAGCCGCCTCACCTCGCGTGCCTCGCGCGCCGATTCGGCGCGCAGGCGGTGATCGACGGTGGCGGCGATAATCTGCGGGCCGGCTTTCAGGGTGCGGCGCCAGCGCGCCGCGAGCCAGAGCAAGGCGGTCGAATCCGGCCCGCCCGACACCGCCAGCAGCAGCGCCGGCGCGGATTTCCACGCGGCGAAAAGCTGTTTCGCTTCCTGCGCCGACACCGCCTCGGCAGTGCGCGCGGTCCGGCGTCTGGTCTTTTTATCCTCGGGCCCGCTCATGATCTGCAAAGGCACCCATCATTCCCGGAATTCCCGGAATTCCCGGACGCGACACGCGCAGACATGCTTCTCGCGTCCGTCGCCTCGCTGCCGCGATGATATTTCAGGAAGGATGGATCGCCGGGTCAAGCCCGGCAATGACAAAAACGAACGACCCTCGGCAGGATAACGCCCCGCGCTGGCGCGAGGCGGTTCGCCGTAAATGCGCTCAGCAGCCGACGCGCTTCTGCTCGCGGGCGACGCCCTGCTTCACGCCGCTGGAGGCGCGCGGATATTTGCGCGTGATCTCGCCGAACGCGGCGCAGGCCGCTTCCTTCTCCTTCAGCGCCGCCAGCGACTGGCCGAGCCGGAGCAGCGCGTCTGGCGCCTTGGCGGACTTGTCGTATTTGGTGGTCACCGACAGGAAGGATTCGGCGGCCTCGCGATAACGCTGGCGCTGGTACAGGCTTTCGCCGAGCCAGTATTGCGCATCCGCGACCAGCCGGTCGCTCGGATATTTCGCGGTGAAATTGCGCATGGTTTCTTCGGCCAGCTCATAATCCTTGCGCTGGATGTAGCCGATGCCGAGATCGAACTCGTCCTTCGGCGTCGCCGAGGGCGGCAGCGTGGTCAGCGGCGCGGGCGCGCCACCGGCGGGCGCACCCTGCTGCTGATACCCCTGATCGGGATAGCCCTGCGGATTGTTCGACAGGTTGAGCGGCTCGCCCGGCGCACGGCCGCCTTGCGCATTGCCACCCATCGGAAGCTGACCGCCGCCGAGCGCGCGCGGCACGCCCGGCGCGTTGGGACTCTGGTTCGGATCGAACGCATCGCCGCGCCGGCTGCCGCCGCCCGGAGGCGTCGGCGCCATCGGCGCGGGCTGGCCGGCATTCTGCGGCGCGCCCTGATAGGGCTGGTTCTGATACGGCTGCTGCGCCGGATAGGGCGCGTTCTGCTGCGGCACCTGCGCGGGGGCCGACGCTGCCGGGCCGGGACGCTGCCCGGCGGGGGCGGATGCAGGCGCGCTGCCCTGCAACTGGCGCAGCTGTTCCTCGAGCTGGCGGTTGCGGTACTGCAACTCCTCGTTCTGGCCGGTGAGCTGGCGAAGCTGGTTCTCCAGCCGCTCGATCCGCATTTCCGGATCGATGTCGTCGGCCTGCGCCCACGCGACGGAAGGAAGGCAGGCGAGCGCGAGGCTGGCCGCGACGGCGAAACGCATGTGAAGGGGGGATGACATCTGACCGACTCTGAAAAAATCTCGTGTCGAAAGCGCGCAAGCTTGACGGATGGAGTACGCCAAAAATGTGACTTGCGACAGGGGGCGCGATCACGCGGACGCTACCTGCGGCAATAAAAACGGCGCCCGAAGGCGCCGTGATGTCATGCCGTTGCCGTCAGCTTCACGAACTGGCGTTGAGCACCGTGACCGCGCGGCGGTTCTGCGACCAGCAGGAGATGTCGTTACACACCGCGACCGGGCGTTCCTTGCCGTAGGAGATGGTGCGCATGCGGTTCGCGCTGATGCCGCGCGAGACCAGGAAGCTGCGCACCGACTGGGCGCGCCGCGCGCCGAGCGCGATGTTGTATTCGCGCGTGCCGCGCTCGTCCGCATGGCCTTCGATGGTGAAGGTGTAGCGGTTGTACTGCTGCAGCCACTGCGCCTGCTTCTCGAGCGTGGCGATCGCCTGCGGCGACAGTTCGGTCTGGTCGCTCTCGAAGAACACGCGGTCGCCGACATTGACCACGAAATCCTGCTGGCTGCCCGGCGTCGCGGCACCCGCCATCGCTCCATCGGCGCCCATGCCGTTCTTGTTGGCGCAGGCGCCCATCGACAGCGCCACGGCCAG
>JAFKKO010000133.1 GCA_017305455.1 Hyphomicrobiales bacterium | reverse complement strand
ACACCAAGACCGTCGAGGTCGGTGGCCAGCGCGTGCATCTGACCGGCAAGGAATATCAGATGCTGGAGCTGCTCTCGCTCCGCAAGGGCACCACCCTGACCAAGGAAATGTTCCTCAACCACCTCTATGGCGGCATGGACGAGCCCGAGTTGAAGATCATCGACGTCTTCATCTGCAAGCTGCGCAAGAAGCTCGCCAACGCCTCCGAAGGCCGCAATTTCATCGAGACCGTGTGGGGCCGCGGCTACGTGCTGCGCGAACCGCACGAGGACGAGGCCCGCATTCCTGCCTGACGTCTCCTCCTGCTTCATGGCCACCTGAACCCCGCCGCGAATGGCGGGGTTTTTGTTTGCGGCTCATTTCGCTTGAAACAGCCCTGACAGCAAAAAGGGCCGCCACGGGGCGGCCCTGGTCAGGCGTACTGGCGCAACACGCGCGCTACAATCGGGAATTTACAGCGGCCGCGATGCTTGGCCTTTCCGAGACCTGCGCGGCGGAACGAGTCGCGCACAACGTCGCGCGCCCTTTATCGGCGCGCAGGCATTAATCCTGACCAGATGCGGCGCGGGTCTTCACATCAGCGTCTGGCGCGCCAGTTCGTTCAGCGCCTCCAGCACCTCCTGGGAGGCCGCCTCAAGCTTGTGGAAGTGCGCCATGCCATCGTCGAGCCGATGGGCTTCGAAGTGCTTGGCAGCCTCGATGCCGTGATAATGCACCTTCTTGTGCGGCGTTTCGATCGCCGCGAACGACGGCAGATTCCTCATGCGATTGTCAGGGCTATAATACCATTTGCCGAGCCGACAAAGGGTATGATCGGTCAGCTCGGACGCCTTCAGGTCGGAGCGGCCGAACGCCATGTCGAGCAGCCGCTTCTTCCAGATCAGGTGGTCGGCCTTGGCGAGGAAAATGACCTTGTTCTCGATGTCCTTGGCGGCGAGCTCGGCGCGCCAGGTCTCGATGAGCTGCACGCTGCGGTCGGACTGATCGGCGAGGTTCTCGACCGCTTCCAGGTTGTTGTTGCTCTGGTCCTTGACCACCGTCATATGCTGCGACAACTGCCCGACTGCGAGCTTTTGCTGCGAAATGATATCGGCGAGCTCGGCGACCTTGTCGGAAATCGAGGTGGCGTTGTGGTTGATGCCCTCGAAACGGTGGCCGACATTCTCGGCCAGGCTCACCACCGTATCGACCGCGCCCTGCGACTTGGTGACCGAGGCGATGACCTGCGAGAACGCGGAGCCGAGCGTGTCGATCTGCTTGCGGATGACGTCGGTCGAGTCGCTGGTCTGGCGCGACAGCGATTTCACCTCGCTCGCCACCACGGCAAAGCCGCGGCCATGGTCGCCGGCCCGCGCCGCCTCGATGGTGGCGTTGAGCGCCAGGAGATTGGTCTGCGCCGCGATCTTCGAGATCAGATCGACGACCTTGCCGAGATTTAACACGACGTCGCGCAATTCCTCGGTCTTGCTGGCGATGGCGCCGAAGGTCTGGCGGGTCTCCAAAATCTGGTTGCGCAGGCTGGACAGTTCGTCGAGGCCCGCACCGGTCAGTTCGCTCGACTCGCGCGCGGATTGCGACGAGCGCTGCGCCGAGTCCTCGATCTCGCCGATGGAAATGGATAATTCCTCAATCGCGCCGGCCATCGAGGTTGCGGCGCTCTGGATACCGCGGCCATAGGACAGGATGTTGACGGTCGTGACGCTGACGTCGACCGAAGACATGCTGAGGTCGACGACATTGCTGAGAACATCTCTTAATTCCATGTCAGAACCCGCGCCGTAAGTTGCAAAATGACATTACTAGGCCGCGCTGCTTAAGGTTCCATTAACCCTAAGAGCTTGTTGCCTGCTTTTCTGGAAGATCCTTTTGCGGCGCTTTCGCACGGCAGGCGAGACGAGACGAGACGAGACGACCGAGCGCGTCCAGCGCTCAGCGCACCGCCGCAGCTCGGGTGCCCGTCGCCATCCCCGGCACCAGGCTGGGCGATGCAACCAACGCGGTGCGCGGCAGATAGAGACCGCGACGCTGCGGACAGGGCCGGTACGCATCCGTCAGGCCGACCACCGTCTCGGCCGCGCCGAGGAAGAGATAGCCGTCCGGCTCGTTGACCTTGAGCAGGCGGCTGAAGATTCCGGCCTTGGTCTGCTGGTCGAAATAGATCAGCACGTTGCGGCAGAAGATGACATCGAAGACGCCGAGGCTGCTGAAATCATTCAGCAGGTTCAACTGGCGGAAGCTCACCATCGCCCGGATCTCGGGATTGATCTGCCAGGTTTCACCGACCTGCTTGAAGTACGTCACCAACTTCTGGATCGGCAGGCCGCGCTGCACTTCGAACTGGCTGTAGATGCCGGACTTGCACTTCTCCAGCACTTCCTGGGACAGATCGGTCGCGACGATCTCGACCCGCCAGCCAGCAAGCGCCGCGCTCATATCCTTCAGGATCATCGCCAGCGAATACGGCTCCTGCCCGGTGGAAGCCGCCGCGCACCAGATGCGCAGGCTCTTGCGCGCCGCGCGCGCCTTGAGCAGATCCGGGATCACCGAATCCTTGAAATGATCGAACGGAATCTTGTCACGAAAAAAGAACGTCTCGTTCGTCGTCATCGCCTCGACGACGTCGCAAATCGTGCTCTCGGAACCGTTACGCATCTTCAGCACGAGTTCGCCGAGACCGGCGAGACCCGCCTTGCGCGCCAGCGGCAGAAGCCTGCTCTCGACAAGATACTGCTTGTCGTCGGAAAGAATGAGACCCGATCTGTCTTTCAGAAGCTTTCGCAAATAATCATATTCGATTGGATTCACGAAAGATCTCCCTGAAACAACTTCTGCACTTTCTGCGCAATCTGATTGAGCGGCAGCACGGCGGAGCAAATCCCCGCTTGAGCTGCGGAGCCCGGCATGCCCCAGACGACGCTGCTCGCCTCGTCCTGGGCAATCACGTTGCCGCCGGCGGCGACGATATCCTTGCCGCCGCGCATGCCGTCCGACCCCATGCCCGTGAGAATGACGGCCAGGATATCGCTCTGCCAGACATTGATCGCCGACATGAACATCGGATCGACGGCGGGCTTGCAGAAATTCACCTGCGGACCGTCATCGAGCGCGATCGCAATGTTGGCTCCCTGACGCGCCACCCGCATGTGCAGACCACCCGGCGCGATATAGACCCGCCCTGCCTTGACGATCTCGCCATCGACAGCTTCGCCGACCGGACGATTGCAGACGCGCGTCAGATGCTCCGCCAGGATGGTGGTGAAGGTCGGCGGCATATGCTGGGTCACCAGCACCGGGACGCGATCGATCACCGGCCGCAAGTCGGTGATAACGGTCATCAGCGCCTGCGGACCGCCGGTGGAGGAGCCGATCAGCAGCGCGCGGGGCATCGACTTGGCAAACGGACGCAGCGCGATCTTCGCCGTCGCATGCTGAACCGGCGCGGCGGCGGGAGCCGCAAGCGCCGAGCGCATGGCCGGCGCGAGCGGCGGACTGCTCACCGTGGCGCGCCGGCGCAAACGCGCGCCGAAAGAGCGGATTTTCAGAACCAGATCGCGCTTGAAGACGTCGACCGTGCCGGTCTCGCGGGTGCTTTCCGGCTTCGGGATGTAATCGCTGGCGCCCAGCGAGAGCGCCTTCAGACTGACTTCCGCGTTGCGGCGGGTCAGCGTCGACGCCATGATCACGATGAGATCGCGCTTCTTCGCCAGCAGCAAGGGCAGCGCGGTGATGCCGTCCATATCCGGCATCTCGACGTCGAGCACCATCACGTCGGGCATCACCCGCTCGAGCTGGTTGACGGCATCGAGGCCGGTGCGCACCGAGGCCGCGACAGCCATGTCCGGCTCGGCTTCGATCCAGCGCGAGATCATCCCGCGGATCACCGCGGAGTCATCGACGACCATCACCCGGAGCGGTTCAACCTGCGCCTGGCCAGGATTTAGGGACGCGACGACATCAACACTCATAAACTTACCAGCTTCACGCAGACTGACTTAAAAACCGGGGCGGCGGATACCGCCCCGTGAAGAGAGCCGGCTCAGATCAGGCCGACTTCCTGGAACTTCGCGGTGACGATTTCCTTGTCGAACGGCTTCATGATGTATTCGTTCGCACCGGCATGAAGCGCACGCGCAATATGCGCCACATCGTTCTCCGTGGTGCAGAACACCACTTTCGGCTGGTCGCCGCCGGGCATCATGCGCATGTTGCGCAGGAAATCGAGACCATCCATCACCGGCATGTTCCAGTCCAGCAGGATCGCCTCGGGCATGCCGCGTTTGCAGACCTCGAGCGCCTTCTCGCCGTCCTCGGCCTCGACAATGCTGAAATCCAGTCCTTCGAGGATTCGCCTCGCCACCTTGCGGATCACGCTGGAGTCATCGACAACGAGACATGTCTTCATGCTGTCCTCTATTTTTTTCTCGAACCCGTTCGGGCACATTTCCCTAATCGTCACGCCGCCATCGCGTCCGGCGCGATCTCCAGCACGCGATCGACATCGAGCACCACCATCAACTGGCCTTCCAGCCGATAGATGCCGCCCGCGACCTTCTCCATACGGCGATCGAGATTGGCCGGATTCATCTCGCGGGCATCGTCCGACAGCTTCATCACCTCGCCGATCGAATCGATCAGCAGGCCATAGGATTCTCCGCGATGATCGACGCCGACCGCCATCGCCGGCCGCCCGTCGTCGTTCTTCGGCAGGCCGAGCCGCGCGCGCATGTCGATCGCGGTGACGATGCGGCCGCGCAGATTGAGCACACCCGCGACATCCTCTCCCGCCAGCGGCACCCGCGTCAACCGTTCGGGCATGAACACGTCCTGCACGCGCGCGATCGGCAGACCGAACAACTGGCCGCCGATCATGGCGGTGACGTATTCGGTGACGCCGGACTCGGCGTTATCCATCTGAGTGCTCATTGTGTCGTCCTTACGCCGCGCGGCTGATGTGAGAGGTCTGTTCCTTGAGCGCCGCAATCAGTCCGGGGCGATCGAATTTGGCGACGTAATCGTGGAAGCCGACCTGCCGCCCGCGCTCAATGGCGGCCGGCGAGACCACCGACGACAGCGCGATGATCGGCATGCCTGCAGTGCGCTGGTCGGCGCGAATGGCTTCGGCGAACTCGAAGCCGTTCATGTCGGGCATCTCGATATCCGTCAGGATCACATTGAACTGCCGGCCCGAACGCAGGACGTTGAGGCCTTCGGTGCCACTGTTGGCGGTGGCGACGCGATAACCCGCCGCTTTCAGCACCGGCGCCAGCATGTTGCGGAAGAAGGCCGAGTCGTCGACCAGCAGGACATCCTGCGCGGTCGCCGAGACACGCATGTCCTTGCGGATGAACCAGTCGGCGAACGCCATCGGCAGGAAATGGCCGACGTCGATCACCTCGGTCGCGTGACCCTTGATCACGGCGGAGCCGAGAATGCCATCCTGCGCGCTCGCAACCTCGATATTGAGGTGCTCCTCCACAATATCGATGATCTCGTCGACCACGAGGCCCATCGAACGGCCATCGTCGACAAACACCAGGATCGGCTGCACGCCCTCGCTGCGGATGGTGACGCCCTCCATCTGCACCAGCGGCATCAACTGGTCGCGATACTGCACCATATGACGGCCGTTGGAGCGCTCGATCTTTTCGACGGCAAGCTCTTCGAGGCGCGTGACCAGCGCGAGCGGCACGGCCTTGGGATAGCTGGTCCCGGCATTGAAGACGAGAAGCGAGGTGAGCTGTTCGGGGCTGCCGGCGCGAGCGGCGGCATTCTCGTCCGACATCTCGCTGTGAGCGGCGATCGAGTGGCCGACCGACTGCGAAATACCGTTCGGATCGATGATCATGATCACCGCGCCATCGCCGAGGATGGTGTTGCCCGAGAACATGCCGATATGCCGCAGCCTGGTCGACATCGGCTTGACCACGATTTCCTCGGTGTGGAACACGCCGTCGACGACGATGCCGAAGGTCTGGCTGCCGACCTGCATCACCACGATGAATCCGTTCTCCGGATCGCTGGCCTGGCCGGCGTCGATGTTCAAAAGCTTCTTCAGGTGCAGCAGCGGCAGCAGCTTGTTGCGCAGGCGCAGCACCGGCGTGTCCTTGATCCGCTCGATGCGGTGTTCGGAGTTGGCGCGGGCGCGCACCAGTTCGACCACCGAAATCTGCGGGATCGCGAACCGTTCGCCGGCCGCCTCAACGATCAGCGCCGAAACGATGGCGAGCGTCAGCGGAATCTTGATAGTGAAGCTTGAGCCTTCGCCCAGCACCGACTTGACGTCGATATTGCCGCCGATCTGGTCGATGTTGTTGCGCACGACATCCATGCCGACGCCGCGGCCCGACACGCTGGTCACCGTCGCCGCGGTCGAGAAGCCGGCCGCGAAGATGAATTTGTGGATCTGCGACTCGCTCATCTTCTCGAGTTCGCTTTCGGTCACGATCCCGTTCTGCAGCGCCTTTTCCTTGATCCGCTCGGTGTTGAGACCGCGGCCGTTGTCGGCGATGCAGATAATGATGTGTCCGCCTTCATGATAGGCCGACACACGGATGGTGCCCTGCTCCGGCTTGCCGGCGGCGAGGCGCTCGGCCGGGCTTTCCAGCCCGTGATCCGCCGAGTTGCGCACCATGTGCGTCAGCGGGTCCTTGATCAGGTCGAGCACTTGGCGATCGAGCTCGGTGTCGGCGCCGTGCATCTCCAGCTCGATCTGCTTGCCGAGTTCAGCCGACAGGTCGCGCACGATGCGCGGCAGCTTCTGCCACGCATTGCCGATCGGCTGCATGCGCGTCTTCATCACGCCTTCCTGCAACTCGGCGGTGACGTTGGACAGCCGCTGCAGCGGCACCTTGAATTCGTTATCCTCGTGACGGCGGCTGATTTCCAGCAACTGGTTGCGGGTAAGAACCAGTTCCGAGACCATCGTCATCAGATGCTCAAGCGTATCGACGTTGACGCGAATGGACTGCGCCGAGACCTTGTCGGCGTCCGATCCCTCGCTCTCGCCGCCGGCTTTCTTGCCGGCCTTGGCGACGGGTTTCGCCACGGGCTTGGCGGGAGCCGGCGCAGGCTGCGCCGCCGGAGCCGCCGCCTCGGGAGCGATGGAAGGCGAGGACACTTCGGTCTCGGTTTCGCGGAATGCGCGTTCGAGTTCGTCCAGCGACACCTCGCCCGGACGCAGTTCGCGTTCGAGGGTTTGCACAACCAGCGTGCCTTCGGTGACAGGCGTCTCCTGTGCGGCATCGGCGGACATCGCCTTCATGCCGACGTCCACCATATGGTTGAGCGCGTCGATCAGATCCGGATCGCTGCCTTCGGGCTCGGCCTCGTTGGCCTCGAGCTGGCCGAGAATGTCCTTGATGCGATCGATTGTCGCAAGGATCAGCGTGACGGCCTCGCCGGTTACCGGCATGCCGTCGCGAAATTTGCCCATCAGGGTTTCAGCGGCGTGCGCCAGCGACTCCAGCCTCGGCAAACCGAGGAAGCCGCAGGTCCCCTTGATGGTATGAACGAGCCGGAAAATGTTATCGAGAATCTTCGCGTTGTTGGGGTCCTGCTCGAATTTGACCAGCTGATTGTCAACGGTATCGAGACTCTCGTTGGTCTCCGTGAGGAATTCTCTCAGCAAATCGTCCATGAAAACCAGCCTTCACGCAGGAGTACAAATACGCCACGCCATATCCGGCCAGTTTCCATGCAAAGCGTTTAATAATGGTTGAGCAAAAGAAAAAGGAGACGCCAAACAAACGCTCAACGGCGACATTCGCATCCGAATGCCGCCGCAAGGATTTGTTAAGAAGCGGGCGCGTCAGGACGCGGTGACGATTACCGCGTCGGTCTCTACCGCCAGCGCGATCGCAAGACCGCAGTCCTGCGCCAGCAGCGCCGTGTAATAAGGCTGCACCGCATGTGCGGTGACGTTGCCGGCATTGGCGAGGTTGAGCTGCTCGCTCATGTTGTGCGGCTCGCGGGCGTTCTGACCGCTCGCGCGCACGCGAAAGCCCATGGTCTCGCCTTCGCCGAGCGGATCGGCGATCAGTTCGCCGCCACGCGGGATCGCCTGTTGGGCGATCACCAGCATGTTCAGCAGCAGCTTCACCCGGTTCTTGGCCATGAACATGTGCGGCAGATTCCAGGTCAGCTTGGTCTTGGCATCCTCCAGATGTCCCCGCGCCACCTTCTGCGCGTCGCCGAGATCGATCTGGGTGCCGGCGGAGCCCGCGGCGCCATAGGCAATGCGGCAGAACTGCAGACGGGCGGAGGTGCTGGTCGCGCTCTTGCGGATGAGGTCGAGGGCGAACTCGCGATCCTCGGCCTTGTTGCTGCTGTCCATCACCTCGAGGCCGTTGACGATCGCGCCAACCGGGTTGATCAGATCGTGACAGACCCGCGAGCACAGCAGGGCGGCAAGATCGAGAGCATCGGGGGCGAGGCCGGACGTGCCAGACATACGATTTTCCTGCTATTGATTGCGAAACGAGCGGAGTGCGCAACTGACGCGGCGAATCATCAAGCGTATGGATACACTGCGAATCCAGCCGCGGCCACCGAAGCGGCGCATTGACAACAGCCGATTGGGAACCCGATTGGACATGATGGCGCATCCGTCTTCCCGACTGCTTGCCTGCGGGCGCCGCGATGGGTAGTCCGATTCCGCAGGGCGAACGCCAGGTCGATGCGCCCGCCGCGCGGGCCCTGATCGAACCGCTGACCGCCCTCATCGCCAAGGCGTGCGGCGCGGTCGCCGCCATCAACCGCCGCGCCATGAGCATGGCCGACAAGGCTGACGGCTCGCCGGTCAGCGAGGCCGATCTGATCGCCGACCGCATCATCGCCGAGGGACTGGCGCAGATCGCTCCCGACATCCCCGCTTTGTCCGAGGAGCGCTGCCAGTCCGTCGCCATCCCGGCCGGCAGCAGTTTCTTCCTGATCGATCCGCTCGACGGCACACGGGAGTTCATCGCCGGGCGCGGCGAGTTCACCATCAATCTTGCGCTGATCACCCATGACGAGCCGCTGCTCGGCATCATCGGCGCCCCGGCCCTCGGCATGATCTGGCGCGCCATCGTCGGCGAGAGGGCCGAGCGGCTTCCGATCGGCGCCGACGGCCTACCCCAGGCCGCCCAACCGATCCGAACCCGGCCGCATCCCGCGCCCGGCCAGCCCTGGGTCGCCGGCGTCAGCCGCTCCCATGGCGATCCCCGCACCGAAGCTTTCATCGCCGCCAGGCCCGGCGCCATCCGCGAAAGGCTGGGCTCCGCCATCAAGCTGTGCCGGGTCGCGGAGGGGACGATCGACGTCTATCCGCGGCTATCGCCGACCTCCGAGTGGGACATCGCCGCCGGGCACGCCATCGTCACCGCCGCGGGCGGCCATATCACCGATAGCAGCGGCGCGCCGCTCCGGTTCGGGACCACGCCGGGCCACTATCTGGTGCCTGATTTTATCGCCTGGGGCGATCCGGCCGCCGCGACCGGGTGGAAACACCCTTAAAAGCGACGCCACACGTGGTCAGTAGTCCGCCAGCGTGGCGCTGAGGGCCGGCCAGCGGCTGGCAGCCTCGCCGGCGAGGCGCGCCGGCGAGGCTGCGAACGCATCGCGATTGTCCTCGCGGCTGAACAGATAAAGCCGGCCCCCGGCGACCAGCCAGAGCTGCGGGCGGCCGGCGACGATGGCGCCCCGCGCCAGATCGACCGGATCGTAGCCGCCGAATTGCGGAGCATAGACGTCGGGACGGGCGAGAAAGAACCTGCGGTTGTCGGCGTTGCGGAAGCGCCAGACCGCGCCGCCCTGCTCGGCTTCGAACCCCGGCTCGCCGGCCAGGGCCTGCGCGTCGGTGAAATAGGCCACCGGGTCGTAGCCGCCGATGGCAAGGCCCGTGTACCGGTCCGACACCACGCGCTCGGTAAACGCGGCATGCAGCGGGCCGGCATTCATCGCGATGAACGAGCCGGCCAGCATCAGCAAACCGACAATTCCAAGGCCGCGCGCGGCGCCCGCCACGGAGCGCGCGGCAACGCCATGCCCCCGCCGGCCCAGCCAAAACCGCCGCCCTTTATTTTCCTGCCGCCGTGCCGTCATAGTTGGTGCCGATAAGATTTTGAGTCGGGATGGCACAGCTTAGGGGACGCCGGTCAGCAAGGCGTTAAGCGATCGTGCCGAAGCCGCTATTGGTCCAAGAGGTTCTTTCATGGCATTCGCATCACGTCTGGTTGCCCTTGTCTTTCTTGCCACGATCTCGTTCACCCTTCCCGCCTCGGCCCAGCGCGCCGCAAGATCCGACACCTACCGCACCGACGAATTGCTCGGCGCCGGGCATCGGTTCTTCGGCAATGTCTCGCGCGGCCTCGCCTCGGTGATGGAGCGCGCGGTGAGCCGCTGGGGCTTGCCGAACGGCTATGTCCTCGGCGAGGAAGGCAGCGGCGCCATCGTCGCCGGCCTGCGCTACGGCGAGGGTACGCTCTACACCAAGAATGCCGGCGACCTGCGGGTGTACTGGCAGGGCCCCTCGGTCGGCTTCGACTGGGGCGGCGACGGGGCGCGCACCATGATGCTGGTCTACAATCTGCCGGCCACCGAGGCGATCTATCAGCGCTTCGCGGGCCTCGACGGCTCCGCCTATTTCATCGGCGGATTCGGCATGACAGCGCTGACCGCAAACGGCGTGGTGCTGGTGCCGATCCGCTCCGGCGTCGGCCTGCGGCTCGGGGCCAATGTCGGCTATCTGAAGTTCACTCCGCAGGCGACCTGGAATCCGTTCTAGGTAGCGGCCTCCGGCGCCAGGCAAGGCATCCGGGACCACGCTTGTCCGGCGGCAGGCTCGCCGCGCCGCTGTTGTGACAAAACCGCCGATCCATGATAACCGGCGGGTCCGCCGGCCGGCCCTGTTTGGGGACAAAGCGGGGGCGGATCACTGGCAAGGAGATGGCGTGATGGTCGAGCCGATCATGTATCTGGCGATCGGTTTCCTGGTCTCGATGCTGTGCGGGCTGATGGTCGTCCCGCTGGTGCATAACCGCGCGGTGCGGCTGACGATCCGGCGGCTCGAGGCCGCCACGCCGTTGTCGATGGCGGAAATTCAGGCCGACAAGGATCAGTTGCGCGCCGAATTCGCGATGTCGGCGCGGCGGCTCGAGATGAATGTCGAGCAGCTCAAGAACAAGACCACCAGCCAGCTTGCCGAGCTCGGCAAGAAATCCGACGCCATCAACCGGCTGAAATTGGAGCTCGGCGAAAAGAGCGCCTCTATTTTCGCAACCGAAGCGCGCGAGAAGGCGTTGCAGGAGCAGCTTCGCGCCGCCGAGGCCGATATCGCGGCCCGAGCACAGTCCCTGCAGGATGCCGAGCGGACGCTCGGCGAGCGGCAGGCCGAAATCGCGAAGCTGAACGCCGCGCTGTCCGAGCAGACCGCCGCGCTCGCCGCCGCCCGCGCCGGGACCGAAGAGGTCGAAAGCCGCTTTGCCAATCTCGAACGCGCTCTCGCGACCAAAAGCGGCGAGGTCGCCGACATCGGCAAGCGGATCAGGGAGCTCGAAGAACGGATCGCGGCGCAGGACACGACGCTGGCGGAGCGCGACGCCGAGATCGCGATGCGGCGCAAGGAGACCGAGGCCGCGCTGGCCTTGCATCAACAGCCTGCAAATGCCGACGGGCCGGCAGCCAGCCCGTCCGCGGACGACGCGCTGTTGCGCGAACGGATCAGCGAGATCGCCGCCGAGGTCGCCAGACTGACAGCGACCCTCGAAGGGCCCGATTCTCCGATCGAGGCCATCCTGGCGGCGGAACAGACCAAGCCGACGATGAGCAATATCGCCGTCGCCGCGGCGGCAAACGGCTCTGCCAACAATGAGCCCAAGGGCAGCCTCGCCCAGCGGATTCGCGCGCTCCAGACCCACGCCGCGCAAAACCGGGCGTCGCTCCGATAACGCCTGCCGGCGCACGCAACGCGCCGGAAAAACCGCAAAAAAGGGCTTCACCGCCCCGGATCGCGGTCAGCGCGCTTGACACCTCCCCCCACACCTTCATAAATCGCCCCGTCAAACGGACCGGGCAGTCCGTTTCGGGCGCATAGCTCAGCGGGAGAGCGTTCCCTTCACACGGGAGAGGTCCAAGGTTCGATCCCTTGTGCGCCCACCATCATCCCCGCCGTCCATCCCCGCCGTCCATCCCCACGTTGGTTACCCACACACCTGCGCGCGCTACCCACACTGCCGCTTCCGGCGGACATCATGCGGCAGCGCCGGGCGACGACAGAACGGCGTCAGGATGCGACGGAACGGGCGAGCGTCCGCGGATGCACGTCATGCAGGAACTGCGCAAGCTTGGTGCGCGAGGCTTCCTGATCATGAACCGAAGCGTTGAAGATCTGCTCCTGAATTGCCACTGGCAGATTGCCCCACAGCCGCAGCACGGCCTCGCCCAGCATCGTTGCCGCAAATCCGCGATCAATATCGGTCATCGATCTTCCCCATGGGCTGGAGTTGAACGCAACCAACTCAACACGGACATCGGAGCATGGTTCCACGCCGGCGTCGTGCAGGCCGGCGCGTCAGATTGCCCCGCTGCTCGCCTAACCGGTTGATCTCGAGCGCAGCGCCAGCAACGCGAGCAGCTTCATGAGCTGCGGATCACGCTCGCCCTGCGCCGCAAGGTCGATGATGTTTCTGGCGAGCGCCTGCACGCAGCCCGACGGCACCGGATACGGCAGCGTCTCCACTGCCTCCTCCAGCACACGCCGCATCAGCGCGAGCGTCTGCGGATTGAAAGAAGTGCCCTGAAACATCGTCATGGTCGCACGCAAACCATCCCGCACGGAAAACAAGACACCGGCAATGGTCTCATTCCCGCCCAGCCGGATCACAAGCCATGACAACCGCTCACGGGGCCGTGGGTTGCGCGTGCGGTGGAAATATGGCCTTTCTGGACATGACGAAGCCTTCCACCGGAGGCCATTTTTCAGGGAGCGAAGAGGCTTGATGAAACGTTTTTTCACCGTCCTGCTTACCGCGGGAATCCTGGCCGCCGGAACCGGCCTCGCCGCTGCGGAGAACGGGCTCGAAGTGCTTTTTCCGAATCTGTTTTCCGGCCCCCGCGGCTCCGGCCCGATTCCGCGGACCACGGTTGCATTTGAAGGCAATTACGCTCCGGGCAGCATCATCATCGACACCAAGCAGCGCCGTCTCTTTCTCGTGACCGGGAACGGACAGGCCCTGCGCTATGGCATCGGCGTCGGCCGCGACGGCTTCCGCTGGAGCGGCGTCCATCGCGTTACCGCCAAAAAAGAATGGCCGAGTTGGACGCCGCCGAGCCAGATGCTGGCGCGCCGTCCCGACCTGCCCCGCCATATGGTGGGTGGCCCCGACAATCCGCTTGGCGCCCGCGCCATCTATCTCGGATCGACGCTGTATCGCATCCACGGCTCGAACGAGCCGGAAACCATCGGCCAGGCCGTCTCCTCGGGCTGCTTCCGGATGGTCAACGAAGACGTGATCGACCTCTACAATCGCGTCTCGGTCGGCGCGACGGTTTACGTCAAGAACTGAAAAACAGCGCTTGTGTCACACCAGGGCCCGGCGCGACGCCGGGCCTTTTGTTTTTTTATCCCGTCCGTTCCCGCGTCGGCCTCTCGCGCCCAGCCTTGCGCCCGGCTGCAAGTTACGGCTAGCTGCCGGCATGGATCCGATCCGGACATACGCATGGGCGACCGTGCTTGCCGCGGCGAGCCTTGCACCGGCGATTCCAGCCGCTGCAGAAAACTCCGCCATCGCCTCGCACCGCCGTGTCCAGAAAACCGACTTCACCGACACCCAGATCACCGCCGGCTTCATGAAGATCGCGTTCGGCGCCGAATACCATCTTGCCGGGCGGATCGACCGCATCCGCAAATATAACGGACCGGTGCGCATCTTCATCGATGGCCCGGCGCGGGGCGATCGGCAAAATCAGGTCGCCAAAGTCACCGCCGACATCGCCCAGCGCATTCCCACGCTCGACATCGCGATCACGCCGGTACGCGAAGGCGCCAACATGGTGGTGAACCTGGTGCGGGATCGCGACCTCGACAAGGCGGTGCGCAAATTCTACGGCAACGAAAAGGCGCGCGAAATCCGCAGGTCACTCGATCCGCAATGTCTCTCCGGCTTCCGCAAGAACGAGCGCTACGAAATCGAGCATGCCGAAGTCATTCTGGCGGTCGATGCCGGCGACTTCGTGTTCCTCGATTGCGCCTATGAGGAAATGCTGCAATCGCTCGGCCCCATCAACGACACCGATTCGGTGCCATGGACGATGTTCAACGACAACGTCTCGATGGGCTTCTTCGACATCTACGACCAGCTTCTGCTCAACATCCTGTACGATCCGCGCATCAAGCCGGGCATGACCGCGGACGAGGTACACGCCATTCTCCCCGAGGTGCTTCCGGACGTTCGCTCCGCCGTGAGCAGGATCAACGGCATCAAGCCGCAGCAATAGCCAGCACCGGGCGGACCGCCTAGCCGAGCGCCCGCGAGGATTCCTTCACCTTGTGCGTCGCGACGTCGACCGACTGTGTCGCTTCCGCAATCTCCTTCATGCTGTTGTCGATCTCGCTGACGCCGCGCGCCGCCACCTGCATGTTGGAGGAGATGCTTTGCGTCACCGCGGCCTGCTCCTCGACGGAGGCGGCGATCGCCGCGGAGATTTCATTGATCTTCGAGATGGTCTCGGTGATCCCTTCGATCACGGTGACCGCACTGGCCGTTGTGCCCTGCACCTCGGCGATCTGACCGCTGATCTCGTCGGTCGCCTTGGCGGTCTGCGCCGCAAGGCTCTTCACCTCCGACGCCACCACGGCAAAGCCTCGTCCCGCCTCGCCGGCGCGCGCCGCCTCGATCGTTGCGTTGAGCGCCAGCAGGTTGGTCTGATCCGCGATATTGTTGATGAGCTTGATGACATCGCCGATCTTCTGCGCGGCGATGGCGAGACCCGACACGATGGTGCCGGTCTCGTTGGCCTGTTGCACCGCGCGAGTCGAGATGTCGAGCGCGTTGGAGGCCTGACGGCTGATTTCGCCAACCGATGCGGCAAGCTCTTCAGCCCCGGATGCGACCGCCTGCATGTTCGACGACGTCTGGGTGGAGGCGCTGACCGCGGTCGAAATCCGCTCCGACGTGGCGGTCACGGCATCGGTGATGTGTCCGAGGTCGACATCGATCGACTTCTGGATGTTGCCGCGGCGGATCCGGTCCGCGACCTGCGCGGTGATGTCGGTCGCGAACTTGACGATCCTGGTCGGGCGACCGTCGACGTCGTGAATCGGATTGTAGGAAGCCTGGATCCAGACCTCGTTGCCCGCCTTACCGATGCGCTTGAACTCACCGCTCTGATATTCGCCGCCACGCAGCAGGCGCCAGAACTCCTGATAGGCAGCGCTGCCGCGATAGTCAGCCTCGACGAAGATGCTGTGATGCTTGCCCTTGATTTCGTCGAAACGATAGCCCAGCGCGTTGAGAAAATTCTCGTTGGCGGTCAGGATTGTGCCATCGAGGTCAAATTCGATCACGGCCTGCGACTTGTGGATCGCCCTGATTTGCCCTTCGCTGTCGGCGCTTCGCATCTTCTGCGCGGTGATGTCGAAAGCAAACTTGATGATCTTGAACGGCTTGCCGCTCCGGTCGAGCAGCGGGTCATAGGCGGCCTGAATCCAGACCGTGTGACCGTCCTTGCCGATCCGCTGGAATTCGCCGGACTGGAACTCGCCATGGCGCAGCCTGTCCCAGAATTCGCGATAGCCGGCGCTGCGCTTCTCATCCTCGGCCACGAAGATACTGTGGTGCTTGCCCCGGATTTCCTCCAGCCGATAACCGACAACGTTCAGGAAATTCGCGTTCGCGGTCAGGATCGTTCCGTCCAGACCGAACTCGATGATCGCATGCGAGCGATCAATTGCTTCGATTTTGGAAGCCAGCTCGTTCGAAGAACCAAACAGTCGCATCGCAATCCACCCCCATGGCATGCGGGGATGATCAAGCATATTCGTTAAGCATTCTCTCTTCCTGCGCCAAAGTGCGCATTCCTGCTTAAGCGCTCCGCACAAAGACACCGCGAGGCCCGCATCTTCATCGGGTTCATGTTCTCTTCACCCGCGTCGTCTATAATGCGGATCAATGCTGCCGAACAATGTCGCCCGTTGTTGCCCGGTCCTTCATGCAGGCCAGTGCCGCGAGGATCATGCAGATGATTGCGACCGGCTTCACGAAGATGATGCTTTCCGTGACATTGGTAACGAGCACATAGGCCACCAGCGCAACCGTCGCGGCAAACAACGGCGGCGCAAGGCGGTCCGCCGACAGCGCGCGGCGGCGGCGCAGCGCCGACCACAGCAGCGCCACGACAAGCGCGGCATTGAGAATCCCGCCGATGACGCCGAACGAGACCAGCACCTGCAGATAGCCATTGTGGAACTGGGTCAGGTATCGGATGTCGGCATAGGGCGAAAACAGCGTGATCAGTTGCGAGGCGTCGGGTCCCCACCCGAGCCAGGGGCGCTGGCGAATCAGATCAAGGGCGACGGCGACGAGCTGCAGGCGCTCCGCGCCGATCATCGACAGCGAGGCCGCATCGACGGCGTTGCCTCGCAGCATTTCGTACATTTGCGTCAGGTAAACCGCGGTCGATCCGCCCGCGCTGATGCGTTCGCTGATCAGCGGAAAGTAGAAGGCGACACAAGCTGCCGCCACAACGACGATGGTGGCCGGAACGGCCAGCCCGGCGCGCAGACCGGCGCCGCGCCAGCCTGCCCGCATCACCAACCCGCACCAGATCGCCAATCCAATCGCGGTCGCCGCGTAGGCCGTCCGGCTTTGCAGCATGGCGAGAAAAACGCCCGTGCCGAGAAAGATCAGCGCCAGTCCGGCGATCGCACCAGCGCGCCATAACATGCGAATATGTTTGGCCGCCGCCAGATAGGCGGTCAGCGCCACGATCGCGATCAGGGCAACGCCGCAGGCGAGCGCCGCATAGTTGCGATTGACCTTGCCCAGCAGATCGTCGGAAAATTGCGGCCAGCCATGAGCGAACATGCCAAGCGCGCCGCTACGGACCAGCATCACCAGCGCGCCGCCGACAAGCCCCGTCAGAAAAAGCGCCACCAGGCGGTTGAAGTCGAAGCCCAGCCGGTGACAGGCGGCGCTCAGGGCGACGGCTACGAACGGCCCCAGCGCGAGCGGAAGATGTTTCTCCAGCCCCTTGAACGGACGGCCTGGCGCGCCCCAGGCCATCGCGTAGATCGCCACCAGCAGAAGAAACGCAATCCACAGACCGGCGAGAGCGAGCGGCGGCGGGGCCGCAAGGCCGCGGGCGCGCAGCAGAACCGCGACCCCGATCACCACGAGAATGACCGAAGCGATATCCGCGCCGCCCGGCCACAGGAAGGCGCAGGCAATCGCCAAAGGCACGCAGGCCACGGCAAGCCGGGCTCCCCCCTGCGAGATCACTTCGCTTTCCCTGACAGCGCGCGCCGACATCCCCTGCCCGTTTTTCGGCCACTCACGCCGGATCGGCGTCCACGGCTCGACAAGTCCCGGCCGCCCTGTGTACCGTTACACTTGATCCCGCCCGACTTTGCAATGCCGCGCGCAACGCATCGCCCATCGATATTTTTCGCTTCCGAAAGGTGGCCATGAAGGTTGTTTTGGCCGTTTTCCAGCTTGAGGGGCGTGGCGGCAAGGAGCGCGACTGCCTCGCGGTGGCGCGGGCCTTGCACGCGCGCGGCCATGACGTGGTGGTCGCCACCACCTCGCCGGCAACGCCAGACCTTGCCCCTCTGCGTGTGACCACTCTGCCCCGGCAAGGGCTGTCCAACCACGCACGGATGCGCAACTTCGCCCGAGCCGTAGCGACCTCACTCGCGGCCGAACGCCCCGACGCCGTGCTGACGTTCGACAGAGTGCCGGGCGCAGATTTTCACTTTGCCGCCGACGCCGCTATCGCCGCGCGCAAGGCCGGCTGGCGCAGGTGGCTGCCGCGCCGCAGGACGTATCTCGCGCTCGAACGCGGGGTGTTTGCGCCGCCGTCGCGAACCCGCTTCTTCTTCTTGACCGGGCGGCAACGTGACGAATACGCCGCCGCCTATGGGTTCGACGCATCACGCGCCATGGTGCTGCCGCTGATCCTGCATGACGAGCGCTATGACGCCGCGAAAAACCCCGCAAGCCGCGAACGGATTCGGGACGAGCTGAAACTGCCGCGCGATGCGGTCGTGGCGGTCTCGGTCGCCGTCAAGCCGAGACAGAAGGGGGTCGACCGCACCCTCGCCGCGCTGGTTGATCATCCCACGCTCCATCTTCTGGTCGCCGGCTCATCGGACGGCTGGATCATGCAGCAGGCCCGCGCATCAGGCATCGCAGAGCGCGTTCACGTCCTGCCTTATATGACGAATGTGATGGATCCGATGTTCGCCGCCGATTTCCTCGCCCATCCGGCGCGCAACGAGGCCGCGGGCCAGGTAATCGGCGAGGCCCTGCTCGCCGGCACGCCGGCCATCGTGTCGGCGATCTGCGGCTATGCCGACGAAGTGCAGCGCACGGGCGCCGGCCTCGTGATCCCCGAGCCGTTCGATGGGCGCATGTTCAGCGAGCAATTGACGATCATGCTCGATCGCCTGCCGCAGATGCGGGACAGCGCGAAGGCAGCGGCCATCCGGCTGCAGGAGCAGCGCGGCCGCTGGCTGGAAGTGATTGCGGAGACGATTGAAGCGGAAACAGCCCATCAAGCGATTGTTGCGCCATGACCGGCGTCCAATTCTCAAGCCGGCTTGAGCGGACAACGCGGATGGTATCGCATGTCGCACGATTGATAGGCCCGCGCACATGACGACTGCGCCGGCGCGCCGAACAGCGCGATTGCTCCGCAGGCGGCATTGCAAGGAATGACGGCCCTGCGGGGTCCACCCCGGTCATGCGACGGAATAGGCCGAGGTCGATCTGGCGGATTTCATGCTCTCGCGAATCTCGGAGGCAACGTCTGCATGCGTTCCTCCGGTCGCAATCAAATCCTTCGCCCGCACTTCGGAGAGAACACGCCCCGGCCTTCCGAACACCAGAACCCTCTCCGCCAGCTCCGCCGCTTCGGTGACGGAATGGGTGATGAAGATGGTGGTTTTCCTCTCCTCGCCGATCATGGTCAGCAGATCATTGCGAAGCGCGGTTGCGGTGATCTCGTCGAGCGCCGAAAACGCTTCGTCAGCCAGCAGAAGCGGAGGATTGAGGGCGAATGTTCTCGCGATCGAAACGCGCTGACGCATGCCGCCCGACAACTGATGCGGATATGAATTTGAAAACCGCTCCAACCCCACCCGGGCCAGCCAGTGCGCTGCCCTTTGCATCCGCTCGGAGTTGGAAATGTGCAGAATCTCCATCCCGAATGCGACGTTCTCGATCGCCGTGCGCCAGGGAAGCAGCCGATCATTCTGGAAAATAATGCCTAGCTTTCCTTTCAAGGCATGAAAATCCTTGAATGGATCAACCTCGAGAACGCGCACCGAGCCATGGCTCGGCTCCTGAAGACCGAGCAATAGCGACAAAGCCGTGGACTTTCCGCAACCTGTCTCGCCGACAATAGCGACCACTTCCCCAGGCTGGATCGAAAAGGACAGGTCGGAGCACGCCGTGAACAAGCTGCCATCCTTGAGGAAGGTTTTGTTCACGCCGGAGAATGAAACGATTGGTTTCTCTGCCATCACACCACCTCGCTTCGGGGACGCCAGGCAAGCAGACGACCTTCCACCAGACTGATGATGCCTTGATAGACGAACAACACGGCGACGAGACTGAGCGTCCAGGCCACCGCGCCGGCCATGTCGAACACCGCCTGCGCCTGCAGCAGCTGAAAGCCGACGCCGGTCGTCGATCCGATCAACTCGGCGATGACGGCGACGCGAACCGCATTGCCGAGGTTGACCGTCCACGCACTCATGATCTCGGGAACGATCGCAGGCATGATGATCTTGGTCAGAATCTGGACGCGACTGGCGCGAAAGGCCTGCCCCAGATGAATCAGGTCAAGGTTCACCGACTTGACCGCGCTGTCTATATAGAGCGCGAAAGCCGGCAGCGTTCCGATGATCAGGATGAAGGCGATGCGAATTTCGACCTGCGCAAACCAGATCACCGCAAAGACGACCCAGGACAGCGCCGGCACGCCCTGAATCATATGCAGCAAGGGGCGCGCATATGTCCGAACCCCGCCGAAAAGCCCCATCGTCACACCAAGGGCCGTGCCCAGGATGAAGGAAATGGCCAAACCGGCGAGGACTCGCAGCGAGGTGGCCAATAGGCTGACCAGATTGTCCCACTGAGAGAAGATCTTCCAGATCGCATCGCCGATATCCTTGAGCGGCGGAACGATCGCTGGAGAGAAATAATGGGTCGAGATCTGCCACAACGTCGCGACCGCAACGAGATCGATGATCGCGGGCCGGTGCCTGGCAAGCCGGGACCAGATATTCTCGCCTGATACCGGGGGCGCTGCTGCTGCGGAGCCGGATATTTTTCCGTGCATCGCGTTCTCTCCCTGGCTCGCCTCGTTACTTTCGGGGGTCATACAGGATGCCATCGGTGGGAACGGCCTTCAGATAACCTTCGCTGATCGCGGCCTTGAAGACTGCATCAGCGGCACCCTTGTTGTCGGCGGCCCAGTACAGATTAAGACGGAGCCGATCCGACGAGAGCAGATCCTGAATCACCGGCGCGCCGACATTGAGGCTCTTTGCAATCAGGATTGCAGCCTCCTGGGGATGACTTTTGATGAACTCGGATGCCTTCTGATAGGTCGCAAACAGCTTCGGGATGATCGCCTTGTTCTGGTCGACCCAGGCCTGTTGGGCTGAAATGCCGAGATAGGGGAAGGCATTTTCCTTCGTCTTGTCTGTCCACTGCGACATCACGTCGATGCTGCGGAAATCATGATTGCCGTGCACCAGAATGGTGTAAGCGGGCTCCCATAGCTGGACGGCGTCGGAGCGCTTGCTTTTCGCGGTCGGCACCAGCGCGGATGAATCCGCATTGCGAAGCTGCACGGAGCTCATATCGAGCCCGCCAAGGGTCGCCAGATAGCGGAACATCGGAAAGTTCGCCGTCGGCAGCGACGCCGTCAGCGTCTTGCCCTTCAGGTCGGTGATCGCCTTGATGCCGCTGTCCTGCGGGACCACAACGGTGGCCCAGAAGTCGAAGACATTGAACAGATAAGTGACCTTAAGACCCTTGTCCCTCAATAGCGCAACATCGGCGAGCAGCGTCCCGCTGCCTCCAAGCTGGTCGGTGCCGGCAGCGAAATCTGTTCGGTAGGTCGCGGTCGGCTTCTGCTGGAAGGTGAGGTCGAGCCCGTTCTGCTCATCGAACTTCTGGGCTTTGATCACCGGTCCCATGAAGGCGCCGAGCGAGGGCGCGGGCAAGGTGGGAATCGTCAGCTTGATCAGATCGGCTTTGGCTGGCGCTACTGAAAACACAGCAACCGCGGCAAGGATCGAGCAGGTGCACTTGAAAAAAGACATCGGCTGGCCTTTCGCTTTGGGTGCGAGGAACATTCCTTAGGTCTTGTTGGTCTTTACAAAGTCGTAACCAGTCCACGGCGCGTGAATCAGCAGGAAGCTGAAAGGCTCGGTGTCGCTCAGATTGCAGACTTCGTGCTCGTATCCGGGGGGCATCGCACAGAAGGCGCGCGTCGGCATGGGCACAACCCCCTCGCCTTCTTCACCCTTGTAGCGAATTTCACCCTTCCCCGAGATCACCATGAACAAATCCCAGGTCCTGGTATGAATGTGGCGCGCCAGCTTCTCGCCGGGATGGACGCTAAAGAGGCTGGTCTCGGATTCAGGGACCTGATGCAGAACAGCTTTGGAACAATTGCCATGGGCATTGTTACCGGTTGAGGCCAACACATCCTCAACGCAAACAAGTGATGGACCGCTCATATTTCCACTCCCACCATGATCTTTGTGATCTTCATTTGTCGGGCCGATGCGGCAAGCGCGGCGGCTTTCCGCATCGCCGTCAATCAATGCCCGCAACGATCGAATTGACCGCACGCTTTTCCCGCTTGTCGACGTTCAGTGTGAAAACGTCAGGGCGGCTGTAATGTCCGACGGGATCGAAATCGTAGAGCGCGCGCGCCACCTGTGCGACATCGATCTCCGCGGTGATGATACCTTCCTGATCCCAGAGCGGCCCGGCCAATACGTTGCCCAGCGGATCGACAATGCAGCTTCCGCCACGCGACACGATCGCTTCGGGCTCCGCCGGCAGATCGGACGGATAGTCGAGCGGATAATCGCTGCGGCGGCAGAATTGGTTACTGGACAACACGAAGCAGCGGCCCTCAAGCGCAACGTGCTGCATCGAGGGCACCCATGTCGGGCGGCCATCGGCCGTAGGGGCACAGTAAATCTGGATGCGCTGGGCATACATGGCGGCGCGCATCATCGGCATGTAATTTTCCCAGCAGATCACCGAGCCAAGCCTGCCGAGTTCGGTGTCGTAGACCGGAAGCGTCGAACCGTCGCCGAACCCCCATACCAGCCGCTCCGATCCCGTCGGCATCAGCTTGCGGTGCTTACCAAGAAAGCGTCCGTCCGGCGCGAATGTCAGAACCGTGCAGTACAAGGTCCCGCCGTCGCGCTCGATCACGCCGATGACCAGATGAATACGGTTTTGCCTGGCGATGCCCGCCAGCACGTCGACAGCCGGTCCCGGCACATCGATCGACGACGCGTGATAGCGTCGGAATAACTCCCGCCCCTCGGCCGTGCGAGCGCCGATGGTCGCTCCGAAGCTTGCGCCGCGGGGATAAGCCGAAATGAAGGCTTCGGGAAACAGAGCAAGCTTTGCACCCTGTCGGGCGGCATCCGCCGCGAGGTCGCGCGTCTTTTCAAGGGTCGCCTGAAGATCGAACGCCACCGGCGCCGCCTGAATGCACGCCGCCAGGTATCTCGGTTCGGCCGGCGTGTTAAAGCGGCTCGACGCCTGCGCATCATTATCGGTCATCTTATTCACCTTCATTTACCCAGCGTAACATTCCAACCTGACATGTCAATTTAGATAAATCGCGGCATTATTTGCGCCGCAACGTCCGCTCCCGATTCTCACTGTCGGTCAGCGTCGCCAGGATGGCCCGTTCCGTGGTCATCACATGCGTGCGCAACGCATTCTTCAAAGCCTTGACGTCACGCTTCTCGAGCGCCCTGACGATGGTCTCATGCTCACGATGACGCGCATCGGCCGCTTTCTTGTTGAATCCTCGGCGCAGAAGATATGTGACGATCTGCAGCTGGATCTGAAGCTGGGCGAAAAACCGAACCAGAAACGGATTTCCCGCCGCGGCAACGATCTGCGAGTGAAATTCGACGTTCGCACGCACGAACTCCGCCGTGGTGTTCGACCTGCCCAATTTCTGCAAGCACTTTCGGATTTCCGCGATATCCCTGGCGGTCGCGTTCTCGACCGCACCTTCCGCCGCAAAATTTTCCAACACGCGGCGCAAGGCGAAAAGCTGCTTGGTCTGCTCACGATCGATGCGGTTGACCATGGTCCCGCTTCGGCCCGCCACCGACAGCAGTCCTTCCGTCTGCAGCCGTGTGATCGCCTCCTTCACGGGCGTGCGGCCGATATCCAGACGCGCAGCCAGAAGGTTCACCGACGTGCGCTCGCCCGGCCTCAACTCGCTGTTCAGTACGAGCTCGATGATGCCGCCGTAAGCAAGATCGGCCGCCGATAGATCCTTCTCGCTATTTGGAGCTCGCTGCAACATCTGGATTCCACCGCCTCCGCGATCCTGTCGATTTACCGACCGCAGTCGGATGAGCTCATTTTCGAATAAATCACACGGTAAGCCAATCGCGGAATTTCAGGAACAGCGAATTGGCCTCAGGAAATCGCCGCCGCGATCGCCGAGCCCACCTCTTCCGTCGAAGCCTTGCCGCCGAGGTCGGGATTATGCGGTCCTTCGCGCAGAACCATCTCGATCGCAGACACCACGGCCGCGCCTGCCTCCGGGTGCCCGAGATGCTCGAGCATCATGGCCCCGGACCAGATCTGGCCGATAGGATTGGCAATTTTTCTGCCGTAGATATCCGGCGCCGAACCATGAACGGGCTCGAACATCGACGGGAACTTCCGTTCCGGATTGATGTTGGCCGCCGGCGCAATCGCGATGGTGCCCGCGCAGGCCGGACCGAGATCGGAAAGAATGTCGCCGAACAGGTTGGACCCCACCACGACATCAAAATACTGCGGATTGCGGACGAACTGTGCGGTCAGAATATCGATGTGGTACTGAGCGGTCTTGATCGCGGGATATTGTTCCGCCATGGCCGCGAAGCGCCGGTCCCAATAAGGCATCGTGATCGCAATGCCGTTCGACTTCGTCGCCGAAGTGACGTGGCGCCGCCGCTTGCCCGCCGCCTCGAAGGCATATTTCAGGATACGGTCAACTCCCTTGCGGGTGAAGACGCTTTCCTGGACCGCCCGCTCGTTGTCGGTGCCTTCGTCCCTGACGCCTCCGATCGAGGAATACTCTCCTTCCGTGTTCTCGCGAACGATCAGCATATCGATGTCCTTCGATACGCGATCCGCAAGCGGACTGCGCACCCCCGGCATCAGACGCACCGGGCGCACATTCGCGTACTGATCGAACTCACGGCGGATCGGGATAAGCAGCCCCCACAGCGAGACATGATCCGGAACCCCGGGATAGCCCACAGCACCGAGATAAATGGCATCATGCCCCTTGATGAGGTCGAGCCCGTCCTCCGGCATCATCTGTCCGGTCTTGTGAAATCGCTCGCAAGACCAGTCGAGTTCATCCCACTGGAAGCTCACGCCGAACTTGCGCCCGGCGGCTTCCATGACCTTGATGCCTTCCGGCATGACTTCGTTGCCGATGCCGTCGCCGGCAATAACTGCGATACGGTATGTCTTGGTCATTACGCGGCCGCCTTTGCCTGCATTGCGGCGCGACGCTGCTCGTACGCCTGGACGTGAACAAAAATGAACTGATGAAGCACGGGATCGACGCCATGTTGCCTGGCTTTCTGCAGCATGAAGCCAAGAATGTGATCGGCCTCTATCGGCCCACCCCGCTCGATGTCGCGCAGCATCGAGGCCATATAGGGCGACGATGTATCGTGAAAGAGCTGGCGATACTCGGCCAGAAATGCCTCCGACGGAGCGTGGCCTTCGCGCCCTGCGATCTCAGCGTTACGCTCCAGAAGCTGGATCATCATTGCGGTCCCATCCTGGGTGCGCGCGATATCGCCGACGCTGGCGCGCATTGCACAGGTCATCCCCGCCACGGTCGAAAGATGAACCACTTTCTCCCACATCATCTGCATGATGTTGGGAACCGCCGTGGCAATGACGGAGGTTTTATCAAACGCGGCCTTGAGGCCGAGAACACGAGCGCTCATCGCGCCGCTCTGCTCGCCCATCGTGATGTAGCGCCAGTCATTGAGGTGCTTGATCGCGCCATCGGGCGCCAGCGTGGCCGAAATCTTCGCTACGCCGCCCAGAACCCGTTCACGCCCGAATTTTTCATTGAGCACCGCCATGTGCGCGACACCGTTCAACAGCGGCAATACAGCGGTATCCGGCCCGACAAATGGCGCAATGGTCGCAATCGCGCCGGGCAGGTCATACGCCTTGCAGGTCAACAGAACGATGTCATACGGGCCCTTCGCTTCTTCCGCGGTCACCGCTTTGACATTCAGGTGGCAGTTTCCATACTTGCTCTCGATCCGGAGTCCATCGGCGACAATCCGCGCTTTCCGTGCCTCGCGCACAAGAAACTCGACGTCGGCACCCCCCTCAACAAGCCTGCCACCGAAATAGCCGCCGAGCGCGCCCGCACCTAAGCAAAGTATGCGCATAAAACCACTCCTGAATTCCTTATGTACCCTGATCTATCCGGGAACATCTAACATGTCAATTTGATATGTTATTTCCCGCTCCGGCTACCACCGGAATTCCCCTGCCGCTATGGGGCGCTTCTTTTCGCTCCAAGAAAATCGAGAAGATTCCTGGAGAAAATCTCTTGCTGGCTTTTTTGATTGATATCCGGCGCTTTCGCCACGGTTTCCACCGGATTCGGATCAGCCATGTCGTAAGGAAAGTCGCTGCCGAGCGCAAAACGATGTGATTTCGCGGCCGCGCCCAGAATCTCCGGTGAATAGACCACGGTATCAAACAGCATCCGTTCAAAATACTCGCTCGGCTTGCGTTTGATGTTTCGACATTCCGGCCTCACATTGAAACCATGATCCAGACGCCCCTGCAGAAACGGCAGCATGCCGCCGCCATGCGGCACCATCAGCCGCAAGCGCGGAAAACGATCCAGCGTGCCGGAAAAGATCATCCGCGCGATGCACAGCGTTGTGTCGCCCGGCAGACCCATCAGAAACTTCATGTGAAACTCGTTCAGCTTGTCCCCGCCAAACGGATTGGCCGGATGCAGAAACAGCGGAATATCCAGATGCTCGAGGGCTTCGTAGAACGGCCAGAAATAAGGGTCGTCCAGATATTGTCCCTTGATGTTGGTGTTGGCCATCACGCCGCGCAGACCCTTTTTGGTGACGGCGCGCTGCAGTTCTGCGAGCGCCTTGGACATGTCCTGCAACGGCACCGAGCCGATGCCGATGAATCGGCCGGGGTGGCTGCTTTCGAGCGCGGCGTATTCGTCGTTGATGATTTCCGAAAGGGCGAGACCAAGCGCACCGTCCGCCCAGAAGATGTTGGGGCGTGACGATTGCCAGACAACATGAGTGTCGATGCCCGATGACGCCATGTGGGCAAGATGAGCATCGACGTTCACGAAGGGGGTGAGCGGCGGATGCGGAACGCCGTGCATCAGCAATTTCAGTTCGCCGCCCGCTCCCGACTGCAGTTCCATCCCATAGCTGCCGCCCTTTCGTCCGATCTCCTCCAGCATGGCTTTCGGCAGGAAGTGGGTATGACAATCAATCTTCACGTCGCTTCTCCTCGTCGGCCGCCGATACAGGCCGATCAACGATCGGCCCGGCGCACATCTCGATTCTAGATTTCATTCTCGTTCTGCGGAAATGAATCGGGCACCCTGTCGCCGAAAAACACCGGCACCGAATAAATCGCATTGCGCGCACCGGTCGCCGGCTGGCTATTTCCATAACGATCGGTGGCGCACGACATAAGAACGGTCTGCCCGTCTTCGCGGTCGCAGGTCCATGCCAGATGAAACTTTTGCCATGACTGACCGCGCTGCGGCTCAAGATCGGCCGATTGCCAGGTGCCCCCGCTGTCGGTGCTCACTTTCACCGACTCCACGCCATCGCGCGCCCAGGCCCAACCCCAGACATCGACCATTCCGGGCGCCACGCGCGCTTTTTGCGCAGGCGACACGATGACGGATTCAGTGGCAATTTCCCAAACCGGCCTGATGCCGCCGTTGGGTTCATCTGCTGTCGGCGGCGTCGGGTCGTTGTAGAGAACGGTCGTGAAGTATCCCTTGGAGCGCTCCTCGGCGAAGTGGAGACGGCAAAGCCATTTCACCGAATTGGTGGCGTAATAGCCCGGCACCACCAACCGCAACGGAAATCCGTTTTCCGGCGGCAGGAATTCACCATTCACCTCATAAACCAGCAGCGCACCGCAAGCGGAGATTTCGTGGACCAGCAAATCCTTGATGTAGTTATCGATGGCCGTATCCTGATAGAGACCGTGATCCATGCCGTAAGACCATAGAAAGCGCGCCTTGGGATCGATGTTGACGCGCGCGAGCACGTCCGCAAGAGCAACACCACCCCACACCAGATTGGTGATCCGCCGCGTCGGCTTGTTCCATTGCCGCGGATTGCCCGCACATTGATGGAAAGCCTCGACCACGCGCTTCGGCATCCGCAGAATGTCGTCGAAAGTCAGCGTCAGCGGGCGCTCCACCATGCCGTCGATCGTCAACCGCCATGTCTCAAGATCAATCTCCGGGGCGCCCAGCGGCGACAGGATGAAGAGATCTTTCACCGGAGTGACGCGCTCAAGGAGATGATGCGGCCGAAGCGGAAAATGGCGCATCGGCGCACCCGGCGGAGACTTGGAGGACAGCGGTCTTTTCATTGCTCTTCCCTCGCCGATCAAACCCGGAGCAAGACGCCGATCAGCAGCGCCTCGTCCGTTCACGGCCGCCAGGATGGCTGGCGCATCATCTCACTTCGGCGGCACTTTCTTCACCAGCCAATTTCCGATCGAGGTGATCACCGAGTCCATTCCAAAGATGAAATGGTCGCCCTTGTCGATCAGCTCCAGATCGCAATTGCTGCCCGCGATCTGCTTCAGTTCTTCGGCATCCTCGTAAGGCACGACATGATCGTCCTTGGCGTGGATGATAAAGACGGGCCGCGGGGCGATATCGTTGATGACCTCCTTCGGATTGAGCGACAGGAAGCCATCGACCGTATCGGCATAGAATTCCATCGGCGTGCCCTTGGGCAGATTGGCCCGCAAAGGCTCCGGGATCATGACAATCTCGAACCGCGGGATGGTCTCGCCGCGGGCGCGCTTCTCCTCGACGTATTTCAGGAATTTGTCGAACTTCTCCTGCGTGTCGTACAACAGCCGCATGGTCGAATCGCCATTCGCAATCGGGCATCCGGCAACGCAGGCCTTGACGCGCGTATCCTGCGCAGCCGCCATGATCGCAATGGAGCCGCCGAGGCTGGAGCCGATGATCGAGATGCGATCCGGATCGATGTCGTCGCGCTGCGCGAGGTAGGACACCGAATTCTTGAAATCGCTGACTTGCTCGCGCGGAATGACCTTGCCGCGCACGCCGCCGCTTAAGCCGTAGCCGCGGAAGTCAATCGAGAGAACGCCATAGCCGAGCCCGGCGAGATACGCCGCCATTTTCGGATAGCGCGCGCCGGCAAAGCCGTGTCCCAGCACGATGCCCGGCAGACGACCCTTACTGCCATCCTTCGCGTAGAACGTTGCCGCCAGTTCGACATCGTCTGATTTGAATTTAACGTCGGTTTCCATGTCTCGCCTCTTGCTGTTGTGTCTTGAATTCATGCCCGTTGAGGGATTGGCCGTCTCATTCTAAGGCGACGCTGGATGGTCCCGACGATGCCGCCGGGCAGCGCGAGCACAACCGCGATCAAGGTGACGCCGTAGATCACAAGGCGCAGTTCGTCCGCCATACGCAGAAGCTCGGGAAGCAGATTGATCACGGCCGAGCCGATCACTGGACCGATCACGGTCCCCGCGCCGCCGAGCGCAACCATCAGGATGGTTTGCACCAGCGTGCCGAGCCCCGCGATGTTCGGCTCGATGAATTGCAGCAGCACGCCGTAGAGCGCCCCACCGAAGGCCATGACGACGCCCGAGGCGACATATCCCCAGAACTGCAGGCGGGCGACGGGGATGCCCATCGACAGCGCCTTGTCGCGATTGTCCCGGATCGCGCGCCACTGCAGGCCGATGTTCGAACGCACCACGATGCTGATCACGATCAGGATAACAAGCAGAAGGCCAAGGACGATCCAATAAGTGGTCTCCGCGGATACCGAGAGCTTCGGATAGCCTTTCAGGCCGCGAACACCCTGGGTGAATTGCTCCAGGTTGCGGATCAGAAGCCGAATGACTTCCGCCGCCGCAATCGTTGCCAGCCCGAAGAAAAATCCGCGCAGCCGGGCAAAGGTCAGAAAGATGATCGCGGACACCACCCCGCCGCCGATGGCCGCAGCAAGGAGCGCCAGCGGCATGGAATATCCCTGCAACAGCAGCAGAGCGGTGCAGTAGGCACCGGTCGCAACCAGGCCGCCGACGGCCAGGTTGAGAAGCCCGATATATCCATTGGTGATGTTGAGCCCGGCGGCGATAATCGCGGTGACGGCCGAAACGCTCAGGATATAGAGAACGTAATCGTCGCTGGTCACCAGCGGAACACAGGCCAGCAGCGCAAAGACAAGCGCGCCTATCGCCCAGCCGTTATAATTTTGTCGATCTCCAGACATTCTTCCAACCCGATTGTTCGATGAGCATCGCCGCCGCGTGATCTTGACACTGCCCGCTTAGTTGTTGGTTCGCGCAAACTTTCCCTGCCCAAGGCCGTTCGGCCGGTTGAGGATGACAACGATGAACACCAGCATGACGGCCAGCCGCTGCCACTTCGGATCGAAGAATGCGCCGGCGATGCCTTCGGTGATTCCAAGCAGGAAGCTGCAGATCAAAATGCCGTTGATGTTGCCGGGACCGCTCATCACCACGAGCACGAATGACAGGATCAGGAAATTTCCTCCGGTCAGATAGCTGACCGAATAGGTTGTTCCCCACAGCACGCCACCAAGACCCGCGAGACCGCACCCGACCGCAAATGCAATGAGCCTGACGCGATCGACCGGAATTCCGATGACGCGCGCCGCGTTGGGGTTTTGCGCGGTGGCGAGCGCCGCTTTGCCAAACCGGCTATATTTGGTCAGAAGATAGAGTGCGCTGAATACAACAGCAGCGGCAAGGATCGTCACCACCCGGTCCATCGTCAGAATGATGTCGCCGAGATCGATCACGCCGGGGAACGGGCTGACGAAATAGTGCGGCTGCGATCCGAACAGCAGCAGCGTGGTATTTTCCAGGACGATCGAGAGGCCGAGCGTAATGAACAGCGTCTCGACCTGCACGGCATCATGCTCAAGCAGCGGCCGGATGAAAACCCGCTCGGTGACGGCGCCGAAGGCGGCGGCCGCCAGGATGCCGATGACGCAGGCAAGCGCGTAAGGCAATCCGAACGAGGCCGCGATGAATGCGGCAACCGCCGCAAGCATCAGATTTTGCGTGTGCGCAAAATTGATGACGCCGAACAGTCCGAAGATGATGCCAAGACCCGAGGACGCCAACGCATAGACGGCCCCAATGGCAATTCCGGAAAAGATGGCTTGTCCGATCAGCTCTAGCATGCGCTCAACTTTGAATGGATGAAGGCCGATCCTGCCGGCGCCGCCGGCAGGATTCGCGATTGGCTGATCAAGGAGCGATGACTCGCTGCTTTTTCTTGGCGTCGAACACCGAAATCGTCACGTCGAACATCGCCTGCCCGCGATCGTCGAACCGCAGCTTGCCGGTGCCGGAAACCAGATTGGTGAATTCGGTATTGCGAAGCACCGCCCGGAATTTCTCCAGATCGAGGCTCCCCGCCTTTTGGAACGCCTGCACGGTGATGTAGGCGACATCGTAGGCCGGCGGGCCATTGAATCCCGGCACCGAACCATACAGCGCACGATACTTCCTGACATACTCCTGGACCTCCGACCGCGGACTCGAAGGCAGCCACGCGCTCGCCGTCAGCATGCCGTCCATGGCTTCCCAGCCGATCTTCTCGGCGACGTCCTCGGTCCAGGTCGATTCACCCACCAGACGGATTTTCAGGCCGAGCTGACGATAGGCACGCAGAAACGCGACCTGTTCGTTGATCTGCTGAGAGGCCATGAAAATGAAGTCCGGCTTCAGTTGCCGCGCCTGCGCCAGGAGCGTCGTGAACTCCTCGGTTTGCTCGTCGAAATTCAGCGATTTCAGGATTTGAACGTCGGCCTGTCCCGCGTATTTCGAGAACATCTTGACGGACTCATGACCCCAGTCGCTGTTGACGGCGATGATGACGCCCTTCTTCAACCCGCGCGAGCCGAGATATTTCGTCATGTCGCGCGCGCGCCACTCAAACTCTTCCTTGTTCTTGAACAGCATGGGATCGCCGACCGGACCGACAAAGCCCGATGTGCCCGCCACCGAGTTCAGCGCCACGACCTTGGCATCGAGCAGAATCTGCCGCGAGGCCAGCGACGAGTTGCTGCACATCGCCGCCCACATGATGTTCATCGGCTTGACCTGGGCGAGCGCCGCCCGCGTCGCGGTCACCGCGGTCGTCGCCTTGCACTCCTCGTCAAACCATTTGACGTTGAAGCGATACTTTTTGCCGCCGACCTCAAAGCCCTTCTTGTTGATCTCGTCGATCGCCATTCTGTACGAGAGTACCGCGGGCTCCTGATTGCCCATCGACGGCCCGGACATCGGCGTGATCAACGCCACGTTAAGATCGGTCATGTCTTCGGCCATTGCAGGCATCGTGAAATTCACGACAGCCGCAGCGGCTAGAATTCCAGGTGCAAGGCGTTTGAAAAGGACATTCATGACGAGCTTCCCTGTGTGATAACGCTTGAATTTATGCGGCAGGCTCCAGACCTTCGTCGTACAGAGCGTTGGCGAGCCAGCGGTCATCCTGCGCCTGCTCCGCCGTCCCATTTTTCGTGATACGACCGAGGCGCAGGATGCTGATCGACTTTGCAGCATGCGCGACCGCTTTGACGCGCTGCTCGATCAGCAGCACAGTCACGCCATCATTGTTGATCGCGACGATCTCATGAAGAATCCGATCCATCATGATCGGTGAAAGCCCGAGCGATGGCTCGTCCAGCAGCAGCATGCGCGGCTTGATCATCAGAGCCCGCGCCAGTTCCAGCAGCCGCCGTTCGCCGCCGCTCAAGGTGCGCGCCGCGACATCCCTTCGCCGGGCGAGATTTTCAAACCTCTCGAACACCTGCCGTATCGCGTCTTCCGCCGCCTTGCCGCGGATGCCGGTCTGGAAAAGACCCATCTCCAGATTGTCGGCCACGCTCAGATGCGGAAAAATACTCGGCTCTTGCGGCACATAAGCGATGCCATGATCGAGCAACTCGCGGGGCGAGGCGTGCGTGACGTCGTTCCCGCCGACCAGAATCCGGCCCGCCGTCGGCCGTACGATGCCGAAAATGGAGCGCAGCATGGTGGTCTTGCCGGCACCGTTCGGCCCGACAACGAGACGAAAATCTCCGTCCGCCACGGAAAGATCGATGCCGTGGAGCACTGAAAAGCGCCCATACCCAGCGCGAACACCGGTGAGCTCCATTCTCATGTTTTGGGCTTCCCAAGATAAAGCTCGAGCACCTGACGATCGTTGCGAATTTCATCGGGAGTGCCGCGCGCGATCACCTGCCCTTCATTGAGCACCCAAACGACATCGCAGGTCTGGAACACGACGTTGGTCTCGTGCTCGATCACGATGATGGCGGTTCCCGATGCATTCAGTTCACGCAGGCAGGCGATCACCCGCCCGGCGAGGTCGTTGCCAAGACCGGCCGTCGGTTCATCGAACAGAATGAGCTTGGCGCGCGCCGCCAAAGCCATCGCGATCTCCAGAAGCCGCTGATGGCCATAAGAGAGATCGCGCGTCATCACATCGGCATAATCTTCCAGATCGACGCGCTTGAGGACCGAGTGAGTGAAATCAGCCGAGGTGTCCGAATTCCCGCTGCCCAATTGGGCAACCATGAGATTCTCGAACACAGTCATCCGCGGAAATACCTGCACGGATTGGAATACGCGCGATATGCCAACCTTTGCATACACATCCGGCTTGGAGCCGAGCATTTCCCTGCCGTCGAAGTAAACCGATCCGGTTTGCGGCAGAAGCTGTCCCGTGATGACATTGAGAAGGGTGGTTTTGCCGGAGCCGTTCTGACCGAGCAGGCCGACTGCCCCACCGGGCGGGACCCAGAAGCTGACATGATCCAGCGCACGGATACCGCCGAACGCCATCACCACGTCTTGAGCGAACAAGAGCATTTCGCTTGCTTGCGGCAAAACAGGCTCGGTGATCGACGCCATATCTTCGCTCTCAGTCCGGGGTTATTGCTATATCAATAAATGATCACAAATTGACATGTCAATTTAATAATCGTGTACTGCTCCCGCCAACAACAGGGCGCCGTGAATTGCCGCACGACCCTATGCGTAAAACCTGCCCGCTCCGGAGAAGCTGAAATGCGGATCGACATCCACAGCCATTATATGGCGAAATCCGTTCTCAATGACCTTGCCCGTCTGGGTCACAAATGCGAGACGCCGGTCGAGGTCCGGGCAGACGGCGCGATGTTCATTCATACACCGGAGCGCCCCTACGGGCCGATCAAGCCGGACTTCTACGATCTCAACCTTCGGCTGGAATTTCTGAAGAAAAACGGAATCGACAAACAGGTTCTGACGGCTCCGCCGTTCCTGTTTTACTATTGGGTCAACAACTCCGAAGCCCAAACTCTCATGAAAGCGCAAAACGACGCGACAGCAGCCGCAGTCGCGGAATTTCCCGATCGCTTTATCGGTTTCGCCACGGTGATGCTGAACGACGTCGATGCAAGCATCGCCGAATGTGAACGCGCCAGGAAGATCGGCCTGAGGGGCGTGGAAATCGGATCCAACGTCGCGGACGTCGCGCTATCGGATCCGAGATTTCTTCCGTTTTTTGAGGCCGCCGAGGCTCTCGACATGCCGCTGGCTATCCATCCTCACAATGTCGTCGGCAGAGAGCTGATGAACAATTTTCATCTTCGCAACCTGATTGGATTTCCGACCGACACCACCCTTGCTGCGGCAAACCTGATTTTCTCGGGGGTTCTGGACCGATTCCCGAAATTGAGAATTTGCCTCGGACAGGCCGGCGGATTTCTCCCCTACATTATCGGCCGCCTCGATTCAGGCTTCCATGCGCGGCCGGAGTGTCGCGTCCATATCGCGAACCCGCCGAGCAGCTATCTTCAAAAATTCTATTACGACAGCATCATTCATTCCCAGAAGGTCGCCAGGTTTCTCATTGAAATGGTCGGACCCGACAGACTCATGCTCGGGACCGATTTTCCGTTCGACATGAGAGCAAGGGCGCCGGTTACAGATCTGGAAGCGCAAGAGCATCTGACGCACGAGCAGTTCGAGCAGATCAACTGGAGAACGGCGCATGAATTCCTTCGGCTAGACAACCCTGTCGGAGGTTCATGAACCAAGGGCTGGATTTCCGGCGGCGCCAACCCCGCGCGCCTGGACGTTCAGGCTTGGCGCCCGTTCGCGTATCTTCATCCGGCCTCTGTACGCGGCGAACAAAAAGCTGCCGGAATGGTCCACCATGAGGCTGCTATGATAAGGATAGCTAGATTTCCGCTGGGATGATTCTATGGCGAAAGCAGCTAAAAGACTGGGCGAGCCGGAGCGATCCGCAACAGATCATGCCTATAATGGGATCATCGAGCTTGTGTTGCACCATGCATTGCGCCCGGGCGAAAGGACGTCCCTGAACCTGCTGGCCGACCGGCTTGATATCGGCCGGACGCCCGTCAAGGAAGCTGTCACGCGGCTGCAGACAGAGGGGTTGCTTTCGGTGGCCGGGCGCAGCGGCACCATGGTCAATATCGTCGACCTCAAACAGGCGGAGGACGTCTTCGCCTTGCGCAAGGTCCTGGAGGATTTCGCCGCCGAGGAGGCTGTGAAAAGGGCCACCGATGAGCAGATCGCGAACGTCAAGCGACTTGCTCAGGAAATGCGGCGCTATTCATTCAGGGACGGCCTGCAGTCCACCGCAAATTTTCTCAGGGCGAACACCCAATTCCACTCGCACATCGTCGCCGCCAGCGGCAATGAATTGCTGCTGCGGGTTTACACGCAGGTACAAATGCAAATGCAGATCGTAACCTATGTCGTCTGGCATGATTACGATCCTCGTGCTGCAGAACGGCGGCAAGCCGAGCACGAAGAAATCGCCGACGCTTTGGTCCAACGAGACGGAAAAAAGCTGAAGGCCGCGCTCCGGGCGCACGCCCAAGCCGCCGAGAAAATCATTCTTGCCAAGCTGAGCGCAAGACAACGCCCGCTGTCGCTGGTCTAGCAGGAACGTCATTCCCGCCGTCGTCACCGACCTATCAGGACGATCCCCACAACACCAAGTCCATGCAGGCTGCCGGCACCGGTCAGCGACCGCGGACCTTACCGTCGGGTTCGCTGTCGATCATAAAGTGGCAAATCTCACCTGAAGGGTTTGCCAAAAAAAGAAAAAGATCAGCAGGATCAAAGCTGAATTCTGGAAATGGCGCTCCCTAGGGGAATCGAACCCCTGTTTCAGCCTTGAGAGGGCCGCGTCCTAACCGCTAGACGAAGGGAGCGTTGGCGACAGGGAATAGCCTCGAACGCGGCTTTCCGCAAGGTGCGAACCAGGCTTAAGAGACCGTTTGAAAAGTCCTCATCCTGAGGAGGCGTCAACAGCGCGTTCACGCGCGTCTTCCGACGCGCTATGGCGCCGTCTCGACGGATCGAGGACTTTTCCTCGAAAAGCTCGATCCTCGAGACGCCGTTTCCGGCGAAACGGCTCCTCGGGATGAGGTTTTCAAAGTTTTCAAACAGTCTCTAAGACCCGTTATTGAACTTCAGCCGCCCCACCGGCTTGAGCGAACGCGCGTCGAAGGTATGGATTTCCGCGCCGCCCGTGGGCAATTCGATCGTCACCGCCAGCCGGTCGCCGGCGGCCACGGTGGAGACGATTCGCGCGCCCTTCGGCAAATCCGCCACCGCCTCGGCGCGGGCCGTCTCTCCAGTATGGAACAGGCGATAGCCGACCGCGATCAGCACCGCGCCGATGCCGAGCGCCGTGGTCAGGCCCGCGACCAGCATCAGCCGCCGCACCCGCGCCATCAGCGCGGCTTGCTCGGGCGTCGGTTCAGGTGCAACAGTTTCGCTCATGCAACACTCTTCTCGACCCAATTCATCCGCCCCTGAGACGGTCGACATTTCTGACACAGACGCTTCCGAAGGCGAACACCATCAGTTCACGCTCGAGGCCAGCGAGGCGACGGGGCGGCTCGATCGGGTGCTGGCGGCCCATTGCACCGAGCTGTCGCGCACCCGCCTGAAGGCGCTGATCCTCGATGGCCGCGTCACCGTCAACGCCGCGCCGGTTCGCGACCCCGCTTATCACGTCGGTGCCGGCGACACGATCACAATCGACGTCCCGCCCGCCGCGCCGGCCGAGCCCGCGGGCGAAAACATCCCGCTCGACATCGTCCATGAGGACGACGCCATCATCGTGCTGAACAAGCCCAAAGGGCTTGTGGTGCACCCCGCCGCCGGACACGAGACCGGCACGCTGGTCAACGCCTTGATCGCCCATTGCGGCGCCAGCCTGTCGGGCATCGGCGGTGTCAAACGGCCCGGCATCGTGCACCGGCTCGACAAGGACACCACCGGACTGATGGTGGTGGCCAAGAACGACCGCGCCCACCAGTCGCTGTCGGCGCAGTTCGCCGATCATGGCCGTACCGGAGAGATGCGACGCGGTTATCTGGCCTTCGTCTGGGGCGCGCCGGACCGGCCGCGCGGCACCATCGACCAGCCGATCGACCGTCATCCGTTCGCACGCGAGAAAATGGCGGTGCGCGCCAACGGCCGCTTCGCCGTCACCCACTGGGAGACGCTGGAAAGCTTCACCGGCCGGGACGGCAAGCCGGTCGCCAGCCTGCTCGCCTGCCAGCTCGAGACCGGCCGGACCCACCAGATCCGCGTCCATCTCGCCCATCTCGGACATCCGCTGCTCGGCGACGATGTCTACGGCTCAGGCTTCAAGACCAAGGCGCGCCAGTTGCCGGACGGCGCAAGAAACGCCCTTGCGGCTCTGGGCAGGCAGGCCCTGCATGCCTATCTCCTTGTTTTGGAGCATCCGGCCACCGGAGAAATCATGGAATGGCAGACCGGGCTGCCGAAGGATTTGCTTCTCCTCGAAGCCGCGCTCCGTAGCACAGGCCAGTCGGAGGTGTGCTGAAAAGCCGCATGGTTACAGACATTTAATGACCGTCACGGCAACGTGACCCCGGTTCGTTCTTCCGTCTTGCGTCCCGTTTGGTGTATGCTGCACCTGCGCTGGAGATGTCCCAGTGCGGAACAATGCAGCTCGGCCGGCTTTTGACAAAGCGGCACTCTGCCTGGCCCGCCGCTATCGGGGGCCTGAACCCATGGAGGGCGCAAGCATGGCCCGTGCAGCCACTCTGCCGATTCTCAGCGGAGAATCCGGCCTGTCCCATTATCTCGCGGAAATCCGCAAGTTTCCGATGCTGGAACCGCAGGAGGAGTACATGCTCGCCAAACGCTGGCGCGAGCATGACGACCGGGACGCGGCGCATAAGCTCGTGACCAGCCATCTGCGACTCGTGGCCAAGATCGCCATGGGTTATCGCGGCTACGGCCTGCCGATTTCCGAAGTGGTATCGGAGGGCAATGTCGGCCTGATGCAGGCGGTCAAGCGGTTCGAGCCCGATAAAGGTTTCCGTCTCGCGACCTACGCGATGTGGTGGATCAAAGCCTCGATCCAGGAATACATCCTGCGATCGTGGTCGCTCGTGAAGATGGGTACCACCGCGAACCAGAAGAAGCTGTTCTTCAACCTGCGCAAGGCCAAGAGCAAGATCTCGGCGCTGGAAGACGGCGACATGCGAGACGATCAGGTCAAGCTGATCGCCAAGCGTCTGGGCGTGACCGAGCGCGACGTGATCGACATGAACCGCCGCCTCGGCGGCGACGCCTCGCTCAACGCGCCGATCCGCGACGACGGCGAGCCCGGCGAATGGCAGGACTGGCTGGTCGATACTTCGCCCAACCAGGAAACCATCATGGCGGAGAGCGAGGAATATGATCATCGCCGCAACGCGCTGACCGGCGCGATGGGCGTGCTCAATCCGCGCGAGCGTCGCATCTTCGAAGCACGCCGGCTCGCCGACGATCCGATGACGCTGGAAGATCTCGCCGCCGAATTCGGCGTGTCGCGCGAACGGGTGCGGCAGATCGAGGTCCGCGCCTTCGAGAAGGTGCAGTCGGCGGTGAAAAGCGCGGTGGCGCGGCAGGAGGCTGTCGCCGCGGCGTAATCGTTCCGCAAGACGCTCGACATTGAACCCGAAAGCCGGCGCTCGCGCCGGCTTTTTTGTTGAAATGCCACGACGCCAGAAACTGTTCCGGACAGTCACGGGGTCACGCGGACCCTCAGCCCGGTATCGCGTCGATCGCCACCCTCGAAAGAGTGATAATGATGACAAACGGGTGATGCGCCATCGTCAATCGACGCTTTGACACAACATCTTGCGCAAGGTCCATTACGCTTCACAAGGTCTCCGACGTGACATGACCTTGAGAGAAAGAGGTCTGGAGCATTTCCAGAATCACATCATCGTTGTTGCACGATCTTTGTCGTATCGTGACTCACAACGGCCCCAATGCTTGGCGATGGTCCGCCACACCAACAACCTGAGGAGACGCGCATGATCAATCGCTCGCCAGAATCTTTCAGCGCCGAAACCGTTGCCGTCTTGCGCGAGGTGCTCGAGATCGCGGTCGAACAGATCGCTCAGGAAAACCGGACGCCCGCCACCAAGGCGAAGATGGCGGAGACCATCGTTCGCGAGGCTGCGTGCGGCATTACCGATGCGCGGGCGCTGGTGTCGCGCGCCGTGGATGAAGGACGCACGCCGGCGGCCTGAGTCCGAATTTCGACATCGACACGTCCATCGAACGACACATCTATCGAACGACGATACGCGGGCATTGGCTCGCGTATTGCATTTTCGGGAACCGAAAGGTCTCAGGAGACAGATCCGCGATCCGTCACCCCAGACGAAGATGTATTTTGGATGTGTTCTGAGAGAAACCCGGCCGCGATGCTACCAGACGGCCGACATCAGGGCGGCGCTAGCCGGCTGCGCGCACGGCCTTGGTCCCGGCCTGCAGCTTGGGAGCCTGAGTGGCGAACTGTTCGTCCTGCGGCTTTGACGGCAGCGAACCGAACGCCTTGGCGTGATCGATCACCCGCGCCAGCAGCTTGAGGCCGAGCGGCGCCAGCGCCCGCTCCCACAATTCGCGCGCGGTCTCGCCCTTTTTGACGAAACACCATTCCTGCGCGGCGATGGCGCCGGCATCCATGCGCTCGGCCAGATGATAGATCGTGCCGCCGGCGACCGGATCGCCTTCCTTGATGGTCCATTCCACCGCGGCAATGCCGCGATGACGCGGCAGCAGCGAAGGATGATAGCCGACGCCACCGAGCCTGGCGTTGGCCAGCGCGGCCTGACTGACGCGGGCGTGGCTGTGGGCTGTCACGATCAGATCGGTTCCGGGGGCGATCTCGGCGGCTTCGATCACCTTCGGGTTAGCCTGCACCGTCAGTTCGATGCCAGCCTCCCTCGCCGCGACGGCGAGACGATCAGCGGCATCGGCCACCACCACGCGGGCGATCTCAACGCCATGCTCCCGCAGCATTTTCAGTGTCATCACGCCGAAATGGCGGGAACCGGCCAGAGTGATCCGCAAGGTTATTGTCTCCAGGCCGCGAATGCATCGCGGAATGCACGCTCGCCGGGCGAGCCTTTTTCAAGCGACAGGATGGCGCGCTTGCCGTTGCCATAGACCATCGGAATATCGAGCGACGTGCGTTCTTTCAAAACCTGGATGTTGCGATCGCGATCGACATCGACATTGGACAGCCCAATCAGGAAATAGCCGTCCTGCACCTTGACCGAGGTTGCCGCCAGCGGGGTGCCGCGTGGCTGATCGGGCGACTTGGCGTAGATGCCGGGCACATTGGCGATCGTGGTGCCGAAATCCGGCGCGACGGTGAAGACAACCTCGATGGTATGACTGGTCGCCGGCATCGAAGGGTCGGTGTTGCGCATCAGCGTGAAGGTCACCTTCATCTTGCGATCGGGCAGATCGACCTCGGCGCGGATCGCGGTATCGGGCTTGGCCTTCGGCGAGGGCGGAAGCTGCTCGAGCCGCCACACCACGGTGCCGACGGTCTGCTTGCCCTGCGGATCGGACGGGTCTTCTTCATAGAGAATAGCGCGCTGCGCCACCGGCGCGATCGGCTGCGTCGAGGAATCGGGCTGGCCGACACGATCGGTGATCTTGGGCCGCGTCGCCGGATCGGTGGCGACCTGCGTGTTGGTGGCGGGCGCGGGCTTGAGCATGGCGCGGATCGAGGGGCCGGCCTTCTGCCAGATCAGGATGCCGGCGCCGATCAGGATCAGCACGAGGCCGACAGTCAGCACGCTCTTCAGCGGGAAGCCGCCGCCGCTCTTGCTGACGATCCGGTCCGCCTTGCGGCCGCGCTTTTTCTTGTCCTGCTCCGGAGCTTCGACGGCCGCGCCGAAGGCTTCGTCAGGACCATAGGGCGAAGGACCGCCGCGCTGCTCCATATCGGGCTCGACGCGGTCGAATTCGGGCGTAGGCGACGGCACGTTCGCATAGGTCTTGCGCGCGGCGCGGTTGGCCTGCGCGGCCGCCTGGCCAAGATCGTTGGTGTCGGCGACCACATCGCGGAAACCGCGCGTGCCTCCTCCCGGAGCCCGGCCTTCTTCCGGCATCGGACGCGGCGCGCCGCCATGTCCGGGAGCGCTCCGGGAGTCGCGCGCGCGGGCGACATCGTCCCATGATTCATGCCGTCCCTGCCGCGGATCGCGCGGAGGACGCGGCGCATTCTCCGGAGGACGCGGGCGAGAGCGTTCGCCCTGCGCAAGCGGCGGCGGCGGGCCGTTCTGTGCTATCCGTGCGGCGGCGCTGCGCGCGCCTTCCCGCAAGCTGTCGCCGCGGCGTGGCGCCGGCGGATCCTTCGGCGCGGCTTCGCGCGGGGGCGGCTCCGACAACCGGCCACGCGCCGGATCGGGGCGCGGCGTCTCATGGCGCGGGCGCTGCGCCGCCTCGGCCTCGACCCGGCGGACTGCCTCCTCAAGCGCGAGGCGCTCACGGGTGATCTCGGCCTCGCTCAGCGCCGGCTCCACCCCTCGCAACTGCGCGATCAGCGCCGGGCGAGCCCGCTCATAGAGGGCGCGGCGCGTCTCGCCGGTGGCGTTGGCGTCCAGTCCGGCAACGGCACGGGCGATGAGGGGGTAGTAGTCTGCCATCCTTGTCCAGTCGGCCTTGTCAGTCGGCGGGCGCCCATGCACCCTGGTCTTGCGCAGCCTTGATCGTCGCGACGGCTACTGAATCACGCCTCGAACGGATTTTGCACCAAAATCGTATCCTCGCGCTCCGGACTTGTGGAGAGCAGGGCAACCGGACATCCCACGAGTTCTTCCACCCGGCGGACATATTTGACCGCCTGCGCCGGCAGGTCGGCCCAGGAGCGCGCATTCGCGGTCGGCTGCTTCCAGCCTTCGATGGTCTCGTAGATCGGCTTGACCCGCGCTTGCGCCGCTTCGCCGGCCGGCAGATGATCCATCGGCTTGCCGTCGAGCTCATAGCCGACGCAAACCTCGATGGTGTCGAAGCCGTCGAGAATGTCGAGCTTGGTCAGTGCGAGACCGTGGATGCCGCAGGTCCGTACCGTCTGGCGCACCAGCACGGCATCGAACCAGCCGCAGCGGCGCTTGCGTCCGGTATTGACGCCGAATTCGCGGCCACGGGTGCCGATCAGCTCGCCGATCTCGTTGGTCAGTTCGGTCGGGAACGGGCCTTGCCCGACGCGCGTGGTGTAGGCCTTGCAGATGCCGAGCACATAACCGAGCGCACTCGGCCCCATGCCGGTGCCGGTGGCGGCCTGCGCCGCGACGGTGTTCGACGAGGTGACGTAGGGATAGGTGCCGTGATCAACGTCGAGCAGCGCGCCCTGCGCACCCTCGAACAGAATCCGTTTGCCTTCGCGGCGGCGCTGATCGAGCAGATTCCACACCGAATCCGCAAACGGCAGCACCTGCGGCGCGATCGCCACCAGATCACGCAGCAGTTCGGCCGCGTCGATCTGCGGCAGCGACAGGCCGCGGCGCAGCGCATTGTGATGCGTCAGCAGGCGCTCGACCTTGTGCGGCAGGGTCTGCGGATCGGCGAGGTCCATCAGACGGATCGCACGGCGGCCGACCTTGTCTTCATAGGCCGGGCCGATGCCGCGCTGGGTGGTGCCGATCGCGGTCGCCTTGTTGGCGTTTTCCCGTACGGCATCGAGCTCGCGATGCAGCGGCAGAATCAGTGTGACGTTCTCGGCGACGCGCAGATTGTCCGGCGAGACCGCGACGCCCTGGCTGCGCAGCTTGTCGACTTCCGCGACAAACGCCTGCGGATCGAACACCACGCCATTGCCAATCAGGCCGCCCTGAAAGCGAACAACGATGTCAGCCTGTTCCGACAGCCAGTCGACAATCTTGCCCTTCCCCTCGTCGCCCCATTGGGCGCCGACGACGACAACATTGGTCATTTCGGGTAAGCCATTTCAGATGAGACCTTTCGGGAGATCGTGCAAAAATTCGCAATCCAGCCTGACGGACTGTGCCTCGTCGCAGAGTTGCCCGCATAGGAGGCCTCCACCGGATAAAGGATGACGGCATGGGACGCAAGCGAAAGAGGCTGCAGGCAGGCCCCGGACAAGTCTGACAAACCATTGATATCCCCAATAAAATCCGCCCGTCTGGCTCCTTTGGGGCCTCATTGCGCGCCATCATCGCCTCCCCGCCCCGCTCCGGTCGATTCCGGCCTGTTTTCCGGCTGACGGATCCGCCCTATCTGCTGCTGTCGCTGGCCTCGCCATTCCGGGCGGCAATGTCGTGATCGGACGCCTCGCCGCTGGCACATGCCAGCGATCGCGCTCTCGTTTCTGCGCCAGACCGGCGCATTCTGATCCTGATCCCGCCGGCCCGGCGGCAGACGGCGAAGGACTGGACAAAAAACGCGGGCACCTGCCGCGAGATTTCCGCCACTCGGCTGCCGCAGCGGCGGTCTCAACATTCTCCGATACTGTTCCCGACGTAGCGCCGACCGTGGCGGCACGTTGCTGGCCTCGGTCGCGATCGAGGTCATGGTCTCGGTCTCGGCGGTCGTCTGCATGCCGGCCGCCGAACTCGCTACCGAACGGACGATGCCATTGACGTTGCGCTTGAAGTCATTGGCGAGGAAGTGCCGGGAATTCGGGAGCGGGACATCGTCGTCCATACGACAAAAAAGCGCGGCCGCCGTGCGGCGACCGCGCCTTTCGATCCGATTGCACACGCCGCAAAGGCAGCCGCGCAAGACCCGCCTTAGAACGTCAGGGCCTTGGCATGCTTGACCGGAGGCAGCGCCTCGATCTTGGCAAGAATCTCCGGCGGAACCACACCATCGATCTCGACCAAAGCGATGGCATCACCGCCCGGCGCATTGCGGCCCAGATGGAAGGTCGCGATATTGACCTTGGCATCGCCGAGCAGCGAGGCGAACTTGCCGATGAAGCCCGGCTTGTCCTCGTTGGTGATGTAGATCATCGACTTGCCGAACTCGGCATCAACCCGGATGCCCTTGATGTTGACCAGACGCGGCGCGCCGTCTGCATAGACCGTGCCGGACACCGAGCGCTCCATGTTGTCCGTGGTCACGGTGACGGTGATCAGGCTCTCGTAATCGCTTTCGGCCGCGCGCAGCACCTCGTCCACCACCATGCCGCGCTCCTTGGCGACCACCGGCGCGGACACGACATTGACGTCGCCGAGCATCGGCCGCAGCAGGCCCGACAGCGCCGCTGCCGTCAGCGCCTTCACCTTCATCTCGGCCACCGCGCCCTCGTAGGTGATCTGCACCTTGACGATGTTGCTCTCGGTGAGCTGGCCGGCGAAGGAGCCGAGCTTTTCGGCGAGCTCGATGAACGGCTTGAGCTTCGGCGCCTCTTCCGCCGTGATCGACGGGAAATTGATGGCGTTGGTGATCGCGCCGGTGAGCAGATAGTCCGACATCTGCTCGGCGACCTGCAGGGCGACATTCTCCTGCGCTTCGGAGGTGGAGGCACCGAGATGCGGCGTGCAGATCACGTTGGGATGACCAAAGAGGACGTTGGCCTTGGCCGGCTCCTCGACAAACACGTCGAACGCCGCGCCGGCGACATGGCCGCTGTCGAGCGCCGCCCGCAGCGCCGCCTCGTCGACCAGACCGCCGCGCGCGCAATTGATGATCCGCACGCCCTTCTTGGTCTTGTTGATCGCGGTGGCGTCGAGAATGTTGCGGGTCTTGTCGGTCAGCGGAGTATGCAGCGTGATGAAGTCGGCGCGCCTGAGCAGATCCTCGAGTTCGACCTTCTCGACGCCGATATCCCTGGCGCGCTCCGGCGACAGGAACGGATCGAACGCGACCACCTTCATTTTCAAGCCGAGCGCGCGGTCGGCGACGATGGCGCCGATATTGCCGCAGCCGATCACACCGAGCGTCTTGCCGGTGATCTCGACGCCCATGAAGCGGTTCTTCTCCCACTTGCCGGCCTGCGTGGAGGCATCGGCCTGCGGGATTTCGCGCGCCAGCGCCAGCATCAGGGTGATGGCGTGTTCGGCGGTGGTGATCGAATTGCCGAACGGCGTGTTCATCACAATGATGCCGCGCGCAGTGGCCGCGGGAATCTCGACATTGTCGACGCCGATGCCGGCGCGGCCGATCACCTTGAGGTTCTTGGCATTGGCGAGAATTTTCGCCGTCGCCTTGGTCGCGGAGCGGATGGCAAGACCGTCATAGTTGCCGATGATCTCGGCGAGCTTGTCCTTGTCCTTGCCGAGCGCGGGCTGGAAATCGACCTCGATGCCGCGGTCCTTGAAGATCTGCACGGCGGCGGGCGACAGCGCGTCTGAAATAAGAACTTTTGGTTTGGTCATGGGATGTGATCCTTAAAAGGGAAGGTCGTCCCGGCGAAGGCCGGGACCCATACGTGATTGTGGTGGTGATGGGTCCCGGATCGCGCAGCCAGACGACTGCTTGCCCGGGACGACAAAACAGGTGTGTTACGCCGCCTTGGCGAGCGAGGCCTTGGTCTCGGCGAAGGCCCAGTCGAGCCACTGCGTCAGCGCCGCGACGTCGGAGGCTTCCACCGTCGCGCCGCACCAGACGCGCAGGCCGGGTGGCGCATCGCGGTAAGCGCCAAGGTCATAGCCCGCGCCTTCCTTCTCGACCGCCGCGACAAGCTTCTTGGCGAAATCCGCCTGAGCTTCGGCAGGCAGCGCGGTGATCGCCGGATCGACCACCTTCATGCACACCGACGTGTTGGAACGGATCGCAGGATCTTTCGCCAGGAAATCGACCCACGGCGTCTTGGCCGCCCAGTCCGCCAGCACTTTGGTGTTGGCGTCGGCGCGCGCCATCAGACCCTTGAGCCCGCCGACCGATTTTGCCCAGTTCAACGCATCGAGATAGTCCTCGACGCACAGCATCGACGGCGTGTTGATGGTCTCGCCGACGAAGATCCCCTCGATCAGCTTGCCGCCCTTGGTCATGCGGAAAATCTTCGGCATCGGCCACGGCGGCGTGTAACTCTCGAGGCGGGCCACGGCGCGCGGCGACAGAATGAGAATGCCGTGCGCGGCCTCGCTGCCGAGCGCCTTCTGCCAGGAGAAGGTGACGACATCGAGCTTGGCCCAATCGAGCCTCTGCGCGAACGCCGCCGAGGTGGCGTCGCAGATGGTCAGGCCTTCACGATCAGCGGCGATCCACTCGGCGTTCGGCACGCGCACGCCGGAGGTGGTGCCGTTCCAGGTGAAGACGATGTCGGAATTCTTGTCGGCCTTGGTGAGATCGGGAATCTCGCCATAGCCCGCGGTGAGCTTGGTGATGTCCTTGAGCTTGAGCTGCTTGACCACGTCGGTGATCCAGCCTTCGCCGAACGATTCCCAGGCGATCATGGTGACGGGGCGCGGGCCGAGCAGCGACCACAGCGCCATTTCCACCGCGCCGGTATCGGACGCCGGCACGATGCCGATGCGGTAATCGGCAGGAACGTCGAGCACCTCGCGGGTCAGATCGATCGCGAGCTTGAGCTTAGCCTTGCCGATCTTCGCGCGATGCGAACGGCCAAGGACAGCGTCGTTGAGATTTTGGGGGGTCCAGCCGGGGCGCTTGGCACAGGGGCCGGAGGAAAAATGCGGCACAGTCGGCCGCGAAGCGGGCTTCGCTGCAGTCATGATCTATCCTTCCAGATAGTAGCCTCCCGTTGGGGGGAGGTGTCCCGCCGCCGCAAATACGCGAAGCCGGACGACAGGTCAAGGGAAGGAAGTCGCCCGTCTGTGATATACCTGCTCCGCGACGAAGCCGTCGCTCCTGCGTACCGCCTCCCCTCGCCTTGTTTGAGAGATCTCCCGGACCATGCCGACCCATGTTCTGCTGATTGTTCTGTTTGCCGCGATCCTGCACGCGAGCTGGAACGCCATCGTCAAATCCGGAAGCAACAAACTGCTGGAATCCGCGATGGTGGCCACCGGAGCCGGACTGGTCGCGGCCTTTATCCTGCCGTGGCTGCCGCTGCCCGCAACCGCGAGCTGGCCGTGGATTGCAGCCTCGGTCGTGATCCACCAACTCTATTTCGTCATGGTCGCGGCGGCCTATCAGGCCGGCGATATGGGTCACACCTATCCGCTGATGCGCGGCAGCGCTCCCCTGCTGGTCGCACTCGCCAGCGCGCCGTTGCTCGGAGAATCCCTGACCGCGGCAAGCTGGGCCGGGATCGGACTGATCTGCGGCGGAATCCTTCTGCTCGCCTTGCACGGCAAGGCCGACAAACGCGCGACCTTGATCGCGCTCGGCAATGCCCTCGTGATCGCGCTTTACACGCTGATCGACGGCACCGGCGTGCGACTGTCCGGCCATGCACTGTCCTATGTGCTATGGCTGCATCTGCTCACCGGCATCCCGCTGCTGATATGGCTCTGGTTGCGGAACGCGGCAGTCTTGAAGGTGCAAATCCAGACCCGTGGACTGCTCATGCTCGCCGGAGGCGTATGCACCGTCGGCTCGTACGGCCTCGCATTGTGGGCCATGACGCAAGCGCCGCTCGCAACCGTGGCGGCGCTGCGCGAGACATCGGTGCTGTTCGCAGTGGCGATTTCAGCGCTGGTCCTGCGCGAAGGTCACAGCCTGCGCCGTCTTGCCACCGGCTTGCTCGTGGTCGCCGGTGCAGCAACATTGAAGCTGGCGTAAATCCTCAAATCAACGGCTAAAACCGATAGCCGATACCACCCCGCACGGTGTTGATGCTGGTGTCGACATCGCCGGTAAGGCGAACGTATTCCCATTCGGCGCGAGCGAACAGATTGCCGAACAGATTCATTTCGGCGCCGAGGCCGGCGGTGTAGCCGTAAATCAGCCGGCCGGCCTGAATGCTGCTGGCAGTATCGATAACCGGATTGCTGGCGAGCATCGCGCTCGCAGCCGCCTGGCTTGCACCGTAACCTTCCGCAACCCTCACCGAACCGACGGTTGTGGCGCGTGCAACAGCCAATCCGCCAAATACGTACGGCATGAAATTACCGAAGACATAACCCGCACGGCCCCGGAACGTCGCAAGATCCGTGATTTCCATCGCTTTGCTCGAGGCATAGCTCACAGCGTGATATTGACCGCCGGTCAGCGTCGTCGCGGAGACCAGCGTCTGGCTGGCGGAGGACGAGCCGACGAACTTGCCATGCATATAGCTGATGTCGACGCCGAGGGTGACGTCTTCCCACTGACCGGTGTAGCCGGCGAATCCGCCGAATGAGGTCTGATGCTGCGAGGTCGGCGAGATGAACAGCGGCCATTGCGACACGCCCATGTCGTTCTCGATCACCCGGTTCGCCAGCATCCGCGCCGTCATCGCGCTGTTCGAGCCGGTGAAGTTCATGTCGGTCGAGCCATAACCCGCCTGACCGCCGATGTAATAGCCTTGGAAATTGCCGACGCCCCGGCTGAGGCCAACCGCGCCCCGCAGCACCGGCAGATCGCCCCAGTCCGGCAGGTCCGCGGCCTGCGCGCCCTGCACACTCGCCGCCATCATCGCAGCTACGATCAACCGACGCATCGAACGCTCCTCTACACCGACGCTTAACTGTGTTTGATCATCGCCGGTTAACCTTAATCAATCGTTTGCGCGCACGCCTTCGCACGCCGGAAAGTGCAAACAAAAACGGCGCGGATCGCTCCGCGCCGTCTGCAATCGGTTGATTGCGAATCGATCAGCCCTTCGTCACCAGCGGCGGAGGCGGCAGATAAGCCGGGCCCGGATCAATCGCCCAGCGCACGCCGAACTTCACGTCATGCGAGGTGATATCCTTCATCACGATGGTGGAAGGCCCCCCCGAACCGTTCAGGAGCGTATATGCGCCCGGCCGAGCGGAACCGAGATTGACGTAGCTGTATGCGAGTTCAAGTGTAAGAGACGGGCTGACCTTGTAGCCAAGGCCCGCATGCGCTGCCCAGGCGAAATTCCACGTACCGCGATCAGCAAAGGTGGCTACCGACGCATTGGTCGTGCCGCCATTGACCTGGATGTTGTCGTCCCGGAAGCCGCTGATCATGTTGTAGGAGGTGCCGATGCCGACGCCCACAAACGGGGTGACGCACCACCACGTTCCGAGATCGGCGTATGCGTTGACCATGAAGAGCGCTTCGGACTTGCTGCCAGAATAGTTGTCGGACTGAAACGACGTCGGACTGAAGATCAGCGGATTCGATCCATGGAAATTGGCGCGACCGCGATACTGGCCGATCACGTCCGCACGAAACCAGCTATTGAACTGATAGCCGACGCCGACACCGAACAGCGGCGAGCTGTCAAATCCCATACCGACATCGAGCATGCCGGGATTCTGCTGCGCGGTCGCGCTGTCCAGCTTCTTCAGCCGCTGATTGGTCATGCCGATATCGCCGCGCAGATACCAGCCACCAAAATCCATCGGCGGCGGCGGAGCGTAGGGCGGCGGAGCGAGCGGCAGATCGGCGGCGAACGCCGCGCTCGATAACAACGACACCGCGGCGGCGGCAAGCAAAGATTTCACGGAACGCATCGGTTAGTCCTTTCGTCTGGTGAGGCACAGACGACGCAAAGGCCTCACTGAAAATCCTCACGCAGACGATGGCACCAAATGCTTAAGCGCTACTTAACCCTAATTTTTAACCGCGATTTTTAATGCGGGTTAAGCGGATGGGTTAACGGCGCGTTCACGCGCTCGCCACAGGTCCTAACAATGCGTTGATGAAAACGTAAGACATCCTGACGCAACGATGACAAACGCCCGTTCGCGTTGCGCAAGGAAGGTGCGCGCCCGACGATCAGGCGTTGGCGCGCTTGAGCTGCGGCAGGAGAACCGCCAGCAGACCGATCGCCGGCAAATAGGAGCAGACGTGATAGACGAAGTCGATGCCGGTGTGGTCGGCGACATAACCGAGGATTGCCGCACCGATGCCGCTGACGCCGAACACGAGACCGAAGAACAATCCCGAGATCATGCCGAAGCGATGCGGCATCAGTTCCTGCGCATAGACGATGATCGCCGGCATCGCCGAGGCGATGACGAAACCGATGACAACGCTAAGCACGAGACTCCAGAACAGGTTGGCGTAGGGCAGCGCCAGCGTGAACGGCAGCGCGCCGAGGATCGAAAACCATATTACATATTTGCGGCCGAAGCGGTCACCGAGCGGACCGCCGAAGAAGGTGCCGCAGGCGCTGGAGGCCAGAAACACGAACAGATAGATCTGCGCGGTCTGCGTGCTGACGCCGAACTTATGGATCAGGTAGAAAGTGTAATAGCTGTTGATGCCGGCAAGATAGAATCCCTTGGAGAACAGCAGCAACATCAGCACCGCCAGCGCAAACACCACGCGCGATGACGACAGCATGCCCGATACGCCGTCCACCCTTTTGCCGGCGCGCGGCATGATCCGCGGTTTGTACCAGACGCCGATGCGCCACAGAATGATCATCGCAAGCCCGGCCAGCAGCGAGAACAACGCGATGCTGCCCTGCCCGAGCGGCACCACGATCGCCGCCGCCAGCACCGGGCCGATCGCGCTGCCGAAATTACCGCCGACCTGAAAGATCGATTGTGCAAGACCGTAACGGCCGCCGGACGCGACGCGGGCAATGCGCGAGGATTCCGGATGGAATATCGCCGAGCCCATGCCGACCAGTCCGGCGGCAATCAGGATCACGCCGTAGACATGCGCGACGCTGAGCAGCAGCAGGCCGACCAGCGTGAAGCCCATGCCGATCGCCAGCGAGAACGGCTTCGGCTTGCGGTCGGTGTAAAGCCCGACCAGCGGCTGCAGCAGCGACGATGTGAACATGCAGGCCAGCGTGATCATGCCGATCTGCGTGAAGTCCAGATTGTAGTTGGTCTTCAGGATCGGATAGATCGCGAAAATCAGCGACTGCATCAGGTCGTTGAGCAGATGCGACAGGCTGATCGCACCGAGCACCATCAGCACCGGTCCGGTCGGCGGCGGCGGTGCGCTGTCGACAACGATCGGCGCCCCCACGGTGTCTTCGGACAGGATGACCGGCTTGTTCACGCAATGCCTTCCGTCAAAAGGAAACAGCCGTCACTCCCCGTGGGGCCACAGCAGCACGGGGGCGGACCGTAACGGGAAACGCTAGCCCTCGCCAGCCATACCGGATCATGACTGATTTGCAGCATCGCCACACGCGGTGCAGCGAGGTCGCGATCACAAACCCGTCAATGACAACAAAGCGAACGCTCGGATCAGGCGGCGGCGGTCATGCCGAGCGCGGAGACGATCATGTCCACCGCCTCTTCCACCACGATGCGGTCGTCACCCTCGCCCATCACCCGGATCACCGGCTCGGTGCCGGAGGAGCGCACCAGCAGACGGCCGCTGCCATTGAGCCGCTGCTCGGCCGCGCAAATCGCCGACTTCACATTCGGATTCTCCAGCGGCTTGCCGGCGCGGTAACGCACGTTCTTGAGAATCTGCGGCAGCGGCTCGAAGCGGTGGCAGACCTCCGAAACCGGGCGGCCGAGCTTCTGCACCACGGCCAGCACCTGTAGCGCCGCGACGAAGCCATCGCCGGTGGTCGTGAAGTCCGACATGATGATATGGCCGGACGGCTCGCCGCCGAGATTGTAACCTTGCTTGAGCATCTGCTCGAGCACGTAGCGGTCGCCGACCGGCGTGCGCACCAGTTCGAGACCCTCGCCGGCCAGAAAGCGCTCAAGGCCGAGATTCGACATCACGGTGGCGACGATGCCCGGCCGGGACAGCCGGCCGTCTTCCTTCCAGCTTTGCGCGATCACCGCCAGCAACTGGTCGCCATCCACCAGATGACCACGTTCGTCGATCACCAGCACGCGGTCGGCGTCGCCGTCGAGCGCGATGCCGATATCGGCGCGCATCTCGCGCACCTTGCGGCTGAGCGCTTCCGGTGAAGTCGACCCGCAATCCTTGTTGATGTTGAACCCGTCCGGCTCGACACCGATCGAGATCACGTCGGCGCCCAGCTCCCACAGCGCTTCCGGCACCACTTTGTAGGCGGCGCCGTGGGCGCAATCGACCACGATGCGCAGCCCCTCAAGATTGAGTTCGCGCGGCAGCGTGCGCTTGGCGAACTCGATATAGCGGTCGTGAACACCGTCGATGCGACGGGCGCGACCGAGGCTGGCGCTCTGCGCCAGGCGCTTGTCGATGTTCTCGTCGATCAATTCCTCGATCTGGCTCTCGACCTCGTCCGACAGCTTGAAGCCGGCCGGGCCGAACAGCTTGATGCCGTTGTCGTCGAACAGATTGTGCGAGGCGGAGATCATCACGCCGAGGTCGGCGCGCATCGATTTGGTCAGCATCGCCACCGCTGGCGTCGGGATCGGCCCGAGCAGCAGCACATCCATGCCGACCGAGGTAAAGCCGGCCACCATCGCGTTCTCGATCATGTAGCCGGACAGCCGGGTATCCTTGCCGATCACCACGCGATGACGATGTTCGCCGCGCTGAAACACCAGCCCCGCCGCCTGCCCGACCTTCAGCGCCAGTTCAGGCGTGATCAACCCATTGGCCCGGCCGCGAATGCCGTCCGTTCCGAAATATTTGCGAGCCATTGTGCCCCCTGCGCTGCGCTCATCCCTGCGCCGCGAACGGCCATACGGCCCCGCGCGCGGATCAATATGATGGCGTTTTATAAGGCCTTACGGTTGCTGCCGCTTCAAAAAATATGATCAATCGTTACCGGCGGAGCCGGCACCCTTCCGTTGCGAGTTGTTAAACCTTTATTTATCAATGCTTTACCATATCCAACGTGTCGCCATCAACACGCGCCACAGGAATTGGTATTTCAACACCGTTAAGCCTTCGGCTTGCGGTCCGGATCATGACGGGCGGGATGCGGCTGGATCACGCTGACCGGGTCGGACGCCGGAAAGCTCTCCTTGAGCCCTTCTTCCAGCTTCTCTTCCTTGAGCGCGCGCCTGTCGTCTTCAGCCTTTTTGCCGGCCTTCAGGTCGCGGTTCTTGTCGCTCATGGTTGCCTCCATCCGGAGTTGGGGACGCAGGCGACACCTGCGAACGGATCAATTGCTCAGAAGCGCGGCATGAGCGATGTTGCGGCGATCAGATAAGCCACGTCAGGATACGCGATGAAGAATATCACCTGTATCGAGGATTTGCGCGCGATTCACAAACGCCGCGTCCCGAAAGCTTTTTTCGACTACTGCGACCGCGGATCCTATACGGAATCGACCCTGCGTGCCAATCGAAGCGATCTTGATCAGATCAAGTTCCGCCAGCGCATCTTGGTCGATGTCTCCTCGCGGACGCTCAACACTACGATCCTGGGCGAGCCCTCGGCGATGCCGCTGATTCTGGCTCCGGTCGGCCTCACCGGCATGCAGTATCGCGACGGTGAAATCTACGCCTGCCGCGCCGCGCAGGCCCTCGGCATTCCGTTCACGCTGTCGACGATGTCGATCTGCTCGATCGAGGATGTCGCGCAGAACGTCGACAAGCCGTTCTGGTTCCAGCTGTATGTGATGCGCGACCGCGGCTTCGTGAAATCGCTGATCGAGCGCGCCATCGCCGCCAAGTGCAGCGCGCTGGTGCTCACGGTCGATCTGCAGGTGATCGGCCAGCGTCACGCCGACATCAAGAACGGCATGACCGTGCCCCCCGAATGGAGCCTGTCGAAGCTGTTCGACTTCGCCACCAAGCCGGCCTGGGTCTCCGGCGTGCTGCGCGGCAAGCGTCGCACCTTCGGCAACCTCGCCGGCCAGATCAAAGGCACCGACGACATCAACTCGCTCAGCCTGTGGATCTCCTCGCAGTTCGATCCGGCGCTGAACTGGAAAGACGTTGAGTGGATTCGCAGCCTGTGGCCCGGCAAGCTCGTTATCAAGGGCATCCTGGACGTGCATGACGCGCGCGAAGCGGTGAAGACTGGCGCCAACGCGCTGGTGGTGTCGAACCATGGCGGCCGCCAGCTCGATGGCGCCCCCTCGTCGATCACGGTGCTGCCGGAAGTGGTGCAGGAAGTCGGCTCGCAGATCGAGGTGATGTTCGACGGCGGCATCCGCACCGGTCAGGACGTGATGCGCGCCCTCGCGCTCGGCGCCAAATCCTGCATGATCGGCCGCTCCTACATCCACGGCCTCGGTGCCGGCGGACAGGCCGGCGTCACCAAGGCGGTGGACCTGATCGCCAAGGAGCTCAGCACCACCATGGGGCTGTGCGGCGTCAATCACGTCGAGGATATCGATCGCCGGGTGCTGTGGGATTCCATGCCCAGCAACGCCGCTGGCGCCCACGGATAATCCCGCGGCCTTACGCATCACATCGGCGGCGTCAGCCCGTCGCGGCCGACGCTGATGCGCGTCACCTCCAGCGCACCATCCGCGGCCCGGCTGGTCGCGGCGATGATCTTGGCACCAACTCTGATGTCGCCGCGCTCCGCGGGCACGAAGGTCACCACCACGGTCTGCGGCGTCAGCACCACCTGCTTCTCGCCGCCTTTGTATGTGACGGTCAGGACCTGACCGTCATTGCCGGTGACCGTCTTGGCCAGACCGCCATTGGTCATGGTGCTGTTCGGCACGGAGTCCCACGGCTGCGAGCCCTCGCCGGTGCCGCGCATCGCTTCGGGAAACACATGCACTTCCGTCGCCCGATCGGTGCCGTCCTCGGCCCGTACCGAGGTGACGCCGATATAGGCGCCGGCCTTCACCTCGTCGCGCGAGATCGGCACCACGCCGGTGAGACGCACGTTGCCCGCCATCCGCATCACGACATTGGTGCCGTCGCGCGCTTTCACGATCAGGATCTGGCCGTTGACGGATTCAATCGTACCGCGCACCCGCGAGCCGGCCGGCTGCGCGTTCGCCATCTGCGGCCCTGGCAGCAGCAAGGCAGCTATCAGACCCAGCAACGCAAGCACCGGGCTCGAACATTTCATCGGCGTCTCCGGCTGTTCCAGACCAGGCGCACGGCGATATTTCGCCGTCATGCTCACGCGGCCACAAGGTCGGCCTCGACCAGCGCACGCAATTCCGGCGTGACCCGCGGCCGCTTGCCGAACCAGAGCTCGAAGCCGCGCACCGCCTGATGCAGCAGCATGCCAAGACCATCCGCCGTCTTGAGGCCGCGCCCCTTTGCGGCCTTCAGAAGCTCGGTCGTGAGCGGCACATAGACAAGATCGGCGACCACCGCATCCGGCCGCAACGCCCCGACATTCACCTCAAGCGGCGGCTGGCCTTTCATGCCGAGCGAGGTGGTGTTCACCAGCACATCGACACGCGGCAGCAGTGCATCGATCTCCTGCCAGGAGGCGACCTGCACCCGCTCACCGAACTGATCGCGCAGCGCCTGCGCACGCGCCGCGGTGCGGTTGGCAAGATGCACGCAGGACATGCCGCGCTCCAGCAGTCCGGACACCACCGCGCGCGCCGAGCCGCCCGCGCCAAGCACCAGCGCCTCGCCGCCGCGATCCCAGCCCGGCGCCGCCGCGTCGAGATTGTTGATGAAACCCTCGATGTCGGTGTTGGTCGAATGCAGCTCGCCATCCTTGAGGAACAGCGTGTTGGCGGCGCCGACCGCGCGGGCGCGCGCATCCGGCATCGATGCCGCTAAGGCACGCTCCTTGTGCGGAATGGTGACATTGGCGCCGCTGTAACCATGCGCCGCAAGCTGCGCGACAAAATCAGCAAATGCCGCCGGCTCCACCGCCTCGATGCGATAATCGCCTTCGAGGCCGAGCGTCTTCAGCCAATACTTGTGAATCAACGGCGAGCGCGAATGCGCCGCCGGCCAACCAATCAAGCAGGCCGCGCGCGGCGTACTCATAGAACCTCACAACGCAGGTCGCGCCTGCCCGCACACATCGACCCGAACCTCATCACTCACCGGCTTTCGCCGCGACCGGCGATCCCTTGATCTCGTTCAGAGCCTGCACGATATCGGCGCGGAATTCGGCCGCCGGCGGCCGTGCGCCGTAGGTTTTGAGCGCACGCCTCACGCTCGTCGAGGTGCCGGTGAGAAACACCCGCACGTTCTTGCGCCGCGCCTTGGCCGCCATCCGGCCAATCACGTTCGCGGCGGTGGAATCGAGAAACGGCACCGCGGCGAAATCGATGACCATCGCTTTGCGCCGCGTCGAGATGTTGTCGAGCACCGACCCTACGGTGGAGGCCGCGCCGAAGAAGAATGCGCCGGTGATCCGGTAGACCATCACGTCAGGATCGCTCGCCAGTTTCGAATCGTAGGGCTGGCGCGCTGACGGTGCGCCATCGGGCTGGTCACCGGCGGCAAGCGGAGCGCGGGTCTCGATGTCGGTGGTCTGCGCCATGCGATGGATGAACAGCACCGAGCCGAGCGCGAAGCCGACCACGATTCCTTCGGTCAAATCGCGGAACACGGTGAGCAGGAAGGTGACCAGCAACACCGCCGCATCGCCCCATGAGGCGCGGATCAGCGTCGCGAATTCATTCCGTTCGACCATGTTCCAGGCCACCACCGCCAGCACTGACGCCAGCGTCGCCAGCGGAATGAAGCTCGCGAGCGGCGCCGCGACCAGCATGAACAGCAGCAGGAAGAACGAATGCATGATGCCCGCGATCGGGCCATGCGCGCCGGAGCGGACGTTGGTCGCGGTGCGGGCGATGGTGCCGGTGACGCAGATGCCGCCGAACAACGCCGAGCCGATATTGGCGACGCCCTGCGCGACCAGCTCGCAATTGGAACGGTGCCGACGCCCGGTCATGCCGTCCGCCACCACCGCGGACAGCAGCGATTCGATCGCCCCCAACAGCGCGAAGGCAACCGCGTCCGGCAACACCGCCTGAACCTTGTCCAGCGACAGGGCCGGCAGCGACGGCGCCGGCAGCATCTGCGGAATGCCGCCGAATCGCGTGCCGATGGTCTCCACCGGCAGCCCGAACAGCCATACGCCGAAAGCGGTGACGATCACGGCAAACAGCAGGCCGGGGAAGGTCGGCCGCCATATCCGCAGACCGGCGATCATCACAATGGTGAGGGCCGAGATCGCGATGGCGGCGGGACTGGCCGTGCCGATGACGCCCGACAGCGCCTCGATCTTGGCGACGAACGGCCCCGGCTCATGCGCCAGCGTCAGGCCGAGCAGATCCTTGATCTGGCTGGCGAAGATGATGACGCCGATGCCGGCGGTGAATCCCACTGTGACCGGATAGGGAATGTACTTGATATAGGTGCCAAGCCGCAGCAAGCCAGCCGCAATCAGAACGAGACCGGCCAGCAAGGTCGCCAACACCAATCCGTCGATGCCGTGGCGGGCAACGGTGGCGGCGACCAGCACGATGAACGCGCCCGCGGGGCCGCCGATCTGAAACCGGCTGCCGCCGAGAAGGGAAACCAGGAAGCCGCCGACGATCGCGGTGTAGAGTCCGCGATCCGGCGTCGTGCCCGAAGCGATCGCGATCGCCATCGACAGCGGCAGCGCAACGATGGCGACGGTCAGGCCCGCGATGGCGTCGGCACGAAAACCCGCGAAGCCGTAGCCTTCTCGAAGAACGGTGACGAGCTTCGGGGTGAAGAGTTCGGCGAAAGTCGGTTCAGCGCGGCTGCGGCTTTCGCTGATGGTGACGAGCCTGTTCAACGTCCCGGACGCAATTCCAGACTTTGCACGCCGGCGGCGACGTTAAGTCCGGTTTGCCCCTGAACGCTGAGCGGCTGCAGCGCGAAGGAATTCGCCGAGCCGCCAATCATGGCGTTGGCGCCGAGACCGACGCCGACCGCCGCGCTGGCGTTGACGCCGGCGTAGTTGCCCGACAGATCGCCCGGACCTACCTGCGCGGTGGGCGCCAGCACGATCCAGGACAACGCCGACGCTTCGGTGATGCCGAGATCGAGGCCGATCTTCTTGACGGTGGCGACATAAAGATCATCCGGCCGGCCCTGCGAGCGGAAAACGCAGCCGAGATTGGTCACCGAGCCGACCACCATGCCGACGCTGCCGCCCCCGCGACATTCCAGGGTGCCGGCCTGCACCCGGTCCTGAGCCTGCGTGAGCGTGGCGGAAGCGACCAACAGGACGGCGGACATCGACAGGGCGGCGGACAGACGACGCATGAGTGATCTCCAGAAATTGGCCGGGAACGGAGCCTCGTGGCTCGCGAAATGCCATTCCATCTAGTCACAATGCCGCTCGATATTCAATCTCGGCGTCACTGCCACTTTCGATCAGCAACAAAAAAGGGCCCGTTCGCACGGGCCCCTTTGATTCAAATGCCACGCTCTCAGTGATGGCGACGATGACGCTTATGCTTGCGGGGGGTGAGGCCACCCGGACGCAATTCCAGCCCGACAAGGCCGCCCGCGGCGTTGAAGCCGGTCTGGCCCTGCAGGCTGAGCGGCTGCAGCGCGTAGGAGTTGGCCGAACCGCCGATCAGCAGGTTGCCGCCGCCGCCAATGCCGATCGAGGCATTGCCGCCGACGCCACCGTAATCACCCGACAGATCGCCGCGTCCGATGCGGAAGGTCGGTGCGTGAACGGCCCAGGCAAGGCCGGTCTGCTCGGTGATGCCGAGATCGATGCCGAAGCGGCTGACCTTCGCAATATACGGCTCGGGACGACGGCCCTCGCTGCGGAACACGCAGTTGAGCTGCGTCACTGAGGTGACAACCATTCCGACATTCGGGCCGCCATGACATTCGAGCACGCCGACCTGAACACGCTGCTGCGCGTTGGCGGACACAGCGGAGGAGACAAGCGCCGCCAAAGCGACACCGACGAGCGATGAAACACGCATCTATTTTAGCTCCAGTGGGATTAAAGAAACGACGGAGGGACAAAACGGAAGCGCCGTGTCAAAAACATGGCGCGCCCCATCTTTGCCACGGGATCGTAACGTAGCGATCTTAGAAGAAGATCACATTAACGCAAGTTGGCACAGAAACGCTGGATGCGGGTGCACGCTTCCTCCAGATCGCTGGTCTTGGTCGCATAGGAAATACGGAAGGCAGGGCCGAGGCCAAAGGCCGAACCGTGCACCACCGCGACGCCCTCGCTTTCCAGAAGCTCGGTGACGAAATCCTCGTCATTGGTCAGCTTCTTGCCCGACGGCGTGGTCTTGCCCATCGTGCCGGCGCAGGACGGATAGACGTAGAACGCGCCTTCCGGACGCGGGCAGGTGATGCCGGGCGCCTGGTTGAGCATCGACACCACAAGGTCGCGGCGCTCCTTGAATGCCTTGTTGTTGGCGGCGATGAAATCCTGCGGACCGTTCAGCGCCTCGACTGCCGCCCACTGCGAGATCGAGGACGGATTGGAGGTCGACTGCGACTGGATGGTCGCTATCGCCTTGATCAATTTTTCGGGACCGCCGGCATAACCGATGCGCCAGCCGGTCATGCAATAGGCTTTCGACACGCCGTTGACGGTCAGCGTGCGGTCGAACAGCTTCGGCTCGACCTGCGCCGGGGTGACGAAGGTGAAATCGTCATAAACGAGATGCTCGTACATGTCGTCCGTCATGACCCAGACATGCGGATGCTTCACCAGCACATCGGTCAGCGCCTTCATCTCGGCATGGGTATAGGCCGCACCGGTCGGGTTCGACGGCGAGTTGAGGATGATCCACTTGGTCTTCGGCGTGATCGCCTTCTCCAGATCGGCGGCCTGCAGCTTGAAACCATGCTCGGCGGTGCAGACCACCGGCACCGGCGTGCCGCCGGCCAGCTCGACCATGTCCGGGTAGCTCACCCAGTACGGCGCCGGGATGATCACCTCGTCGCCGGGATTCACCGTCGCCATCAGCGCGTTGTAGAGCACCTGCTTGCCGCCGGTGCCGACCGTGATCTGGCTCGGCTTGTAGGTCAGCTTGTTCTCGCGGCCGAACTTGGCGACGATCGCGTCCTTCAGTTCGGGGATCCCGTCGACCGCGGTGTACTTGGTCTTGCCGGCCTCGATGGCATGGATCGCGGCCAGCTTGATGTTGGCAGGGGTGTCGAAATCCGGCTCGCCGGCGCCGAGGCCGATGACGTTGCGGCCGGCCGCTTTGAGCTGGCGTGCTTTATCCGTCACCGCGATCGTGGCGGACGGCTTCACACGGTCAAGCGCGGCGGACAGAAACGGCATCGTTTTCTCCTGAGGATGCTGAGGGGCGCGAAGGCCCGGATTCGCGGGTTTTAGCGAGCGGGGCACCCTAAAACGGGCGGCATTGCATCGCAAGAAGCTTCGCTGGAAAGCCGCGAAAATCCGCCTTTTTGAACCGGAAAAACCGGTTTTACCGACGCTTAAACATGACGGCCATCCCCGCGGGTTCGGGGTTTCAGAAGCACCCGGCTCACCCGATCTTAACGGGGCGAGAACCCGGCTCTGATTAGGTCCGGGACGCGGCCGCTCGGTTAGCCGGTTTCAGGTCCCCGAAATGAATACCTCGCAGACACATTCGAAGCATGGCGACCGCGTTGTCTGGATCGTGATCGCAGCCATAGCCGCTTTCGATCTCATCGCGGTCGTCAACGGCGCGTTCACGCTCGCGTGGCCGACATTTCTTGTGCCCTCGGCAACTTTCGCCGGCCTCGCCGCGGCGGGCTTGTTCTATCGCGCGATCCGGCAGGACATCCGCGCCGCAGGCGCCCTGACAGGCACCGCGCAGATCATTGCCTTCAGCACCGTCGGCGCGCCTCTGTCCTATGCGGCGGCGCGTGCCGGCTTTCCCTTGCAGGACGCCCTTCTCGCCGGCTGGGATCGTCACCTCGGTCTCGACTGGCCGGCCTATGTGACGTTCGTGACCAGCCATGCCTGGCTGCATCGACTTCTCGATGTCGCCTATGCCAGCTTTACCGTGCAGGTGATCACCACCGTGCTCGCGCTGGGATTCGCCGGACACCTGCTGCGCCTGAACGTTTTCGTCCGGTCGTTCATGCTGACAACTCTCATCACCATCGGCATATCGGCTTTTGTCCCCGCCGTCGGACCGTGGGTGTTTTACAACGTGCAGCCCGATGTAGCTCATGGTGCGATCCCGCTATCGTCGACAAGCTGGCCGGTGTTTCTTGGAATTCGGGACGGCACTTTCAATGTGATGTCGGGACTGAATTCGGAAGGCATTATCACTTTCCCGAGTCTGCATGCGGCACTCGGCGTGCTGTTCATGATGGCGCTTTGGCCCATTCGCGGATTGCGATGGATCTCGCTCGCGCTCAACACGCTGATGATCCTGGCAACGCCCTTTTCGGGCAGCCATTACGGCGTCGATGTCATCGCTGGAATCGCCATCGCCGTCGCCTGCTGGTCGGCGGTTCGCCGTATGCTTCACACCGCTCGCGCAGACAGCGCGGCGCTTGCCCCGATTCCCGATACCCCCTCGATCGTGCCCGATATCATGCCCGCCGAAATGACCACCTCATCGCTCGCTCTTGATCAGCAGCCATTCGAAAGTCGCGCAAACGTGACGCAGGAACGCTGACGGAGCCGGCATAATTTGCTGACACGGTGCACCGCGGCAACGGATTTCTACTATTTCCAGACGCCGGTACTTGCGGCAAGCCACTGCTCACATCATTGTCTGTCAGGATTTATGATCATCGTCAGACGCAACTTCGGCCCCGAATGTACAAGCTCTATTCCATGCAGCGCTCCGGCAACAGCTACAAGGTCCGCCTTGCGCTGGCGCTGCTGAACGCACCCTATCAGGCCGTGGAGATCAACATTCTGCGCGGGGAAAGCCGCACGCCGGATTTTCTTGCGATGAATCCGAGCGGACAGGTGCCGCTGCTGGAGATCGACGGGCGTCATCTCGCAGAATCGAACGCCATCCTCTGGTATGTCGCAGACGGCACGCCGCTCGCGCCCGCGGACCGCATCGATCGCGCGCAGGCGCTGCAATGGATGTTCTTCGAACAACACGCGCTGGAGCCGAGCGTCGGCGCCGCCTATTTCTGGCTGGCCCTGGTGCGCGGCGGACGTGAGCTGCAAACCCATGCGCTCGAGGACTGGATGGAACGCGGCTATGCCGCGCTGCAGGTGATGGACAATCACCTCAAGACGCATGATTATTTTGCGGCGGGGCACCTCACCATCGCGGACATCGCGCTCTACGGCTACACGCACGTCGCCGGGCAATGCGACTTCGACCTTGGCAGCTTTCCCTCGATACGGGCCTGGCTGCGGCGGGTTGAAACCACGCCGGGTTTTGTCGCCATGGACGGCGCCGGCGCGAGCCCGGCCGCAGTGACCCCGCTGCCCGCATAGGCTGGGTTTCCTCCTATCCGCCCCGGCGCTGGCGCGCCTTGATTTGGTCATGTTTTGGACCCGACCCGCCAAAATCTCGACAGCGATGTCTGCCACACCTGCCTGACGCGGTGATTCGCACCGCGATGAGGACACCCGCATGACGCGGCCGAAGGTTGAGCATCACGGCTTCCGACTTCTGCCGGCCCGCGCGCTGACACCGTGCTCGGGCGATACCATTGCCGCGGTGGCCGTCCTGTTCTTATCGGCAAGCCTCGTCGTCGCCCTGACCGCGCTGACGATCCGTCTTGCCGCCACCATGCAGATGGTCTGACATTTATCTTTCCGCCCGACGCGGAGATTCCCATGAAGACGCCGAACATTATTGTCGTCGCGTCACTCGCCGCAGCCACTCTGCTGACCGTGCCGCTGCTGATCACGACGGCGACACGCAGCGCCGGCGCGCCGTTTGAATCCTCGGCCGGCCCTCTCGACGTCGAAACCGTGGCGCGCGGGCTGGAGCACCCTTGGGCGTTGGCTTTCCTGCCCAACGGCAAGATGCTGGTGACCGAGCGCCCCGGCCGGATGCGGATCGTCACCCGCGAGGGGCAGGTGTCGGCGCCACTGGCCGGCGTGCCGAAACCTAAAACCGGCGGCCAGGCCGGCCTGCTCGATCTCGCGCTCGACAAGAATTTTGCCGAGAATCACACGCTGTATTTCTGCTTCACTTCCGACTCGGGCGGCAACGCCTCCGTGGCGCGGGCACGGCTCGACGAAGCCGCCTTGCGTCTCGATTCGGTGAAAGTGATTTTCGTCCAGCAGGGCCCCGGCGGAGCCGCCAATCACGCTGCCGCATCGCGCAGGCGCCCGACGGCAATCTGTTCGTCACCCTCGGCGATCATTTCGGTCCGCGCGACGAGGCGCAGAACCTTGCCACCGATAACGGCAAGCTGATCCGCATCGCGCCCGACGGCAGCATTCCACCGGACAATCCATTTGTCGGACAGGCCAACGCGCGTCCGGCGATCTGGAGCTATGGCCACCGTAACGCGCAGGGCCTCGCCTTCAATCCGGCCTCCGGCGAGCTATGGGAGATCGAGCATGGTCCGCGCGGCGGTGATGAGGTCAACATCATCGGCAAGGGCAAGAACTATGGTTGGCCGGTGATCGGCTACGGTGTCGACTACAGCGGAGCGAAAATCCACGAGAGCACCGCCAAGCCGGGCATGGAGCAGCCGATCAAATACTGGGTGCCGTCGATCGCGCCCTCCGGCATGGCGTTCTACACCGGCACACTGTTTCCGAAATGGCGCGGCAGCCTGTTCACCGGCGCGCTGGTCGGCCAGATGCTGGTGCGGCTGTCGCTCGATGGCGACAAGGTCACCGGCGAGGAACGCCTCCTGCAGAATCTCAACGAACGCATCCGCGATGTGCGGCAGGGACCGGACGGCGCGCTGTGGCTGCTGACCGACGCCAGCGCCGGCCGCATCCTGCGCGTCGCGCCGGCGGGCAAATAGAGCTTCGCTTCAGAAGCGAGGCTCCGAATGCTTATGACCTGTTTTCCTCGTGCGAACCGGCTCCCCACTTCGCTCGAAAACGCTTTCGATCACCATTTGTGAAAGACAAAGAACGCTCCGGCGGCGATGAAGGCAAAACCGACCGCATGATTCCAGCCGAGCGGCTCCTTCAGATACAGCACCGAGAAACCGGCGAACACCACGAGGGTGATGACCTCCTGCATGGTCTTGAGTTGGGCGGGGCTGTAGATCGCGCTACCCCAGCGATTCGCCGGCACCGCGAGCCAGTATTCAAAGAAGGCGATGCCCCAGCTCACCGCGATCACAAGCGGCAGCGCGCTGCTCTTGAATTTCAGATGGCCGTACCAGGCAAACGTCATGAAAATATTCGAGCCGAACAGCATCAGGATCGGCAGCCATGCGGGCGGAATGAAATTGCTCATGAACATCCTTTGTCTGTCGTAATCCGGAACAACGCCGCAGCCCTCAAAAGGCTGCAAGCGCGCCGGACAGAATCGTCCGGGAATCTTGCGTGTCACCGCGCTCTCATCAAGCCGGCCCAACCTGCGCTGGCGCTGACGGCACCCCTCGCCCGCCAGGCATTGCGCGGCTTCGGTCGGGTTCCTTCCCCCGCATTGGTCGGCCGGTCGCATTTTTGTCTGCCGGCCGGATTGCCGCTATAAGCGCCGTCACCATCCCGTGACCGCCTTGCACCGACAGATGCCATGATTCGCGTCGCCTTCGTTCTTATCGTGCTGATGCTGGCGTTCATCGTCCTGCTGCCGTTTCAGCTCGCCGGCATCGTTCTGAACAACAATCTGCAACGCGCGGTGCCGCATCTGTTCCACCGCATCCTGTGCGCGGTGATCGGGGTGCGGATCAGCCAGATCGGCGCGCGGACGCGCCAATTGCCGGCGTTGCTGCTCGCCAATCATGCCTCATGGCTCGACATCACCGTGCTCGGCGCGCTCACCCCGGTGGTGTTCGTGGCGAAATCGGAAGTGGCGCGCTGGCCGGGAATCGGCCTCTTGGCAAAACTGCAACGCACGATCTTCGTCGAGCGCGAGCGCCGTCACAAAACCGGCGAGACCGCCCGCAACATGGCGGCGCACCTCATCAATGGCGACGCCGTGCTGCTGTTTCCGGAAGGCACGTCCAGCGACGGCATCCGCATCCTGCCGTTCCGCTCGGCGCTGATCGGCGCGGTGCATCACGCCATCGGAGCTTCGACACATCATGATCGCGTCATCGTGCAGCCGGTGTCGCTGGCCTATACGCGCTATGGCGGCGTGCCGATCGGGCGCGCGTTGCGCGACAAGGTCGCCTGGTACGGCGACACCGATCTGGTGCCGCATCTGATCGGCATTCTGGCTGCCGGCGCAATCGACGTCACCGTGAGCTGGGGCGAAGCCCGCGCCTACGACGTCAACACCGACCGCAAGCAGATCGCGCGCGATGCCGAAGCGGTGGTCAAGCGGATGACGGCCCGGGCGTTGCGCGGCGGGCCGTCCGAAAGCGCGGCGCCATCGCCGGCGATCACCTCACGTGCCATGACCTGCGCGCGTTGCGGCGCGGCCTTCACCTGCGGATTATCGGCCGAATGCTGGTGCGCGCAGGAGCCGGCGCGATTGCCGTTGCCGGGAGAAAATCACACCGATTGCGTGTGTCGTGATTGCCTGCGCGCCGAGGCAGCCCGCAGCGACGCAATCGCGCGGTGACGCGACGAACTACGCGCGGCCGGCGAGCGGCGTGCCACGCGCCATGCCGCCAAACGCATCCAGCATTCTCTCGCGCCAGGCATAAATCAGATCGTCCGCCGCAAGCAGTTCGAATGGACTGGTCACCCGCGCCCACTGGAACGGGCCGAACATGATGTAATCGGCGTAGTTCGGCGCCGCGCCGCCGACAAAGGGCTGCGAGCGCAGTGTCATGCGCAAGGGATGCAGCCAGCGGCGCAGATCCGCGATCCGGTTGTCGCGACCGCTTCTCGCCTGTTCCAGCGTGGTGCCCATCGCCTTCTCGCGGCTGTAGCGGAAGTAATCCTGATCCTCCGGCGCAAGCTGGACGTGAATGTCGGCGAGGATGAACGGCGCGATCTGCCCCACCATCACGTCGCTCCAGCTATTGAGCATGCGCGCCATCGCCCGGCCGCCGGTGCCGCCGAACAGCGAGGGCTGGTCGGGATAAGTATCTTCGAGATAATTCGCGATCGCCCAGGAATCGTGAACCGAGGTCTCGCCATCCACCAGCACCGGCACCTTCTCCGAGCGATGCGGCCTGATCGTGTCCTTCTGCGTCAGACGCCAGACCACGGATTCGAACGGCAAATCCTTGTGCGCCAGCGCCATGCGGATGCGCCAGCAATACGGGCTGAACAGCCGCGCCGGATCGGCACCGGCAAGTTCGAACAATTGCCGCGCCATCGAGGCCCCTTTCGCAGCGCCGGTCAGCTCTTGCTCGCCGTCTGGCCGAACAGGATCTTCTTGGAGTCCTCGTTCACGGTCGGCGTCTTGTCCGGATTGATCTGCTTGGCCAGCTTGTAGGCGCGCGCGGTGGCCGGCCGCGCATAGATGGTTTCGAACCAGCGCTTGAGATGCGGGAAATCGTCGAGATTCTGCTGCTGTAATTTATGCGGCACGATCCACGGATAGCAGGCCATATCGGCGATCGAATAATCCCCTGCGATGAATTCGCGGTCGGCGAGGCGCTTGTTCAGCACGCCATAAAGGCGGTTGGTCTCCTTGACGTAGCGGTCGATCGCATAGGGAATCTTCTCGGTCGCGTATTGCAGGAAATGATGGTTCTGGCCGGCCATCGGCCCCAGCCCGCCCATCTGCCACATCAGCCACTGCAGCACGTCCATCCGCTTGCGCAGATCGGTCGGCAGAAACTTGCCGGCCTTGTCGGCGAGATAGATCAGGATCGCGCCGGACTCGAACACGGTGATCGGCTTGCCACCATCGGCCGGTGCCTGATCGATGATCGCCGGCATGCGATTGTTCGGCGAGAAGGCGAGAAATTCGGGCTTGAACTGATCGCCTTTGCCGATGTTGACCGGCACGATCTTGTAAGGCAGCCCGCTTTCTTCGAGAAACAGCGTGATCTTGTGGCCGTTCGGCGTGGTCCAGTAATAGAGGTCGATCATCTCAGGGAGTCCTGGCTTGGGGAGTCAGCGCGGCCGAACGGTCGGCCGCCTGTTAAATGCGAGTGCATGCACTTCGCCGCAATGGCGGATACAAGTCAACGGCCGACTTCGCGCATCATATCGCAGCCGCGCGGGGCACGAGGGCGCAAAACACCGTCCATTGACCTTTTGCGAATTGATGTGACAAAGCTCCAGCCTTACGAGCACGGCGCGGAATGGAGTGCAGCCATGCAATATTCGACGGACGATCTGCGCGCGGCCACCGAGGCGGGAATTATGACCCGAGCGCAGCTCGACAGCCTGCTCGCTTTTCTCGGCAGCCGTCCCAGCGCCGTCCCCGCGATCACCGGACCGAAGTTCGATGTCGTCCATATGCTCTGGTACACCGGAGCGCTGATCGTCATCGGCGCGATGGGCCTGTTCAGCACCCTCGCTTTCTCGGCGATGGGCGGCTGGGCGCTGACCGCGACCGCGCTGATTTACGCCGCCTTGTTCATGTGGGCGGGGCACTACCTCTGGACCGTCAAGGATCTTCGCACGCCCGGCGGACTGCTGATCGCGGTGGCGGTGTCGATGGTGCCGCTCGCCGTCTACGGCGTGCAGGATGCGCTTGGGATGTGGAGCAAGTTCGGCAAGCCCGGCGCGGTGCGCGAATTCTATGTCTGGGTCAAAGGCAGTTGGGTGCCGATGGAAGTGGCTGCCGCGGTCGCGGCGGCGGTGGCGCTGCGATTCTATCGCTTTCCGTTTCTGGTTTTCATCGCGGCGTTCGCGCTGTGGTTCCTGTCAATGGACATTGTGCCATGGGTCACCGGCAGCAAATTCGGCAACTGGGAAGTGTCGCGCAAGGTCTCGACCGTCTTCGGCCTCGCCATTCTCGTCATCGCGGTCGCCGTCAACGCGCGGCAGAAATCCGGCGATTTCGCCTTCTGGCTGTATCTGTTCGGCGTCATGACGTTCTGGGGCGGGATTTCCGCGACATCGAATGGCACGGCGCTCGCCAAGGCGCTTTATTGCACGATGAATGTCGGCTTCCTGTTTCTCGCGGTGTTTCTGGGGCGCCGGGTGTTCGCGGTGTTCGGAACCATCGGCATCGCGATCTATCTCGGCGATCTCGCCGAGAAAGTATTCAAGGACTCGCTTCTGTTCCCGTTCGCATTGTCGCTGATCGGCGTCGGCATCATCGCACTGGGGTTGTATTACCACCGTCACCAAAGCGCGATCGGCATCTGGTTCGATCAGCGCCTGCCGGCGGCGCTGAAACGGCTGCGCCCGGCAAACGCATGAGGGCGGCAGCCCGCCGCTCCGAGGCGGCGGGCTCTTTCATCGCGGGCCGACTCCCCCCATATTCCGGCCATGGCGAAACGATCCGGCCCCCCCAAACCATCCGGCAAAACTCCGAAATGCAAGGCGCACCGGCCCGACGTGCAACCGATCGGACCGGCGCTGGCGGATTTGCTCAACCCCGCGATCAATCGCGGCGACGCCGGGCTCGGCTCCACCACCGGCCTGCAGCCGCCGCCGGACAATTCCTGGGACCGCCGCTCCGGCGGCGAGGCCGCGATCCATCGCGCCCGCAAATCGACGCCCAAGACCTTCGATCACGACAGCGAGTCGCGGCCAGAGGGGTTCGGCGAAGCCCCGCAGGCCAATTACGGCACCAGCGCGACCATTCCGGCGCTCGATCCCGAACTGGCCAAGCAGCTCGGCTTCGATGTCGAGGACGACGACCAGTTCCGGCCGGCGCGCAACAAGATGGAGAGTCTTGGCGTCAAAGCCACCGCCGATGCGCTGGAGGCGCTGATGCGCGAAGGCCGCCCGGAATTCCGCGGCGAAAAAATCTGGACTCCGCACCGCCCGCCGCGGCCGGAGAAATCCGAAGGCGGCGTGCGCTTCACGATCAAATCCGAGTATCAGCCCAAGGGCGACCAGCCGCAGGCCATCGCCGAACTGGTCGAGGGTATTCAGCGCAGCGACCGCACCCAGGTGCTGCTCGGCGTCACCGGCTCGGGCAAGACCTACACCATGGCGCAGGTGATCGAGGCGACGCAGCGTCCCGCCATCATCCTCGCGCCGAACAAGACGCTCGCCGCGCAGCTTTACGGCGAGTTCAGGAGCTTCTTTCCCGACAACGCGGTGGAGTATTTCGTCTCCTATTACGACTACTACCAGCCCGAAGCCTACGTGCCGCGCACCGACACCTATATCGAGAAGGATTCCTCGATCAACGAGCAGATCGACCGCATGCGCCACGCCGCAACGCGCGCACTGCTGGAGCGCGACGATGTGATCATCGTCGCCTCGGTGTCGTGCATCTACGGTATCGGCTCGGTCGAGACGTATACCGCGATGACCTTCGCGTTGAAGAAGGGCGAGCGCATCGACCAGCGTCAACTGATCGCCGACCTCGTCGCCCTGCAATACAAGCGCACCTCGGCCGATTTCAGCCGCGGCACCTTCCGCGTGCGCGGCGATATCATCGATATTTTCCCGGCGCACTATGAGGACCGCGCCTGGCGCGTGAACATGTTCGGCGACGAGGTGGAGAGCATCGAAGAGTTCGATCCGCTCACCGGCCACAAGCAGGACGAACTGGAGTTCATCAAGGTCTACGCCAATTCGCATTATGTGACGCCGCGCCCGACTCTGATTCAAGCGATCAAGGGCATCAAGACCGAACTGAAATGGCGGCTTGACCAGTTGCACGCGCAGGGCCGCCTGTTGGAAGCGCAACGGCTCGAACAACGCACCACCTTCGATCTTGAAATGATGGAAGCAACCGGAAGCTGCGCCGGCATCGAGAACTATTCGCGCTATCTCACCGGCCGCAAGCCGGGCGAGCCGCCGCCGACGCTGTTCGAATACGTTCCCGACAACGCGCTGGTGTTCGCCGACGAGAGTCACGTCACGATTCCGCAGATCGGCGCGATGTTCAAAGGTGACTTCCGCCGCAAGGCGACGCTGGCCGAATACGGCTTCCGCCTGCCTTCCTGCATGGACAACCGGCCGCTGCGCTTCGAGGAATGGGACATGATGCGCCCGCAATCGGTCGCGGTGTCGGCGACCCCGGCGGCGTGGGAGCTGGAGCAGAGCGGCGGCGTGTTCGTCGAGCAGGTCATTCGTCCGACCGGCCTCACCGATCCGCCGGTGCATGTGCGCCCCGCGCGCACGCAAGTCGATGACCTCGTCGGCGAGGTCCGCGCCACCGCGCAGGCGGGCTATCGCTCGCTGGTCACCGTGCTGACCAAGCGGATGGCGGAGGACCTCACCGAATATCTGCACGAGCAGGGCATCCGCGTGCGCTACATGCATTCGGACATCGACACCATCGAGCGCATCGAGATCATCCGCGATCTGCGGCTCGGCGCGTTCGATGCGCTGGTGGGCATCAACCTGCTGCGCGAGGGTCTCGATATTCCCGAATGCGCGCTGGTCGCCATTCTCGATGCCGACAAGGAAGGGTTTCTGCGCAGCGAGACCTCGCTGATCCAGACCATCGGCCGCGCCGCGCGCAATGTCGACGGCAAGGTGATCCTTTACGCCGATCAGATGACGGGCTCGATGCAGCGCGCCATCGCCGAGACCGACCGCCGCCGCGAGAAGCAGGTCGCCTACAACGAAGCTCACGGCATCACGCCGGAGAGCGTGAAGAAATCGATCGGCGACATCCTCAACAGCGTCTACGAACGCGACCATGTCCTGGTCGAGACCGGCAGCGGCGGCATGACCGACGATGTCATTTCGATCGGACACAATTTCGAGGCGGTGCTCGCCGATCTGGAAACCCGGATGCGCGAAGCCGCCGCCGACCTCAATTTCGAGGAGGCCGCGCGGCTGCGCGACGAGGTCAAGCGCCTGCGCGCCACCGAGATGGCGGTGGTGGACGACCCTACCGCCAAACAGAAGGCGGTCACCGGCAAGGCAGGCGCCTATGCCGGCGCCAAGAAATACGGCGAGAGCGCCAACCTGCCGCCCCGCTCGTCCGCCTCACGCGGCGGATCGGCAGGGAAAGGCAGCCGCGGCTCGCGCATCCACAAACCCTCGCTCGATGAAATGGGCATCGCCACCTGGCACGAGGTGAAGCCCGACCGCGCGGACGCGAAGAAACCGACCCGTGCCCGCAAGCCGACTCTCGACGAGATGGGTCCCGGCCCGGAAAGCCGTATCTTCAAGCCGAAATCGATGCGCGACGGCGGCCAGGAATTCGGCGGCGTGATCAAGGACGAGATCACGCCGCGCTCGAGCGGCGGCGCCCCCGGACATCGGGGCGGGTGGAAGAAAAGGTAGACCGGCGGGCGATCGCTCATCTGCTTCTGTGCGCCAACTGAGACCTTCTGTCCCGCCCCTTGACGTAAATCTTCAAACCATCCATTCCGGCATCAAACTCAACCTGCCATGGATGCCTTTTTGATGCGCCACCACCTTTGCTTTGCCCTTGCTGCTGTCGCCTTCTGTCTCCCGCTCGATGCAAAAGCGCAGGGCGCATCGCCCGCGCCGTCGAGCATCACTTGCGAAACTCCCATTAAAAAAGACGCCACTCACGCGCAACTGGAGCAGCTTTTCGGCAAGACCAATGTCACCACCGAGGAAATCGACGCCGCCGAAGGCGAGAAAAGCAAGGTGACCGTAGTGTTTGCCAAGGATCCGGCCAGGCGTTTTCAGATCAGCTGGAATGATGAGGCCAAACGCGCCCGTCCCGCGGGGATTTCCACGTCTTCCTCCTCGACATGGAGCGGCCCGCTCGGCCTGCGCTCGGGGATGTCAATGGAAGAGGTTGCCAGGATCAACGGCCAGCCGATCACGATCAACGGTTTTCAGTGGGACTATGGCGGCTACGCCGTCGACCTCAAGGGCAAGCTCGCGCAACTGCCCGGCGGCTGCAGCGTGATGTTGCGCTTTTCGCCGGAAGCCGAGCTGCCATCTTCCGCAAAATACAAGCCGTTGATCGGCGATAAGAAAATTCGTTCCGACAACGCGCTCCTGCTCTCGGTGAAGCCGAAGCTTTCGGACTGGAGCCTTAACTTCGACGACTAACCTGCAACTCTCGACATCTGCCGCGACAAGTCGTTTGCAACACTCCTTCAACTGCTGCTACGTGGTCTTTGAATATTTTCATCTCGTGATCGGGGACTGAACCATGGCGGGCACTGATCTGGATGCCGTGATCCGGAAGCTTGCGAAACAGCAGCACAAGGCCTTGACGGCCGCGGTCAGGAGCACGCGCGACCACTACAACACCCTCGCCGCCAGGACCAAGGATGGTGAAGCGCGGCAGCGCTACAAGCAGATCGCCAGGCAGGCGGCGGAGGAAGGCAGTGCCGCGATCCGGCGGCTGCAAATGTCGGCCGACAACATCGCCGACAGTTACGCCCGGGCGATCAGGCGCATCACCGAAACGGCAGTCACCGGCGCAAAGAATGGCGTCCCTTCCCAGACGACTGCCTCCAGCAAGAAGACGGCGAAGAAAGTCGTAAAGAAGAAAGCCAGATCCTGACTGACGCGACCGTGGCAAACAAATCGCCACACTGATCACGCGGCTGCTCGATGCGCGCCTTTCCATGAGTCCGGCCCAGCCACTCGCGCCCGCCCTTTAAGGTTTACAAAATCTTAAAGACGTCCCTCACCCCGAGCGGCGATGGCTGGTGTTCTGCCTGAGATTGGCGTGGTCGCCCTGCTCGTCGATATTACGCTTCTCGTCGTCGCGATGTCCCGTGGTGGTGTCGATCGCGACCTGCGGGGTGCTGCCCGGACCGCTCGGACTGCAATTGTCTTCCGGGACAGGCTGGATGTGTTTCGTCATGAGCGGCCTCCGCGTCTTTCAAACACAGAACGCCCGGCACGCCGGCCGGGTTCCGACGCACGCCGCGCATCGAAGCGCCATGTGTCCCACTTTGATGCCGGTGAATCGTGCGGGCCTCGCCGCAGATTGGCCGTGTTATCGTCATGATCGGCTGGACTGATGCGCCGGTGACTTCGTCGTGCGGGGGACAATCCGCCAACAGGAGACAGCCGATGAATGCAGCCCTACCGGAAAAACATGACGTGCCTGAAACGGATGCCGACCTCAAGGCGGTGTCGGACGTCGAGGCGGGCATCCGCGATTTCGTCCGCAACGATATCGCCTATCTTCGCCGCACGCCCGCACCCCCGAATGCGGACGGCGCACTCGACACAACTGCTGAAGCCACAGTCAGCAACGCCAACACGCTGATTCAGCGCGTCGCCGGCGCCACAGCGACCGAGATCGACAACCTGATCGCGGAGCTGGAAACACTGCGCAGCTTCATGCAGGACGAGGGTCAGCGCGTTCAGCGCGAACTGGCCAACTTCACCAAGCTGAGCCAGACCGCGATGAAATCCACCCGCATGGTGGCCGACAATCTGGCACAGTGGAAGCGACCCGGCGAACTGCAGGATTGACCGATCGCCTGACGGCGGATCAAGCACGCCCTCTCCCCTTGGAGAGGGCGTTTTGCTGTATCATGCCCGCCGGCGCGGCATGAACACGGTTGCCTCGAACGACAACACTTGTTCGCCGCGCTGGTTGACGCCGGTGTTGAAGAAATTCACCAGCCCCCATTGCGGCCGCGATTCCGAGGCGCGGGTCGACCGCACGTCCCACGCGTAGGCCACGATGTCACCGGCGAACACCGGCTTCAGCCATTTCAGATCGCGAAAGCCAGGAGACGGACCGGGCGTGGCCGGCGTCTCGCCGCGCGCCGCGCATTCCGTCGCCGCGCGGGTGAAATCGGCGACCATCACTTTCATCCATGCCGCGCAGACATGCCATCCGGACGCCGACAATCCACCGGCAATCGAGGCGCGCCCCGCGTACTCGTCGAGGTGAAACGGCTGTGGATCGAACTGCCGCGCGAAGGCAGCGATGTTCTCGGCGGTGAAGACGTAGGAGCCGATCTCGCGATGATCGCCCGGCATGAGGTCCTCGAAATAACTCATGAGGATACTCCCGGCCTATCGCGCCGCTGCACCGTCAACGGCATCCGCAAGCTGAGCAGCGTCTGGCCTGCCGCATTGCGGATCGTCTCGACAACATCAACCACACCGCAGTCGGACCGGCTCGACGAGGGCCGGCTACTTTCGATGTCGACATCCAGCATCAGGTCGTCACCGGGGCGCAGCGGCGACAGCCATTTCACCTCGTTGACGCCGGGCGAGCCGAGCACGGCGGTGCGATGCAGGAAACCGTCATAGGACATCCGCGAGGCGATCGCGCACAAGTGCCAGCCCGAACCGGCCAGCCCTTTCAGCAGCGAGCGATTCGCCGCCTCCTCGTCGAGGTGCATCGGCTGGGCATCGAATTCGGAAGCGAACGCGATGATATCTTCCCGCGACACATGGCAGGGGCCGAAACAGCCGAAAGAGCCGGGGGTGAAATCTTCAAAAAACAGCGTCATCGGCACACCGCGCAGCGAACCCCGAGTGTGCCATATGACACGTCCGCCTCAAGCGCTTCGCCGCGGATCAGCCATGCCGTGGACGGCACGCCCGATGAAATTGCGGACAGAGCATGGCATTCCGGGAAGATTTCCACGCGCTTCTTTGGCGCAAGACGCTTCCCTGACATCACGCATCATGCGACAAGTGCGCGCCGCAGGAGGAAGGAGATCAGCGATGTTCCAGATCAAAGACCTTTTCCAGTGGGATCGATTCATCACCCCCACCATCATCAAGTCGTTCTACTGGCTGGTGATCGCGCTCATCATCCTGTTCGGCATTTCAGGGATTTTCGCGGGACTGATACACATGGCGATCAGCCCGTTCGGCGGCCTGATCATGGTGCTCTCCACCCTCGTCAGCATTTTGGTCGGCGTGATCTTCGCACGTATCGGCGCGGAATTCGTCCTGATCATCTTCCGTATCAACGAGCACCTCGGCGCGATCCGCGAGCAAGGCGATCACGGCCCGCAATACTGACGTCTTGTCAGCGCGCGCCGCCCGCGACTGCCGATGCTGCGGTGACAATCAGTCTTAGGTATTGAAGCGGAAGTGCATCACGTCGCCGTCGGCGACCACATACTCCTTGCCTTCCAGCCGCAGCTTGCCGGCATCCCGCGCACCAGCCTCGCCGCCCAGCTTGACGTAGTCGTCATAGGCGATGGTTTCGGCGCGGATGAAGCCCTTCTCGAAGTCGGTGTGGATCACACCCGCCGCAGCCGGCGCCTTGGTGTTCCTGGTAATCGTCCAGGCGCGCGCTTCCTTCGGACCGACCGTGAAATAGGTGATGAGATGCAGCAGTTCGTAGCCGGCACGGATCAGGCGGTCGAGACCGGCTTCTTTCAGCCCGAGCGTATCGAGAAATTCGGTACGCTCCTCGCGCGACAGCGTCGCGATCTCGGATTCGATCTTGGCGGAGATGACGACGGCGACCGCGCCTTCTTTGCTGGCGTGCTCGAACACCTGCTGGGAGAATGCGTTGCCGCTGGCCGCCGCGCCCTCCTCGACGTTGCAGACATACAGCACCGGCTTTGACGTCAGCAGCCCGAGCATGCGGAACGCGCGCTCCTCCTCCGGCTTGAGCTCGAGAAAACGCGCAGGCCGCCCGTCGCGCAACAGCGTCAGCGCGCGATCGACCAGATCGAGCTGCTCCTTGGATTCCTTGTCGCCGCCCTTGGCTTTCTTGCTGAGGTTGTCGATGCGCTTCTCGAGGCTTTCGAGATCGGCCAGCATCAGCTCGGTCTCGATGGTCTCGATATCGGCGAGCGGCGCGATCTTGCCCTCGACATGGGTGATGTCGGAATCCTCGAAGCAGCGCACCACATGCGCCACCGCATCGACCTCGCGGATGGTGGCGAGAAACTGGTTGCCGAGGCCCTCGCCCTTCGACGCGCCTTTCACCAGACCCGCGATGTCGACGAAGGTGAGCTGGGTCGGGATGATCTGCGCCGATTTGGCAACCTCGGCGAGCTTGTCGAGCCGCGGATCGGGCACCGCCACTGCGCCGACATTCGGCTCGATGGTGCAGAACGGATAATTCGCCGCCTGCGCCGCCGCCGTCTCCGTCAGCGCATTGAACAGCGTGGACTTGCCGACATTCGGCAGCCCGACGATACCGCATTTGAATCCCATCGCATCCTCGATCTGTCTTGCCGTCACTGCGAGAAGCGAAGCGACGAAGCAATCCACGCTTCGATCACTCTGGATTGTTCGCTTCGCCCGCCATGACGAGAACGGCTATTTTCGATCACGTCGCGGACGTCGACCCGCCCTCGTCGCCATCCTTTGCTCCAAAACCCTTCGCATCCATCGCCAGATGCACCTTGTTCTGGAACGTGCCTTCCTTGCCGGTCGCGATCAGGGCCGCGTTGTCGGCGACCGCATCGCAGAGCGCCTCGACCCACGGTCGTTCGGCCTTGGCGAAATCGCTCAGTACATAAGCGTGCACCAGTTCCTTGATGCCGGGATGACCGATGCCGAGCCGCACACGATGATAGTCGTTGCCGACATGCGCCGAGATCGAGCGCAAACCATTGTGTCCGGCATGCCCCCCGCCGGTCTTGATCCGCAGCTTCGCCGGCGGCAGATCGAGTTCATCATGAAACACCACGATGTCGCCTTGCCCAAGCTTGAAGAAATTCGCGGCCTCGGCCACGGCACGTCCTGACTCGTTCATGTAGGTCGCGGGCTTGAGCAGGATGACGCGCTCGCGATCGAGCGTGCCTTCGGCGGTCTCGCCCTGAAAGCGACGGCGCCACGGTGCGAAACCATGACGCCGCGCAATATCGTCAACCGCCATGAATCCGATGTTGTGCCGGTTGCCATGATACTTCGATCCGGGATTGCCCAGTCCGACAAACAGGCGCATGGCACTCGTGTCCCGAATCCGAAGTTCGTTTCATGTCGCGGCATCTTCCGAACGAACTTCGGATTCGAAAGGTCTCGAGAAACGACAATTTCTCGCGGAGCTTCGGATTTGACATTCGCGTTGCGAACCTCACTCAAGCGGTTCGCGAATGCCAAATCCGCTCCACCAGGTCGTCGCTTACTTCTTCTTGTCGCCACCGGCGGCGGGAGCCTTGGCCGCGCCGGCTGCAGGGGCGCCGGCCGCAGGAGCCGCACCGGCCGCGGGAGCCGCACCGGCCGCAGGAGCCGCGGCGGCCTTCTGTTCTTCGGCGTAGCCCGACGGCGGCACGATGGTGACCAGCGTGGCGTCCTCACGGGTCAGAGCCTTCACGCCTGCCGGCAGCTTGATCTCGCCGAGATGCAGCGAGCCGGCAATGTCGAGCTTGCCGATATCGGCCTCGAGATACTGCGGGATGTTGTCCGCCGGCGCTTCGAGCTCGATGGTGTGGGTGACGATGTTCACCGCGCCGCCACGCTTGACGCCCGGCGAGGTTTCGCCGTTCAGCAGATGCAGCGGAACGCTGACGCGGATCTTCGCGCCATGGCCAAGACGGAGGAAATCGACGTGAAGCGGGAAGTCGCGCACCGGGTCCAACGACAAATCGCGCGGAATCACGCGGTGCTTGTTGCCTTCGAGCTCGATGTCGAACACCGTGGTCAGAAAGCTTCGGCGTCATCGAGCGAGATGGTGAGCGGGGATTTGTTGTCGCCATAGATCACGGCCGGAACACGGCCCGCGCGACGTTCAGCCCGAGCGGCCCCCTTGCCGGCCTTCGGACGAGCGGTCGCCTTCAATTCCTTGACGGTCGCCATTTGATAAGTCCTTGTTTTTACAAAAGTTAAGGGCCGCGTTGCGGCCCACTCAAGCGTCGCGGCAAGCCTCCAGGGGTGCGGGGGCCGCGAACGCAGCGGTTCTTAGCCCCTCGGACCCGAAATGACAAGGAACGCCGGCCAAAAAGCCGCGGACCGGAGCAGCCGGCTACCGCCGACCGGCAAATAGTTACAATTCTCAAGAGTTCTGAAACTGTTTTATCGGAACTTGGCGGAACTCGGTCTCACGCCCCAGAAGAGGCACTATGGGTTTGGCACAACGGATGCCCGCCAGAAGGCGTGTGCTCCTGGCATCGGATCGTCCCGATCTGAGCGACGATCTGGCCAGCATTCTGCAGAATGTCGGCGACGTCGATCAGATTTCGACGCAGGACATTCCTGACAACCCGACCGACAATTATGTCGGCGTGGTGGTCGATATCGATCTCAGCTCCGTCGGCAGCGTGCAGGCTATCCGCCGCAAGCTGACCCACAAGACTTACCAGGCGCTACCCCGCTTGTTCGTGCTGGCCGAAGGGATGCACCGCGAATCCACCCAGGCCTGGTCGCTCGGCGCCACCGACACCATCCGCTGGCCGTTCGATTCGGACGCCATCCTGCAGCGCATCCGCGCCTCTTTCCCGGAGACCGCCGAGGAGGCGACCTCGAGCGCCGAAGCGCTGAAGGCCGGCGTCAGCGCGGCAACCGCAGTCATGGTGAAGATTTTCGAGAAGCTGCCGGCCGGCGAGCCCCTGACCCTCGACGACGTGATGCGGGCGGAGACCAGAATCCTCAAGGCGCTGAAGCGCACCTCGATCCGCGAGTGGCTGATGGCCGTCAATAAGCATCACGCCCGCAGTTACCGGCACTGCCTGCTGGTCACCGGTTATGCGGTGGCATTCGCGCAGCATCTCAACATGCGCGAGGACGACCAGCGCCGCCTGGTCCGCGCCGCGCTGATCCATGATGTCGGCAAGGCCTATATTCCGCTGTCGATCCTCAACAAGACCGAAGCCCTGACCCCGCGCGAGGAAATCGAACTCTCCAAGCATGCGCAGATCGGCTACGACGTGCTGAAATCACACAGCGACTTTCCCCGCGAAATGCTCGACGTCGTGCTGCATCATCACGAGATGCTCGACGGCTCGGGCTATCCGGACGGGTTGAAGGGCGAGGAAATCTCCGATCTCGTGCGGATGATCACCATCGCCGACATTTTCTCCATGCTGGTCGAAGATCGGCTCGACAGCCCGCCGATGTCGCCCGCAAGCGCCTTCGCGGTGATGGAGGGCCTCAAGGGCAAGATCGACATGCACCTGCTGTATGCCTTCCGCCCGGTGGCCTTCGGCACCTGAAGCGTGAGGCGAGCCGCCTTCGCGCCTCAGCCTATCATTCTAGCATGATGCTGCCGGAACACCGCTTTACGTTTTTCCGGATCAGGCTCTAGCCTCCGGGCGAACCGATCGCTTTGGCCTCCAGCGCGGCGATCCGCGCTTTCAGCGCCTCGTTCTCCTCGCGGGCGAGGCGCGCCATGTCCTTCACCGCCTCGAACTCCTCGCGCTTGACCAGATCGAGATCGCGCAGGATCCGCTCGGCCTGATTGCGGATCACGGTATCGACCTCGCGCTTGACGCCCTGCGCGGCGCCGGCCGCGTCGTTCATCAGGCGCCCGATCTCGTCGAAAATGCGGTTGGTGCTCTGGGTCATGCCTCGGGTCTCCGGAAATGCTGCAACATTGCGACGCTTGCCTGAACAATGGGGATCGCGCCCGCCGCATGCAAGATGCCACAGGACCGGACTCCCCTGCTTGACTTGACCCCGCCCCAGCCGCCATGACGAAAGCGCGGTGATTTGGCCGCGTTCGCAGGATCGTTCGTTCATGCCTGTCCTCGCCGCAGCGCTGCCCGCCTTGCCCCTTGTGATGACCTATCCGGTGTTCGATCCGATCGCGATCGCGCTCGGCCCGATCGCGATCCGCTGGTACGCGCTGGCCTATATCGGCGGCATCGTGCTCGGCTGGCTCTATGCGCGCAGCATCATCCGCAACGAAAAACTGTGGGGCGGCCCGGCGCCGATGACTCCGGCCGATTTCGACGATTTCATCCTCTGGGTGACGCTCGGCATCATCCTCGGCGGTCGCACCGGCTACGTGCTGTTCTACAATCCGGACTATTTTGCCCGGCACCCGATGGAGATTTTCGAACTGTGGAAGGGCGGCATGTCGTTTCACGGCGGATTCCTCGGCTGCGTGATCGCCGTGCTGGCGTTCGGCAGAAGCCGCGGCATCCCCGTGCTGTCGCTCGGCGACGTCACCTGCGCGGTCGGACCGATCGG
>JAFKKO010000027.1 GCA_017305455.1 Hyphomicrobiales bacterium | reverse complement strand
CGAGTTTGTGAGTACGCCATGACAGAACCCCACCGCCCGAGGGTGAAGTACGTCATCGGGCCAGACGGCAGTCCGCTGACCATCGCGGATCTTCCCGCGCCCGGCACCAAACGGTGGGTCATCCGCCGTAAAGCCGAAGTCGTTGCCGCGGTGCGCGGCGGCCTTCTTTCCCTGGAAGAAGCCTGCAGCCGTTACACGCTGACCGTGGATGAATTCCTGTCCTGGCAGTTCTCGATCGACCAGCACGGCCTGGCCGGACTGCGCACCACCCGAATCCAGCAATACCGTCAATAAAATCATTGCCATAGCGATTTTAAGCCGGCCGCATCCTCGAGGCCGGCTTTTGGCATTTGGCGGCCGCTGGATGCTTCAGCCGGCTGCGCTCGCGCCAAATTTAATCAAAGGCCGTGCCTCCGGTGGCCGGAACGCTCACCAATTGCACGAAATGAACACGTCCGTTAACCGGCGTTAACCATATAGAAACCATACCTAGGCAAATTCTGCCCAGTCGGCATGTGAGGCCGAATCTGGGGCGGGTTCGTTGCAAGGACTGGTGGCATTCCTTCGGGGTCTGGGTGCGGCGCGGATGGCGTCCATGGTGGCTGTCACCATGGCGCTGCTCGGGTTTTTCGCTTTCGTCATCATGCGCGTCACGGCGCCGCAGATGATCACCCTTTATACGGACCTCAGCTATGACGACTCCTCCGCCGTCATTAAGGAACTCGACCGTCAGGCGATTCCCTACGAGATGAAGAACGACGGCGCCGTGATCATGGTGCCGAAGGACCGTGTCACCAAGCTACGGATGAAACTCGCCGAGAGCGGCCTGCCCAAGGGCGGCGGCGTCGGCTACGAAATCTTCGACAAGTCCGACACGCTGGGCTCGACCAGCTTCGTGCAGAACGTCAACCACCTGCGCGCGCTGGAGGGCGAGCTCACCCGCACCATCAAGTCGATCGACCGGATTCAGGCGGTGCGCGTCCATCTCGTGCTGCCCGAACGGCCGCTGTTCTCACGCGAGAAGCCGGAGCCGTCGGCGGCCATCGTGGTCCGGGTGCGCGGAGCGCTGGAGCCGCAGCAGGTCCGCGCCATCCGCCACATCGTTGCCTCCTCCGTCAACGGGCTGAAGGCGCAGCGCGTCTCGATCGTGGACGAGACCGGCCAGTTGCTGGCCAACGGCTCCTCGGATGAAGCGGGCCTTGATGGCGTCACCGGCGACGAGCGCCGCTCCGCCTATGAGAACCGGATGCGCAACCAGGTCGAGGCGATCGTGTCCTCGGTGGTCGGCGCCGGCCGCGCCCGCGTCCAGCTTTCCGCCGATTTCGACTACAACAAGATCACCCAGACCTCCGACAAGTTCGACCCCGAAGGCCGCGTGCTGCGCTCCAGCCAGTCGCGCGAGGAATCCTCCTCGACCGCCGAAGCGCGGGACGGCCAGGTCACGGTCAACAACGAGTTGCCCGGCAATCAGGGCCAGGGCGGCGCCAACGCCGCCAAGGACCAGAGCAAGAAGAGCGAGGAGATCAACAATTACGAGATCTCGCGCGTCACCAAGACCGAAGTCACCGAGGCCGGCCGGGTCAACCGGGTGTCGGTCGCCGTGCTGGTCGACGGCAGCTACAACAAGAACGACAAGGGCGAGACGGTTTACGTGCCGCGCCCCAAGGAAGAGCTCGACCGCATCGCAACACTGGTGCGCTCGGCGATCGGCTTCGACCAGAAGCGCGGCGACCAGGTGGAGGTCGTCAACCTGAAATTCGCCGAGGCGCCGTCCACCATGCCGCTCGCCGAACCGGCCGGCCTGCTCGGCATGTTCCAGTTCACCAAGGACGACCTCATGTACTTCATCGAGCTCGGCGTGATGCTGGTGCTCGGCATCGTGGTGGTGTTCATGGTGATCCGCCCGCTGGTGAAGCGCGTGCTCGCCTCCGAGCCGATCAAGAGCCTAACCGACCCGATGCCGGAACTGGCCGAACTGGGCGCGCCGCAGAGCGCCGGCGGCCCGCAGCAGATCGGCAGCAACGCCACCGCACAGATGATCGATGTCGCGCAGGTGCAGGGTCAGGTCCACGCCCAATCGGTGCATCGCGTCGGCGAACTCGCCGACCGCAACCCCAATGAGACCGCCGCCGTCATCCGGCAGTGGCTCACAGAACCGGCATAACGTCCCATGGCATCCGCACCCGCCATCACCAACCAGTCCCCGGACCTCGCCGGCGTCGTCGCCACGCTCGCCAGCCGCCAGGGTAACCGCGGGGCGGCCAAGCCGATGCGTGGACCCAAGCGCGCCGCGATCATGATGCTGGCGCTGGGCGAGCAATATGGCAGCAAGGTGTGGGCGCTGCTCGATGACGACGAAGTGCGCGAGCTGTCTTTGGCGATATCGACGCTCGGCACGGTGGAAGCGGACGTGGTCGAGGACCTGCTGCTGGAATTCGTCTCCCAGATGTCGGCCTCCGGCGCGCTGATGGGCAATTTCGACGCCACCGAGCGTCTGCTGCAGAGCTATCTGCCCGCAGAGCGCGTCACCGGCATCATGGATGAAATCCGCGGCCCCGCCGGCCGCAACATGTGGGAGAAACTCTCCAACGTCCAGGAAGAGGTTCTCGCCAACTACCTCAAGAACGAATATCCGCAGACCGTCGCCGTGGTGCTCTCCAAGCTCAGACCCGAGCATGCCGCGCGCGTGCTGGCGATCCTGCCCGAGGACATGGCGCTCGATGTCGTGGGCCGCATGCTGAAGATGGAAGCGGTGCAGAAGGAAGTGATCGAGCGCGTCGAGCAGACGCTGCGCACCGAGTTCATGTCCAACCTGTCGCAGACCCACCGCCGCGACGCCCATGAGGTGATGGCGGAAATCTTCAACAATTTCGATCGCCAGACCGAAACGCGATTCATCACATCGCTCGAGGAAGAAAACCGCGAATCCGCCGAGCGGATCAAGGCGCTGATGTTCACCTTCGACGATCTGGTCAAGCTGGATGCCGGCTCGGCGCAGACCCTGATGCGCCATGTTGACAAGGACAAGCTCGGCATCGCGCTCAAGGGCGCCAACGACGCCGTGCGCGAGTTCTTCATGAGCAACATGTCGAGCCGCGCCGCGAAGATGCTGCAGGACGACATGGCGGCGGCCGGACCGGTCCGCCTGCGCGACGTGGACGAGGCCCAGGCGCTGCTCGTCAACCTCGCCAAGGATCTCGCCGCCAAGGGCGAGATCATGCTGCAGAAGAACCGCGCCGACGACGAGCTGGTGTACTGATGGCCGCACCCGCCAAATTCCTGTTCGACGTCGATTTCGCGGTCCCGGACGCCGTGAAGGAGCGCGCCGCGACCGAATCCGAGATCGCCCAGCGCGTCGCCGACGCCGAGGCGCGCGCCTTCCGCGCTGGATTCGATGCCGCGCAGCGCGAGGCCAAGGTCGAGAGCGACCGCCGCGCGGCGCTGGCGCTGGAGGAGATCGGCGCTGCCGTCGGACGGATCGCGGCCGGCCTCGACCAAATCGAAAACCGGATGGAGACCGAGGCCGTCGAGATCGCGGTCGCCGTCGCGCGCAAGCTGTGCCGCGAACTGATGGCCACCGAACCGCTGAGCGAGGTGACGGCGCTGGTCAGCGACTGCTTCCGGCACCTGACCGCGACGCCGCACCTTGCGGTGCGCATCAACGAAAATCTCTACGAAGCCGCCAAGGAGCGGATCGAGGCGCTGGCCCGGCGCAGCGGTTTCGAGGGTCGTCTCGTCATTCTCGCCGAACCGGACATCGCCACCGGCGACTGCAAGATCGAATGGGCGGACGGCGGCTGCACCTTCGAGCATGAGGCTGTCGACGCCAAGATCAACGAACTGGTGGGACGCTACATCGCGTCCCGCGATCAGGCCGATGCGTCGGCCATGGGGAACTGAGCCATGAGCGACAACGATTCCGAGGTACCGCTCCCGGATCTCAACAGCGCGGATACGCCGCCGGTCGATCCTGCCGCGCTTCAGCCGGAAGAAGATCACAGCACGCGGATCGCCTCCGATCTCGAAGCGGTGTTCGACGTGCCGGTGCAGGTGTCGGCCGTGCTCGGCCGCTCCAAGATGGACGTCAGCGATCTTCTCAAGCTCGGCCCCGGCACCGTGCTCGAACTCGACCGCCGCGTCGGCGAGGCCATCGACATCTACGTCAACAACCGCCTGGTGGCACGCGGCGAGGTCGTCCTGGTCGAGGAAAAGCTCGGCGTCACCATGACTGAAATCATTCAGGCGGAGCGCGCCTGACGCGCACCGCCGCCAAACCGACGCCGGAAATGGCGCGACCATAACAGGAGCAAATCATGCGGCTTCTCATTGTTGGCACACTGAAAGGCCAGCTCACCACCGCGACCAAGATCGCCATGGAGAACGGCGCGACCGTGACCCACGCCGAGAACTCGGAGCAGGCGATGCGCGTCGCGCGCGGCGGCAAGGGCGCCGATCTGCTGCTGGTCGATGTCGCCGTCGATATCCGCGATCTGGTGATGCGG
>JAFKKO010000132.1 GCA_017305455.1 Hyphomicrobiales bacterium | reverse complement strand
GGCCGCCTGTCGCAATCTTCGCCAGATGTTCGGATTTCTGCGCCGCGCTGCCGCCGCGGCTCAGCGCCGTGGCCGCGACCACGCTGGTGGAGAGAAACGGCGACGGCATCAGCGTGCGGCCGATTTCCTCCATCACCACAGGTCTTTCTGAAAGGATATCGGGCCATGCCAAATCATCGACCGGATCATGGGTTCCGGCCGCGCCGGGACGACCCTTGTTTCGGTCAGCCTCTCAGGATGAGGATTAGGATGGGATAACGGGCGAGGCCTCTCCTTCTCCCCGCATGCGGGGAGGGAGGGTCAGGGCAGCGTCATCAAGGGACGAATCTTCATTCCGATCGCTACTTTCAACCCCTCACCCGCTCGCTGCGCTCGCGACCTCTTCCTGCATGCGGGGAGAGGTAAGAAGGAAGGTGCCTAACGATGACCGCCCTCCCGGTCCGGGTCCTTGACGCGCGCCACGGTGGCGAATTCGATGTTGCGGTTCTCCCCGCCCTCCGCCGCGACCTTGCGCAGGTAGATGTTCTGGATCACCTCGCGGGTCGCCGGGTCGATCTCGACCGGTCCGCGCGGGCTTTCCCACGCCATGCCCTTCATCGCCGCGAGCAGCGCCGCGCCGCCGGTCCTACCATGGGTCTTGCGTAGCGCCTGACAGATCAGGTGCATGCCGTCATAGCCCGCGACCGCCATATAGCCCGGCCGGTCGCCATAGGCCGCGCGATAGGCGGCGACGAAATTGCGGTTCTCCTGCGAGGGATGTGCCGCCGAATAGAAATGCGCGGTGATGACGCCGAGCATGTCCTCGCCCCTGTTGGCGAGCGCGTCGTCGTCGGTGAGCTCGCCGGTGCCGATCACCTGGATCTTGAGGCCGCTGGCGCGGAACTGCTCCATGAACTGGTGGCTCTGCCGCGGCGGCACGAACACGAACAGCGCATCGGCGGCAGCTTCCTTGACCTGCTCGAGCAGTGGCGCGAAATCCGGATCTGACAGCGGTGCTTTCCATTCGCCGACGATCTCGCCGCCCGCCGCCCTGAAATACCTGCTGAACACGGCGAGCGCGTCATTGCCGGGCGCATAGTCCGCGATCAGGATCGCGACCTTCTTCAGCTCGTGCCTCGCCGCCCAGTGCGCCAGCGTCGCGGCGGATTGCGCCAGCGTGCCACCGCTGCGCACGATGAAGGGCGAGCGATCGGTGATCAGCGAGGTGCCGGCGCCCATCACCACCTGCGGAATGGCGGCCTCGGTGGCGAACGGCGCGGCGACCGCGGCGGCCGGCGAGGTGCCGAAGCCGGCCAGCAGCGTCACCTTGTCCTCCGCGATCAATTCCTTCGCCGCCTGCCTTGTCTCGTCCGGCACGGCGCGATCGTCGCGCAGCACGATCTCGATCTTCCTGCCGTCGATGGTATCGCCGTTCTGCTCGAGATAAAGCCGCACCGCGTTGTCGATCTGCTCGCCAGTCGCCGCCTCGCTGCCGGTCATCGGCAGGATCAGGCCGATCCTGATGACTTCCTGCTCCTGCGCCCTGCCCGGCGCGGCCATCAGGCCAAGCAATGCAACGAGGCCGCCGCAGAGCAGGAGACGCCTGGACAAACGACCCGCCGGCCGCCGGGACCGGCTCAGTTGTGAAAGCGGGGGTGCTTCGCTCCTCCGCGATGGGATGTGGCTCATGGCCGTGACATGCCGCAGACACTGCAATGAGCGACCGATACCGGCTTTGCCGGCCGTTTGCACCATTTATCGCGGCTGGCAAAAGGCGTAGGCCGCCATGCCGCACTCTGGACAGCCCTCCTCATCCGGCTAAAGTCCGCGCGGGCATCCGATCCCGGCACGGCCCGTCCTCACCACATGACAACCGTCGCGGGAGAGCCTTATGGGATTGCTCAGGGTGTTTCTTGCCCTCGCAGTCGTCGCCGCCCACCAGCCTCCCCCGACCGGCCTGCTGCGTTTCGTCGGCGGCCAGATGGCCGTGGAAATCTTCTTCGTCATCTCCGGCTTCTACATGCAGATGGTGATGGCCTCCGGCCGCTATGTGACGGCGCGCGACTTCTACATCAGCCGCGCCTTGCGCATCTTCCCGGCCTACTGGTTGATCGCCGGCGTAGTGCTGCTGGCCTCGCCCGGCTGGCTCGACCGCGTGACGCAGCTCGGCCTCGGGCCGTCCGTCTTATTGCTGCTCTCGAACGCAATCCTGCTGCTGCAGGACACGACGCTGTTCCTGTCCGGCAACGGCGGCACACTGTCCTTCACCGCAAACGTCTTCGCTGATCCGCTGCCACTCCACTGGTATCTGCTGGTCCCGGTGGCGTGGACGCTGGCACTGGAATTGTATTTCTACATGCTGGTGCCGCTGCTGGCGAAGCGCAGCGACCGGTTTCTCATCACGCTCATTGCCATCACGACCATCGCACGCATCGTCACCTATCTCGCCGGTCTCAACAGCGATCCGTGGACCTACCGGTTCTTCCCGTTCGAGATCGCATTGTTCCTGTGCGGCATGCTGGCCCAGCGCTTCCATGCGCGTACTGACTGGCAGTCGTTTCCGCGAGAAAAGCTGTCGCGCATCGGCTGGATCTGCCTTGCCGTGTTCTGCCTGTCGGGACCGTTCCGCGCGTCACGCACAGCGATCTTTCTCCTTGCGATGGCGTGGACATTCGCCATTCCCTACATCTTCGAGCTGACGAGGCGTTCACGGATCGACCGCATCATCGGCGAACTGTCGTACCCGGTCTATCTCGTGCACGTACCGCTGCTGTATCTGGTGATGCCGCACCTCAAACAGGCATTCCCGGTGCTTGGCATCATCCCGGATTATTTCGTGCTGGCGGCGCTATCGCTGGCAACCGCCTTCGCGATCTGGTGGCTGATCGACCGGCCGATCGATCATCTGCGCCACAGGATGCTGGTAGCGTCAGACCATGGTGCTTCAAACTTGAACGCACCAGAATCGCGCCGCCAGTTCGAATCTTGACGGCCATTTTCATGGGTTGACCGGCTCTGCCCTCTTCCGGAAATAACGCGATGAAATCGCTTTTCCCATTTTAATGAAGCGGCTTTCGATCAGCGGCGTCGTCACATAATAACTCACCCAGAACGACAGCAGGGCAACCAGCGGCACCGCAAGCTCTGCCGGCACGAAGATCACCGAGCGCAGGCGGGCCGGAATCCCCGCAAAATCGAAATGGAACAGATAGATCGAATATGAGTGTCGGCCTAACGTCTCAAGCACTGAATTCTTCAAGCCAATCGATAGAACAAAGAACGAGAAAAGAAACAGGAACGCCACGATCTTTCCGAATTGAAACGGAAGCGCGCATGCCATCATCAGCAGAATGCCAACGACAGGCGCCCGCTTTTGCTCGAGAATCTCGAACAGAATAAAACCAAAGCCGAAACAGATAATCTGGTTTGGCAACCAGAAGGTGCAAAACAGATCGACAAGATATTTTTGGGATTCCGGATAGCGCGGATAGAGCGCGGGCAGCACGAGGTTTTGCGCGGCGTACTGGCCAACCAGATAGATGAACGCGACAAGGACATAAGGTGCAATCGACTGACTGCCTTTCGCCCGTCTGAACAAATAGATGAACAGCGGGAAGATAAAATAAAATTGCAGTTCGACGGCAATGCTCCAGCCGCCAGGGACGACCGAATTGAACGAGGTCGGGGTCAGCCACGGCAGAAGCGAAAACGTGAGTAGGATATCAGTCAGGCTGACGCCGTCGGGCGCGAAATAGTTCGCGTGAAACCCTTTCCTGATGACGTACATCAGGGCAACGGCCCAGAACAGCGGCACGATCCTGAAAAACCGCCGCGTGTAGAATGCAAGGATCGTGTTGGCGGTGACCTCCTTTCCGAAGGTCAGCATCATCGTGTAGCCACTGATGATGAAGAACAGCTGGACGCCGTAGGGCCCATAGCCGACGAAATTATTCGTGACGGTAAAATATCCCGGCGAGGCCTGCCACGTATGAACCAGGATGACGAGAAGGATCGCGACCCCTCTCAGCAGATCAAGCGATTCATTGCGGTTCGCTGCAGGAGCCACGCCGGCGATCTCTCCTTGTTGCATCAATCCGTGAACACGATGGTCTTGCGGCCGTTGAGGATGACGCGATCCTCCAGATGATAACGCAGGGCGCGCGCCAGCACCCGGCGCTCGATGTCGCTGCCCTTGCGCACCAGCGCTTCCGGGGAATCGCGGTGGCTGATGCGCTCGACGTCCTGCTCGATGATCGGGCCCTCATCAAGATCGCCGGTCACGTAATGCGCGGTGGCGCCGATCAGCTTGACGCCGCGCTCGTGCGCCTGATGGTAGGGCTTGGCGCCCTTGAAACCGGGCAGGAACGAGTGATGAATGTTGATGCAATGGCCCGACAGCTTCGCTGAAAGGTCGTCCGACAGCACCTGCATATAGCGCGCCAGCACCACCAGATCGGATTTCGTCTCCTGAATGAGATTCCACACCGCAGCTTCCTGCTCCGGTTTGGTCGCCTTGGTGATCGGCAGATGATGGAACGGAATGTCGCCGAATTCGACGCCGTGATAGATCTCGCGCGGATGGTTGGAGACGATCGCGGTCGGGATCATCGGCAATTGCCTGTGCCTCCAGCGATACAGGATATCGACCAGGCAGTGGTCGAATTTAGACACCATCAGCAGCACGCGGTGCGGCACGGCGCGGTCACGGATCTGCCACGTCATGTTGAAAGACTCGGCGATGGCGCGGAAGCCGCCCTGGATCACCGAAAGGTCGGAGGAGCCGCCAATCGGCGTGAACATCACCCGCATGAAGAAAAGGCAGGTTTCGGTGTCGTCATATTGCTGGGCGTCGAGAATGTTCTGGCCGCTGGCGAACAGGAAGGTCGAGACCGCGGAGACGATGCCGGGGCGGTCGAGGCACGACAAAGTGAGGACGAATTGCTGTTCGGACATGATGACGATCTTTGCTGGTGATAGCCGGCGGAAGGACGAAAATCCGCCCTGCTCTAGCATCGCTTCGGCCGCCCCGCCAAGCGCAGGCAGGCCGACATTAGGCTAAAATCGCCGACCACGCGGCGCAGATTCAGGTGCCGCATGCTTTTGAGATATGATTCCGATTGCAACAGCCTGGCCACGGCAGGCGCGGACTTAAACCGGCGCAACCTGCTCGGCGAGAAAAGCCTGATAGGCGCGCGCGATGCCGTCCTCCAGCGCGGTGGAGGCGCGCCAGCCCAGCGCGGCAAGGCGGCCGACATCAAGCAGCTTGCGCGGCGTGCCGTCGGGCTTGGACGGATCGAACCCGATCTCGCCTTCGTAGCCCACCGCCTTCGCCACCACGCGGGCGAATTCGCCGATGGTGATGTCCTCGCCGGTGCCGATATTGATCAGGTCGGCGCCGGAATAATTGCGCAGCAGGTGCACGCAGGCGTCCGCCATGTCGTCCACGAACAGGAATTCCCGGCGCGGCGTGCCGGTGCCCCACACCATGACGCGCGGCGTATTCGCCACCTTGGCCTCGTGAAAGCGGCGGATCAGCGCCGCGACCACATGGCTGTATTCGGGATGATAGTTATCGCCCGGACCGTAAAGGTTGGTCGGCATCACGCTGATGAAGTCGCTGCCGTACTGAGCGCGATAGGCTTCGATCATCTTGATGCCGGCGATCTTGGCGATCGCGTAGGGCTCGTTGGTCGGCTCCAGCGGCCCGGTCAGCAGCGAGTCTTCGCGCAGCGGCTGCGCCGCGAGGCGCGGATAGATGCAGGACGAGCCGAGAAACAGCAGCTTCTCGACGCCGTTCACATGCGCGGCATGGATCACATTGGCGGCGATGACGAGGTTGTCGTAGATGAATTCGGCGCGCAGCGTGTTGTTGGCGACGATGCCGCCGACCTTCGCGCCGGCATGAAACACCACCTGCGGCCGGTTCGCCGCGAACCAGCGGTTGACCGCCGCCTGATCGCGCAGATCGACCTCGCTGCGCGGCACGGTGAGGATTGTCACATCCTCGCGCTTAAGCCGCCGCACCAGCGCGCTGCCGACCATGCCGCGATGTCCCGCGACATAGACGCTCTTGCCTTTCAGTTCGAAGGGAACGGGAGCCATCGTATCAACCGCTGTTGCGCAGACCGGCGGAGATGCCGTTGATGGTGATCTGGATGCCGCGCAGCACCTGCGGATCGGGATCGTTGGCGCGATACGCTTTCAGAAATTCGACCTGCACATGGTTGAGCGGATCGAGATACGGGAAGCGGTTGCGGATCGAACGCTCCAGCAGCGGGTTGCCGGCCAGCAGGCGGTCCTGCTGCATGATCTCGAGCAGAACGTCGATCGAAGTGCGCCACTCGACGCGGATGCGGCGGAAGATGATCTCGCGCAGCTTCTTGTCGGCGACCAGATCGGCATAGCGCGAGGCGATGGCGATGCTGCTCTTCGACAGCACCATGTCCATGTTCGACAGCAGCATGCGGAAGAACGGCCACTCGCGATACAATTCCTGCAGGAACGCGATGCCCTGGTCGGGATGCTTCGCAATCCATTCCTTCACCGCCGTGCCGAAGCCGTACCAGCCCGGCAGCATCAGGCGGCACTGCGCCCAACTGAACACCCACGGAATCGCACGCAGATCCTCGATCTTGCGCGTCTTGGTGCGCGAGGCCGGACGGCTGCCGATGTTGAGGGTCGCGATCTCGTTGATCACGGTGGACGACCAGAAATACTCCTCGAAGCCGTCGGTCTCGTAGACCAGGCTGCGATAGGCCTTGTAGGCGAGCAACGACAGTTCTTCCATCGCGGCGAGATATTCGGCGCGGGGCGCGGCCTGCTGCGGCTGCAACAGACTCGCCTCCAGCGTCGCCGCCGCGAGGATTTCCAGATTCTCGCGACCGACTTCCGGATTGGAGTATTTCGAGGAGATGATCTCGCCCTGCTCGGTGATCCTGATCTGGCCGTTCACCGCGCCGCCCGGCTGGGCGAGGATCGCCTCATAGCTCGGCCCACCACCGCGGCCGACCGAGCCGCCGCGGCCGTGGAACAGGCGCAGCCGCACGCCGTGCTTGTTGAACACCTCGACCAGGCTGATCTCGGCCTTGTAAAGCTCCCAGCCCGAGGTGACGAAGCCGCCATCCTTGTTGCTGTCGGAATAGCCGAGCATCACTTCCTGCACGCCGCCGCGACTGTCGACCAGCTGGCGATATTCCGGCAGCGAGAGCATGCGGTCCATGATGCCGGCACACTGCTGCAGATCCTCGATGGTCTCGAACAGCGGCACGATGTTGATGCGGGTGTGGCCAGCCGGATCGACCAGCCCGACCTCCTTGAGCAGCACGGCGATCTCCAGAAGATCGGACATGCCCTCGGTCATCGAGACCACGCATTGCGGAATGGCGTCCTCGCCGAACACGGCATGGGCCTCGGCGGCGGCGCGCAGCACCGCAAGCTCGCTCGTCGTCTCCTCGCCGTAATTCGCGAACGGCGACACCAGCGGCCGCGCAGTGCACAGCTCCTTGATCAGGAGCGCGCAACGCTCCTGCTCCGGCATCGCCTTGTAGTCGAGGCCGGGCGTCACCGTCTCGAACAGCTCGGCGATGGTGCGCTCGTGCACCGCCGAGTTCTGCCGCAGATCGAGACTGGCCAAATGGAAGCCGAAGCAGTCCACCGCGCGGCGCAGCAGCCGCAAGCGGCCGCGCGCGATGATGCCGGAATGGTTTTCGATCAGCGAGCGGCTGATGGTCTCAAGATCGCTCTTGAATTCCTCGACGCTGGCATAGGGCTCGGCCTTGCCGACCGGAGGACGACGGGTGCCGACGCCGAGCGCGGCGGCGCTCGCCGCCAGACGCGCATAGATGCCGGACACCGCGCGACGGTAAGGCTCGGAGCTGCGATGGGCGGAGACGTCGGGCGAGCGCTCCGCCAGCGCCTGCAATTGCGGCGAGACGTGCACGAGCTGGACCGCGAGCGACAATTCGCTGCCGAGCGTGTGCAGTTCGTCGAAATAAAAGCTCATGATCTGCTCGCACTGCATATGCAGTGTTCCGCGCAGCACATCGGCGGTGACGAACGGATTGCCGTCGCGGTCGCCGCCGATCCAGCTTCCGGTGCGCAGGAAGGAGGCGAGCGGCGCATCGCCCTCGCGATCGTTCAGCGTGCGGTCCGGCTGCAGGCGGTCTTCCAGCGCGCAGAGCAGGCGCGGCAGTTGCCGCAGGAAGGTGTATTCGTAGAATGCGAGCCCGTTCGCCACCTCGTCGAACACCGTAAGCTTGGTCCGGCGCAGGATGTTGGTCTGCCACAGCGTCAGCACGGCGCGGCGCAGTTGCTCGTCATTGGCATCGAGTTCGTCCGCCACCATGAAGGTGCGGTCGCGCTGCTCCAGCAGCATCGCGATTTCCATTTCGCGATCGATCGTGCTCTTGCGGCGCACTTCGGTCGGATGGGCGGTGAGCACCGGCACCACCAGCGCGGTCTTGAAGAAAGCGCGCAGCTCATCAAGGCTGAAGCCGGCGGCCCGAGCCCGCGCGATGGCGCCAGCGAGGTTGCCTTCCTGCCGCTCGGCCTCCGCCGAGGTCTGGCTGCGGGTCTGGCGGATATTGTGCTGGTCCTCGGCGATGTTGGCGAGGTGCGAAAAATAGCTGAAGGCGCGGACGATGCGCACCGTCTCGCGCGTGGGCATGCCGTCGAGCATCTTTTCCAACTCGCGGCGGGCGTTCTTGTCCTCGTCGCGATGGAAGCGGACCGAGGTCTGGCGAATCTGCTCGACGATGTCGAACACGTCCTCGCCTTCCTGATCACGCACGGTGTCGCCGAGAATGCGCCCGAGCAGGCGGATATCGGCGCGCAGTTGCGTGTCCTCGTCCTGACCGGAAGCGGCGCTCTCCGCGCCACGATTGAGCACGTCGTCGGCGCGGCCCGTTGCGGATATTCCGGCAGGGTCCGCGCCGGCTACGGGTTCGGACACGGCTCCGGCGACACCGGCTAAAGTCTGGGTTGACGACATGGCTCACTCTGAAAGCTGCGCTGGCTTTCAGTCGCAATTTTTGCGGGTGAGCGCAAGCATTACGGCGCGTTTACTGCCCTGTGCCGATCGTGGCCATCGGCCATCAATCGCCGCCCCTCAGGACTTGCGGGCATCCTCCTTGGAGGGGGCGGGCTGGGTCACGCTGACCGGGTCCGAGGCGGGAAAAGTATCGCGCAGCCCCTTGTCGAGTTCTTTCTTGATCTTGCTATCCTCGGCAATCGCCGTCTTGGCGTCCTCGGCATGCTTGTCGTGCGGCGCAGGGTTGAATTTCTCCGGCATCTAAAACCTCATCTCCGTTCATTCCACATGCGCGGACGCGCGGTGCACCAATCAGCAGAGCCCCGAAAAGTTCCGTCCATCGGCGACGTGTCGCAGCTTCGCGATTTCGTTTTACGCAGATCGGAACCTTCGTATCGCTCGCAGGTTGGCGCGATGACTTGTTTCATTCCACCTCACCTGCATGGAGCATCATCATGGATACCGATCGCCTCACCGGCGCAGCCAAATCCGCCGCCGGCAAGGCCGAAGACGCCCTCGAGCGCGTCACCGACGACGCTGTCAACGACGCCTCGGCGCGGCTGCGCAAGGCGGAAGGCGTTGCGCGAACGGTCTACGGACAGGCGGCCGACGCGGCGGGCGAACTTGGCGAGAACGCCGCCGATCTGAGCCGGCAGGCGCTCGATGCCGGCAACGCCTATTATCGCCAGGGCCGTCGCGCCATCGCTTCCACGATCCGGCATCAGCCGCTCGGCGCGCTGCTGGCGGCGGGCGCGGTCGGCTTCGCGCTGGCGCTGATGCTGAACCGTCCGTCGCGCCGCCGCCGCTGGAGCGCGTATCACTGATAAATCTCAGCGAGAACAAACCGGCGCGCAGCATGCCAAGCTCAGTCTGACAATTCCGGTTTTTGCGAAGGAAGCTGCCATGTCCCGTTTTCTCGCTCCAGCTCTCGCATGTCTGGCCGTGGTCATGATCACAGCCAGCGCGCAGGCACAGACCGGCGGATCATCGGCCGGCGGCACTGGATCCGCCGGCGGCACATCCGGTACCGGCCTTGGCAGCGGGCCGCCCGCCGCGCCGCCGCCCGGCACCAACAGTCTCGGCACCGCGCAATCGTCCGGAGGTGGAGGTCGCGGCGAAACCTCCGCGGCGCCGCTTCAGGACGATGCGCGCGACAAGGCCGTGGACAAGAAAATCAAAAGCATCTGCAAGGGCTGCTAGAGCTGCGCGAAACACCGCAGGGCGCGGCGATTTGTCTGCAAGTGCGATGGCCAAGCGCGGCGCTGCGGTGTATCAGAGGCGGCATTCCCGCTCTCCCTCCGCACGGAAATCCGTCTTGACGCAGCCCCTGCCCTCCAAACCATTCCTCGACGTGCTTGCCGGCACCCGGCAGGCGGTACCGCCGCTCTGGATGATGCGCCAGGCCGGGCGCTATCTGCCGGAATATCGCGAGGTGCGCACCAAGGCGGGTGGCTTCCTCGACCTGTGCTTCAATCCGGAATTCGCCGCCGAGGTGACGCTGCAACCGATCCGCCGGTTCGGCTTCGACGCCGCGATCATCTTCTCCGACATTCTGGTGGTGCCCTACGCGCTCGGGCGCAACGTGCGCTTCGAGGTCGGCGAAGGACCGCGGCTCGATCCGCTCGACACGCCGGACAAGATCGCAACGCTGCCGCCGCGCGCCGATGGCGCAAAATTCGCGCCGGTCTACGAGGCGCTGCGCCGCGTTCGCGCCGAGCTCGATCCGAAAATCGCGCTGATCGGATTCTGCGGCGCGCCGTGGACCGTCGCGACCTACATGGTCGCTGGACAAGGCACGCCGGATCAGGCCCCGGCCCGCATGCTCGCCTATCGCGAGCCGCAGGCGTTCGCCAAAATCATCGACGCGCTGGTGGAAAGCTCGATCGGCTATCTGCTCGGTCAGTTGGAAGCGGGCGCCGACGCGCTGCAGATTTTCGACACCTGGGCCGGCGTGCTGCCGCCTCGCGAATTTCAACGCTGGTCGGTCGAGCCGACGCGGCGCATCATCGCGGGCGTGCGCGCAAAGGCGCCCCATGCAAAGATCATCGGCTTTCCACGCGGCGCCGGCGCACTGCTGCCCGGCTATGTCGAGGCCACCGGCGTCAACGGCGTCAGCATCGACTGGACGGCCGAGCCGTCATTGATGCGCGAGCGCGTGCAGAGCAAGGTCGCGCTGCAAGGCAATCTCGATCCGCTGGCGCTGATCGCCGGCGGCGATGCACTCGACCGCGCGATTGACGACGTGCTGGAAAACTATGCGCAGGGCCGGCTGATCTTCAATCTCGGCCACGGCATCCAGCCCGAAACGCCGATCGCCCATGTCGAGCGCATGGTGAAGCGCGTGCGCGGATATCGGGGCTAGTTGATTGCATTTTCTTCCCTCTCCCCTTGTGGGAGAGGGTGGCGCATTGAGAGCGCAGCGAACAATGCGTCCGGTGAGGGAAAACCTTAAAAATACCCCTCACCCGCTTCGCGGCTAGAGCCGATCAGCACCCTCTCCGGCAAGGTGGGAGGGAAAACAGCGACGGATCACGCCGGCCGGGTGCGCTCGATGATGGCCGCCGCGCCGCGGTCGAGCAGGTCCATCGCCACCGCGCGGCCAAGCTCGCGCGGCCGCTCCGCAGGTCCCGTGCGGGTCGCCTCGATGAAACGCTCGCCCGCCTCGTCCAGTACCGATGCGGTGAGCGACATCACCGATCCCTCGATGGTGGAGAACGCGGCGATCGGCGAATTGCAGTGACCATTGAGCACCCACAGCACCTCGTGCTCGGCGTCGGCGCTGGCGCGCGACACCGGGTCGTCGATCTTCGCGAGAAGGCCGCGGGTCCACCAGTCATGCGCGGCGCACTCCACCGCGACGATGCCCTGCCCCGCCGCCGGCAGCATCTCCTGCGGCGTAAACGCATGCGCCATGCGGTCGATCCGGCCGACGCGCTCGAGACCCGAGCGCGCCATGATCAGCGCGTCGGCGGGACCAACCTCGGCGCCATCCGGCAGGCGCTGCATCTCGCGGCCATCGAGCTTGCGAATGCGGGTGTCGGCGGCGCCGCGGAAATGGATCACCTCGATCTCGGGAAACAGCCGCCGCACATAGGCGGCGCGGCGCACCGCATTGGTGCCGATCTTGTAGCCCCTGCCGCGCGTGCGCTTGAGGTCGTCGAGCTTGACGCCCGGGCGCAGCACCAGCGCATCGCCCGGCGGATCGCGCGTCAGCGTCGCGCCGACCACAAGGCCCGGCGTCTCCTCGTTGCCCGGCATGTCCTTGAGCGAATGCATCGCCGCGTGCAGCGCGCCGCTGCGCAGCGCCTCGCGGATCTGGGCGACGAACGCGCCGCCCTTGCCGCCATGGCTGAGCAGCTTGCTGGTCTGGTCCTGGTCGCCGACGGTCTCGAATTTGACGATCTCGACTTCGAGCTCGGGAACGGCGCGATTGAGATGGCGGGCGATCTGCTCGGTCTGCGCCAGCGCCATGGTGCTCTTTCGCGTACCGATCCGCATCGCAATTGTCACCACGCCCGCTCCATCCCATGCCGCAAGGAAGCGGCCGAGCCCTGTCATAAAGGCTTGGCCGTGGCGGATCAATGGTGCGAGCGGCCCATCAAATAGCCGTCATTGCGAGGAGCATCAGCGAGGAAACAATCCAGTCTTCAGGCTCTGGATTGCCTCGCTTCGCGCGCAATGACGATAAAACTGATGAATCGGGCCGACTGCGATCCTAGGCGCAGGCGAGGCTCAGCGCCCCGACCTCCTCCGGATCAAGCCCGGTCAGATCGCGATAGATCTTCGGCGCGGTCGCGCCCTCGGTGTTGAACAACAGGACGCGCGAGGAGGAATCGAGGCCGACCGACGCGGCGGCGTCCTTGTCGCGGATAAGTGCGATCAGGCCGGCGAGCCCGGCGCCGCCGCTTTCGCCGGCGACGACGCCCGCAGCGCCCGAACCCGGCCGCGCAAGCTGCTTCATCACCGCGATCGCTTCCTCGTCGGTCACCGTCATATAGGCATCGACGACGCGGCTCAGAATTCCCCAGGCCAGCAGCGAAGGCTCGTAGCATTCGAGCATCGCCATCACGGTCGGCTCATGCGCCTCGATCTTCACCGGCTTGCCGACGCGGTTGCTCTCGAACAGGCAGGCCGCGCGATCCGGCTCGACGATGATGAATTTCGGCCGGTCCTTGCCGAGCGTCGCGGTGAGAAAGGCCGCGACCGCGGCGGCAAAGCCGCCGACGCCGGCCTGCAGGAAAACATGGGTCGGCGGCTGCGGAACCTGCGCCAGAACTTCGGACACCATTGCGGTGTAGCCCTGCATCACCAGACGCGGAGTGCTCTCATATCCGGGCCACGAGGTATCGGAAACGATGATCCAGCCTTCGGCGTGGCACATCCGTTCAGCCTCGGCGACGGCATCGTCGTAATTGCCGGGAACATGGATCAGCCGCGCGCCGAACCGCGCGATGGCCTCGACCCGCTCCTGATTGACGTTGTCATGCACGAAGATGCTGGCCTTGCAGCCGACCAGATTGGCGCCCGCGGCGACCGAGCGGCCGTGATTGCCGTCAGTGGCGCAGCCGACCGTCATCTGCGCGACCAGCGCGCGGATCTTCGGGTTCAGCAGTTCGGACGGCGAGACCTCCCGCTCCAGCACGCGGCTCACCTCTTCCAGCACGAGCCGCACCACCGCATAGGCGCCGCCCAGCGCCTTGAAGCTGCCCAGCCCCAGCCGGCTGCTCTCGTCCTTGATGTGAACGGAATGCACCCCGAGCGAGGCCGCCACCTCGCGCAACTCGCGCAGCGGCGTGGCGCGGTGGGTCGGCAGCATCGCGAGCATTTGCGTGACCCCGGCAGCAGCCTCGGGGCCCAGCATGTCGCGGTCGATTGCCAGCAGTTCCTTGCCGAAATCAGGGTGGTGGTTCGCTTCAATCATTGAGAAATCCTCTGGTTTGTGCAAATTTATCCCAGAATGACCGGATTTTCTCGGCTATATTGTAGGGTGTCTCGCAAAATTTTTGCGTTTTATTGGGGCGATGGGCAATGAAGGCTTATGAACTCGATTCTTTCGACCTGAAGATCCTGGAGCACCTGCAAATCAACAACCGCTCCTCGCTTCAGGACATCGGCCAGGCCGTCAATCTGTCGGCGGCGGCGGTGCAACGGCGCGTCCGCCGCATGGAGGATGCCAAGGTCATCCTGTCCAACGCCGCGGTGGTGGACCCGCGCGCGGTGGGGCGTCCGATCACGCTGATCGTAGAGGTGCAGCTCGACAGCGAGCAGGCCGACATCCTCGACGCGGCGCGCGCCGAATTCGCCTCGGTCCCCGAAGTGCAGCAATGCTACTACGTCACCGGCGATGCGGATTTCATCCTCATCATCACCGTCAGCAGCATGGAAGAATACGCCACGCTCAGCCACCGGCTGTTCCTGGCCAACCCGAACATCAAGCACTTCAGCACCAATGTCGCGATGAACCGCGTCAAGGTCAGCCTCAGCGTGCCGGTCGATCACACAAGCGCGCAGCGCTAAACGCAGCGCACGGATTTAGAGGCTGTTTGCAAACCTTGAAAACCTCGTCCTGAGGAGCCGTTTCGTCAGAAACGGCGTCTCGAAGGATCGAGGTTTTCAAGGAAAAGTCCCCGATCCTTCGAGACGGCGCCATAGCGCGTCGGAAGACGCGCGTGAACGCGCTTATGGCGCGTCGGAAGACGCGCGTGAACGCGCTTATGGCGCGTCGGAAGACGCGCGTGAACGCGCTGTTGACGCCTCCTCAGGATGAGGACTTTTTCAAACGGTCTCTTGGTCGAGAGCCGGAATCAACCGCCGAGATAAGCCTGCCGGACGTGATCGTTATCGATCAGTTCGCTTCCCTTGCCGGACAGCACGATCGAGCCTGCTTCCATGAGATAGGCGTAATCGCACATCTCGAGCGCGGAATAGGCGTTCTGCTCGACCATCAGCACCGTGGTGCCGGAGGCGCGGATGCCGTCGATGATCTCGAACACCTGCTCGACGATATTGGGCGCGAGACCGAGCGAAGGCTCGTCGAACATCACAAGCTTGGGTTTCGACATGATGGCACGGCCGATCGCCAGCATCTGCTGCTCGCCGCCGGACATCGTGCCCGCAACCTGACGGCGGCGTTCGGCGAGACGCGGAAACTGCGCGAAGATGCGTTCCTTGTCCGCCTCCATGGCGTTGGTGTCCGAGCGCAGATAGGCGCCCATGTCGAGGTTCTCCTCCACCGTCATGTCGGGGAAGACGCGGCGGCCTTCGGGGCAATGCGCAATGCCGCGCGCCAGGATGTCCCGCGCCGAACAGCGCGTGATATCCTCGCCTTCGAACACGATGCGGCCCGAAGCCGACGCCAGCACGCCGGAAATCGAGCGCAGCGTCGTGCTCTTGCCGGCGCCGTTGGCGCCGATCAGCGCGACGAGCTGCCCCTTCTCGATGGAGAGCGACATGCCCTTGATCGCTTCGACCTTGCCGTAGCGGCAAACAAGATTGCTAATCTCTAGCACGCTTCTTGGCTCCTTGGCCGAGATAGGCCTGAATGACTTCCGGATTGCCCTGAATCGCCGCCGGCGGGCCCTCCGCGATAATGCGGCCGTAGTTCAACACCACGATGCGGTCGGAAATACCCATCACCATCGGCATGTCGTGCTCGACCAGCAGGATGGTGACGCCCATGCCGCGCACGCGATCGAGCACGCGCATGAAGGTCGCGGTCTCCGAGGCGTTCATGCCGGAGACCGGCTCGTCGAGCAGCAGCATCGAGGGATTGGCCGCAAGCGCCAGCGCGACGCCGAGCAGACGCTGGTCGCCGTAGGACAGTCCGCCCGCCAGCTCCCGCGACCGGTGCGCGATGCCGACCAGCTTGAGGATGTCGGCGGCCTGCGCGCGCAATTCCTCCTCGGAGGCCCGCTCGCGCGGCAGCGCCAGCAGCGTGTCCCACAGCCGCGAGCGGCCACGCAAATGCAGGCCGGTCAGCACGTTCTGGAATACGCTGATCGACTGGAACACGCTGGTGCGCTGGAAGGTGCGCACCAGACCCAGCGCGGTGACCTGATGCGGCTTGAGGCCGTTCAGAGACGTGCCGCGATAGCGCACCTCGCCCTTGGTCGGCTTCAGAAAGCCGGTGATAATGTTGAACGCCGTGGTCTTGCCGGCGCCGTTCGGACCGATCAGGCTCAGCACCTCACCCTCGTTGACCACGAAGTTGAGGTCCGAGATCGCGACCAGACCGCCGAAATGCACGGCGATGTGCTCGATCGTCAGCGCCGGCACCTTTGGCTCGGCGACCTTGTCTGCAGCCAGTTGAAAGGCGTTCATGGCTTCACCGGCTCCAGCGTTGCGCTCTTGTCGTCGGTCACGCCGAACCACTTCTCGATCGCCGGCACGATGCCCTGCGGCAACACGAAGACGATCAGGATCATCAGCGCGCCGTACAGGATCCACTGCAATTCAGGCGTTGCGAACGAGCGGGCGATCACCGGAATGAAGCCGAAGATCAGGCCGCCCACGATCGGGCCCGCCAGCGTGCCCTTGCCGCCGGTGATCACCATGATCACCATGGTCACGGTGTAAAGGAACATGAACACATCCGGATCGATGATCCGCAGATAGTGCGCATAGAGGCTGCCGGCCGCGCCGGCGATGCCGGCGGAGATCACGGCCGCAAGGATCAGATAGCGCGTGACGTCGATGCCGACGGAGACCGCAAGCGATTCATTTTCCTTGAGCGCCACCATCGCGCGGCCGACGCGAGACTTGGTCAGACGGCTGATGACGAGCTGGCAGATCACGCCGACGCCGAGCACCAGATAGAAGTTCTCCACCTTGCCGTAGAGATCGACATAGCCGAGACCGGGCAAGCCGAAGGTGAACGGCGGGATCGAGGTCAGCGCCAGCGGGCCCTGCGTCAGCTCCACCCAGTTGAGCGCAACCAGGCGCACCACTTCGGCGAAGGAGATCGTGACGATCACGAAATAGGCGCCGCGCACCCGGAACGACAATTTGCCGACCAGATAGCCGAAGATGCCGGCGATCACGACACCGAACACGAAGCCCATCCAGACCGGCCAGGGCTCATGCACCACGCGGAAGCCGCCGATCAGCTCGACGTCGAAGCCGAGCGAGGTCAGCGCGCTGGCGTAAGCGCCGATGCCGAAGAAGGCGACATGGCCGAGGCTGAGCTGACCGGTATAGCCGAGCAGCAGGTTGAGGCTCATCGCGGCAATGATGAAAATGCCGGTGGTGATGCAGGCGTTGAGCAGATACGGATCGCGCAGCCAGAGCGGGATCGAGGCAAAGGCCAGCACAACAAGCCAGGGAAAAAGCCGTTTCATCCGATTCGCTCCGCGCGCGCGAACAAACCGGTCGGCTTGAACATCAGCACCAGGATAATGATCAAAAATCCCATGGCGTCACGATAACCCGAGGAGATATAGCCGGCCCCGACTTCCTCGGCGAAAGCGAGGATGAAGCCGCCGATGGTGGCGCCGCCGATGCTGCCGAGGCCGCCGAGAATGACGATCGCGAACGCCTTGAGCGATGCAAGATTGCCCATCTGCGGCGAGATCACATAGACCGGCCCGAGCAGCGCGCCTGCCGCGGCGGCGAGGCTGGAGCCGAGGGCGAAGGTCGCCATGTAGATGAACTGGATGTTGACGCCCATCAGCGAGGCGGTGTCGCGGTCCTGGAAGGTCGCGCGCATCGCCTTGCCGAGCTTGGTGCGGTTGATCAGAAGATACGATCCCGCGATCAGCGCCAGGGCGGCGACAAACACAAATATGCGAAGCCACGACACCGAGATCGGCCCCAGCACCAGCGCGCTTTCGCCGAACGGGGTGTTGACCGATTTGGCGACGCCGCCCCAGATATATTGCTCGGTGTTCTGCATCACGATCATCGCGCCGATCATCACCAGCATCGTGGTGTCGATATCGGCGCTGCGGATCGGCCGCAGCAGAACAAACTCAATCGCGGCGCCCAGCGCGCATCCGAACACGATGGCGATGACGAGCGAAGCGAAGAAATTCATGCCCAGCAGGGCCGAGGCCAGATACACGAAATAGGCGCCGAAAGTGTACAGCTCGCCATGCGCGAAATTCACCACGCGCATGATGCCGAAGATCAACGTCAGGCCGATCCCGAGCAGCGCGTAGGTGCCGCCCAGAATGAACATGTTGACGATATGCTGAAGAAACTGGTCCATTCCGTCCACGAAGCTTTTTGAGGGGTCTGGCGGGTCGAAGGCCCTTGCCGAAAGCAGGCAGGCGGACGCCGGCGCGCGGCGTCCGCCTGCAGCCTTCAGAGCTTCGGATGCGTGACCTTGCCGTCGACGATCTTGACCAGATAGACGTTCGGCTTGCTCTGCGCGCTCTCCTTGCCCGCAGGACCGGTCTTCTCGAACTTCACGGTGCCGTTCAGGCCCTTGACGTCGACAGTCCACAGCGCCTCGGTGATGGCGGCAGGCTCCGCCTTGCCGGCCTTCTCGATGCCCGCGACGATGGTGCGGATGCCGTCATAGCCGCGGAAGCTTTCGGTGGTGCCGGCGAAGTTGAAGCCGCGCTTCTGCCACTCGCTGACGAAATACTTCGTCGCAGCCGGATTCGGAGTGTCGTCCGGCAGCCAGGGCAGGAACGTGGTCAGATGCATCGAATTGTTGGCGGCGACGCCGGCCTGCTCGATGAGCTGATCCGGGTTCTGCGACGCGCCGGTGGTGATGATCTGCTTCTTGAGTCCGAGCGCGTGAGCCTGCTTCAGCACCAGCGTCAATTGTTCGACCGCGGTGGTCACGATCAGGGTATCGGCGTCCGATGCCTTGATCTTGGAAAGCTGCGCGGTCATGTCCTGAGCCGACTGATCCATGATCTCGACAAGACCGACCCCAACGCCGTTGTCCTTCAGCACCTTGCCGAAGTCGGCGGAGGCGCCGCGACCCCAGTCATTGTTGATGACCAGGAAGTCGGCCTTCTTGATGCCGAGCTTCGGCAGCATCGGCTGGAAGGCGTCCGCCTCGATCGCCGAAGGCGGCGAAATGCGGAAGATGTAGGGATTGCCGCTGGTGGTGATCTTGCCGGACGACGAGGTCTCGACCACCATCGGCACCTTGTATTCCATCAGCTTCGGCATCACCGCGAGGGTCAGGCTGGAGCCCCAGGCGCCCATCATCACCGGCACCTTGTCGCCGGTGATCAGTTTCTCGGCAACCGCCGCGGCTTCGGTCGGATTGCTCTTGTTGTCCTCGATCACGAGCTCGATCTTCTTGCCGAGCACGCCGCCCTTGGCGTTGATCTCGTCGGCGGCGATTTTCGCGCCGTTGACGACGTAGGTGCCGGAGGCCGCGAACGGTCCGGTCAGCGGCTCGTTGACGCCGATCTTGATCGTCTGCGCGGATGCCTGCGTGGCAAAACCTGCAGCAAAAGCCAAAGGAAGAAACAGTTTAATCATGTTATCGATACGCGGGCTCATTGAAGCCTCCTCCAATTTGTTCGTATGCGCTGGGCAAGCACTGTGCCAACTTCTTCCGGTCAGCGTTGATTCCTGAGAAACTGATCTGACATTACCTTAAGTCATACTAACTTTAGAATGATAGAATATCATTCGTAAAGCGAAAAGATGCCGGGCTCAGCAATTCGGCACGTTTACTGCCAGCCCGCCGCGCGATGTCTCCTTGTATTTTGCCTGCATGTCCGCGCCGGTTTCCATCATTGTCTTGATCACCTGATCAAGCGTGACATGGTGCGAGCCATCGCCGCTTTGCGCAAGGGATGTTGCGTTGATGGCCTTCACCGCGCCGAACGCATTGCGCTCGATACAGGGAATTTGCACAAGCCCGCCAACGGGATCGCAGGTCATCCCGAGATGGTGCTCCATGCCTATTTCGGCGGCGTTTTCGATCTGCCGGCTGGAGCCGCCGAGCGCCGCGGTCAGTCCCGCCGCCGCCATCGAACAGGCCACCCCTACCTCGCCCTGACATCCGACCTCGGCACCGGAAATCGAGCCGTTCATCTTGAACAGCATGCCGATCGCGGCCGCCGTCAGCAGGAACGTCCGCAGGCCCTCATCCGATGCGCCGGGGCAATGATCGCGATAATAACGCAGCACCGCGGGGATCACCCCTGCGGCTCCATTGGTCGGCGCCGTCACCACGCGGCCGCCGGCGGCATTTTCCTCATTCACGGCGATGGCGAACAGGCTGACGAGGTCCATCGCCTCGATCGACCATCCGGCGTTGCGCTGGCGCAACGCATCATACCTTGCCTTCAGCGCGCGGGCTCGCCGCTTCACCTTCAGCCCACCGGGAAGTTCGCCTTCGGCGCGCAGACCGCGCTCGATGCACTCGAACATCACATCGACAATAGCGTCGAGCCGCGCCAGCACGCTGTCGCGAGTGGCCTGCGCGCATTCATTGGCGAGCACGATCTCGGCGATCGACAGGCCGGTGCGGTCGGACAGCGCGATCAGTTCCGCCGCGCTGGCAAAGGGAAACGGCACCGCGGCGCCGGAGGTCTGCGCCGCCGGATCATCGCCTTCCCGATGGATGAAACCGCCACCCAGCGAGTACCAGGCTTCCTCGCGCAGCGTGGCGCCCTCGGCATCCAGCGCGATAAACCGCATGGTGTTGGGATGGGACGGCGGCACGGTGTCAAAATCGAACACGATATCGCGCGCCGGATCGAAAGCGATGGTCTCGCCGGCCGGCAACCTCAGCTGGTGCGTCCGCGCGATGGTGGCGACGATTGCGTCCGCCTGATCGGGATCGAGGGTGTCCGGCAATCGCCCCGACAGGCCGAGAACGATCGCCTTGTCGGTGGCATGGCCCCGGCCGGTCCAGGCCAGCGAGCCGAGCAGGACCGCGCGCAGGTTTTTGATCCGGGCGCGATCCTCTTCATTGAACCCCGCCACGAACGCGGCAGCGGCCTTCATCGGCGCGGTCGTATGCGACGACGAAGGGCCGATGCCGACTTTGAAAACGTCAAAAACGCTGATCATCGCCGGCACCGGAAAATGTGCGGTTACTTCTTCTTGTAGGCCCGAAGCTGCGGAATGACTTCCTTCGCGATCAGCTCGACCTGATCCATCTGATACTTGTAAGGCACGAAAATGATCTTCTGCACGCCTGCGTCGATATGCGCCTTGAGCTGTTCGACGCACTCGTCGACCGAGCCCATCACCGCCGCTTCGCGCGAGCAGTCGCTGTTCTCGGGGAAGTCCCATTCCTTGTTGAGCCAGTCGAGCATGTCGGCCTTCACCGCGTCCTTCGACTTGCCGATCATGATCGGCAATTGCGAGCCGTTCAACAGCTTGTCCGGATCCTTGCCGCCTTCCTTGGCGAAGTTACGGATTTTCGTCCACGATTTCGTGAACGCCTCGGGGGTGTAGAAATAGGTCAGCCAGCCATCGCCGACGGTGGCGGCGCGCTGCAGAACCCTGTCGACATAGCCGCCGATCAGGATCGGAATGCCCGGCTTCTGCACCGGCTTGGGATACATCACGGCGGCGGAGATGTTGTGCTGCATGTACTTGCCGTCAACCAAGTGCTCGGACCAGAGCCGGTTGAGGATTTCCAGATTCTCGTCCATCAGCTTGCCGCGCTTCTCGAACGGAATGCCCATGGCATCGAATTCGCGCTTGTACCAGCCCGACGCCATACCCATGACCAGGCGTCCGCCGGAAAGCTGGTCCATGCTCGAAAGCTGCTTGGCGAGCGCGACCGGGTTGCGCAGCGGCAGCACCAGAATGCCGGTGCCGAGCTTGATCTTGGAGGTGCGCGCGGCGATCGCCGTCAGCGTGGTCAGCGAGTCCAGGATCGGGAAGTTCGGATCGACGCCCAGCAGCATGTGGTCCCAGACCCACAGCGAATCATAGCCGAGTTCCTCGGCGCGCACGCCGTACTCCACCAGTCCCTTCGCGTCCGGCATGTTCGGGTAGGCGACGAAATTGCGCGCGGCGATGCCGAACGTGTTCGAGAGTATTGTCATTGTTGTTCTCCCCTTGAATTACGCAATGAAAAGACGGTCAGGGTCGAGCATCCTGAGCGTGGTCAGTTCCTGGATGGATGGCGGTTCGGTGACGCTGACGTCATTATCGAACGCAAGATCGAAGCCGGTGTTGTCCTGCAGCTCCTCCCGCGTCACTCCGGGATTGAGCGCCAGCACCTTCATCTCGCGGCTCTTGTCGTCGAAGGAGAACACCGCAAGCTCGGTGATGACGCGGAACATGCCGCCGGCCGGCAGCCCGCTCTCGGCGCGGCTGTTGCCGCCGCGAATGAAGCCCGGGCTGGTGATGAAATCGACCTTCTCCACGAAGCGCCGCTTCTCGTGCTTCATTGCAACGATCATGTTGGTGAGGCTCGAGATGTCGTTGCCGCCGCCGGTGCCCGGCAAGCGGGTCTTGGGCTTGGCCGGATCGCCGATGTAGGAGGAGTTCAGGTTGCCGTAGCGGTCGATCTGCGCGCCGCCCATGAAGCCGACATCGACATAGCCGCGCTGCAACAGCAGCAGCACGTCGGCGCTGCCGAGCACCATGTTGGCGCGCTTGGTGCAACGCTGGTCGTTGGTGGACGGCGGCAGCTTGCCCGGCTCGACGAAGGCGCCGACCACGCCGCCCTCGAACAGGATGGTGAGACCGGGACAATGCATGCGCTGCGCCAGCGTCGCCGCCAGCAGCGGCGTGCCGATGCCGGCGAACACGATCTGCCCGTCCTTGAGCTGCCGCGAGCTCAGGATCGTGATGATCTCGGATGCGGTGTAGGTAGGTGCTTCAGTCATCGAAAATGCTCCGGCCACGACGGCTTGCGGTCACGATCTCCTCGACACCGATCATCGACAGGAATTCGTTCCACGACTTCGGCCCGTAGACGTAGTCGTCGAGATACTTCTTCATGCCGCCGACCGGATCGCCGTTGACCTGCGCGACATACTTTTCCATGTGCTGCATCATCGGCTCATAGACGCCGAAGCACTCATGCGGCGCCGAGCCGTAAGGCACCTCGACCACCGCATCGACGCAGAAGAACGGGATCTTGGTCTGGTCGGGCGCGCGGCGGATCTGGTCGTTGGAGACGATCCGCTCGGTGGTCAGGATCACGCGATTGGCGGCCATCGCCAGGTCGATGTCCATGAACTGCAGGCCGTCCATCTGCGCGTTGCCGTAAGCATCGCAACGCTGGACGTGGATCAGCGCGACATCGGGATTGAGCGCCGGCACCAGCAGCAGCTTCTCGCCGGTGAACGGGCAATCGAACTCCTTGGCCTCGGGCCGCTGCGTGGCGACATCCGAGCCCAGCATCGAGCGGATCGGAAGGAACGGAACGCCCATGCCGCCGGCGCGATAGCGCATGCCCATCGCCATGTGGCTCCACTCGTCGTAGCGGCATGCGCCGCCCTCGACATGATGGCGCATCACCTTGGACAGGCCCCAGAGGATGCCCTGCGCGAACCAGCTCGTCTCGATGTGGTTCGCCGCGCCCGAGCCGAACAGCAGATCGCCATCGGTCGAGATGATGCAGCGCGAGCAGGACAGATCCTTCTTGCCGGCGCGGATCAGCTGCCAGATCATTGCCATCGGAGTGCGCGACATGGTCGAGCCGCCGATACCGACCGACATGCCGTCACTGACGAACGATGCCGCCTGCTCCAGCGTCACCACTTTTTCGCGCAGACTGCGATCGCGGCGTGCCAGCCGGCTGCGCAACTCCTTATAAGGTTGGACCTTCCCGGGCTCCACGTTGCTTCCCTCGTTGTTCGTTCGAATTTTCGTTAAGCCGCTACGCCGGCCTTGGCATTGAACTGCTCGATCAGGCGATCCCAGGCCGGGATATCGGCAACCAGCCCTTCCCAGAAGGACTGATCCTTGCGGATGTCAAAATCCTCGAGACTGACGCCCTGCTGTTCGACCCAGGTGTAATAACCGAGGTTGAAGATCCGCTTGCGCAGCGCGTGGGTCAGCTCCATCACGTTGTCGTCGGCCAGCGCCTCGAGGCAGGAGCCGAAGATCTCGCCCGCGTTCACCTCGTCGAAGCCGCCGGCGTAATGCTTGGCGAGATAGCCCTCGCGCTCGCTGTCATAGAGCGTGGCGTTGTCAGTCGCGATGGTGACGACGACATCGTTCGGACCATAATCCAGATGCCGGGCGAGCTTGATCGATGCCGCGATGTTGGCGAAGCCGGAGATGCCGACATCGTCGAACGCCGCCAGCAGCGCAGCATCGAGCTTGCGGCGATTGCGCAGATAGTCGCGGCCGGTTTTGGTGCCGAACAGCACGTTCAGCCGGTCGCTGACGCGGTCCGACACGCCGATCACCACATCGGTGTTCATCACGTTATGGATGAACGGGATGTGCTTGTCGCCGATGCCCTGGATGTTGTGCTCGCCATAGCCGTTGCACAGCATGGTCGGGCATTCGGTGGCCTCGACCGCGGCGATCTTGGTGCCGTGACGGGTCTTGAGATAGTCGCCGGCGGCGATGGTGCCCGCCGAACCCGTGGCCGAGACGAAAGCCGCAAGACGCAGGCCACCGTTCTTGCCCTTCAGTTCTTCAAACGCATGCTCGCAGGCCCGACCGGTGCAGGCGTAGTGAATGACGTAATTGGAGAACGAGGAGAACTGGTTGAGGATGACGTTCTGCGCGTCAGCTTCCAGCTCGGCGCATTTGTCGTAGATTTCCTTGACGTTGCTTTCGGTGCCCGGCGTGCGGATGATGTCCTCGGGGTGCGAGACCCACTGCTCCAGCCAGTCGAACCGCTCGCGGCTCATGCCGGCTGGCAGCACCGCGATGCCGCGGCAGCCGAGAATGCGCGACACAGCGACGCCGCCGCGACAATAATTTCCGGTCGAGGGCCACACCGCGCGGTGATGCGAAGGATCGAACCGGCCCGTGACCAGTTGCGCCGCCAGCGCCGAATAGGCCGGCAGCACCTTGTGCGCGCCGATCATCGGAAAGCGGCGGCCGAGCATCACCACGATCGGCGCCTTCACGCCGGTGAGTTCCGGCGGCAGCACGAAATAGCCCGGCACATCGGTCCGCGCCTTGCGGTCGCGATCGTTGTACCAGTTGATGCGCCAGAGATTTTTCGGGTCTGGCTGATCCGGCCCGACGCCAGAGAGCGAGGACGGGATGCCGCTCGCCTGCGCCAGTTGCGTGAAGGTCGGCATCACCACGCCAAGTTCCCGCGCCCGCGCCGCGGCGCGATCGCGCTGCGCGACATCGATGACTTCCGGACGGACCACTGAAGAACTCACGCAAGCCCCCTCTCTCTTAAGAGATACTATCATTAGTATCTTAGGATGTCGAGCGGGCGGTGGAGAGTTTTCCCGCGCGGCCTTTTAGTGACAGGGCGCCGCCTGGGCCGACGCCGGCCGGATGCCCGAAGCGGCGGCGAACGAACGGTCCCGCAGGGCGTCCGGCGCAGTGCCGTAAAGCGTGGTGCGCTGGTGCGGCACGCGGCCCGCGGCATAGATGATCGCCTCCATCGCCTGCGGCGTCATCTCCTGTCCGTGCGAGGCGCCGGCCGAGCGCGAGATGGTCTCATCCATCAGAGTGCCACCGAGATCGTTGACGCCGGCCGACAGGCAACGCCGCACGCCTTCGGCGCCGAGCTTGACCCAGGACGCCTGAATATTCGGGATGTGCGGATGCAGCACCAGCCGCGCCACCGCATGCATCAGGATCACTTCGCGGAACGTCGGACCGCGCCGCGAACGACCCTTGAGATAGATCGGCGCTTCCATGTGCACGAAAGGCAGTGGCACGAATTCGGTGAAGCCGCCGGTCTCGATCTGCAGATCGCGGATGCGGATCAGATGCCGCGCCCAGTGCTCGTAGCGCTCGATGTGTCCGAACATGATGGTCGAGGTCGAACGGAAGCCGAGCCGGTGCGCGGCGCGCATCACGGCCAGCCATTCGCCGGTGCGAATCTTGTCGTGGCACAGCGTGTCGCGCACCTCGTCGTCGAGGATTTCCGCCGCCGTCCCCGGCAAGGTGCCGAGCCCGGCCTCCTTGAGCCGCGACAGGAATTCGCCGACCGGCACCCCGAGCGTCTGCGCACCCTGATGGATTTCGAGCGGCGAGAACGCATGCACATGCATCTGCGGCACCGCCGCTTTCACCGCGCGGCAGATCTCCAGATATTTCTCGCCGGTGTAGGACGGATGGATGCCGCCCTGCATGCAGACTTCGGAGGCGCCGCGCGCCCACGCCTCGCTCGCCCGCCGCGTGATCTCGTCCATGCCAAGATCGTAGGGCTTGCCGCGCAGGTTCTCGCTCATCTTGCCTTTCGAGAAGGCGCAGAACTGGCACTTGAACGAGCAGATGTTGGTGTAGTTGATGTTGCGCGTGACGACATAGCTCACGGTGTCGCCGTTCATCTGGCGGCGCAGGTCATCCGCCGCGCGGCAGATCGCGGCGAAGTCGTCGCCGCGTGCGCGGAACAATTCCACGATCTCGCTTTCGCCGAGCGCGATGCCGCGCTCCGCCTTGGCCAGCGCCGGCGCGATGCGCGAGGGCGTGACGACATGCGGTGCCTTGTCGAGCAGACCGGCCTCGCGCGCCGGCAATGCCGTCACGCTGCCCGGACACCAGTCATCGATGCGCGGCGCGCCCTCGCCATCGACCAGATCGTACACCGCCTTGCGCAGACCCTGATCGATCCAGCGCACGGGATACTGCGCGTAGGACGGATAGATCGCGAGACGTTCGGTCAGATTCTTGCCGGCGGCGCGGGTCGCGGCTTCCAGCACGCGCAGATGCGGCCACGGCGCTTCGGGATTGACGTGATCGGGCGTCACCGGCGAGACTCCGCCCCAGTCATTGATGCCGGCGGCGACCAGACGGCCGAGCGCGCCGGGGCTGAGGTTCGGCGGCGCCTGAATGTTCATCGCAGGCTCAAAGAGCAGCCGCGCGATGGCGATGGTCCACAGATGATCGTCGAGATCGGGCGCGACGGCATCCGCCATGCGCGTGCCGGGCTTGGGCCGGAAGTTCTGCACGATCACCTCCTGAAGGTGACCGTAGAGATCGTTGAGATCGCGCAGCGCCAGCAGCGAGTCGATCCGCTCCTCGCGCGTCTCGCCGATGCCGATCAGAATGCCGGAGGTGAACGGCACGGCGTGCTCGCCGGCAAGACGGATGGTCTCGATCCGCGCCGCCGGCTGTTTGTCGGGCGAGCCGTGATGCGCGGCGCCCTTCTGCATCAGCCGCTCGGACACGCTCTCCAGCATGATGCCCTGCGACACCGAGACCCGGCGCAGCGCCGCGATGTCCTCGCCGCTCATCAGGCCGGGATTGATATGAGGCAGCAGCCCGGTGCGCCGGAACACCTCGCGCGCGGCTTCCGCCAGATAGGACAGCGTGGTGGGATGGCCGAGCGCCTCAAGCTCCTCGCGCGCCACGCGATAGCGCAGCTCGGGCTTGTCGCCGAGCGTGAACAGCGCCTCCTTGCAGCCGGCCGCCTTGCCCGCTTCGGCGATCGCGACCATCTCGTCGATCGACAGGAACGCCTTCTCGCCGGCGCGCGGCGGATGGGCGAAGGTGCAGTAGTGGCACACGTCGCGGCAAAGCTGGGTCAACGGAATGAAGACCTTGCGCGAATAGGAGACGTGATCGCCATGCGCGAGATCGCGCCGCGCGGCGGCAGCCTGCATCAGCGTCGCAAGATCGGCGTCGATCAGCGCCAGCGCTCCGTGCCGGGTCAGACGGCGCTCCGGCGAGATATCCGGCAGCATTGATGACGCAGTCATATCGCCCCTCCCCGGCTTTGCAGGACGGGCCGTCCCAATCGCGCGTTGATATCCAGTTCGTCGAGAAAATCCGATGTCCGCGATCCGAACCGGCGCGGCGCGGACAACAGATCATCGGGACGGTCCACATCGCGGCCCAGACCTTCGAGATGACATACCGCAGAGTCGATGCCGGCGCGGCGCGCGGCGGCCCGGTGCGCATGAAAACTGCCATCGCCGAAGCACGGCGCAATCGCGAAGGGATCGGTCATCGCAAGACAATTGGTGCCGCCATCGCGCAACGCGGGCACCAGCACCAGCGGCTGGCCGGTCATCACGCGGAGCACGGTTTGCACGTCCGCCACCGTGGCGAACGGCACGTCGCCGGGAACGACCATCGCGCCGGCATCGCTCTCGCGGGCGACGGCCTGAAGGCCTTCACGCACCGCATCGTTGACGCCGGTCTCGGCGATGTCGGTGACCAGCCGCACGCCGAACGGGCGCACCTCACGCGCAACCGACGGATCGCCACAGACCACGACAATGCCGGCGAGGTCATCGACGGCGCTGAGCACGCTCATCACGTCATGCAGCATCACCCGCGCAAGCTGCGCGCGCTCGGCGCGCGTCAACATCGATGCAAGCCGGGTCTTGGCGCGGCTGAAACGTTTGGCCGGCACCACGGCCCAGACCTGATCTTCGCTGCCGCGTGACAAGGTCATCGGCCTGCTCCTTCGGCGCGCGAGGGCTGATCGCGCAACTGCATGGCGAAATCGGCGCAGGTCCGCGCCAGCCGGACGCGATCCTCCAGCGTCCGCATCAGCGTCGGCGCGACACAGACCGGAATGTCGAGGGCGGCCGCATCGGCGCGATCCGATTCATCGATCACCATGCCATCGATCAGCCCGGCGTAATGCGCGGCGAGCGCGCGCGAATCCGCCGGCACGCCAAGCTCCGCCATGATCTTCGCGGTCGGCCCCTTCACCGCCTGACCGCCGATCAGCGGCGAGACGACGATCACCGGCACCTCGGCCGCCTTCAGCGCGGCGCGCATGCCCGGCACCGCGAGAATCGGGTCGATGCTCAGATACGGATTGGACGGACAGACGATGATCGCATCGAGCCCCGGATTGCGCAGCGCCGCGGCGACCGCATCCGACATCCGCGCCCGCTCCGTGCCGCGGAATTCCAGCCGCCGCACCACCGGGATGCACTGGTTCTCGACGAAATAGCGTTGGAACGACAGCGCGCCGGCCGGCGTGATCACCGTGGTCTCGACCCGCTCGTCCGACATCGGCAGGATGGTGGCGGCGATGCCGAAGCGCTCGGCGACACTGCGCGTGAATTCGGTAAGCGACACGCCGGCGCGCAACTGGCGCGTCCGCTCGACATGCATTGCCAGATCGCGGTCGCCGAGTTGAAACCAGGTCTCGCCGCCGAGTTCGTGCAGCGCTTTCATGAACTGCCAGGTCTCGCCGGCGCGGCCCCAGCCGCGTTCGAGATCGCTGCGGCCGCCGAGCGTATAGAGCACGGTGTCGATGTCGGGCGAGACATGCAGCCCGAGATGCTCGAAATCGTCGCCGGTGTTGACCACCACGCTCACCGCGCCGCCATAGGCGCGCTCGAGCCCCAGCGCGAGCTTGGCGCCGCCGACGCCGCCGCACAGCGCCACAAGGCGCGGCGCACAGGAGGATGCCGGGCGACTCGCGCTCATCGGAATTTGTCCTTGTCGCGGGGGCGCACCAGCGCCGATGCCGGCCGCTGCGGCGCATTGAATCGAAGGCCGCGCACGATCACGACCGGCAGGCCTTCGGCGGCCTGCCCCATCACCAGCGAGGCGCCGGCCGCGATCTCGTCGGCGGCGGCGATCTCCGTCACCTGCATCGGCCGGCCGAACATGTCCGGCGCGCCGATCATGTCGATTAGCGCCGGCACGCCGGCCGCGCCGAGCGCGACCCCGACCACGCCGTTGCGCCAGGGACGGCCGAAACTGTCATTGATGATGACGCCGACGCTGGCGCCGAACGCCTTGCCGAGACGCTCGCGCAACGCCGCCGCCGAACCGTCGGGATCCTTCGGCAGCAGCAGCACGCGCTCGTTGTCGCCGGGCTGGCTGATGTTGGAATGATCGACGCCGGCATTGGCCATGACGTAACCGAGGCGGTGGGTGACAATCAGGACGTTGGTCCACGCACGCACCACATCGGCCGATTCCGACAGCACGACCTCGACGTAGCGCGGATCCTTCTCGATCTGCGCGCCGAGCGCCAGCGCCTTGTCGGACGGCACCACGTCCTTGAGGACGACGTAGCGCCCTTCCGCCTTGGAGACGATCTTCTGGGCGAGGACGACGATGTCGCCGTCATCGAGCGTCAGCCCCACCGCCTTGACCGCGTCAACGATCACGCCCGCAAGATCGTCGCCGGGCTCGATCTGCGGAATTCCAGGAACAGCAAGATAGCTGACGCTCTTGATCATGCATCCACGACGCGGGTTACGGCAGGCCGGTGATCCGGATACCGGCACCGGGCACCTTGTACTTGCGATTGATTCCGATGAGAACCGAGGTCAGCGCCTCGGCGGCGGCCGAATTCGCCAGCATGCCGCCATCGACGCCGCGCGTGGCGACCACATCGGCGAGCCCGATCACCAGCTCGCGCGCCTCCTTGTCGTTGCTGAACACCAGCACGTCGCAATCGGCGCGGTCGCCGGCATGCAGCTTGCTCGCACCGACGTTGTGGAACGCGGAGACGACGCGCACGCCCTCGCCGAGCAGCCGCTGCGCGATCTGCGCCGCCGAGCCTTCCTGCGGCAACTGCACGGTGGAGACCTTCGGCGGCACCAGCGGCACCGCGGCATCGACCACGATCTTGCCCTGCGCCGCGTCCTTGATCTCAAGCAGCGAGGCTTCGTGATTGCCGAACGGAACGGCGAGCACGATCACATCGGCCGCCTTGGCGGCATCGACATTGCTCCGGCCCGAGGCGGCGCCGCCGAGTTCGGCTGCGAAGGCCTGCGCCTTTTCGGCGGAGCGCGAGCCGATCACCACCTGGTAGCCCGAGGCGAGCCAGCGCTTCGCCAGTCCGGAGCCGAGGTCGCCGGTGCCGCCCAGGATCGCAATAATCGGTTTCGATGTCTCAGCCATGCTTTTTCTGCTTCCCGTTCAGTCAGTGGACAATAATCAGTCGAATGTCATTTCCGGCAGCGGCACCAGTCTGACGCCGGCCAGATCCAGCGCTTCGCGTACATGCCTTGCAAGCGCGATCGCGGTCGGCTCGTCGCCATGAACACACAGTGTATCGACCTTGCAGGGGAAGGTCTTGCCGCTCCGCGCAGTGATGGTGCGGTGAACGACCATGTCGACCACCTGCTTCGCCGCCACTTCCGGATTCTTGATCACCGCACCGGCCAGCTTGCGCGAGGTCAGATTGCCGTCGTCCTCGTAGAGGCGATCACAGAAACCTTCGCGCGCGACCTTGAGACCGAGCGCGCGGCCGGCCTTCTCCATCTCCGAGCCCGCCAGCGCGACGTAGATGATGTCGCGATCCACCGTCTTGATGGCGCGGCCGATCGCCATGGCATAATCGCTGTTCTCGGCGGCCATGTTGTTGAGCGCGCCGTGCGGTTTTAAGTGCGTCACCTTGACGCCCGAATACGCCGCCAGCGCCTGCAGCGCGCCGATCTGATAGGCCACCATGTATTCGAGGTCGTCGGGCCGCATGTCGATGCGGCGGCGGCCGAAACCCCACAGATCGTTGAAGCCCGGATGTGCGCCGACCGACACGCCCTCGCGCTTGGCATCGGCGACGACCCTGCGCATGGTCAAGGGATCGCCGGCATGAAAGCCGCAGGCGATGCTGGCGGAATTGATGATCTTCAGAATGCTGGCGTCGTCGCCGATGTCATAGGCGCCGAAGCCTTCCGCCATATCCGCATTCAGATTGACCATGGTCGACATTCGGCCCTCATCATCCTTTCAGGGGCGCCGCCGCAGCCCGTTTCCGGGCTCTCAGTCATAAAGGTACTATCATTAGTACCTTAATACAACTGTGATCTGCGGACGCCCCGCGATTCCCCGGACGTTTACGTCCGGCGGCCGGTGATCTTGGCCCATAACATCTTGAATCGCGAGATGATTACCGAAAAGACCAGCGAGCCCGCATCCAGTTCCGTGACCACCGGCGCGGCGCCGGTGCCGCCCGATGCCTGATGCGACAGCTTGGCTTCGAGGTTCTGCACAAAAGCGCCGATCAGCCGGCCGGCGACGTCCTCAACCAGTCCGGAACGGCTGAACTGCGCCAGCATGCCGGTCAGCGTGAAGCCGATATTGACGTCCACCCGCGTCTGCCCCGGATTGTCGCCCGGCTTGACGGCGTAGCCGATCAGGCCGCGGGTCGCCGAATTGCTGCGCTTGTCCTTGCCGGCGCCGTCGATGGTGCCGGTGCGGCTGGCCTCGTCGCGCGCCACATCGGCGACACCCTGGAATTCGGCCGAGATCGGCCCGACCTTGACCTTGATCTGTCCTTCGACATGGCCGTCCACCGGATCGCCGGCGAGCGAGGCGCCGGGCAGGCATGACGCCACCTCGGGAATATTGCCGAAGAAATCCCACACCACATCGACCGGATGCGAGACCGTGAAGCTCTGGGTGAAGTTGGTTTGCGGCTTCCAGTTGGCGTCCTTGCGCGGCGCGGCCGATGCCGCGGCGGCGGGCTTGTTCGCTGCCGCGAGTGTGGCGGGCGCAGCCGCCCGCGCCGTCGCTCCGGCGGCGACCGCATCGGCATGACCCGAGCCGGACGGGCCGAGCGCGGTGCGGTGGCCGTTCGGAATGGCGGCGATGCCGCGGGCGCGGCGCGCCTCGACGACACGCTGGATCGCGCGGGTGATGCCGACATAGCCGGTGCAGCGGCACAGATTGCCGCTCATCGCGACGCGGATATCGTGCTCGGACGGCGCGTCCAGACGCAGCACCACGTCGCGCGCCGAGACGATCATGCCCGGCGTGCAATAGCCGCATTGCAGCCCGTGCTCGGCGGAGAACGCGGCGCGCAGTTCGCGCGCGATCTCGTCATCGTCGAGCCCTTCGATGGTCGTCACCTCGGCCTGCTGGCAGGCGACCGCGAAAGTGATGCAGGAGCGCGTCGGCACGCCGTCCACCAGGATCGTGCAGGCGCCGCAGACGCCGTGCTCGCAGCCGATATGGGTGCCGGTGAGGTTCTGGGTATCGCGCAGGAAGTCTGCGAGATGCGTGCGGGGCTGGACATCGGCGCTGACCGACTTGCCGTTGACGACGAGATTGACCGTGCTCATGCTGATCGCGCTTGTTCGAGGGCCCGCCGCAACGCGGTGATGTGAGTCTGTCTGTCGATCGGGTCGGTCATGCCGGAGGCCTTGATCACGTCATCGACGGCCTTGCTGTCGAAAGCGGCGTACATCCGCTCGGTGCGGCCGTCTCCGATGATGTTGCCGGCCTCGGCGACGACGATCGGCCGCGTCTCGGTGGCTCCGATCACCACGCGGCTGACGCCACGTTCCGGATCGGCCAAGAACGAGCCGATGGCGTGGGCGAACTCGCCGGTCTTGCGGCAGGTTTTGTAATAGCCCCAACGCGCCGAACCGCTCAGCTTCGGCACCCGCACCGCCACCAGCATCTCGCCGGGCTGCAGATCGGCCTCGAGCGCGCCGAGCATGTAATCCTCGACCGGGATAACCCGCTCGCCGCCCGGTCCGCGCAACACCACCTTGGCGCCGAGCGCCGCCATGATCGAGTGCCAGTCGGCGGACGGATCGGCATGGGTGAGGCTGCCGCCGATGGTGCCGCGATTGCGCACCGCGCGATAGGCGATGCCCTTCGCCACCGTGGGCAACGCGCCGCGCGTCACATCAGGCACGCGCCGGTCCTCGACGTCGGCATGGGTGATGCAAGCGCCGAGCACGATCTCCTCGCCGCGATCCTCGAAGCGGCGCAACTCCTCGATGCCGGTGATGTCGACCAGAAGATCCGGCTGCACCAGGCGCATGTTCAACATCGGGCCGAGCGACTGGCTGCCCGCCATGATCTTCACCATCAGGCTGTCATCTGCGATCAGCTTGAGGGCCGCGGCAACGTCGCCCGGACGGGCGTAATCGAAATTGACCGGTTTCACGCCGACACTCCCTCGGCGGCCTGCGCACGCTTCTTGTTTTTCGCTTCCGCAATAGCTTCGAGCACGCGGCGCGGCGTCATCGGCGAATGCAGCAATTCGACGCCAAACGACTTGAGCGCGTCGTTCACCGCATTGCCGATCGCTCCCGGAGGCGCGATGGCGCCGCCCTCGCCGAGCCCCTTGACGCCGAACTGCGTGTAGGGCGCCAGCGTCTCCATATGACCCAGACGTGGCGCGGGCACCTCGGTCGGGCCGGGCAACAGATAATCGGCGAAGGTCGATGCCAGCGGCTGGCCGGAGGCGTCGAAATTCATCTCCTCATACAGCGCGGTGCCGATGCCCTGCGCAAGGCCGCCATAGATCTGGCCATCGACCACCATCGGATTGATCAGCTTGCCGCCGTCCTCGACGACGACGTAATCGAGGATCTCGATGTCGCCCATCTCCGGATCGACGGCGACGACGGCGACATGCGTCGCATAGCTGAAGGTTCCGGAATCGCGCACCGGCTTGTAGCCGATCGTCACTTCAAGCCCGCGCGGATCGACCGACGGCGGCAGGTCCTGCGGGCGCCGATACCAGGTATGCGCGATCTCCTGCAACGTCACGCTGCTGGAGGGGCCGACCACCGCGCCATCCGCGAGATCCACATGCTCGACATCGGTCTGCAGCAGATGCGCGCCGATCTCCTTGGCGAGCCGGGCAATCTCCTTCGACGCCGTCGCCACCGCGCCGCCCGCCATCACCGCGCAGCGCGAGCCCCAGCTTCCGGTGGAATACGGCGTGTATTCGGTGTCGCCGTGCACCAGCTTGATCTTGGCGACATCGATGCCGAGAATCTCGTTGGCGATCTGCGGCAGCGTGGTCTCCATGCCCTGACCATGCGAATGAACGCCGACGCGCAGCTCGAGTCCGCCGTCCGGCGTCATCCGCGCCGTGGCCTGCTCGTGGCCCGGCACCATCGGAATGCCCCAGCCGGCATAGACCGAGGTGCCATGCGCGCCCTGCTCGCAATAAACCGAAAGACCGACGCCGATCAGCCGCCCGTCCGGCTCCGGCGTCTTCTGCCGCTCGCGCAGCGCCGGCAGATCGATCTTCGCCAGCGCCTGGCGCAGCGATTCCGGATAGTCGCCGCTGTCGAAATGCTTGCGGGTGATGTTATCGAACGGCATCTGCTCGGGGCGCACCAGATTGCGCAGGCGCACCTCGTAAGGTTCGAGCCCGGTCTCGCGCGCGATGGCATCCATCATCAGTTCGATGGCGTAGCACACGCCGGTGCGCGCGACGCCGCGATAGGGCAGGATCGGACATTTGTTGGTCGCGACCGACCAGGTCCGGCACCGGTAGGAGGGAAAATCGTAAGGACCCGGCAGAATGCTCGCGACCTGCGCGGCCTCGAGACAGGCGGAGAACGGATAGGACGAATACGCGCCGGAATCGACCGTCGCCTCGCATTCGACGCCGCGCAGCTTGCCGTCGCGGTCGGCATAGACCGTGATGTTGTAATGATGCTCGCGGCAATTGGCGCCCGCGGTCAGGTGCTCGCGCCGATCCTCGAGCCAGCGCACCGGATGGCCGCGATGCATCGCAAGCCAGCCGAGACAGACATCCTCGGTGAGCAGAATGCCCTTGTAGCCGAAACCGCCGCCGACATCCGGCGAGATGATCCGCACCTGGACTTGCTCGAGCCCGAGGCATTCGGCGAGGCCGTTGCGCACGATATGCGGCAACTGGCTGCCGGTGTGGAGCACAAGCTGGTCCATGCGGTTGTGCCACACCGCGACCGTGCCCCGCCCTTCCAGCGGCGCCATGCACTGCCGGGCGGTGGAAATCTCGCGGCTGATCTTGATCGGCGCGTCGTAGGCCGCCTCCATGTTGACGTCGACGAAGGTCTCCAGAAAGACGTTGTCGCCCCAATGCTCGTGCAGCAGCGCCGAGCCGGGCTGCCGCGCCAGCAGCATGTCGTGAACCGCCGGCAGTTCCTCGAAATCGACCTCGACCGCGGCGGCGATATCCTCCGCCTCCGCCCGCGTGTCGGCCACGCACATCGCGATCAGTTCGCCGACCTGACGCACCTTGTCGAAGGCGAGAATCGGCTGGTCCGAGGCCTTGAAGCCGGACAGACCCGACACCGCGCGGATCGGCTTAACGCCTTTGAGATCGGCGGCGACGAAAACGCTGTCCTTGTATTGCGGCGGAATGCGGATGGCGCGGATGCGGGCATGCGCGAGCGGGCTGCGGACGAAGGCGACATCGCGCATGCCGGGCAACCGGAGGTCGCCGACAAACTCGCCACGCCCTCGCAGAAGACGGTCGTCCTCCTTGCGTAAAAGGCTTACGCCGATGCCCTGGCCCGCCATGTCGCGCTCCCGCCGAATGTCATTTCCGGGAATTCATCCTATTTTTAGGATGATAGCAAGAGTTCGTTTTGCCCGCACTGTTGAAAGCCGAAAAACCGCCGAAACCCGGCGATTTCGCGACGTCAGTCCGAAACCTCAACGAGCCGTGCGGGACTTGCGCCCCATGAGCTTCACCGGGCCGGCCTCGCCGTCAGCCCGCTTCTTGCGATCGGCCTTGGCGCCCAGCAGATCGATCCGCAACTTGATGCAGTCGCTTCGATAGATGATGTCGGCGACATAGATCGCAATGTCCTTGTCATCGGTCACGATGCAGCGGCACTGCATGGTCGGCGAGCCGAGCGGGATCTTCATCAGATCCGCGATCTCCGGATCGGCGCTGCCGACCACCAGCGTCTCATGCGCCTCGCCGAGCAGGATATCGTCCATCGCATCAATGGTCGGCAGCGCCGCGGCGACCATGAACCGCTTGGCGTTCTTGTCGAAAATATAACGCGCCAGATGCAGATGGACGACCGAATAAGGCTCGGCGTTGCGATACTGCACGCTGCACAGCCGGACATATTCAGGCGCGAGCTGACCATCGCCCTCCTCGAGCTGTGGCGGCGGGCAGTTCTTTTCCACCGTGATCGTTTCGGGGACGTTGTCCTCCAGCGAGGTCACGAGGCTGCTCCAGCTCGTCGCAAGCTGCAGCCAGTGGCGGTCCTGGGTGTGTTTCGACACGAAGGTCCCGCGCCCCTGACGGACGTCGAGCAGTCCCTCCTCGTTCAGCACCTCGACCGCCTGGCGCACGGTGACGCGCGCCACTTCGAACTCGCGCTCCAACTCCTCGAGAGTGGAGATCTTCTGACCCGGACTCCATTGTCCCGACTGAATCCGGTGCCGCATAATCGAGGCGACCTGAATGTAAAGCGGAACTCTACTCCTGTCGTATGATTTGAGAAGTTTGGAGGCCATGAAACATCTTCAAGTGAATTGGAATGAGAGCGACGCCGATCTGAAAGCGCGGCCAGCCGTTGTGACGTATCCGCAGGACCGCAACGGCCGATAAAGCCGTTCATACAACGAAAGGCCGAGATGACGAAGGAAAAATCCGGGCCGCCCCGCTTTATGAACCAATCACGGTGTCTTCGCCGCAGCGCCGCATCACCTCATTATGCAGGCCGAACAGATCGCGCGTGCGCCCGAGAGAGTAGTCGACGATGTCGTTGACATTATTTTTAAGAGACGCGCGCAAGGGCGCGCAGCAGCGTGACAAGGTGATGATCGGGAAATTCGCCGCCCAGAATCCGCGCATAGGTTTTGAGACCGGATGTCGCGGCGACCTCCGGAGCGTCCGGCGCGCCGAGATCGCCGAGCGCGGATTGCATCGTGATCTGTTGCAGCCGCTCGGCCTCCAGCTCCTGCGCCTTGACGCGCTGGCGAAGCTGCTCGGCATCGGCCGCCGGCCAGGCCGCGCCCGGAGTCTTGAGGAAACGGCGGACGCCGCGCAGCGGCCGGACAACGCTCTCTTGCCAAGCCGCGATCAAATCGATCACACTGCCGACCTCCTCGGCGCTCAATCGCCGCCCGCAATGGGCTCGCCAGAGCAGATAGAGCACCAGATTGACGTCCATCCCCGACCGATCCTGCAGATCGAGACATGTCTCGGCGACCGATGGCGCGGCATAAAATGACAGCGAAAAATGCCAGAACGATGTTGCGGCGGTTTGCATATGGCGGCTTTCATCTCACAAGCGTCGGCTATAGGTTATTTTGCGTTCGACCGGTCAGACAACCTATGATTTTTCCAGGCAGGGATTGACGGACGCAATGGACGCGATGCGGCACAACATCTTCCCGTGGTGCCTCGCACCAGTCCAGCCTCGCACCATTTAAGATGACGGTATTGCCATGACGTACAGACAGGTCCAGCCCGGCGCTCCTTCCGAGAATCTGACGGATCGCATCACCGCGATGCTGCGGCAGGACATCATCGGCGGCAAATACGAGCCCGGCACCCAGCTTCCGGCCGGCAAGGAACTCAGCCAGACCTTCGGCGTCAGCATCACCGTGGTCCGCGAGGCGCTGTCGCGCCTGAAATCCGACGGGCTGATCGCCTCGCGCCAGGGCAAGGGCGTGTTTGTCGAGAACGATACCAAGGCGCGGCCGTTCCGGCTCGCGCCGGCGGGCTCGCCGAACGCCCTGTCCCATATCTTCGAATTGCGCATGGGCGTCGAGGTGCAGGCGGCCGGCCTCGCCGCCATCCGGCGCACCCCGCGCGACCTGAAACAAATGCAAAAACATCTCAAGCTGATGGAGCCTTCCAAAAACAGCTTCGAGCAGGCTCTGACCTCCGACCTCGCCTTCCATCGCGCGATCGCCGAGGCGACGCAAAATCCGCTGATCGTCTCCTTCGTCGAGTTCCTGCAACCGCATCTCAAGGAATCGATCGCCACCGCGCGCGCCAATTCGGCGCGGAAGCCGGCCACCCAGGCGGCGGCCTACAAGGAGCACTACGACATCTATGAGGCGATCGCCGCCTCCGATGAACGCCAGGCCCGCATGGCCGCGCGGCGCGTGCTGGAGCGCAGCGTCCAGCGCCTGCGGGCGACGCCGGAGGGCTGAGCGCCTATCCTCAAATTATCCTTCTGTGATACTATCATTCCTATTATAGTATGATATGGTCCCGACCCTGTCCGCAGCAGGGGCAAGCCCGCCGCGGCGCACAGACACAATCAGCCCGGGGCCGTGCCATATGACCGATACCAACCGTCAAAAGATCCTCGACGCCATCGACAAAAATCGCGACAAGGCGATCGAATTCCTGCGCGACATGGTGCGCATTCCAAGCGTCACCGGCGACGAAGCCGCGATCCAGAAGTTTCTCGACGGCTACCTGAGCAAGATCGGCCTCGAGGTCGACATGTGGGAGACCGACTGGGAAGAGCTGAAGAAGCACCCCGGCTATCGTCCGGTGGACCGCGGCTATGAGGGCCGGCCCAACATCGTCGCCACGCTGAAGGGCACCGGCGGCGGCAAGTCGCTGCTGCTCAACGGCCATACCGACGTGATCCCGGTCGGTGACGGCGCGGGCTGGAGCGACAATCCGTGGTCGGCCTCGATCAAGGACGGCCGCATCTACGGCCGCGGCTCCTGCGACATGAAGAGCGGCGTCGCCAGCCACATCCGCGCGGTGGAATTCCTCAAGGAGCTCGGCCTCACCCCGAAGGGCGACGTGCTCATCAACATCGTGATCGACGAGGAAGTCAGCGGCCACGGCACGCTCGACACCGTCGCCCGCGGCTACAAGGCCGACGCCGGCATTTCCGGCGAGACCAGCGACCTTGCCGTGCAGCCTGCCTGCATCGGCCGCATCTGGTTCGAGATCGAAATCCAGGGCAAGCCGGCCGGCATCCAGCAGCGCTATCTCGGCGTCAGCGCCATCGAGCTCGGCTACAAGATCGTCAAGGCGGTGCAGGAGCTGGAGGACCACCGCGTCGCCACCGTGCGCCATCCGCTGTACCCGAAGCCGCTGGATTCGCTGCCCTGCATCATCGGCAGCTTCCAGGCCGGCAACTACCCGAGCGCCTTCCCGGCGACGGCGCTGCTCAAGGGCTCCATCGGCACCGTGCCGAGCGAGGACCACGAGGGCGTCAAGCAGAGCCTGGTCGATCAGATCGCGCGCGTTGCGGCGACCGATCCGTGGATGAAGGACCATCCGCCGAAGGTGCGTTTCGTCGGCTACGACGCCCAGGCCTCCGAGATTCCGCGCGATCACTCGATCGTGCAGACGGTGTCGCGGACCTACACCGAAATCACCGGCAAGCAGCCGGTGATCAGCGGACGTCAGGGCGCAGCCGATACCCGCTTCCTCAATCTGTACGCCGATACGCCGACCGTGATCTTCGGACCCGGCTCGACGGCCGTGATGCATTCCGACGACGAATACGTCTCGATCGAGGACTACATCACCGCGATCAAGGTGATGGCGCTCAGCATCTACGACTGGTGCAACACGCCCAAGTAAATCCCGGTGTCGGCATGCCCGGAGACGGACATGCCGCTCCCTCTCTCCCAAGAGAGCACCTGAGGCGCGGACTTTAAAGTCCGCGCCTTTTTTCTGCGCGTTCCCGCGTTTCTGCGCCCGTTCTCGCGCCGGGACCGATGATCGCTCCCGCGGGAACATGCCGGATTGCTATCGGCAGATCCGGCTGCGGTGCTAGAGTGGCGGTCCGAAGGGACCCACGCTTTCCATGCTGCGCATCGCCCGACAACTGACATGGCGCGAGGGTCTGTTCTCGATCAAGACCTTCGTCGCCGCGATGCTGGCGCTCTACATCGCTTTCCATCTCAACCTGTCGCAGCCGAGCTGGAGCGTCACCACCGTCTATATCGTCTCGCAGCCGCTCGCCGGCATGGTGCTGGCCAAATCGATCTATCGCGTGCTCGGCACCCTGATCGGGGCGACGATGTCGCTGGTGTTCGTGGCGCTGTTCTCCAATTCACGCGAGCTGTTCTGCCTGGTGCTGGCACTGTGGATCGGGCTCGGCGTGTTCGTCTCGATCTATCTGCGCGATGCGCCGCAGGCCTATGCCGGCATGCTGTCGGGCTATTCGGCGGCGATCATCGGCCTGCCCGCCGTGCTGGCGCCGGACACCGCGTTCGATTTCGCGGTGGCGCGCTGCCTCGAGATCATGCTCGGCATCGGCTGCGGCACGCTGATCCATCATGTCGTATTCCCGCAACGCGCGGGCGATGCGCTGCGCAAGGCGCTCGACGCCACGCTGCCGACCATGGCGCGCTGGGTCGGCGACGCGCTGCGCGGCCAGGAAGGCGAAGCCAAGGGCCTCGCCGACCGCCGGCAGGTGATCTCCTCGGTGGTCGCGCTGGATTCGCTGCGCACCTTCGCCATTCTCGACACGCCCGAGATCCGGGCAATCGACCGTCCGATCCGGCAGTATCAGGGCAAGCTGCTCTCGCTGCTGGCGCTGCTGGTGTCGATCTACGACCGCTTTGCGCTGCTGACCCGCATGCAGCCGGCCACGGCAGCGCGGCTGCGCCCGCTGCTGGAACGCGCGGCAAAGCATATCGCCGCCTCCGCCGCCGATGCGCAAGTCGGCCTCACATCCGACACGGCCGTGGAACGCGAGCGCCTCGCGACCGACATCGCCCGCCATCTGCCGTCGCAACACGATCTTCGCGCCGACCCGCGCTCATTCCTCGTGCGCTCGATCCTGCTGCGGCTGCGCGACACCATCGCGCTGTGGCACGAGACGGTGCTGCTGCACGCCCATATGGCGAGCGGATTGCATCCGCCGCAATCGACCTCCGCGCCGGAGCAGCGTCCTTATCGCGACATCCAGTTCGCCCTGATCGCCGGCGGCATCGCCGCCGCGACGGTGCTGATCGCCAGCGTGTTCTGGATCGCTACCGCCTGGCCGAACGGCCCGACCGCGGTGACCTTCGCCGGCATCGTCTGCGCCATCATGGGCGCGCGCGACGATCCCACCGCCGCCGTTATGATCTTCCTGAAGATGAGCGTGGTCGGCGGCGCGATCGCGGCGGTCTATCTGTTCGGCGTGCTGCCGACCCTCAGCACCTTTCCGGCGCTGGTTGTCGCCCTCGCGCCGTTCTATCTGGTCAGCGGCCTGTTCCTGGCGGTGCCGTCCGCCATCGCCTATGCATTGCCGCTGATCCTCAACGGCGGCGCGCTGATCGGCGTCTCCAACGAGATGAACTACGACTTCGCCGTCTTCATCAACAGCTTCATCAGCTATCTGGTCGGCATCGGCATCGGCGCGGTGGCGCTGCGCCTGCTGCGTCCGCTCAGCGCCGAATGGGCGGTGCAGCGCCTGACGCGCGGCATCATGCGCGATCTGGCGCAGATCGCGGCGGGCAGCGCCACGTTCGAGCAGCGCACCAGCTTCGAGAGTCGGATGTTCGACCGCGTCAACGCGCTGTTCGTGCGGCTCGATCCGATGGTCGGCGAACAGCGCTCCGCCATGCAAGGCGGCCTCGGCGGACTGCGCATCGGCCTGAACATCCTTGCGCTCAAGACCTATCGCGCCAGCCTGCCCGCTGTGGCGGATGCCGCCGTCACAAACGCGCTCACGGCTCTCGCCGACCACTTCGAGCGCCTGGCGCGGCGCGGCGCCGGCGGCATGCCGCTGCCGGTCCTGCGCGCGGCGCGCGAGCGCATCCTCACGCTCGACGAAAGCGCGCTGCTGACGCAGAGCGCCGAAGCGCTCTATAGTATCGAGATGACCCTCGCGCAGCATGCCGCATTCTTCGGCCTCGTGCCGGCAGGCGATCCCGCCGCCGCGACCCAATCCGATCCGGTGCCGACATGATCAAGGAAATCAGTCTCGATGGCGTGTTCCTGCCGCCACTGCTCGGCTATTTCCTCGGCGCGGCGCTGGCTTGGTATGCGCTGCGCTATTTTTTGCAGCAGGCCGGCGCCTACCGCTTCGTCTGGCATCCGCCCTTGTTCAATACCGCGCTGTTCGTGATCGTGCTGAGCGCGTTCGTCGCCTTGATGCTGTGACGCCGGGATCTCCCAATGCCAAGCAAAATGTCCATCATTCGTGTTCTCGTCACCATCACCGCGGTTCTTATCGCTGTCGTCGCCGGCTGGTATCTGTGGCGGATCTACGAGGAAAGCCCGTGGACGCGCGATGGCCGGGTGCGCGCCAATGTGGTGACGGTGGCGCCGGACGTCGCGGGTGCGGTGATCGACATCCGCGTCAAGGACAATCAGGAGGTGAAGATCGGCGACGTGCTGTTTACGGTCGATCCGGCGCGCTACCAGCTTGCGCTGGCGTCGGCCGAGGCCGCGCTCGCCGGCGCAAAAAGCGTGCTCGACCAGCGCCGGGAGGAGCAGGACCGCCGCGAACATCTGAGCTCGGCCTCGATCTCGGCGGAGGCGCTCAATCAGGCCCGCACCGCGGCGCTGGCGGCGCAGGCGAATTACGATCAGGCGGTCGCAGCCCTCGGCGTCGCCAAGCTCAACCTCGCCCGCACCGAAGTGCGCGCGCCGGTCAACGGCCATGTCACCAACCTTCTGGTCGATCGCGGCGACTACGCCACCGCGGGCCGCGCCATGCTCGCCATCGTCGACAGCGATTCCTATTATGTCGCCGGCTATTTCGAGGAGACCAAGCTGCGCAGCATCAAGATCGGCGACCCGGCGTCGATCCGGCTGCTCGGCTACAGCGCGCCGCTGCAAGGGCATATCCAGGGCGTCGCCCGCGCCATCACCGATCGCGACAACGCCATCGGCAACGACCTGATCGCCAACGTCAATCCGACCTTCAGTTGGGTTCGCCTCGCCCAGCGCATTCCGGTGCGCGTCGCCATCGACAGGATTCCCGAGGGGATCACGCTCAGCGCGGGCATGACCGCGACCGTCGTGGTGACCACGCCCGGCGACGATCGCTCCGTCAAGCCGCCGCGTTGAGCGGGCCGCATGACAGACCGGCGCGGCGCAGCAAATCACGGCTGCCGAACGGGTTTTGCCCTCCGGGCCAGTTGTTGTAGAACAGGCCCCGCAATCAGCCGGCGAGAACATCCAGGCCCGTGACCCGCACGCCTTCGTCCACGTCCGATGACTATTCCTACGATGACCATCTGCGGGTGGGCATTGAGGGTTCCGGTATCGGCACCTGGGACCTCAATCTGTCCACCCGCGAACTGATCTGGTCGCCGGTCACCTGCCGGTTGTTCGGGCTGCCGCCCGGCCAGAGCGTCGATTACCCGCTATTCCTGTCGTTGCTCGCCCCGAGCGACCGGGCGCGCACCGAGCAGGCGATCGAGCGCACCGCCGCCGGTGGCCGCAATTTCGATCTGCAATACCGCATCGCCTCGCCGCAGGGACCGGCGCACTGGCTGCGCGCGCGCTCCAGCCTCGTCACCAGCGCCGACGGCGTCCAGCATCTGTGCGGCATCGTCATCGATATCGACGAGCAGAAGCAGCTCGAGGAGGCTCTGCGCACCCGCGAAGGCCATCTGCGCTCGATTCTCGACACCATCCCCGATGCCATGATCGTGATCGATGGGCGCGGCATCATGCAATTCTTTTCCAGCGCCGCGGTACGCCAGTTCGGCTACACCGAGCAGGAGGCGATCGGCCAGAATGTCAGCATCCTGATGCCGCAGCCCGACAGCGGCCGCCACGACGGCTACATGGAGCGCTATCTGCGCACCGGCGAGCGCCACATCATCGGCATCGGCCGCATCGTCTCGGGCAAGCGCAAGGACGGCACCATCTTCCCGATGCATCTGGCGATCGGCGAAACCCGCTCCGGCGGCGAGCCCTATTTCACCGGCTTCGTGCGCGACCTCACCGAATATCAGCAGACCCAGGCGCGGGTGCAGGAATTGCAGTCCGAACTGGTCCACGTCTCGCGCCTCACCGCGATGGGCGAGATGGCCTCCGCGCTCGCCCACGAGCTCAACCAGCCGCTCGCCGCGATCAGCAACTACATGAAAGGCTGCCGCCGCCTGCTCGCCGCCGAGGAGGACGCTCCCAACCTGCAGAAGATCGAATCGGCGATGGATCGCGCCGCCGAGCAGGCGCTGCGCGCCGGCCAGATCATCCGGCGGCTGCGCGACTTCGTCTCGCGCGGCGAGTCCGAAAAGCGCGTCGAGCGCATCACCAAACTGATCGAGGAAGCCGGCGCGCTCGGCTTCACCGGCGCGCGCGAACAGGGCGTGTCGCTGCACTTCAATCTCGATCCCGATCATGACCTCGTGCTGGTCGATCGCGTGCAGATCCAGCAGGTGCTGGTCAATCTGTTCCGCAACGCGCTGGAGGCGATGGCACAGTCGGAACAGCGCATCCTGGTCGTGACCAACGTCAAGGTCGCGAACGACATGATCGAGATCTCGGTCTCCGACACCGGCCACGGCATCGGCAAGGAAAACGAATCCAACCTGTTCCAGACCTTCTTCACCACCAAGGAGACCGGCATGGGCGTCGGTCTTTCGATCAGCCGGACCATCGTCGAAGCCCATGGCGGGCGGATGTGGGCCGAAACCAATGCCTCCGGCGGCGCGACATTCCGCTTCACGCTGCCGGCGGC
>JAFKKO010000131.1 GCA_017305455.1 Hyphomicrobiales bacterium | reverse complement strand
GAGCGGCTCTTTTTATTTCTCGGCTATTCTTACTCAGAGACTACTTCCCCTTCTTGGCCCAGAAGGCAGGAACGACGAGCGTCTTGATCGGGTCTTCGTCAGGCTTCAGGCCCATCAGCTTGATCAGCTCCGGCTTGATGACGTTCCATTTCTCCAGAGCCATGGCGCGGCCTTCGTCCGTCTTGGCTTCGTCATACAGTCGGCTGAACACGTAATAGACGACCTGCCCCTCTTCCTTGGTGTTGGTCGCACCCCAGCGCTTGGTGGCGATGTTGCGCCACTTACTTCCTTCAGGCGTCACCGATTCCGGCACGAACTGCGAGATCAGGTCGGCATCGTGCGCGAAATTGTCGATGTCGTTCTCAGGCGCAGGAAACACCACTTTCCACGCACCCTCGCGCCCGGCGGCCGCGTCAATAGAGTCGCGGAAATACCAATAGCCCGTCGAATGCGCGACGATAGCGGTCTGCACGACGCGAATCTCGTCCTTCGAGAATCCGCCGGCCTTGGTCAGGATATCGCCCGCCATCACCGCGCCGGTCAGATGGTGGATCAGCGCCAGATTGTCGGCGACGGGCTTCAGCTTGAGAATCTCCGGGTCCGAAAAGAATTCCGGAGATTTCCTGAACTTGCCCGCCTGTTTCAGATCAGCGACCAGCTCGTTTACGCGCTTGAAGGTCTCCGGATCGCTGAGCACCAGCTTCTTGTTGTCCTTCGAGATGTTGTGCAGGATATCCGTGACCGGACCGAGCTTGCGCAGCTCTGCCGAGCCTTTCCGATCGACAGCCATCTTGTAGGCGATCGCCGCACAAACGCGGTTGTGCAGGATGTCCTGATCCTGATCGGACGGCTTCGACAGCAACTCCTTGCTGTTGGCGGTCATCGTATCCATGAGCCCCTGGATCGCGGGAAACTCCTTGCTGTAGGCTTTTTCCCACGTCACATAGGGCTCCGGCAGATCATAGGAATCCTGGCTTGCGGCAAAGGCCGCTCCGGAAAGAGCCACACCGCACACCAGCCCCAGAACAAGATTCGATATTTTCCTCACACGCCTCTCCTTCCAACGATCTCAACAGTTGAGAACGGGGAAGCCGACGAAGCCTTGCGTCTCTCGCCCCTCCCCGCGCACACGCTAGCTAGTTCATGCTGCGATCCCAAAACAAAAAGCCCCGCCTTGCGGCGAGGCTATGTGTCGCGGTTTACAAAGCCGCCGCGTCTTAGCCGCCCATGCACTTCTTGACGAATGAGTTCTTGGCCGCTCCAGCGAGAGCCTTGCCGTCGGCGCTCTTGGCGTTGTCCTCGCAGCATTTCTTCATGAAGCTGGTCTTGGCGGCGCCGGCGAGCGGCTTGCCGTCGGCGCTGACCGCCTTGCAGGAGACCTCGGCAAAGGCCGGAGCGGCGGCGAACAGGCTCAACACAACCACAAGGGAAAGACGTTTCATATGGGATGCTCCCGTTAAAGAAGGCGTTCAGCCTACCTGAACCAATCGCGCTGACAACGTCCCGAATAGCGGAATGATCGCCTTGTCCCGGCTCCCGTGCCGAAAAATCCGTCTCCGTCACGGGCACGCGGACCAACATGCCGGGTCTCGGGGCTCCCGCCCAAGGCAACGGCTTTCACGATACGGGATCAACGCTTCATCAGCCGCTTTCCACGTCATGCGGTCTTGACTAGTATCCGCGCCTCGCAATCCACCGGGACGGTGCCATGCCTCTCATCCTCCATATCCATCCCCTTTCCTCCTACTGTCACAAGGTTCTGCTGGCCCTGTATGAGAACGGCACACCGTTCGAGCCGCGCATGGTCAATCTCGGCGATCCGGACGAGCGGGCGGCGTATCTGAAACTGTCGCCGTTCGGCAAGATTCCGGTGCTGCAGGATGAGAGCCGCAACGCGACGATCTTCGAGACCTCGATCATCCTGGATTATCTGCAGCAATATTATCCGGGCCCGGTGACGCTGATCCCGCACGACCCGGATAAAGCGCGCGAGGCGCGGCTATGGGACCGCATTTTCGATCTCTACATCCATCAGCCGATGCAGCGCGTTGTCGCCGATGTACTTCGGCCCGAGGACAAACGCGATCCACAGAACGTTGAGGAAGCCCGCGCCACCCTGCGTACCGCGCTCGATCTGGTTGAGAAGCGGCTTGGCGATGTGCCGCATGCAGGCGGGGCAACCTTCAACATCGCCGATTGCGCGGCCGCGCCCGCGCTGTTCTACACACAGGCGATCGAGCCATTCGCCACCACGCATCCGCGACTGGCGCGATATTTCGAGGCGCTGTTGCAGCGTCCGTCCTATTCGCGCGTTCTTGCTGAAGCCAAACCCTTCCTGAAATATTTTCCGCTGATCGACAAATTGCCCGCGCGCTTCACGACCTGATCGCACGCGCATCGCCTGATCATCACGCAGCATCAGTGCCGCTTGAAATACTGCACATCGCGCTCGTGCTTCTGCGCAGCAGCGCGCGATTTGAACGTGCCGAGATTGCGGCGCTTGCCGGTCTTCGGATTCACCTTGCGGGAATAGAGCCGGTACTCGCCGGAGCGCAATTTGCGGATCATGGGCAGCCTCCTTGCGTCGCCCCGCAAAAGCAATCGCTGCCATGGTTTTGCCGTTCCCCTGGGTCACAAGATTGCGACTTCGGGAGCGGGGCGGCGTTTGGGACGCCGTCGCACCTTCATTTGGGGAACTCACCATTTGAGGCAATATCGTGCCCAGCACAGCCGTGCGAGCCGTTTTGCGCCATGCGTGCGCGTGCTTAATCGGCATTTAACTAAAAGTCGCCTTAATGACGCTTCGCAAGCCTGCGCCGCGTCGCGATGGAACTCGCAGTCCCTCCGTATCGCCCCGACAGATTTGCGTTCGACCGTGCCACCGACCTGCGGGGCTTCCGCATGACGAAGGCATCCCGCGGAATTTGTCTGAGCGTGCGACGCATGGCGGCCTGTAATTACGTCTTCTCCGACCTTCCGGCCGCCGTCGCCAGGCAACCCTCGCACAAGGCGCGGCCCCAGGTCCTGATCGGCAATGTCGCGCTCGGCTTTATTGCCATCGCCTGCGGCTGGACCCTCTACACCAATCTCGCCGGATCCGGCGTCGAGCCCGCGTTCGCAAGCGCGCCCGCACAGGAGATGACGCGCAGCGAAGCGGTCGCCCTGCTCGACCCCACCGCTTTCCGTGGCTATCCGGCCGAAGTCTTTACCCAGCCCGTGCTCGCCAAGGCCGATCGCCTGCCGGTCGCAACGCCTGCTCCGCAAGAGATCGCCGCGCTTGAGCCGCAGGCCGAGGTGCAGACACCCGAGCCGCAGGCGCAGCCCAGCGAGCCTCCGGCGCCCGCGCGCGTCGCCGCCAACGTGCCGCTGCCAACCCCCCGCCCGGCCGATATTCCAAAGATGGAACAGGTGCAGGGTCCGTCGCGCAGCGTGGTGTCGCAGGCCAACAAGGCCGCAGTGCTCGCCGCGATCTCGACCGAGAAACCGAACATCTTTGAAAAGCTGTTCGGCAAGCCTGAGCGCGGCCCGGTGCTGGCGTATGCCGCGCCTGATGGCGGCATCGGCAGCGACGGCCAGAGCCTGACCTCCGGCGGAGTCTACGACAAGCAGACCGCCGTCTATGACATTTCGGCGCGTATGGTCTATCTGCCGAACGGCACCAAGCTCGAGGCGCATTCGGGACTCGGCGGCCGGATGGACGATCCGCGTTTCGTCCACGAGCGGATGCGCGGCGCGACCCCGCCGCATGTCTACGATCTCAGCATGCGCGAAAAGCCTTTCCACGGCGTTGAGGCAATCCGGCTCACCCCGATCGGCGGCGAAGGCAAGATCTTCGGCCGCACCGGCCTGCTCGCGCATACTTACATGCTCGGTCCGCGCGGCGATTCCAATGGCTGCGTCTCGTTCAAGGATTATCAGGCGTTCCTGCGCGCCTATAAGAACAACGAGATCAAGCGTCTGGTCGTGGTCGCGCGCCTGACCTGATCACGCCTCCGAACATTCCCGCTCCCACATCTTTCACGCTATAAGTGTTTGCCGCTTCGCTGCCACGGGAATCGCTGCATGAACGGGAAGGTCATCGCCATCACCGGCGCCTCGGGCGCGCTTGGCCGCGTCGTCGTTGAAGCAGCCACCGCGCTGGGCGCGAAGATCGCCGCGATCGATCATGCGCCCTCGCAAGCCAACTCATCGCCGAACCGGACCGATCTTGGCGGCGTCGACCTTTCCGATGCAAGGCAGGCGCAGCAGGCAATCGACGCGGCGGCGGCTTATTTTGGCAGGCTGGATGCACTGATCAACATCGCCGGCGCGTTCTCCTTCCAGAGCATTACGGACGGCGAGACCGCGACATGGGAGCGGCTACACCGCATCAACACGCTGACGGCGCTGCATGCCTCGCGGGCGGCGATCCCGCATCTTCTCGCATCGGGTGCGGGGCGCATCGTCAATATCGGAGCGCTCGGCGCATTGCAGGCCGGCGCGGGCATGGGCCCCTACGCCGCGTCAAAATCCGGCGTGCACCGGCTGACGGAGGCGCTTGCCGCCGAACTGGAGGGCAAGGTCACGGTCAACGCGGTGCTGCCCTCAACCATCGACACGCCGGCCAACCGCCGCGACATGCCGGATTCCGACTTCGCATCATGGGTGACGCCGCTGGAACTCGCCAACGTCATTTTGTTCCTGGCGAGCGATCAGGCCAGCGCCGTCACCGGGGCGCTGATCCCGGTGAAAGGCCGGGTCTGAGCCATAATTAACTGTGTATTAACTCCATCTTTCCTGTCACGAAGCGCCAGTTCGGGCATCCGGGCGCTACACTGACGCCATCGCGGATCGACTCAGGCTCCGGCAACGGCGCGGGCATCCGCCGTCAGGAGAATTCAGATGCTCGCAAACGTTCCGCTCCGGGACGCCCGGCCCGCGATCGTCGTGTGTCCGACCTGTACGCGCCACCTGATGGAAATCAAGGACGTGCGCTGGGCGACCACCAAGCTCGAATTCATCTACGAGTGCACCGGCTGCGGCGCGGAACACAACCGCGAGATCGCCGGTAGCGAGGAAATCGTCACCACCTTCACCTCACGCGCCTCGGCGCTGCTGCGCGATCTGGAAATCTTCAGCCTGCAATCCTGAGCAGGAACCGAGAGGATCGCGCCGCGTTGGATCGATGATCCTTGTCGCGGGCCTCCCATGCGAGCCACATCAGCCAGATTTCATCCGCACGATCCGGTCGAGCCTCTCGCTTTCGTCTTTCACGACGACGGTCTGGTGCCGAATAATCCGCTGCCGCTTCTGATCTACCGAGGCGCGATCGCGGTCGATCACGACCATCCGGAGAAAACCGTCGAGGCGCTGTTCGGCGCGAACGGCTGGGGCCAGATGTGGCGCGACGGCATTTATGACTATCTGCATTATCATGCGACGGTGCATGAGGCGCTCGGCGTCGCGCAGGGCAAGGCGCGCGTGCGCTTCGGTGGTGACAAGGGCCGCGAATTCGAACTGCTTGCCGGCGATGTCGTAATCCTGCCGGCCGGCACAGGACATCAATGCATCTGGGCCGACGACGATTTCGTCGTGGCAGGCGCCTACCCGCCGGGTCCGAGGATGCAGATCACGCTGCCAACGCAGGACAATCATGCGATGGCGCTGGCAAGCATTCCGAAGGTCGACAAGCCGAAGACCGATCCGATCTATGGAGCGGACGGGCCGTTGATCAGATACTGGAGCGCTTAGAAAAACTCAGTCGCGTCAGTTCGAGCGAAGCGATCCACACATGCGCTTGAGCCTCATCCTGAGGAGCACCGCATCGTAGCCAAGTTTACGCAAGGCTACGCCTGCTATGACGGTGCGTCTCGAAAGGATGAGCTCTACCGGCTGGCCTCGTGGTTCGAGACGTCGCCATAGCGCGTCGGAAGACGCGCGTAAACGCGCTGTTGGCTCCTCCTCACCATGAGGGCCCAGATTGCTTTGTCGGCTACGCCCCTCGCAATGACGGCATAGGTTGCTATCGCAGTCCGCCTGTCACTGCGCGTCGGAGGTCTTCTTCTCGACATTGCCCTTGGACTCACGGCCCGCGACGCGAACCTGATCGCCGTCCACGATGCCATCGAGCGGCGTGACGACGATGGTGTCCTGCGCCGACAGGCCGGTCGCGATCTCGATCTCGCGGCCGAGGTCGCGCGCGATCGTCACCGCCTTGAAGCGGATGCGGTCGCTGTCATCCACGGTCGCGACACTGAGCCCGCTCTTGTTGAACACCAGCGCACCGGCCGGGATCGACAGCGGCGCGGCATCGCCCGACAGCTTGAGCTGGACGTTGGCGAACGCGCCGGGCCGCAACTCACCGCTGGAATTGTCCAGCGCAAGCTGCATCCGTGTGGTGCCGGTCGAGATATCGACCGCCTGCGCCGAGGTCTCCACCGTCGCCCTAAAGGTGCGGCCGGGATATTCCGGCACCGAGATATTGGCCTCCGAGCCGGTGCGGATCGCGGCGAGGTAGCTCTGCGGCACGCTGACATAGACGCGCAGTTTCTGCATGTCGGCGATCACGAACATCGCCGGACCTGAACCGCCGCCACCATTGATCAGCGCGCCGACGTCAGTGTTGCGCTCGATCACGATGCCGTCGAACGGCGCTTCGACGCGCTTGTAGCCGGTCAGCGCCTGCAGCCGATCGACATTGGCCTGCATCGCCTTGACCTGCGCTTCCTTGCTGGCGAGGTCGGCCGAGCGCTCGTCGATTTCCTGCTGCGAGACGAAGTTCGACGACAACAGCGTCTGGCGGCGCTTCAGCGTCGCGGCCGACAGCTTGGCCGCCGCCTGCGCGTTGGCGAGGTCCGCGCGCGCCTGCAGCAATTGCTGGTCGAGATCCGGCGCCTCGATCTCGGCGAGCAGATCACTGGACTTGACCTTCGCGCCGATATCGACGTTCCAGGTCTTCAGATAGCCGCTGACGCGCGCATAGATCGGCGCGCGCGAATAGGCCTCCAGCCGGCCCGGCAGCGTGATGGTGGCGCCGACCGGCTTGCTGTTGGGCTTGGCGACGGCCACGGTCGGCACCGCCTGCGCATCGGTCCACGCCCGCAGCTTGGCGTCGCTGTTGTCGCGCGCGACAATGCCAAACACGACGACAAGCACGATCACCACGCCGGCGAGCAGGCCGGCGATCCGCAGCTTGCGGACGGAAACGTGCTTTGGCTGCTCAGACGGCATGCGAAGGCTCCAACGGAGAATGAGACGAGGACGATGCCACACCCGGCGCGTGCTTGCGATGCAGCATGCTGAACACGACCGGCACAAAGATCAATGTCGCGACGGTAGCAAAAATCAGGCCGCCGACCACGGCGCGGCCGAGCGGCGCGTTCTGCTCGCCGCCCTCGCCGAGGCCGAACGCCATCGGCGCCATGCCGATGATCATCGCCAGCGCCGTCATCAGCACAGGACGGCAACGCACGAAACCGGCTTCCAGCGCCGCCTGCACCGGATCGCCGCTGATATCGAGCTGCTCGCGCGCGAAGGCGATGACCAGCACGCTGTTGGCGGTGGCGACGCCCATGCACATGATCGCGCCGGTGAGCGCCGGCACCGACAGCGTGGTTCCGGTGATGAACAGCATCCAGACGATGCCGGCAAGCGCCGCCGGCAGCGCCGAGATGATCACCAGCGGATCGGTCCAAGACTGGAAGTTCACCACGATCAATAGATAGATCAGCACGATCGCGCCCATCAGACCGAACAGCAGGCCGGAGAACGCGCTGTTCATGGTCTCCACCTGCCCCGACAGCACCACCGTGCTGCCGCGCGGCACGTCCTTCACGGTCTCGTCCAGCACCTTGCGGATGTCGGCGGCCACCGCGCCCAGATCGCGACCCTGCGGGGTTGCGAAAATCTGGATCAGCGACTGAATGTCATGCTGCGACACCACCGCATTGGTGGCCATGCGCTTGATGTCGGCGATGCCGCCGAGCAGCGGCAGGCTCGGCGCACCGGTGGCGTTGATCTGCACCGTCTGCAGCTTGCTCAGCGAATCCATCTGGTATTGCGGCGTCTGCATCACGACGGAATAGGACACGCCGTTGACCGGATTGAGGAAGAAGGTCGGCGCAACCTGCGAGGAACCGGCGAGATTGACGACAAGGGAGTTGACCACATCGCGCTCGGTGACGCCGAGATATTGTGCGCGGGTGCGATCGACATCGACGTTGAAGCCCGGCGCGTTCGGCGACTGCTGAATGCGCGCGTCGGCCACGCCCGGAATGCGGCGCAGCCGCCGCAACAGGTCGTTGGCATAGGCGTAGTTTGCCTGGATATTGGCGCCGCGGATCTGCAGGTCGATCGGCGCGGGCGAGCCGAAATTCAGAATCTGGCTGACGATGTCGGCCGGCAGGAACGAGAACGAGACGCCGGGAAACGCGCGCGGCAGTTCCTCGCGCAGCACCTGGACGTAGTCCGCGCTCGGCCGGTGGTTCTCGCGCAGCTTGATCTGGATGTCGCCGTCCTGCGTGCCGATCACGCCGGTGTTGTTGTAGGTCATGTTGATGCCGCTGTAGGGGATGCCGATGTTGTCGGTCATCGTCTCGAGATCGGCGGCGGGAATAATCCGGCGAATGACTTTCTGGATGTCGGCAAGCTGATTGGCGGTTTCCTCGACGCGGGTGCCGACCTGGGTGCGGACGTGCATCAGGATCTGGCCGCTGTCCACCGAGGGAAAGAAATTGCGGCCGAGGAACGGCACCAGCAGGAACGAGGCCGCGACAAAGCCGAGGAAGCCGCAGACGAAAATGGCGCGGTGGTTCAGCGCCAGCCGCAGCAGGTCGTGATAGCCATCGCGGAAACGCGCGAACCCCGCCTCGAAAGCGCGCTGGAAACGCACCAGCGGGTTGTTCGTCGGCGGCGGCGGAATCGGATTGCCGTTCTCGTCGTGCGGATGCGGATGCAGCATGTACTTCGCCATGGTCGGCACCAGCGTGCGCGACAGGATGAAGGACCAGATCATCGCGAACATCACCGCTTCCGCCATCGGCACGAACAAAAAGCGCGATACGCCGGTGAGGAAGAACATCGGTACGAACACGATGCAGATGCACAGCAGCGAGACGAAAGCCGGCGTCACGATCTGCGCCGCGCCGTCGAGGATCGCCGGCTCGACTTCCTTGCCCTGCTCCAGATGCCAGTTGATATTCTCGATCGTCACCGTGGCGTCGTCCACCAGAATGCCGACCGCGAGCGCGAGGCCGCCCAGCGTCATGATGTTGAGGGTCTCGCCGATCAGCGACAGCATCGCGATCGAGCCCATCACCGACAGCGGGATCGAGACCGCGATGATGACCGTGGAGCGCCAGCTTCCCAGGAACAGCAGGATCATCACGCTGGTGAGCAGCGCGGCGAGAATGCCTTCCTTGGCGACGCCCTCGATGGCGCCGCGCACGAAGATCGACTGATCGCCGATCAGGCCGATCTTCAGCGTCTCCGGCAGCGTGTCCTTGACCTCGACGATCTTTTTCTTGATGCCGTCGATGATGTCCAGCGTCGAGGTCGAACCGGCCTTCAGCACCATCATCAGCACCGAGCGGTTGCCGTCGACATGCACGATGTTGGTCTGCGGCGGGTTGCCGTCGCGCACCTGCGCCACGTCGCGGATATAGACCATCGCGCCGTTGACGGTGCGGATCGGCAGGTCGCCGAGCTCTTCGATCTTCAGCGGCGAATTGTTGACCTGAATGATGTATTCGAAGTGGCCGATCTTCTGGGTGCCGGCCGGCGTGATCAGGTTCTGCGCCGCCAGCGCATTGGCGACGTCCTGCCCCGACAGGCCGAGCGCCTGCAGCGCCGTGGCGTTGAGATCGATCTGGATCTGGCGCAGCTTGCCGCCATAGGGCCACGGGATCGCCGCGCCCGGCACGGTGACCAGCGGCGTGCGCAACTGGTTGGTGGCGAAGTCGGCGAGGTTCTGCTCGGTCAGCCCGTCGCCGGACAATGCGAGCTGGAGGATCGGCACCGTCGAGGCGCTGTAGTTCAGGATCAGCGGCGGCGTCGCGCCCGCCGGCAACTGCTTGAGCATGGTCTGCGCGATCGCGGTGACCTGCGCGTTGGCGATGCGGATATCGACGTTCGGCTGGAAGAAGATCTTGATGATGCCGATGCCGCCATAGGAGTTGGCGGAGATGTGCTCGATGTCGTTGACGGTCGTGGTCAGCGCGCGCTGGAACGGCGTGACGATGCGGCCCGCCATCTGGTCGGGCGGCAGTCCGGTGTAATTCCAGACCACGCCGATCACCGGAATGCGGATATCGGGAAAGATGTCGGTCGGCGTGCGCAATGCCGCGAGCGGCCCCACGATCAGGAGCAGAAGGGCAAGCACGACGAACGTGTAAGGCCGGCTGAGCGCAATCCGTACGAGCTCATTCATCTCAGCGCTTCTGCCTTATCGCGGAAATCCGAAGGGAAACACGGCCTTGCCGATTCGGGCGTTATACGAATCGAAGCCCGTCGAGGCAATCGCAGCAAGGTCACAGTGTAGTGTTCGGAAAGCTCCGGCATTGTCGAAAATAGTCGCATTGCGAAAGCGCGAACGGTCATGGCACCGGCCCCGCGCGTGACGGCCCGCCTTCAAGAATCGCGGCGGGACCGATACCATGCGCCATGGCTTATCTCTATCTCGTCCTCGCCGTCGGCTTCGAGGTGATCGGAACCGCTGCATTGCAGGCCTCCGAGCAATTCACCAAGCCAAAACCGCTGGTGCTGACCGCCCTCGGTTACGCCGCGGCGTTCTATTTTCTGTCATTGGTGCTGCGCACCATGCCGGTTGGCATCGCCTACGCCATCTGGTCCGGCTTCGGCGTCATCCTGATCACGCTGGTCGGCCTCGTCTGGTTCGGCCAGCGGCTTGATCTGCCGGCCGTGATCGGGCTGGCGCTGATCGTCGCCGGCGTCACCGTCATCAATCTGTTTTCAAAAGCCGCGGTCCACTAAGCGGACCGCGGAGCGAAGGAGCGCGCATGACCGAATGCCGACATCGTATGATGCAGCGCAGCATGCTGCTCGGCGCGGCGCTATTCGTGCTGACCGTAACGCCCGCATCCGCGCAGATGGTCTCGCGCGAGAGCGAGATCACCAGCATCCGGCTCGGCCAGCATATCCTGGTCGATGACGGCTCCTGCCCGACCGGACAGATCAAGGAGATCACCGGCACCAAGCTGACGCCGCAGGGCGTCGCCACCGTGCGCAAATGCATTGAGCGGCGCGGCGCGCGGCGTTAGGGCCCACCCTCCCACACAGAATAAGCCGATCCTCATCCTGAGGAGCATTGCGCAGCAATGCGTCTCGAAGGATGAGGTCATCGCCGCAATACGGCCTCATGGTTCGAGACGGCGCTGTCGCGCCTGCGCGCACCATGAGGAGCGGCTACGATCCGGAGCGATGCCCCGTTTCACGAAATGAAATCAGCGCATTTCTGCACCGTGTCGCCCGCGCCCCACGGCATGATCGGCACCGAGGACGTCGAGTTCTTCGGCGAGCCTTCGATCAGCCGGTCCGAGTAGACCATGTAGACCAGCACGTTGCGCTTGGCGTCGCAGCCGCGCACGATCTGCATCTTCTTGAAGAACAGCGAGCGGCGCTGGCGGAACATGTCCTCGCCCTGCGAGAACTTGGCCTTGATGCGGATCGGGCCGATCTGGCGACAGGACAGCGAGATGTCGGACACTTCCTCGGCGAGACCGAGCCAGCCCTTGTAGCCGCCCTTCTCCGGCACGGTGAAATGGCAGGCAACGCCCTCGATGCCGGGATCGTCCATGCCATAGGTCGCCAGCTTGTCGTCCGGGCTGAGGAACTTGAACACGGTCGAGCGGCGGAAGATCAGATCGGGCTCATCGGCAGCCCGGACCTGAGTACCGCTTGCTGCCAGAGTCACCAATGCAACCGCGAGGCCGAACGTCAGCGTCAGAGCGCCGCGAGCCTGCATCAGCCCCCGACAAGCCTTTCGGCCGGCTTGCAAAAACATCATCGTGCGAAAACTCCATCGGCTCCAGATGCTCCCTTTATGTGGGAACCGGTGCGGCGAATGAAAGACGACACATCCTTGTGATAGGCCGGAAGCGTCGGGCCGATAGGGCAGTTTCTCAATAAAGATGCGCTATCGGACAAGGGCGGATCGAACCATCCGGACGGTCCGTGACACTATCCATGGCGAACCGGCAAGTGATTGGGGAATTGGGGACGTGAACACCGAACTGACGTATCCGGCGGCAAGGCAGTCCTCCTCTTCCTTCTTCCGTATCGATCATGCGCCCCGTCTCTCCCTGACAAGGCAGGCCGGCCTGCTGGCGGCCGCGGCCCTGCTCGGCCTGTCCGCGCCAGCGCAGGCGCAGATGTTCTGGATGGGCGGCCAACCCGACACCGCCGACTATTATTCCGATTATGACGACGGCCCCGTAATCCAGCGGCCGCGTCCAGCTCAGCGCCCCGCCCGCGCCACCCGGCCGCATCACCGCAAGGTAGAGCCGGCGAAGGAAGCGGTCGGCAAACCGCACGGCCCGGTCATCGTCACCATCTCGATCGAGAAGCAGCGACTGAAAATGTACGACGCGGCCTGTTCGCCGAAGCGCCGGTCTCCACCGGCATGCGCGGCCATGCGACGCCGATGGGCGTGTTCAGCGTGATCCAGAAGAACAAATGGCACCGCTCCAACATCTACAGCGGCGCGCCGATGCCCTACATGCAGCGCATCACCTGGTCGGGCATCGCGATGCACGCCGGCGCGCTGCCGGGTTATCCGGCCTCGCATGGCTGCGTCCGCATGCCGACCCATTTCGCGATGCGGATGTGGGGCTGGACCCGGATGGGCGCGCGGGTGATCGTCGCACCCGGCGAAGTGTCGCCGGCGGATATCTCCCACCCGCTGCTGGTCGCGCGCAAACCCGAGCCCGCCGTCGCGCCTGTGGCGGAGGTCCGGCCCGCGCCGGATGCGCTTGAGAAGCTCGAATTGCGGCCGAGCACGGCAACGCCGCATCTCGACGTCATCCGCACCGCCGATGCCAGCGGCACCACGCCGAAACGTGACGGCACTCTCTCCGACGCCAACCCTGACGCAAGACGCGACGCCAGGGCCGAAGCCCCGGCGACGGATGGCGGCATCACGGATCCGTCCAGGCCCGACGCGGCCAAGACCGGGACGGCCGAGCCCGCGCCGGTCAAGCGCACCGGCCATATCGCCGCCTATGTCAGCCGCAAGGAAGGCAAGCTGTTCGTCCGGCAGAATTTCGAGCCGCTGTTCGACGTGCCGGTGACGATCGCCGGCGAGGGTCCGCTCGGCACCCATGTCTTCACCATGCGCGCCGACAAGGACGACGCGAAGACCTATCGCTGGTCGGTGGTGTCGCTGCCACAGCGCCCGCATGCCGAGCCCGCGCCGCGGCGCAAGAAAGGCGCGGAGCCCGTGGCGCAGGCTGCCGCGATCCCGCCCTCCTCGGCAAGCGAAGCGCTCGACCGGATGACGATCCCGCAGGACGCGATGCAAAAGATCGCCGAGGCGATCGCGCCCGGCGGCTCGCTGATCGTGTCCGATGAGGGACTCGGCGGGGAAACCGGCCGCGGCACCGATTTCATCGTGCCGCTGCGATAGGCCTGTCACCTTCCCGGCTTTCGCGCATCCAATCCCCGAAAGCGGTTATCCACCGCGCGCGTGCGACTGTCTGACCGGCGAGCGAAATCCATTGGCCGTCTCGATCCGCTCCAGTTAGGCTTGCGACGGGAGCGTTCGCGCCGCGATACGCGCGGCCGCCATGCGATCAAGGCAGGGGGTTATCTCATGCGCAAGACAACGGCATTCCTCGTCACCGCCGCGGTTTCGGTTGTTGCCCTCGGCAGCGCGTGGTCCGGATACGTCTGGGCGCAAGCTGTCATGCCCACGCGCCCGGCCGCGCCCCCGATGGCTGCGGCGCCGGCCGCGTCACCGCCGCCGCCCGCCGCCGCGCAAGCACCGGCGGCCGCTCCCGCCGCGCCAACGGCCAAGGCGGCCTGCGCCAATCCAAACGCGCTTGGCGTCGCGCGCGTGGTGGCGATCGACACCACCGGCGGTCCGGGCTTCGGCTTCGAGCATTTCAAGCAGCTCGATTTCCTGCGCGACAAGGAGGTCGTGCTGACCTTCGACGACGGACCATGGCCCCACACCACGCCCGCGGTGCTGAAGACGCTGGAGGAGGAATGCACCAAGGCGATCTTCTTCGCCATCGGCAAGCATGCGATGTGGCATCCGGAAATCCTCAAGCAGGTCGCAGCAAACGGCCACACCATCGGCTCGCACACCTGGTCGCACGCCAACCTCAATAACAAGAAGCTGACCGAGGACCAGCGCAAGGAGGAAATCGAGAAAGGCTTCAGCGCCGTCGCATGGGCGCTCGGCAAGCCGCCCTCGCCGTTCTTCCGCTTCCCGGCATTGCAGCATCCGCCCGCGATGGTGACCTATCTCGGCGAACGCAACGTCGCGATGTGGTCGTGCGACCTCGACTCGTTCGACTTCAAGGCGCCGAACGCCAAGAAGATCGTCGACACCGTGATGAGCAAGCTCGACAAGAACGGCAAGGGCATCATCCTGATGCACGACTTCCAGAAGCACACCGCCGAGGCGCTGCCCGAACTGGTGTCGCGCCTGAAGGCCGGCGGCTACAAGGTAGTGCAGGTCAAGGCCAAGGCACCGGTCCAGACCCTTGCAAAATATGACGAGGAAGTCGTCAAGGGCATGAAGCTGCCGACCGTGAACACCCGTCCGCTGTCGAGCGTGGTGCAGACCATTTCCGAATAGCGAGGGATTGTGCCGACCATCGAAGGTTACGTCATCGTCTCGGCGAACGGCATGCTCGCCGATTCCACCGGGGTGATGCCGCAGAGCTTGAAGTTTCCATCCGATCAGGCGTTCTTCCAATCCGCGCTCGACCAGGCCGACGTCATCGTCCATGGCCGGCATTCGCACGAGGACCAGCCGCGCTCGGCGCAGCGCAAGCGCATCGTGCTGACGCGGAAGATCGCGGCACTGGAGCAGACAACGCAGTGGCCGCACACGACGCTGTGGAATCCGGACGGCGCTTCCTTCGAGGCCGCCTGCGCGCAGGCGGGCGCCCGCGATTCCGCCAAAGTCGCGGTGATCGGCGGCCCGGTGGTCTATGCGTTATTCCTCGACCGCTACGATGCGTTCTGGCTGTCGCAAGCCCATGACGTCATCATTGCGGACGGGCTCGGCGTGTTTCCGCAGGTGCCGCGCCTGACGCCGCAGGCGATCCTGACGCAGCATGGGATGAAGCCCGCCGAGCGGCGGGTACTCGACGCCGCGCGCAATGTCGATCTGGTGGCGTGGCGGCGATAGGACATATGAGCCCAGGATTTATCAACCTGCCGTCATTGCGAGCCAACGGGTCCGCGCAAAGCGCGGCCCGATGACAGGCTCCGCGAAGCAATCCAGAAGACACCGTGAAAGGGCTGGATTGCTTCGTCGGCTTCGCCTCCTCGCAATGACGCGATTCAAGCTAATCTGATCTACACGCTATGATAGCCATCGCCGTCGGCAGGCGCCGCCGGACGCGGATAGGCCGCGAGCATCAGCAGCGCGCCGATCAGCGACACGTTCTTCAGCGCCTCGAAGATCGTGCTCCAGCGTTCGGCGCCGCCCTGATTCCAGAAGTCGTGGAAATAGACGATCGTCAGCGCGACGAAGATCGCGAGCAGCACCGAGACGATCCGTGTGCCGAAATTGAGCGCGATCAGCACGCCGGCCAGCACCTCGAACGCGCCGCTGACAATGACGATAAGCTGCGCGATCGGCATGCCGGTCGCGGTCTCGATCTGGCTGGTATAGGTCAGCACCTCCGGCGGGATCGGGATGCGGGCGGTGACGGTCTGCACCATCCCGGAGATGTCGGAGAGCTTGTAGCCGCCTGAGACGATAAACAGGATCGAGAACAGAAAACGTCCGAACGCGGCGAATGCTTGCATGACGACCCCCACTGACCCACGACGTCGGCGCAACCATACAAACGCCGCCGCGCCTTCGCCAACAGGAATTGTGCGCTTCCGGACGGCCGGCCGCCGCCTCACTTTGGCCTCACAATGGCAGGCGGCAGCTCATGGCGAATGGCGGCCTGCCCTCATGGTGAGGAGGCGCCAACAGCGCGGTCTCGAAACATGAGACCGTGTGCCCCGGATGCGCTGCGACATGAAATGTCGCTCCGCTGAGCCGGGGCCGTCCCACATTCAGAGCTTGTAACGGTCCCGGTTCTGCGAAGCCATGGCGCGGCGAAGACGCGCGTGGACGCGCTTTTGACACGCTGCATCGCGCCCGGGACACGAACCCGCCACCTAGGCGAACAGGGTCGGCTGGTTCATGCGCTCCTGCGCCTCGACCACGGCGACGGCGGTCATGTTGAGAATGCCGCGCGCGGTGACCGAGGGGGTCAGGATGTGGGCGGGCTTCGCCGGGCCGATCAGGATCGGGCCGACCGGCAGCGCGCCCGAGAGCACCTTGATCATCTGAAACGCGATGTTCGCCGCATCGAGATTGGGCATGATCATGATGTTGGCCGAGCCCTCGACGCGCGAATGCGGCAGCACCTGCTTGCGGGTGACTTCCGACAGCGCGCTATCGCCCTGCATTTCGCCGTCCGCCTCGATCTCCGGATGCGAACGCGCCAGCAGCTCGGTCGCGCGCCGCATCTTGCGTGCCGATTCCGAGTCATGGCTGCCGAAATCCGAATGCGACACGAAGGCGATACGCGGCTTGATGCCGAAACGCTGGACATGCACCGCCGCCAGCGCCGCGATCTCCGCCAGTTCCTCCGCCGTGGGATTGGGGCGGATCTGGGTGTCGGCGATGAAGTACGAACCCTTGCTGGTGATCAGCAGCGCCAGCGCTGAATAGTCGGTTAGTTCGGGGCGAATGCCGATGATCTCCCGGATGCGGCGCAGATGGCTGAGATAGCGGCCATCGACGCCGCACAGCATCGCGTCCGCCTCGCCGCGCTGAACCGCGAGCGCGGCGATCACCGTCGAATTGGTGCGCACCAGCGTGCGCGCCGCATCCGGCGTGATGCCGTGGCGGCCGGCGACATCGATATAGCTCTGCACATAGGAGCGGTAGCGCGGATCGTCTTCCGGGTTGATGAGATCGAAATCCTCGCCGGGCTTGATCGAGAATCCGGCGCGCTTGAGCCGCGTCGCCACCACGGTGGGACGGCCGACCAGGATCGGGCGCGCGATCCCCTCTTCCAGAATGGCCTGAGTCGCGCGCAACACGCGCTCGTCTTCGCCCTCGGCATAGATCACGCGCATCGGCTGCTTGCGCGCCTTGGCGAACAGCGGCTTCATGATGAAGCCGGAACGGAAGGCGAAGCGGTCGAGCTGTTCGGCGTAGGCGTCGAAATCGGCGATCGGGCGCGTCGCGACGCCGCTCTCCATCGCCGCCTTCGCCACCGCGGGCGCGACGCGCAGGATGATACGCGGATCGAAGGCGCCGGGGATCAGCGAGCCTGGACCGAAGCCGGTCGATTCCGCGCCGTCGAAACCGCGCGTCACCACGTCCGACGGCGGATCGCGCGCAAGCTGCGCCAGCGCATCCACCGCCGCGCGCTTCATCGCCTCGTTGATCGCGGTGGCGCCGACATCGAGCGCGCCGCGAAAGATGAAGGGGAAACACAGGACGTTGTTGACCTGGTTCGGAAAGTCCGAGCGGCCGGTGCAGATCATCGCATCGGGGCGCGCCGCGCGCGCCTCGTCCGGCATGATCTCCGGCGTCGGGTTGGCGAGCGCCATGATCAGCGGACCCTCGGCCATGGTCTTGAGCATGTCGGTCGTCAGCACCTTGGGGCCGGACAGGCCGAGAAACACGTCGGCGCCGACGATAACCTCGGCCAGCGTGCGCTTGTCGGTCTTCTGCGCGTAGACCGCCTTCCATTTGTCCATCAGGGTATTGCGGCCCTCATAGACGAGGCCGTCGATATCGCAGACCCAGACGTTCTCGCGCTTCGCCCCCATCGACACCAGGAGGTTGAGACAGGCCAGCGCCGCGGCCCCCGCCCCCGCCGTGACGATCTTGATGTCCTCGAGCTTCTTACCGTTCAGCACCAGCGCGTTGCGGATCGCGGCGCAGACGATGATCGCGGTGCCGTGCTGGTCGTCATGGAACACCGGGATTTTCATCCGGGCCTTGAGCTGCTCCTCGATCTCGAAGCACTCGGGCGACTTGATGTCCTCGAGATTGATGCCGCCGAAGGTCGGCTCCAGCGCGGCCACCGTCTCAACCACATGAGAGACGGTGTGGGCGTTGATCTCGATGTCGAACACGTCGATGCCGGCGAACTTCTTGAACAGAACCGCCTTGCCTTCCATCACCGGCTTGGACGCGAGCGGGCCGATATTGCCGAGCCCGAGCACCGCGGTGCCGTTGGTGACCACCGCGACGAGATTGGAGCGCACCGTGAGTGAAGCCGCCTGGGCGGGATCGGCGGCAATGCTTTCGCACGCCGCGGCGACACCCGGCGTATAGGCAAGAGCGAGGTCGCGCTGGTTGCCGAGCGGCTTGGTTGCCTGGATCTCAAGTTTACCGGGACGCGGCAAACGATGGTAGGACAGAGCCGCATTGCGCAGCTCGTCGGACGACTGTCCCATTTCAGAAGCCAATGTCGTTCGCCGATTAGAGTCTCGGCGCTCCCTTGCTCAGTTTTGCGGAAGGTTGAGCCTGATGTGAAGTTCGCGCAACTGCTTGATCGTTGCTTCCGAGGGCGCTCCCATCAGGAGATCCTCGGCGCGTTGATTCATCGGGAAAAGCGAGATTTCGCGCAAGTTGTTCGTGCCACAAAGCAGCATAACAATTCGATCTACGCCGGCTGCCATGCCGCCATGCGGCGGCGCGCCATACTGGAACGCGCGGTACATGCCGCCGAACCGTTCGACCACGGTCTCCTCGCCGTAGCCGGCGATCTCGAACGCCTTCACCATCGCGGCCGGTTTGTGGTTGCGGATGCCGCCCGAGGCGATCTCGTAACCGTTGCAGGCGATGTCATACTGGAACGCCTTGATGGTGAGCGGGTCCTGCGTCTGCAACGCTTCAAGTCCGCCCTGCGGCATCGAGAACGGATTGTGTGAGAAATCGACCTTCTTCTCGTCCTCGTTGTATTCGTACATCGGGAAATCGACGATCCACGCCAGCTCGAAGCGATCCTTGTCGATCAGGTCGAGCTCCTCGCCGACCTTGGTGCGCGCGAGACCCGCGAACTTCCAGAACTTCTGCGGGTCGCCGGCGACGAAGAACGCCGCATCGCCGTCCTTGAGGCCGAGCTGCTCGCGGATCGCGGCGGTGCGCTCGGGTCCGATATTGTTGGCGAGCGGACCCGCTCCTTCTCCGCCCTCGCGCCACATGATGTAGCCGAGACCGGGTTGGCCCTCGCCCTGCGCCCACGAATTCATGCGGTCGCAGAACGCGCGGCTGCCACCCTTGGGCCCCGGAATTGCCCACACCTCGTTGCCCGCCTGCTCCAGCATGCGCGTGAACACCTTGAAGCCCGAGCCGCGGAAATGCTCGGAGACATCCTGCATCACCAGCGGATTGCGCAGGTCCGGCTTGTCGGTGCCGTATTTGCGCAAGCTCTCGGCGAACGGAATGCGCGGCCAGTTCTTCGTCACCGGCTTGCCGTTCGCGAAATCCTCGAACACGCCGGTGATGACCGGCTCCATGGTCGCGAAAACGTCTTCCTGCGTGATGAAGCTCATCTCCAGGTCGAGCTGGTAGAACTCGCCCGGCAGGCGGTCGGCGCGCGGGTCCTCGTCGCGGAAGCACGGCGCGATCTGGAAGTAGCGGTCGAAGCCCGACATCATCAGGAGCTGCTTGTACTGCTGGGGAGCCTGCGGCAGGGCGTAGAACTTGCCGGGATGGATGCGGCTCGGCACCAGGAAGTCGCGCGCGCCCTCCGGCGAGGACGCGGTCAGGATCGGGGTCTGGAATTCGAAGAATCCGGCGTCCTTCATGCGGCTGCGCATGGAATCAATGACCTGACCCCGGGTCATGATGTTCTGGTGGAGCTTCTCGCGACGCAGGTCGAGGAAGCGGTACTTAAGCCTTGTTTCTTCTGGATATTCCAGCTCGCCGAACACCGGCAGCGGCAGTTCGGCGGCCTCGCCCAGCACCTCGATGTCGGCGATGAACACCTCGACCGCGCCGGTCGGCAGGTCCGGATTGCCGGTGCCGTCGGGGCGGCGGCGCACCCTTCCGTCGATCTTCACCACCCACTCCGAGCGCAGCGTCTCGGCCAGCTTGAACGCCTTGGAATCCGGATCGACCACGCATTGGGTGATGCCGTAATGGTCGCGCAGATCGATGAACAGCAGACCGCCATGGTCGCGGATGCGATGGCACCAGCCGGACAGGCGGACCTCGGAATCGATGTGGCTGTCGCGGAGAGCGCCGCAAGTGTGAGACCGGTAGCGATGCATGGAAATCCCGAAAAAGGCGTCAGAGGACGGAATCAAGGAGATAAGCGTGGTAACGCGCGCCCGGTTTAGCCGAGGCCGGGCCCAGCGGCAACCGCGGGACGGCGCCCGGCTGCCCTGCCGGGGACGCCCGCCGACCGCCCGGACGGGCGGCAAAAACCGGGCGAAAACAACGCCGTTTCCCAGCCAAGCGGGGCGACAACCGGCCCAAGAAGGGTTATGCCCCTGCGACCGCCTCGCCCGACACCCCACCATCACGGTGGATACCGAATTCCTGCGCGAGACCACCTACTACCCCCTGCTCTGCGTGGTGCAGATGGCGAGCGCCGAGGAGGCCATCGTGGTCGACGCGCTGGCCGAGGGCATCGACCTCTCCCCGTTCTTCGAGCTGATGCGCAGCCAGCAGGTGCTCAAGGTCTTCCACGCCGCCCGGCAGGATATCGAGATCATCTGGAACATGTCCGGCAGCCTGCCGCAGCCGGTGTTCGACACTCAGGTCGCGGCCATGGTGCTCGGCTATGGCGATTCCATCGCCTACGACCAGCTCGTCGAGCGGATCACCGGCCATCGTCCGGACAAGACCCACCGCTTCACCGACTGGTCGCGCCGGCCGCTGACGCCCGATCAGGTGACTTATGCGGTCTCGGACGTCACCCATTTGCGCGACGTGTTCGCGGCGCTCGACGCCGACCTGAAGAAACGCGGCCGCAGCGACTGGGTCAGCGAGGAGATGAAAGTGCTGACCTCGCCCGGCACCTACGACGTCAGTCCGGAGCGGGCCTGGGAGCGGCTGAAGACCCGCGTGCGCAAGCCGAAGGAGCTTGCGGTGCTGATGGAGGTCGCGGCCTGGCGCGAGCGCGAGGCGCAGACCCGCGACGTGCCGCGCGGCCGCATCATGAAAGACGACGCGATCGGCGACATTGCCACCCACGCGCCGACCACGCTGGAGCGCCTCGCGCATCTGCGCTCGCTGCCGAAGGGTTTCGACAAATCGAAATGGGGTCAGGATATCGTCGCCGCCGTGCAGCGCGGCGTCGCCCGCGATCCGGCGACGCTGCCCAAGATCGACAAGCCGCGCAACAACGGCAACGGCGCGGCGACCGTCGAACTGCTCAAGGTCCTGCTGCGCATGACCTCCGAGCGCCACGCCGTCGCCAGCAAGATTATCGCCACCGTCGATGACCTCGAACAGATCGCCGCCAACGATCAGGCCGATGTCGGCGCCCTGCACGGCTGGCGGCGCGAACTGTTCGGCGAATCGGCGCTGGCGCTCAAGCACGGCAAGCTCGCGCTCGCGATCGAGAAGGGCCGCGTCGTGCCGGTGACAAGCAAGGACCAGAAGGCGGGCTAGGCTTTCTCCTGCACAATGATTGTCGTCATGCCGGACTGGATACGGTGATCCCTCATGGTGAGGAGCGAGGCAAAGCCTCGCATCTCGAACCATGAGGCCCGAAAGCTGTTTTCTGATTCGTCTCCATCCTTCGAGACGCGCGCCATGGCAGGCGCAGCCTGCGTAAACTCGGCTGTGTTGCGCGCTCCTCAGGATGAGGCCAGCAAAACACCCTAGTACAGTTTGCCCTAACGCCCGAGCCGCGTGCGCTCCACCATGCGGCCCTGCCAGCCCTCCGGCACCGCCAGGTCGAGCGAGGCGTCGCCGATAATGGCGAATTCATCGCCCGGCCCCAGCACCATCATCTTGCGCCAGCAACTGAGAACACCCTTCGAGCCATCGATCATCGCGGCCAGCGGCTGCTCGTAACGGATGCCGCGCGGCCGCTTCAGCCACAGCACGCGCGAACCGGCGACAGGTTTGGGATCACCATGGAGATGATAGTACAGCCCGCCATGGCCGAATTCGGTGCGGCTGGCCACCGCGGCATGGACGTTCCAGCGCTCCGGCTTCACCGCAGCCTGGTTCAGCGTGTCGAGCGCGGCGGAGGAGGCAACGAAACACCAGTCCTCGTAGCCCGGACGGCCGTCGAGCCATGGCTGTTCGGAGGTGCGGTAGGTCGCCGAGCCTTCGAGGCCGGGCGACGGGGATGCACCGAGATCGGCATGAAAGTCGACCAGGGCGGATTCATAGTCGCGCGGGTTCACGCCTGCGTGCGGCACATGCCAGAAAAGATAAGCGAGCATGATGTTCAGTCAGTCTTGTTCAGCAGTCTTGTTCAACCAGTCTCGATCGTCCCGCTCCGCCCGATCAGCTTGATGAGCTGGCGGAAACGGTTGTCGACGCGGTCGGCTGCAATATTGGCGATCCCGCGCTCCAGCACCAGATAAAACTTTCGCGCCCGCGTTCTGAAGCGGGTCCGCGGCAAAACTCCAGGATGCGCCGCCGAGATCAGGAAAGCGACACGGAAGATCGCGCCGATCAGACGCGCCCGCTCGACCATCGCCGGCGGCAACAGCGCGCGCAGCTCCTCCGGCGGCTGGTTCTTGGCGCCGAGTCCGGCATAACGGTAGTACAGCACGAGCGCGAGGAAGATGCGCTCCTGATGGCTGATCGCGCCGAAATTGCCGTTGGTGATGATGTGCAGCGTCTGCTCGCCGCGATAGTCGGGATGCGCCTGCCAGCCGATATCCGACAACAGGCACGCCGCCTGCCGCAACCGCCGCTCCTGCGGACCCTCGCGCAGTTTTGCCGCGCGCATGAAGCGCCCGGTCCAGTCGATCAGGTCGAGCGCATGGCGCGGCGCGCGCGAACGCAACTGGTTCATGGCGCGCGCGGTGGTGAGCAGGCCGTCCTCGGCGCGCTCCTGCGGCGACAGCATCTCGAACAGCAGGCCCTCGCGCACGCCATAGGTGGAGAACGTCACCTGCGCCGGTTGGGCAGTGCGGATGATGTATTCGAGCACGAGCGCGGCATAGGCCAGCAAGGGACGGCGCGCTTCCGTCACCGTCTCGATATCGGCGAGCGTGTTGCTGAGCACGAGACGGCGCAAACGTCGGGCAAAATCAAGCGCGTCAGCAGCCGAAATCGTGTAACCGTGCATGATGTGCAGCGGATAGCCGCTCTGGATGATGTGGATGCGCGCCAGCGCGCGCCAGGTGCCGCCGACCGCATAGAAGGTGCGGCCGCGCCCCTCTTTGAGCTGCGGGACGTTGGCGATCTGCGCCTTGACGATCCGCTCGGCTTTCTTGATCGATTTCTGCGCGGCGTCCTGCAGCGCGAGCCCGCCGAGCGGCAGCGTGACGCCGGAGCGCACGCGAGGGCCGCGCACGTCCGACAGTTCAAGCGAACCGCCGCCAAGATCGCCGACAATGCCGTTCGGCTCGTGCACGCCGGAGACCACGCCGAGCGCTGCGAGCTTCGCCTCGCGCGCGCCGGACAATACCTCGATCGGCACGCCGCAGACCCGTTCGGCCCTTGCGATGAAGTCGGCGCCGTTGCTGGCGTCGCGGCACGCTGCGGTGGCGATGGCAAGCACCCGCCCGACCTTCATCAGCTTGCAGAGCGCATGGAACCGGCGCAGCGCCGCCAGCGCCTTGTCGATATCCTTGTCGGCGATCAATCCGGTGCTCTGCACCGCGCGGCCGAGACCGCACAGCACCTTCTCGTTGAAGATCGGCGCGAGGCTGCGCTCCAGCTCCTCATAGACGACGAGGCGCACCGAGTTCGAACCGATGTCGATGACGGCGATGGTGTCCGACGACTTGCGCGCGCCACCGCGCGAGCGGCGTGTCGCGCCGTCCGCTGCCTTAACGCTCCGAGCGGCGCGTGAGCCGGCGCGGCGAAGATTCCTTGAGCGACTTTCCACGGCCAGACAGACTCGGATTCGTCATGAAATAGTTATGCAGGTTGAAAGGCTCCTCGCCCTTCCCGGCCTTCATACGCGTTGATGATCCATCCGGCAACAACTGCCAGCTCTGCTCGTTGTCCTTCAGATTCGCCACCATGATCTGTTCCAGCACCTGCTGGTGCACGGTCGGATTCTGCAACGGACACAACACCTCGACGCGGCGGTCGAGATTGCGCGGCATCATGTCGGCCGAGGAGATATACACAGCCGCCTTCGCGCTCGGCAGACCGTGGCCCATGCCGAAACAATAAATACGGCAATGCTCCAGGAAGCGGCCGATCACCGACTTGACGCGAATGTTTTCCGACAATCCGGGCACGCCGGGCCGCAGGCAGCAGATGCCGCGCACCACGAGATCGATCGACACGCCGGCCTGCGAGGCGGCGTAAAGCGCGTCGATGATGTCCGGATCGACCAGCGCGTTCATCTTCATCCAGATCGCGGCGGGCTTGCCGTGCCGGGCGCGATTGGCCTCGCCATCGATGTGCTGGAGGATGCGCTTGCGCAAGGTCAAGGGCGACACCGCCATCTTCTCGATGTCGATCGGCTCGGCATAGCCGGTGATGTAGTTGAACACCCGCGCGGCGTCGCGCGCGATCACCGGATCGCAAGTGAAATATGACAGATCGGTGTAGATGCGCGCGGTGACCGGATGATAGTTGCCGGTGCCGGTGTGAACGTAGGTCTTCAGGCCGCCGCCCTCGCGCCGCACCACGAATGACAGCTTGGCGTGGGTCTTCAGTTCAAGGAAGCCGTAGACCACCTGCACGCCGGCGCGCTCCAGATCGCGCGCCCAGCGGATGTTGGCCTCTTCGTCGAAGCGCGCTTTGAGTTCGACCAGCGCGGTGACCGACTTGCCGGCTTCGGCGGCCTCGGCGAGCGCGCGGACGATCGGCGAGTCGCGCGAGGTGCGGTACAGCGTCTGCTTGATCGCCACCACGTCCGGATCGCGCGCCGCCTGCTGCAGGAACTGCACCACGACGTCGAACGATTCATAGGGATGATGGACGATCAGATCCTTCTGCCGGATCGCGCCGAAGATGTCGCCGCCATGATCGCGCACCCGCTCGGGATAGCGCGGCACATAAGGGGTGAATTCGAGATCGGGCCGGTTGAGGCGGGTCAGTTGCGACAGTTCGTTCATCGCGAGCAAGCCATCGACCAGCAGCACGTCGTCGTCCGGCACCGACAACGCGCGCTGCACGAAAGCGCGCAGATCGTCCGGCATGCTCGCTTCCATCTCGAGGCGGATCACCGATCCGCGACGGCGGCGCTTGAGCGCAGTCTCGAACAGGCGGACCAGATCCTCCGCCTCCTCCTCGATTTCGAGCTCGGAGTCGCGAATGATGCGGAACCCGCCGCGCCCCTTGACCAGATAACCCGGAAACAGACGGCCGATGAACAGGCTGGTCGCCTGCTCCAGCGTGATCATCCTCACCGTGCCATCCTTCTGCTGCGGCAGGCGGATGAAACGGTCGATCTTGCTCGGCAGACGGATCAGCGCGTTCATCGACTTGCCGTCGGAGACGCGCGCCAGATGCAGCGCGATGGTGAAACCCAGGCTGGGGATGAACGGGAACGGATGCGCCGGATCGATCGCGAGCGGCGTCAGCAGCGGAAAGATGTTGTGCAGGAAATGCTCCTCGATCCACGCCGCTTCCGCTTTGGTGACATCGCGGCTGTCGACCAGCACGATGCCGACATCGGCGAGGATGGCATGCAGATCGCGCCAGATCGCCTGCTGGTCGCCGGCGAGCTTCGACACCGTCTGGTTGATGGCGACAAGCTGCTCGGCGGGCGACAGGCCATCGGGGCTGCGCTCCATGAAGCCTTCGCGGATCTGCGCCTTAAGGCCGGCGACGCGGACCATGAAGAATTCGTCAAGGTTATTGGCCGAAATCGACAGGAAACGGACCCGCTCCAGCACCGGGTGGTTGGTGTTGACCGATTCCTCCAGAACACGGCGGTTGAAGTGCAGCCAGGACAGTTCGCGATTGATGAACCGCTCCGGCCCCGTCGCCGCTGTCGAAGGCGGCGGCACCGCCTCATTTTCGCTTTTTCGAACAGTGACTTGGGCGGTATCCATACAAACAGCCTGCTTCCTTTGCCGGAACGCTGGAGCGTCCCGCATGACACCGCCCGATCATTGGCGTGTCCCATGACAATTCAATGACATGATGGGTCAAAGGGTTGCATCGGCCAAGCGGCAGATTGCCTCGTGGGTGGCCGGCTGACATCCGCCGGATTCTTCTCAGCATGACGGAATGGTGCTATTCTTTAATGATGAGCAAGATCAAAGACATCGAAAAAGCCGTTGCAACGCTGGCCCCTGCTGAACTGACGCAATTCCGCGCATGGTTTGACGCGTTCGATGCCGCACGCTTTGATGAGCAGATCGAACGGGACGTCCGTGACGGCAAGCTGGACCGCCTGGCCGAGCAGGCGATAGCGGCGCATCGCGCCGGCCGCACAACTGAATTGTGAAACACTTCGCCAGCCCTGAATTCTGGGCCGCATATCGCCGCCTCCCGGCCCGCATACGAATTCTCGCCGACAAAAGCTTCGCGCTGCTCAAGGACGACCCGCAACATCCGTCGCTGCGCTTCAAGCGGATTGGCCAGTTCCATAGTGCCCGTGTCGGCCTGCACTATCGTGCGCTGGCGGTCGAGACCGATGATGGGCTGTTGTGGTTCTGGATTGGATCGCATGTCGACTACGACGCTCTTCTCAAAAGTGCGTAGCACCTAGACTGAACGATCGCGGAACACCTCGGCGGCCAGCGCCCGCGTTACCGGCCGGCGCAGCCGCAGCGCCTCGGTGTCGAGCCGTTCGACCGCCTGCCGGGCGGCGACGAAGGAACGCTCGATCCGGGTGGCGAGGAAGCTGACGATGCCCTCGTCCACGCTCATCTGGCGGTCGGCGCAGAACTTCACGATCAGCGCGCGAAGCAACTGATCGTCCGGCGGCGCCACCGTCACCACCGGCAGCGCCCGCAGCCGCGAACCTGCATCGCGTAGCGCCACCTCGAAGGCGGACGGCAGCGTGCGGCCGGTGATCAAGACGAAGGCGTCATCCTCGCGCGCCAGATTGAGCAGATGGAACAGTGCGCGCTCGTCAAACGCCCCCGGTTCGAGATGTTCGACCACCAGCGCGCCGGTCGCGAGCGCGCCGGGCACATTGGCCGCGGTCAGCGCCTGCGCCGCGACCACGCGCGCGCCGGATTGCGCGGCCCAGATCGCGGCAAGATGGCTCTTGCCGCAGCCCTCCGGGCCGACCAGCATCATCACGCGGTTCGGCCAGTCCGGCCAGTTCTCGATCAGCGCCAGCGCCTGCGCGTTGCTCGGCCCCTCCAGAAAGTCGTCGCGCGACAGGCTTTCCGCATGCGGCAAGGCGAGCGCAAGCTGGCGAGGTTGGACGCGGACGGTCACTGATCGATCACTCCCTAGAGCATGATCCCGAAAAGTGGGCACCGGTTTTCGGACAAGATCATGCTCAATCAAAAGGATAGGCTACACCCTGATCCAACTTCGCTGGATCAGGATGTAGCCGGACACGCCGGCGCTTCCCACCGTGCCCGATCCCGCCCTGCCAATCAACGTCACATCGATTCCGTGGTGCCGAGATGGCGGATCCATTCCACCAGATAGAAGGAGATCGACAACAGGGTGAAAATCGTGACCAGCCCCATCAGGATCGCGTCATAGGGATAGGCCTTGAAACCGAAACCGAGCGAGGCCAGCACCAGAGCGGCGAACGAGACCTGCGCCACCGTGTTGAGCTTGGAGACCATCAGCGGCCTGACCGGCATCGGGTTGTCCAAGAGGCCGGAGACGATCATGGCGCCGACGATCATCAGATCGCGCGACACCACCAGGATCACCAGCCAGCGCGGGATGTCGCCGGTGATGCCGAGCGCGACATAGATCGAAACCAGAAGCGCCTTGTCGGCGACCGGATCGAGCATCGCGCCAAGATCGGTCGCCATGTCGAAGTGCTTGGCGAGGAAGCCGTCCACCGCGTCGCTCACCCCGGCGACCACGAACAGCACGAAGGCGACCGTCATCTGGCTGGAGGCGATGGCCCAGACAATCATCGGAACGAGCAGGATCCGGCCCAGAGTGATGAGATTGGGTAAGTTCAAGCAGCTGCCTCGTCCCCCGGACCGGGAAAATCGCCCCGGCGCGCCCGCGCGAGAGGGCCGCGCCGCCGCCGGCCCGCCTCCTTGCGCCAGTTATCTACATAGTCCATCGCCGGGCGACATGCGAGCCATTGCACCGCGCCGGAATTCGACGTAACCACCGCTTAAATCTCGGAAAATGGCATGACCGACAAGACTTCCGGCCTCACTTATTCCTCCTCGGGCGTCGATATCGACGCCGGCAACAGGCTGGTCGATCTGATCAAGCCGATGGTCCGGGCCACCGCCCGCCCCGGCGCGGACGCCGAGATCGGCGGCTTCGGCGGCCTGTTCGATCTCAAGGCCGCCGGCTTCAAGGACCCGGTGCTGGTCGCCGCCACCGACGGCGTCGGCACCAAGGTCAAGATCGCGATCGAGACCGGAATCCACGGCGGCATCGGCATCGACCTCGTGGCGATGTCGGTCAACGATCTCGTGGTCCAGGGCGCCGAGCCGCTGTTCTTCCTCGATTACTTCGCCTGCGGAAAGCTCGACCCGGAGGCCACCGCCGCCATCGTCGCCGGCGTCGCCGAGGGCTGCCGCGAATCCGGCTGCGCTTTGATCGGCGGCGAGACCGCCGAAATGCCCGGCCTCTACAAGGACGGCGACTACGACCTCGCCGGCTTCGCGGTCGGCGCGGCCGAGCGCGGCACGCTGTTGCCGCACAAGGATATCGCGGCGGGCGATACGGTGATCGGCCTTGCCTCCTCGGGCGTGCATTCCAACGGCTTCTCGCTGGTGCGCAAGGTGGTGGAGAAGTCCGGGCTGGCCTTCGGCGACGCCGCGCCGTTCGCCCCGGTGATGACGCTGGGCGGTGCCCTGCTCGCTCCGACCAGGCTCTATGTGAAGTCCTGCCTGCGTGCGATCCGCGAGACCGGCGCGATCAAGGGCCTCGCCCATATCACCGGCGGCGGCTTCACCGACAACATCCCGCGCGTGCTGCCGAAACATCTCGGCGTGCGCATCACGCTGCCGCAGGTGCCGGTGCTGCCGGTATTCAAATGGCTGGCGGCGGAAGGCGGCATCGCCGAACTCGAACTGCTGCGCACCTTCAACTGCGGCATCGGCATGATTGCGATCGTGCGATCCGACGCGGTCGAAACGGTGACAAGCGTGCTGAAGGAAGCCGGCGAGAGCGTCGTCACGCTCGGCGAAGTCATCCCCTCCCAATCCGATGAGCGCGTGGTCTATGACGGCCACCTCGATCTGGCGCTGTGATCCATGGAGTTGTGATCGATGGGCAAGCGCCGCGTCGCCATCCTGATCTCCGGCCGCGGCTCGAACATGGCGGCGCTGATCGCGGCCGCGAAAGCCGCTGATTTTCCCGCGCAGATCGTGCTGGTGATGTCCAACATCGCCGGCGCCGGCGGCCTCGCCGTCGCGCAAGACAACGGCATCGAGACGCTGACGATCGAGAGCAAGCCGTATGGCAAGGACCGCGAGGCGTTCGAGCGCGCAATGCATCGCGAACTGCAAGCGCGCAATATCGAGCTGGTGTGCCTTGCCGGATTCCTGCGGCTGCTGACGCCGTGGTTCGTGCGGCAATGGGAAGGACGGATGCTCAACATCCATCCGGCGCTGCTGCCGTCCTACCGCGGACTGCACACTCACGAACGCGCGCTGGCCGACGGTGTGAAGATCCACGGCGCGACGGTGCATTTCGTGGTGCCGGAGGTCGATTCCGGGCCGATCGTGATGCAGGGCGCGGTGCCGGTGCGCGACGACGACACGCCGGACACGCTGGCGGCACGGGTGCTGCGCGTCGAACACCGGATCTTTGCCGACGCGCTGCGCCTGGTGGCCGGCGGACAGACGCGGATTGATGGCGCCGCGTGCAGGGTCGCGGCACCATCACAGAGTGACGACAGTCTGATTTCCCCGCGGATCGGATAACGATCCGCGCGTCCATCAGGAGACCTTGAGGTTTTCTGCCGACGACTTGCCGCGGTTTTCAACCAGTTCGTATTCCACGCTCTGGTTTTCATTCAGCGTCGTCAGGCCGGCGCGCTGAACCGCCGAAATATGCACGAATACATCCTGCCCGCCGCCCGACGGCTGGATGAAGCCATAACCCTTGGTGGGGTTGAACCACTTGACGGTGCCTTTTGCCACGCCAGTCTCCCTCGTTTTTTGAATACAAAAAGACGCGCCACGCATTCGTGCGTGCCGCGCCACAAGCGGGCTTCAAGAGTCTGTGCCGATATTCCAAGTTTCAGAACGCAACGCCGAACGACCCATATCCGATTGCGGGCGCGATCCGATCATGAAAATCCGGCCTTCGCAACAGGCAGGGGCTGCCGGCGGTCTGTGACATTGTCGGCACAACCGGTCGCAATGCGTTTGGTTGCATCGCGGAAACGTTGACGGTCGCGGCGAACTCACGCCAAATCCCGGCCACGTCATCCTTTTATGAAATTCGGAAGATTGTTTTGAAGCGATTCCTGCCGCCGTCTCCGCCGCGATCCGCATGCGATCATAAGCCGCCCGGGCAAAGGCCGCTGTGGCGGCGCATGGCCCTGCCCTGCGCCAGCATCAGCCTCGGCAGCGCACTGGCGCTGGCGTCCACCTGCGTGTCCGCCCAGACGCTGCCGTCGACGTTTCCGAATCCGGCCAACAACAATGCCCAGTTTTCAGCGGGAGCGGGTCAGCTCGATCTCGGCAGCAACTTCCTGCAGCGACTCGGCCGCGAAGCGACGTACGGCTATGCGCAGCGCGCCAATCCGGGCGGCGGCGGCGCGCCCCTGGCAAGTCTCGGCCCGACCTACCGCGCCTGGTTCGAGGGCTATGGCACCTCGGCGCGCACCGACCCGCAGGGCACTTTCGCCGGCGACAAGCGCACCACCGCTGGCGGCGTCGCGGGCGTCGGCATGACGGTGGCGCCGGGGTTCAATCTCGGCGTCTCGGTCGACCAGAGCCGCACCGACATCGACGTGCCGCTGGCGCTGCAATCGGCCCGGCTCGATCTGACGCAACTCGGCGTCAATGGCGCCTACACCACCGGGCCGTGGACCGTCGCATTCGCGGCGGTGCATGGCTTTGCCCGAATCGACAGCCAGCGCGGCACGGCCGGCGGACTTACGCTTGCGAACTATCACGGTCGCGTTGACGGCGCGCTTGGGGAGCTCAGCTATTATTACGGCCTCGACCAGAGCCGCATCGTGCCCAAGCTCGGGCTCGAATATGTCGTCTCGCAGACCGACAGCTATCGCGAGATCGGCGGCCTCAACCCGGTCAATGTCGGCGACGTGCATGGCGAGCGTGCCCGCGTGCTGATCGGCGCAGAAGTCGGGCATTACTGGATCATCGGCCGGCAGATCATCGACGTCTCGGCCTATGGCAAGTTCGTCGATAACTTCTCGCAGAGTCTCGGGCCGGTGCAGGTCAGCCTCGGCGGCAACAGCATTTCGGTGCAGGGCGTTCTTGAAAGCCGGACCGGCGCGGACGCCGGCGCAGGCCTGTCATGGATCCTGAGCAATCAGGCCCGGCTCTATGCCAATTACGACGGCAAGTACCGCGGTAACTTCACCTCGCATCAGGGCACGCTCGGCGTCGAGGTGAAGTGGTAAGTCGCGATGAGCGCAACTTGCCTCTTCCATAGCTTGTCTGTTTCTGGTCATCCCGGCGCAGGCCGGGACGACTAAATGACATAAAGTCCTTTTCGACCCTCGCTCGGCAAACAAAAAGCCCGGATCGAGATCCGGGCTTTTCAATTTTCGTGACGTGCGAGGATCTCAGGCTTCGGCCTGCGCCTCGGCCGGAGCCGCGTGCTGCTGCTGCTCGCGCAGCGCGTTGCGGCGCCACGACGAGCCGATCACCAGCACCACGACCACGCCAAGAATGCCGAGCAGGAACTCGCCAATATTGCCGCCGATCTGGAAGTGCTTGGCGAAGCCGAACAGCGTCGAGCTCGGATCGATGTTGAGCGCGATCTGACCGTCGAGCACGCTCTGCAGGAACGGATGCACGCCCGGATCGGTGGCGATCACCTCGCCCGCGACCCAGCCCAGCAGCGCCGCGCCGAGCCAGACCAGGGCGGGCATGCGATCGAGCAAGGCCATGATCAGCGCCGCTCCGGCGATGATCATCGGGATGCTGATGCCGAGGCCGATGATCAGCAGCACGAGGCTGCCGTTGGCCGCCGCGGCGACCGCGATCACGTTGTCGAGGCTCATGATGAGGTCGGCCACGGCGACGATGCGGACGGCGGCCCACAAATGCTGGCCTGCCTGCACGCTACCCTCGTCGTGGTTCTCCGGAACCAGCAGCTTGGCGGCGATAACGATCAGCGCGATACCGCCGACCAGCTTGAGATAAGGCAGCTCCATCAGCGTCGCGACGATGCCGGTGAAGATGATGCGAAGCAGTACGGCGACGCCGGCGCCGAGAACCATGCCCCAGATGCGCTTGCGGGGTTCAAGGTTGCGGCAGGCCAGCGCGATAACCAGCGCGTTGTCGCCGGACAAGAGGATGTTGATCCAGATGATCTTGGTGAGAGCGACCCAGAATTGGGGGCTTTGGACTTCGTGCTCGAGCTGCACCAAAAGATGGCCGATAGCGGCCGGGCTCAGTATTTCCAATAACCAGTCCACGATAGTCTCCCCCCAAACGGCCAAGCGGCATCACCCGTCCGCGCAGGTGACCGCCCCGGCTCTTGTATACCGTATACATCGCCAACACGGGGCGAAAGCAACCCCTTTCGGTAGCGGAGATTGCGACTTGGTGCCGCGCCGAGCGGCCCGCGCCCCCGTCAGCCGACGATTTCGTTCCCGGAGAAGAACTGCGCGATCTCGACCTGGGCGGTTTCCGCCGCGTCGGAGCCGTGCACCGAGTTCTCGCCGATCGACTTCGCATGCGCCTTGCGGATGGTTCCTTCGGCCGCCTTCGACGGATCGGTCGCGCCCATCACGTCGCGATACTTCAGGATCGCGTTCTCGCCTTCGAGCACCTGCACCACCACCGGGCCGGAGATCATGAAGTCCACCAGCTCGCCGAAGAACGGGCGCGCCTTGTGCACGGCGTAGAACGTCTCGGCCTGCTCGCGGGTCATCCGCACCCGCTTCTGCGCCACGATGCGCAGGCCCGCCTTTTCGATGATGGCATTGACGGCGCCTGTCAGGTTGCGCTCGGTCGCGTCGGGCTTGATGATCGAAAAGGTGCGCTCGGTGGCCATGACTTATCCTTGGAAATGCTGTGGGAATGAGGTGCGCGGCTTATAACGGCGCCTCCGGCTCCCGGCAAGCGGATCGGCGGGCCCAACTCGCCGAAAATGGCCCGAAACCGGCCTTTTTGCCGCCATATCGGCCTTGCGCAAGATTACATCGATTTCATCAAAATGAACGCTGTCTGAAGGCACCGTCACGGCCGCATTCACGTTGTCGGTCATACGCTCGCGCACAGAGTCATCGAAAGAGGCGCCCCAGGCAAACATGCGGTTTCGCTCGCATGAACCCGTCGGCACCTCGATGAGGAGACAGCCATGTTACGCAAACTCGCCCACAAACTCGTCCTTGGACTTTTCGCGGCGGCGGTGGTGATCGGCGGCACAGCCGCGATGTCCACCACAGCATCGGCACGAAGCTGGCACTCCATCGGTGGTGGTGGCGGCGGCGGTCACCACGGGTACGGCGGTGGCGGCCATTGGCATGGTGGCGGAGGCCACTGGCGCGGCGGCGGCTGGGGCGGTCCGCGCTTCTATGCCGGCGGCCCCGCCTATTACGGCTATGGCGGCTATGGCGGCTGCACGGTGCGCCGTCTGGTTCCGACGCCTTACGGCTGGCGTTATCGCTGGGTGAACCGCTGCTACTAAGCTCGCGGTCGGTTCCCGACCCGCAACTTGTGTCCACAGAAAATCCCGACCGCATCCCGGCCGGGATTTTTGTGCGCGCGGCGCAATCATGCCCATCGCATCTTGAGTCGCGGACCAGTTCTTTACTGTTTGCTCACCAATACCGACGATCGCGGGAAACATTTCTTCCCGCCCGCGCTTGGTTACGTATGATCAATTTGATTCAAATCCGAATGGTGACGGCCATGTCAGACCCGCGTTATGGCGATGCTCCGCAGATGGATCATTCCACCAGTCTCGCGGTGTGCAACGGAATCGGCGAACGGCTTCGCGACATCATGAAGCCGGGCGCCGGACATCTGCCGCCTCGCCTGCAGGAATTGATGGACCAGTTGCAGCACATCGAGGATGCCCCCTCGATCGTGCCGCAGCTCGACTGAAACAGCGCAAGGCGGCGGGCTGACTGCGCGTCCGCCTCGCGCCGGTTTGCCTCGATGCCCGGCCAGTACGGATAAGGGTTGCGTTTCGCGCCCGCTCCGGTGCAAACCCCCGCCATGCTGTCCATCCACGACATCTCCATCCGCATCGCCGGGCGACTGCTGATCGACCATTCGACGGTCCAGATCGTGCCGGGCGCGCGAGTGGGCTTTGTCGGCCGTAACGGGGTCGGCAAATCGACGCTGTTCCACGCCATCCGCGGCGACTTGCCGCTGGAGTCCGGCGCGATCAGCCTGCCGCCGCGCTGGCGCGTCGGCTCGCTCGCGCAGGAAGCGCCCGACGGTCCCGACAGCCTGATCGACGTGGTGCTGCGCGCCGACCGCGAGCGGCACGCGCTGCTGGCCGAAGCGGAAACCGCGCACGATCCGCATCGCATCGCCGAGATCCAGACCCGTCTGGTCGATATCGACGCCCACTCCGCGCCGGCGCGGGCGGCGACGATCCTCTCGGGCCTCGGCTTCTCCGCCGCCGATCAGCTCCGCGCCTGCGCCGAATTCTCCGGCGGCTGGCGCATGCGCGTCGCGCTCGCCGCGACGCTGTTCGCCGCGCCCGATCTGTTGCTGCTCGACGAGCCGACCAACTATCTCGACCTCGAAGGCACGCTGTGGCTGGAAGATCATCTGGCGAATTATCCGCGCACGGTGATCATCATCAGCCACGACCGCGACCTGCTCGACACCTCGGTCGATCAGATCCTGCATCTCGATCGCGGAAGGCTCACGCTCTACAAGGGCAACTATTCGTCGTTCGAGGACCAGCGCGCCACCCGCGAGATGCTGGACGCCAAGCACGCCAAGCGGCAGGCCGAGGAGCGCAAGCGGCTGCAGGACTTCGTCGATCGCTTCAAGGCCAAGGCCTCGAAGGCGCGGCAGGCGCAGTCGCGCGTCAAGATGCTGGAGCGGATGAAGCCCGCCACCGCGCTGGTGACGCAGGACGTGCGCGAGATCACCTTCCCCGAGCCGGAGAAGATGCTGTCGCCGCCGATCGTCGCGCTCGACAATGTCTGCGTCGGCTATGATCCGGCGAAACCGGTTCTGAACCGCGTCACGTTGCGCGTCGATACCGACGACCGCATCGCGCTGCTCGGGGCCAACGGCAACGGCAAATCGACCCTGGTCAAGCTGCTCGCGGGCAAGCTGCCGGCATTCTCGGGCAAGATGGTGCGCGCCGACAAGCTCGCGGTCGGCTATTTCGCCCAGCACCAGACCGACGAACTCGATCTCGACGGCTCGCCCGCGACGCATCTGCGCCGGCTGATGCCGGACGCGCCGGAAAGCAAGGTGCGCGCCCGCGTCGGCGCGATCGGCTTCTCCGGTGCTGCGGGCGACACCACGGTGCGCAATCTCTCCGGCGGCGAGAAGGCACGGCTGCTGCTCGGCCTCGCGACGTTTCACGCGCCGAACATGATCATCCTCGACGAGCCGACCAACCATCTCGACATCGACAGCCGCGCCGCGCTCGCCGAGGCGATCAACGAATTTTCCGGCGCCATCATCATGGTGTCGCACGACCGTTATCTGATCGAGGCCTGCGCCGACCGGCTGTGGGTGGTGGCCGACCACACCGTGACGCCGTTCGACGGCGATCTCGACGACTATCGCCGCTCCGTGCTCACCACGCGCGGCGGCAATGACGATACCCGTGAGCGCGCCGGGCGCAGCGCCGACAAGCCGCAGCGCGCCAAGAGCGAGAAGCGCGCGCCGCTGAAACAGCAGATCACCGAAGCCGAAGCGGAGATCGAACGCATCACCGGCATCATCGCCAAGATCGATGCCGCATTGATGCTGCCGGACATCTTCCAGCGCGATCCGAAACAGGCGGCGCAACTGACCAAGGCGCGGGCCGGCGCGGAGAACGCATTGCAGCGCGCCGAGGAACAATGGCTCACGGCCAGCGCCGCGTTCGACGAGGCGCAGTAGTGCACGAATTCAAGACAAAGTCGTCATGGCCGGGCTTGACCCGGCCATCCACGTCTTTTGCTTGCTGATCTCTCATGAAGACGTGGATGCCCGCGACAAGCGCGGGCATGACGAGATTTCAGAATATCTCGGGCGAAGGTCTCGGTGCGTTGCGCGGTTGTTTCGCCCTACCCGCGCTTCTTTTTCGCGGATTTTGCAGGCTTGGCGGGCGTCGGCACATCGACGCGCTCGACCGAACTCAGGCGGCCGGCGGTGAAGGTATAAAGTCCGGGACGCACGCCGTGCAGATAGGTGATGGTTGCGACGCGCTCGCCGCGCGAATTGTTCGACAAATTGACACTGTCAGGTGCGCCAATGGAACGCACCACATCGCATTCGGTGTGGCCGAGCGCGACGGCGCCGACCGGCTGCGGCCCGCCATCGGCGGCTGCGCCTTCGGCAACGTTGCCCTCAGGCGACATGGCCGATGCCATGCCGGGGCACCCGCCTTCGGCCGACACCAGATCGTCCGGCGTCACCGGTTTCTCCGGCGTGAGCGGCGGCGTCTCCAGCGACAGCGACTTGGTGCCGAACATACGGCCGGGACGCGCCAGCCATTCCTGATCCTTGATCGAGAAATCGCTGATACTCGCACCGCAACCGCTGATCAGCGGCGCGATCAGCAGAACAGCGAGAAGTCCCTTGCGGCCGGCCAGTCTGGTCTCAACGCTCAAAATCGCTCTCACATCTTTTTCGTTCGCATCTGTCCGGTGCGGATGCCGCGGAACTGATCGTCCCAAGGATCGGCGGCTTGACGGCTGCCCTTATCGTCCGGGGCCGCGCAGCCCCTTCCCACCATCTATTTGCGGCACGATGGTGGCTGACCGCAAGCGGCCGCCGCGAAAATCGCGGATATCATTAACCCGCCGCCATGACGTTCAATGGCCATGACGTTCAATGAACGACGCCGCCAATGAACGATCAGATGCCCCCCGTCAATCGCGGCGCTGCCAGCGGCCGCGCTCATCGGCCTGCCAGTAAGTCAGATCGAAACCCTTCGCCTTGCCCTCGCTCCAGGCGGCGCGCGCGCGCGACAGCGCATCGTCGTCGTCGCCGTTGAAGATCAGGACCACACGTTCATACCCGGCGCAGTCGGCCGGCAGATTCGCATTGTCGACCAGAAAGCGGATGTTGGCGCTGTTCGGATTGCCCTCGTCCACCATCAGCACCACCGGCTGATCGGCGGCATCGGCATCGCGCCAGGTGCCGTGCGGCAGAAAGCTGTCCTCGCGATAGGTCCACAGATGGCCGTCGAGCGCATCGGCGCGCTCTTCCGAGCCGGCCTGGATCGCGACGCGCCAGCCGCGCTCCAGCGATTTCTCGAGCAGCGGCGGCAACACGCTTTCCAGCGTCCGGTTCTGCAGATGATAGAAAAGAACTTCGGTCATGCTGCGTGCAGTCCGGTCTTCAGAAGCTGTTTGGAAGCGCCGCTCCCTCATCCTGAGGAGCGATTTCGCAAGAAATCGCGTCTCGAAGGATGAGGCTTCACGACGCCCTTCCCTTCGAGACGCCTTCCTTCGGAAGGCTCCTCAGGGTGAGGGCTTCAGATCGCTGTATGTCCAAACAGACCTCAGCGTTTCGCTTCATAGTGATCGGCGACAAGCTGGTCGAGCAGCCGCACGCCATAACCCGAGCCCCAACTCGTGTTGATGTCGCTCGCCGGCGCGCCCATGCCGGTGCCGGCGATGTCGAGATGCGCCCACGGCGTGTTGTCGACGAAACGCTGCAACAACTGCGCGGCGGTGATCGAGCCGCCCCAGCGTCCGGCGGCGTTCTTCATGTCGGCGAACTTGGAATCGATCTGCTTGTCGTATTCGGGGCCGAGCGGCATGCGCCAGACATGCTCGCCGGTGGCGCGGCCGGCCTTGGTCAGACGTTCAGACAATTCGTCGTTGTTGGAGAACAGGCCGGCATATTCGGTGCCGAGCGCGACCATGATCGCGCCGGTCAGGGTCGCCAGATCGACGATGAATTTCGGCTTGTGCTTCTGCGCGACGTACCACAGCACGTCGGCGAGCACGAGGCGGCCTTCAGCGTCGGTGTTGATGATCTCGATGGTCTGGCCCGACATCGTAGTGACGATATCGCCGGGGCGCTGCGCATTGCCGTCCGGCATGTTCTCGACCAGGCCGATGGCGCCGACCGCGTTGACCCTGGCCTTGCGCGCGGCCAGCGCGTGCATCAGGCCGACAACGCAGGCCGCGCCCGCCATGTCGCCCTTCATGTCCTCCATGCTGCCCGCCGGCTTGATCGAGATGCCGCCGGTATCGAAGCAGACGCCCTTGCCGACGAAAGCGATCGGCTTGTCGGTCTTGTTCGATGCGCCGTTCCAGCGCATCACCACCATGCGGCCGGGATGATAGGAGCCCTGCGACACGCCGAGCAGCGCGCCCATGCCGAGCTTTTCCATCGCCTTGACGTCGAGGATGTCAACCTTGACGCCGAGGCGGCGAAGCTGCGCGGCGCGGCGGGCGAATTCCGCCGGATAGAGCACGTTCGGCGGCTCGTTGACGAGTTCGCGCGCGATCAGCACGCCATCGACCACCTTGTCGGACGGCGCGAACGTCTTGCGCGCGGCGGCGACGTCGGCCACCGCGATCGAGATCTGCGCGGTGAGCTTCTTGTCCTCGTCCTTCTTCTTGGTCTTGTAGCGGTCGAATTTGTAGGCGCGCAGCCGGATGCCGGCCGCAAGCGCCGCGATCTGATGCGGCTTCAGCGCGCCGGTCGGCAGTTCGGCGATCAGGGTGACCGCCTCGGTGTTGGCCTTGAGGCGGCCGACCGCCGCGCCGCCGATCTTGATGTAGTCTTCTTCCTTGAGCGAGCCGGCCTTGCCGGTGCCGACCACGATCAGGCGGCCGACCTTCAGGCCCGCCGGCGCGAGAATATCGAGCGCGGTGGCGCTCTTGCCCTTGAAGGCGCTGGCGGTCGCCGCCCGCTTCACCGTGTCGGCGGCGGCGCCGAGCATCCTGCGGGCCGCGACCCCGAATCGCATGGTCTCGTCGGTAAACACCACCAGCACGCCGCGCGGCGTCGTTGAAAAAGGCACGAAGCCGACCTTGACGGCGTCGGTCATAAGCAAATCCTCCAAAAATCGCAGCTTGACGGGAATCCCGGCAGGAACGGCACTATGGCCCCTTCTCCGCGGCACTGCAAAGCGAACGCACACTCACTCACCAGCATCGGAGGCTTCGATGCGTGATGCGAAAGCAACGCCTTGAGCTTTTGTTAACTATAGCAAGGGCACCGCCGCGGAGCAGCCATTTTATCGACCGATCAAAGAGATAGTATGAGATAATGAAAATTGTCCGGATCGGCGTCTGGCCACGGGGTGCTTCCCTGCGAAGCATGGCGGGATGGCCGTTCGGACAGGGTCCTTGGGGATATTGCTACCGGATGGGGTTATTCACCATCTCCGACTTGCCGACGGGGCGCGCCGATACGACATGCGCCCGCATCGCATCGCGCGCCTCCGGCGCGCGTGCGATCGCATGCGCGTGCGCAAATTTTCCAGCGACGATGGATTGCCGCACATGCTGATGGGCACCCTCTCGCGCTATTTCGCGATACGGTTCGTCGTGGCCGCCGCCGCGGTGTTCATCGGCATCTTCGTGCTCGTCGTCCTCGTGGACTACATCGAGCTGATGCGCCGCACCGCCAACAACGCCTCGGCCTCTGCGCTGTTCGTGGCGCAAACCTCGCTGTTCCGGGTGCCGCAACTGCTCGAAAAGCTGATGCCGTTCTGCATCCTGATCGGCGCGATGACCTCGTTCCTCGCGCTGTCGCGCAGCCTCGAACTGGTGATCGCGCGCGCCGCCGGCGTCTCGGCCTGGCAATTCACCCGCCCCGCGCTTCTCAGCGCGCTCGTGATCGGTGCGCTGGCGACGCTGATCTACAATCCGATGTCGGCCTTCATGCAGGAGCGCGCCAAGGAGATGGAGGCGCAGCTCTTCTCCGAGGGTGCCGCCACCCCTCAGGAGAACGCCCGCTTCTGGGTCAATCAGGTGACCTCCGAGGGTCAGGCGATCATCAACGCCACCACCAGCCGGGCCCAGGGCGAGCGCCTGACCGGACTGACCGTATTCCGATTCGATCCGGATGGCGGCTTCAAGGACCGGATCGAGGCCCGCGAGGCGACCCTCGAGCCCGGGCGCTGGCACCTGCGGGGCGCGCGAATCTTCACCATGGGCGACCCGCCGCAGGACCATGACAGCTTCTTCATCGCCACCAGCCTGACCCGGGCGCAGGTCCGCAACAGCTTCGCCACCCCCGAAACCGTGTCATTTTGGCAACTTCCGGACTACATCAAGTCGGCCGAAAACTCCGGTTTGGCAGCATCCGGATACCGTCTGCAATATCAGAAATTGCTCGCGCAGCCTTTTTTACTGGGTGCGATGGTGATGCTCGCGGCCGCTGTGAGCCTGCGTTTCTTCCGCTTCGGCGGAGTGCAGAAGATGGTTTTAAGTGGCGTCGCAGCAGGGTTTCTGCTCTATGTCCTGTCGAAAGTAACTGAGGATTTGAGCAGGGCCGGACTGATGCATCCGCTCGCGGCCGCGTGGCTGCCTGTCTTTGTCGGCGGCCTCACGGGCTTCATGGCTCTGCTTTATCAGGAGGACGGGTAGTGGCCGTAATCGCCGCCCTCCAAGAACTGACGCCTGGGTTCAGGCGGCGCGATCGCTTGCGCCGCCAACGGCTGTTTGCGTCCGCGATTCTGGCCCTGCTGACGGCAGTCTCCGGCGTGGCGCTGGCGCCCGCTCCGGCCAGCGCGCAGACCACCTTCAACTACAATCCCCGCCCGCCCCGGCCGAAACCGCCGCCGCGCAATCCGAACGCCAAGGACGGACAGATGCTCGTGCGGGCGCAGGAGCTCAATTACGACTACAACAACTCGCGCGTCGCCGCGGTCGCCAACGTCCAGATCTACTACAACGGCTCGACCCTCGAAGCCGACAAGGTGATCTACGACCAGAAGACCAAGCGCCTGCACGCCGAGGGCAACGTCCGGCTGACCGATGCCGACGGCAAGATCGTCTACGCCAACGAACTCGATCTGTCGGACGACTATCGCGACGGCTTCGTCGACTCGCTGCGCGTCGATACCGGCGATTCAACGCGGATGGCCGCGACCCGCGCCGACCGCAGCAACGGCGATGTCACCGTGTTCCAGAGCGGCGTCTACACCGCCTGCGCCGCGTGCAAGGACAACCCGAAGAAGCCGCCGCTGTGGCAGGTCAAGGGCGCGCGCATCATCCATAACAAGACCGAGCGGATGCTCTATTTCGAGGATGCGACGCTCGAGCTCTTCGGCATGCCGATCGCCTACATGCCGTATTTCTCGACGCCCGACCCGACGGTGAAGCGCAAGACCGGCTTCCTGATGCCCTATTCGGTGACCAACAGCCGAACCGGCATCGGCGTCGAGACGCCGTTCTACTGGGCGCTCGCGCCCGACTACGATTTCACCTTCACTCCCCGCTTCACCACCAAGCAGGGCGTGCTGCTGCAAGGCGACTTCCGCCAGCGGCTGATCAACGGCGCCTATGAAATCCGTGCCTACGGCATCCGCCAGCTCGATCGCGACGCATTCGGCGCCGAGCCCGGCAACCGCAATTTCCGTGGCGGCCTCGATTCCAGCGGCCAGTTCGCGCTGAATCATCAATGGGTCTGGGGCTGGGATGCCGTCACCGCGACCGACAACGCCTTCTTCCGCGACTACAACCTCGCGGCCTACAAGAACCCGCTCAATTCGTTCCTGCTGACGCCGACCGAAGGCATCTCGCAGTTCTATCTCACCGGCGTCGGCAACCGCAGCTACTTCGATGCGCGGACGATCTATTATCTCGGCTACTCGGCGACCGACGTGCAGAGCCAGATCCCGATCGTCCATCCGGTGATCGACTACGCCAACGTGCTCAACCGCAATCTTCTGGGCGGCGAGTTCAGCTACAAGGCCAACTTCACCAGCCTGAGCCGCGACAGCGCCTCGTTCGATCGGATCAATACCAACACCGGGCCCGACCCGACCATGGGCATCGGCAACAATTTCAGCCTCTGCACGCCGACCTCGGCCGATCCGATGGCGCGTACGCCGCAGAACTGCCTGCTGCGCGGCGTTCCTGGCACCTACAGCCGGCTGTCCGCCGAAGCGCAGTGGCGGCGTTCCTTCACCGATCCGTTCGGCCAGATCTTCACGCCGTTCGCCTCGGTCCGCGCCGACCTGATCGATGCGCACATCCTGAACCAGCCCGGCGTTGCCAACTACATCCAGCCGGGTGACACTCAGTTCGCGCGCATCATGCCGACCATCGGCCTCGAATATCGCTACCCGTTCATCAACGTGCAGCCGTGGGGCACCACGACGCTCGAGCCGATCGCGCAGGTCATCATCCGCCCGAACGAGGCGCGCGCCGGCCGCCTGCCGAATGAAGACGCGCAGAGTCTGACCTTCGACGACAGCAACCTGTTCAGCGTCAACAAATTCTCCGGCTGGGATCGTGTCGAGGGCGGCGGCCGCGCCAATGTCGGCGTCCAGGCCACCACGCAATTCGATCGCGGCGGCTCGATCAATTTCCTGTTCGGCCAGTCGTACCAGTTGTTCGGCCTGAACTCCTACGCGGTGCGCGACCTCACCAATACCGGCCTCAACACCGGTCTGGAGACCGACCGCTCCGACTACGTCACCCGCCTCTCCTATCAGCCGAACAAGATCTACAGCCTCACCGCGCGCGCCCGCCTCGACGAGTCGACCGGCGAGGTGAAGCGCTTCGAGACAGAAGCCCGCGCCGCCTTCGACCGCTGGTCCGTCAGCATGCTGTATGGCGATTACGCGCCGCAGCCCGAGCTCGGCTTCCTGACGCGGCGGCAGGGCATCCTCAGCACCGGCTCGTTCAAGCTCGCCGCCAACTGGGTGGTGTCGGGTGGCCTGCGCTACGATCTCAACAGCAACAAGGTGAACCAGTACATCGTCGGCGCCGGCTATGTGGATGACTGCTTCATCCTGGGCGTCAACTACGTCACCGATTACAATTATACGACGCTGGTCAACAATGTTCCCGTCACCGATCACCGCGTGATGTTCCAGCTTGGGCTGCGCACGATCGGAGGCACTGCGGTCTCCACCAGCGTCGGAACGACGCAGTAAGGTCGCGCGAACGCCGTCTTGCCGCCGTTCCGCCACGGGAGGCTCCTAACAGAACCGGATCTATGGCGATTACATCATGATTGCAGACCACATCCTGTCCCGATCGATGTCCGTTGCGGCGCTGGCTCTCGTTCTAGCCTTCGCGGCTCCTGCCGGCGCGCGCGCGCAGTCCGTGGCCCTGATCGTCAATGGCGAGCCCATCACCAATCTCGACATCGCTCAGCGCACCAAGCTGATGACCCTGATCACCCGCAAGACGCTGTCGCGCCAGGAAACGATCCAGGAACTGATCGACGACAAGGTGAAGATCAAGGAAGCGAAGAAATACAGCATCAATCTTTCCGCTTCCGACGTCGATTCCGCCTACGCCAACATGGCCGCCCGCATGCGGCTGAGCGCCGACCAGCTTTCCAAGATGCTGGAGGCGCAGGGCATCCGCCCCGAGGCGATGAAACAGCGCCTCAAGGCCGAGACCGCATGGTCGGCGCTGGTGCGCGGGCGCTTCCAGCAAAGCCTGCTGGTCGGCGAGAAGGACGTGCATTCGGTCATCGGCAGCGAAGGCGAGGCTAAGGAAGGCGAAAGCTTCGAGTATCGGTTGCGGCCGGTGGTGCTGTTCATACCTCAGGGCTCCTCGGTCGAGCAGCGGCGCAAGGAAGCCGAGACGCTGCGCGCGCGGGTGCAGAGCTGCGAGGACGCGGTCAGCATTTTCCGCTCGCTGCGCAACGGCGCGATCCGCGACCAGATCACCAAGACCTCCGCCGACCTGCCCGGCAATCTGCGCGAGGTGATGGACAAGACGCCGGTCGGCCACATGACCGCGCCTGAAGTCACCAAGCAAGGCATCGAGATGGTCGTGCTGTGCAGCCGCCAGGCGACCACGGCCGACACCCCGGCGAAGCGCGCGGCGCGTGACAAGCTCTACGCCCAGAAATACGAGGCCAAGTCGAAATCCTATCTGCAGGAAATTCGAAAAGGCGCCATGATCGAATACCGCTGAAGGCGGACATGAGCATCAAGCCCGTTGCACTGACCCTTGGCGAGCCGGCCGGCATCGGACCCGACATCACCATTGCGGCGTGGCTGCGCCGCAGCGAGCTGCAGCTCCCGCCGTTCTATCTGATCGGCGACAAGGACTGTCTCGATCGCCGCGCACGCCTGCTCGGCGTCACGCTTAACACCAGCGCAGCAACCCCCGACACCGCCGCCCGCCTGTTCGCGGGCGCGCTGCCGGTGGTCGCCGACGGCCATCCCGTCACCGCCGAGCCCGGCCGCCCGGACGAGACCAGCGCGCCCGCCGCGATCTCCTCGATCCGCCACGCCGTCGCCGATGTGGTGGCCGGCCGCGCCAGCGCCGTCGTCACCAACCCGATCGCCAAGAGCGTGCTCTATCGCGCCGGATTCAAACATCCCGGCCACACCGAATTCCTCGCCGAACTCGCGGCGAGCGGCGGCCGGACGCCGCTACCGGTGATGATGCTGTGGTCGGAAACGCTGGCCGTGGTGCCGGTAACCATCCACCTGCCGCTGCGCGAGGCGATCACAACGCTGACCACCGACCTGATCGTCGAGACCGCGCGCATCGTCGCTGCCGACATGAAAGCCCGCTTCGGCATCGCCCAGCCGCGCCTTGCGCTGTCCGGCCTCAACCCGCATGCCGGCGAGGACGGATCGCTCGGCAAGGAAGATCAGGCGATCATCGCACCGGCGGTGCGGCGGCTGCGCGACGAGGGCATCGACGCGCGCGGGCCATTGCCGGCGGACACCATGTTCCACGCCGCCGCGCGCAAGACCTACGATTGCGCGATCTGCATGTATCACGATCAGGCGCTGATCCCGATCAAGACGCTGGCCTTCGACGAGGGCGTCAACGTCACGCTCGGCCTGCCCTTCATCCGCACCTCGCCGGATCACGGCACCGCCTTCGACATCGCCGGCAGCGGCCGCGCCAATCCCTCCAGCCTGATCGCGGCGCTGCGCCTTGCGGCGCGGATGGCTGAGGCGAAACCAGCGCCATGAGCCAGATCGACGATCTGCCGCCGCTGCGCGAGGTCATCAAGCGGCACGAGCTGTCGGCCCGTAAGTCGCTCGGCCAGAACTTCCTGCTCGATCTCAATCTCACGGCGCGGATCGCCCGCGCCGCCGGTCCGCTGGAGGGCAGAACGGTCATCGAAATCGGCCCCGGCCCCGGCGGCCTGACGCGGGCGCTGCTCGCGACCGGCGCAGCGCGGGTGATCGCGGTGGAGCGCGACGAGCGCGCACTGCCGGCGCTGGCGGAAATCGCCGCGCATTATCCCGGACGGCTGGACATCGTGCATGGCGACGCCACTAAATTCGATCCGCGTCCATTGCTGAAGGGCGAGCCGGCGAAGATCGTCGCCAACCTGCCCTACAACATCGCGACCGTGCTGCTGATCGACTGGCTTTGCGCCGAGCCATGGCCACCCTGGTACGACATGATGGTGCTGATGTTCCAGCGCGAGGTCGCCGAACGGATTGTCGCGCATGACAACGACGACGCCTATGGCCGCCTCGGCGTGCTGGCGAACTGGCGGGCCGAGACCAGGATTCTGTTCGACATCTCGCCCAGCGCCTTCGTGCCGCCGCCGAAGGTGACATCGTCGGTGGTCCGCCTGATCCCGCGCGCCGCGCCCGAGCCTTGCGAGCGCCGCGCGCTCGAACAGATCGCCGCGGCGGCGTTCGGCCAGCGCCGCAAGATGCTGCGGCAGAGTCTGAAATCGCTCGGCGTCGATCCGGCGCTGCTGGCGGAGGCCGCCGGCGTCGATCCGACCCGCCGCGCCGAAACCATCCCGATCTCCGGCTTTGTCGCGATGGCGCGCAAGCTGACCGAACTCAAGTCATCATCGCTTCGCTGAGGAGCTGGTGCGGGTCGAATGCTGCGGCCTGTGCCATTCCGATCTTCACATCCAGGACGGCTATGCCGACGCCGGCAATGGCGAGCGCATCGACACCACGCGCGGCATCAACCTGCCCTTCACGCTCGGCCACGAGATCGCGGGCGTGGTCGAGAGTGTCGGGCCCGACGCTCCGCCCGACATCATCGGACGGAAGGCGGCGGTATTTCCGTGGATCGGCTGCGGCAAATGCCGCGACTGCCAGAACGGCGACGAGAACCTGTGTATGCGCAACCGCTATCTCGGCGTCGCGCGCGACGGCGGCTTCGCCAGCCATGTGCTGGTGCCGGATGCGAAGTATCTGCTCGACTACGATCCGCTTCCCGCCGGCATGGCCGCGACGCTGATGTGCTCGGGCATCACCGCCTATGGCGCGCTGAAGCGCCTCGCGGGCCTGCCGCGCCGGCGCAACCTGTTGCTGATCGGCCTCGGCGGCGTCGGCATGATGGGCCTGTCCTGCGCCCAAGCGATGTTCGACCAGGAGATTTCCGTGGCCGATGTCAGCGCCGCCGCCCGCGACCTCGCGCTCGCCAGCGGCGCCGACGTCGCCTACGACCCGGCCGAACCCGACCTTGCCCGCCGTATCCTGAAGGAGACCGGCGGCTTCGACGCGATCGTCGATTTCGCCGGCAGCGAGAAGTCGATGGCCTTTGCCATGAGCGTGCTGGCGCGCGGCGGCAAGATCGTGGTGTCCGGCCTGATCGGCGGCAATTTCAGCCTGCCGATGGTGCAGTGGATCTACAAGCGCATAACCATCGAAGGCTTCATGACCGGCACGCTCGCCGAGGCGAAAGAACTGATGGCACTCGCCCGCGCCGGTAAGATTCGGCCGACGCCGATGCAGGACCGCCCGATGGCGGAAGCGCAACACTGGTTCGACCAGTTGCGCGCCGGCAGAATCATCGGGCGCGTCATGCTGCGCAATTAGAATTTGGAATAGCGCCTGCGGCAGAACACCCCATCCGGCCCGGCTCCAAAGCGCCGCCCCGCAGGGTTTTCACGAAAGATCGAAAAAAATTTTACCCGCTCCCGCCGCCGCGCGCGCAACGGCAAGTTGCAACACAACGTTGATGGGACAGTAGGATGATCCGCCCCTGTCGGATATGGAATTCAACGCCAGCACCGACCGGCGCTACAGCGTTCATCTTGTTCATCTTCCCGAAAAGCGCGGCCTGATCTGGCTTCCCGCGCATGTTCATTGCATCGCCTGAAGATCAATCCCGGCATTTTTGAAGACGGACCATCCTTTGCGCCCTTCTTCGCCACACTCGCTATTTGCCGGTGGCCTAACGGTTGCGACAAAGCGCCTTCAACCTCAAAGTGCAACCGGTTCGCAGATTGCCGGCGCGAAAGCCCGCACGATTAATACATTATTATAAAGGTCGTGAAAATTCTCAATTTATTCGAACCATTTTTCCGATATCGAGATCGGCTTTTTTGAAGGATACAAAGATGTTTTCGCGACGGAATGACGCTCTTTCACAGCAAGCCATTGTTGCAGCCATCAATCGTTCACAAGCCATGATCGATTTTGCGCTGGACGGCACCATCATCACCGCGAACGAGAATTTTCTGAAGACGATGGGCTACACGCTGGCCGAAGTCCAGGGCAAGCACCACAGCATGTTCGTCGAGCCGGCGACGCGCGACAGCGCCGAGTACCGCGGCTTCTGGCAGGAGCTCGGCCGGGGCACGTACCAGTCCGGCGAGTTCAAGCGGATCGCCAAGGGCGGACGCGAAGTCTGGATTGTCGGCAGCTACAACCCGATTCTCGACAAGGACGGCAAGCCGACCAAGGTCATCAAGCTTGCAGCCGACGTCACGGTTGCGAAGGTCCGCAGCATGGAGGATGCCGGAAAGATCCGGGCAATCTCCAATTCGCAGGCCGTGATCGAATTCAGGATGGACGGCACCATCATCACCGCGAACGAGAATTTTCTGAACACGATGGGTTACACGCTGGCCGAGATCCAGGACAAGCATCACAGCATGTTCATCGAGCCGGAGACGCGCAACAGTGCCGACTATCGCGAGTTCTGGGCCGCGCTCAATCGCGGCCAGTATCGGAGCGCCGAATACAAGCGCATCGGCAAGGGCGGCAAGGAGGTCTGGATCCTGGCGACCTATACACCGATCCTCGATGACAGCGGAAAGCCGTTCAGGGTGGTGAAGTTCGCAACCGATATCACCGAGCAAAAGCTGCACGCCGCCGATTCCCAAGGGCAGATCACCGCGATCGGAAAATCGCAGGCGGTGATCGAGTTCAACATGGATGGCACCGTGCGCACCGCCAACGCCAATTTCCTCCAGACGCTCGGCTATACCCTTGATGAGATCAAGGGCCGCCATCACAGCATGTTCGTACCCCAGAGCGTGAAGGACAGCAGTGCCTATCGCGAATTCTGGGCCGCGCTTGGTCGCGGCGAGTATCAGTCCGGCGAATTCCAGCGTATCGGCAAGGGCGACAGGGATATCTGGATCCAGGCTTCCTACAATCCGATCCTCGATCTGAACGGCCGGCCGTTCAAGGTGGTGAAATACGCCAGTGACACGACCGCCCAGGTGATCGCCCGGATGAAGAGCGAGCGTGTCCGCAGCATGATGGAGACCGTCGCCTCCGGCGCCGAGGAACTGAACGCTTCGGTTCGAGAGATCGCAGAGGCGATGCGCAAATCCAGGGACACCGCGATGGAGGCCGTCGCACGGGTGGAAACCGCCGACGAGCGCGCGCGCCAGCTCAACAACGCCGCGACCGCCATGGAAGGCATCGTCGAGATCATCGGCAACATCACCGGGCAGATCAACCTGCTCGCGCTCAATGCGACGATCGAGTCCGCCCGTGCGGGCGAGGCGGGTCGCGGCTTCGCCGTGGTCGCATCCGAGGTGAAGAGCCTGGCCAACCAGGCCAAGCAGGCCACTGACAAGATCGCCGAGGAAATCGAGGGGCTGAACGATATTTCCCGCAATGTCGGAAGCTCGCTCGAAGCGATCAAGAGCGAGATCCAGCGGGTCAGCGAATACGTCGCCTCCACCGCCGTCGCGGTCGAGCAGCAAAGCACGGTGACCAGCGATATGTCGGCGAGCATGCAGCGGGCCGCTGCCGAGGCAGCCAGCATCGGCAAGGCTGCCTGACCCGAACCGATCGGCTACTCTTGCGGCGGGGACGCGATGCGTCTCCGCCGTTTTGCTGTTGATGTCCGCGATCAGCGCCCGAGCAGCCGGATCGCCTCATCCGCCATCTGCCGCACCAGTTGCGCCGCCGGCGCGACCTCATGGACGAGGCCGATGCCTTCTCCGACAATGACGGCGGCGACGTCCGTGTCACCCGCCTCGCGCGCCTGCGCGTAACGCGCGGCCTCGCGCCCGGCATTCTCGCGCAGGCCGTCGAAATCCTCGGCCCATTGCGCGGTGAAACCGTTGCGCAGCGTGCGCATGGTCCATGGCTTTGGCCAATCGATGTTGCGGGCAACGTCGAATACCGAACTGCGCAGCGTATCGTCACCGGTGGCCGCAACCGCCGCGGTTCTCACATTCGCATGCACCAGCGATTCCGCTGAGGCGACGAAGCGCGTGCCGCACAACACGCCCGCCGCGCCCAGCATCAGGGCCGCCGCAAGGCCGCGGCCATCGACGATGCCGCCTGCCGCCACCACCGGCACGCCCGCGCAGGCATCGACCACTTCCGGCACCAGCGAGAGCGTGCCCCGCGAGGCGCCGTGGCCGCCAGCCTCGGTGCCCTGCGCCACGATGACGTCGGCCCCCTCCTCGCGCGCCGCGATCGCGTCACGCAGCGTCTGCACCTGCGCGATCAGCGGGATATCGGCGCGCTTCACCCTGGCCGCGAACGGCCGCAGATCGCCGAACGACAGGAAGATCGCCTGCGGCGCGTGATCGATCGCAAGATCGAGCAGTTCCGGCTGCTTTGCCAACGACCATGTGATGAAGCCGACACCGATCGATGCATTGCCGGCGGCGGCGAATTGACTGGTCAACCAATCGCGGTCGCCATAGCCGCCGCCAATGAAACCAAGACCGCCCGCATGTGTCACCGCCGCGGCCAGCGCGCCGCCGCTGACATTGGCCATCGGCGCCAGCATGATCGGAAGACGGATGCCGAACATCTTTGTCAGCGGTGTCGGAAAAACCGAAGGCACGGGCGGATACTCCTCTGCAGCCGACGCGCGATCCGAGCCGCGCCGCAGTATGCGCGAACAATGCGACACGGCAATCCGACCTTCGCTCACAACAGGGCTGCGCACGCAACGCGGAGCCGGCGCACGCAACGCATGCGTGTACAACGCCCTGATCAGCCGCCCCAATTAAGTCATCGACTGTCCGAATTTGCGGCTCATTGCCACCCAACTTCACACGGAGAACTCACCCCGCAGAGTATCGCGTGATTGGGGAAGCATATGTCAAACACATCTCTGAGACTGACGACGGCGGCTGTCCTGAGCTGCCTCGCGAGCGTTGCACTCGCCGCGCCTGACGGCGCGACGGCGGGCGGGGACACCAACAAAGCGGACGAATGTCTCGCCGCGCCGAAGGCCACCACGCCGCCGGGCGGGCATTGGTACTATCGCCTCGAACGCGGCACCAAGCGCAAATGCTGGTACCTCGGCGACGAAGGCGGCAAGGTGAAGAGCGCTGCGAAGCCCGCGGCCGCAGCATCGCGCGAGACGAAATCGACATCGAGCGAGCCGCCGATGCAGCCGAAGGTGGCGAATGCGCGCGCGGAGCTCACTCCACCTGCGTCTCCTTCAGCAACGGTTGCCGAATGGCCCATGGAAGCGGATGCCCAGCTTCCCGCGCGCCGCGCGCCGCAAGCTCTGGCCAGCGCCGCGTCTGACGGCACCCGCGAAGCGGTCGCGCAGAGTTCGCAGGGACAGACGCCGGCGCAAGTCGCGACTCCGTCGATTTCTGATTCCAGCACACAAGCGAACAACCAAGCGAACAACGCTGCGTCCGGCGCATCCGCAGATCCGACGGCCGCCGATCCTCAGCCGCAAGCCCAGCCCGTCACAACACAACAGCCCGCCCCGCCGCCGGTGCATGTACGCACCGCGGTCGTGCGGCCGGTATCGGCGCAGCAGCCCGCCGCATCGCAGGCCGCCGCCAGCACGTTCAGTCCGTTCCGCATCGCGCTCGGTCTGCTCGTGGTGGTGATCGCCCTCGCCGCCTTCATGAACCGGCATCTGCTGCAACGTCTCGGCCGCCGTTCTTTCGGAGTGCAGGTCGAGCAGCCGCCGCGGCAACGCCGCGACATCTGGGCGCCGCTCGATGCGGACGCCGAACGTCCGACTTATGAGGACATGGTCGCCGAACCGGTCGAATTGGCCGAGCCGCCGCGCTGGGTCCGCAATGTGCGCGAACTCGCCGAAGCGCGCGAGCATGTGGAGCGCCTGCACGCGCGGACGCACGAGCATGAGCCCGCGTATTACGACGATCTGCATCAAACCGGTATCGAGGCCGATGCCGTGTCGGCGCAGGCTTATGACCAGCCGGCCGAACCGCGCCGCGCCACCGCCGACGAGTTGGAGGACCTGCTGCGGCGGGCGTCGCAACGCCCGGCATCGCCGCGCCGCGACAGCGCCCCGCCGCGCGAGCTGGCTACGCCTCGAGCTGTTTCTGCAACGCGCGCACGAACGTCGACAGACCGGTCCGGCGCTCGCGCTTGAGACGCTCCGCGCGCAGGATGGTCCTGATCTCGGCGAATGCCACGTCGAGTTCGTGGTTGACCACGACGTAATCGTACTCCGCCCAGTGGCTGAGTTCGTGGCTGGCGCGGCTCATGCGGCCGCGGATCACTTCGTCGGAATCCTGCGCGCGGGTATGCAGCCGCTTCTCCAGAGCCGCCGCCGAGGGCGGCAGGATGAAGACGCTGACCACATCGGCGCGGGCCTTCTCGCGAAGCTGCTGGGTGCCCTGCCAGTCGATGTCGAACAGCACGTCCTGCCCCGAACCGAGCGCCGCCTCGACCGGCTGGCGCGGCGTGCCGTAGTGATTGTCGAACACCGGCGCGTGTTCGAGCAGTTCGTCGCCCTTCACCATGGCGTCGAACTTCGTCTTGTCGATGAAATGATAATGCTGCCCGTCGACCTCGCCGGGCCGCATCGGCCGCGTCGTCACCGACACCGACATGCGGATGCCGGAGGTGTGCTCGATCAGCATGCGCGACAATGTTGATTTGCCTGCGCCCGATGGCGAGGACAGCACGAACATCAGCCCGCGGCGATCGCCGGTCCCGTCTCCATGATGGGTCATGGCCTCACTCCAGATTCTGGACCTGTTCGCGGAACTGCTCGACGATGTTCTTCATCTCCAGCCCGGTATTGGTGAGCTCGAGATCGTTCGATTTCGAGCAGCAGGTGTTGACCTCGCGATTGAACTCCTGCGACAGGAAATCCAGCCGGCGGCCGACCGCGCCGCCCTTGGCGAGCAGGTCGCGGGCCTGCGCGATGTGCGAGGCGATGCGATCGAGCTCCTCGCGGATGTCGGCCTTGGTCGCCATCATCAGCGCTTCCTGACTGAGCCGCTCCGGATCGAAACGGTCGGAGGCTTCGAGCAGCGTTGCGATCTGTTCGGCAAGACGCGCGCGGATCACCTCCGGCTTGCGGCCGGGCGCGGCCTCCGCCTTGCCGGCCAGACGCTCGATGTCGTCCATGCGCTGGCTGAGAATCTGGCCGAGCGTGGTGCCCTCGCGCCGGCGCATCTCGACGAGGCTTTGCAGCGCCTCACTGAAGCCGGTGAGCATCGCCGCTTTCGCCGCCTGCACATCGGCATCATCGTCCTCGGGCTCGACCACCTCGATCACGCCCTTGATCCCGAGCAGGCCATCGACGCTCGGCAGCGCCGCGCCGGTGCGCTTGGCCAGATCCTGCGCAATCTTGAGCACAGAGGCGAGCACCTCTTCGTTGATGCGGATCGCGGCGACCTCGCCGGACCGCTTGACGGCAAGATTGGCGTAGATGGTGCCGCGCGCCAGTTTCTCGGTCACCTGCTTGCGCGCCGCCGGCTCCAGATCGTCCCAGCCCGGCGGCAGCCGCATCCGGAAATCGAGCCCCTTGGCGTTGACCGATTTCAGCTCCCACTCGAAGCTGTAGGGACCGCTGGTGCCGTGGCTTCGCGCAAAGCCGGTCATGCTCGACAGCGCCATCGCGATTCCCACTCCAGTTTGATTCAGATTGAAGATTCGCGACGCGAACCGCCGGGACAATAGGCCATCCGCCCGGCCGGGGGAAACCGGTTTTCCGTGCGCGAACAAAGCGGGATGCGGCGGACAAACCGGCCGGTTGTCCCGAGCAAGACTTACTGCGCGGTCGGCGCGCTCTGCGCCGCCGGCACGGCGGCGCTCGCTCCCCGACTATGTGCTCTGTCGCCGTGCGAACGCGCCGCTTCATAGCGGTTGAGCGCATCCTGCGATCCGGAGGATTTGGCGCCGTTCGCGGCCCGCGGCTTCTTTTTCGCGGCCGGCTGCTGCGCCGGCTGGGCCGCCGGAGGCTGCTGCGCGGCAGGCTGTTGCGGCGGCGTCGTTCCGGTGGTGCCGACCGGCGGCGGCGCGTCGTCGGGCTCTGCGGTGTCGTTCTGCTGCTGGCGCTCGAGCGCGCGCAGCTTGGAGACCGCCGACTGGTGCTGGTTATAGTTCTCGGTGAAGGTATGGCCGCCGGTGCCGTCGGCGACGAAGAACAGATCGCGGGTGCGCGCCGGATTGGCGGTGGCTTCGAGCGAGGCGCGGCCCGGATTGGCGATCGGACCCGGCGGCAGACCGTCGATCACATAGGTGTTGTAGGGCGAGGGCTGCTGGATTTCGCTGCGCTTGATCGGGCGGCCGAGCGTGCCCTTGCCGCCGACCAGGCCGTAGATGATGGTCGGGTCGGACTGCAGCTTGATCTTCTGGCGCAGGCGATTGACGAACACCGCCGCGACGCGGCTGCGCTCGTCGGCGCGGCCGGTCTCCTTCTCCACGATGGAGGCGAGCGTCACAAGCTGATCGGGCGAGCGCAGCGGCAGGTCCGGATTGCGGCGCTCCCAGATTTCGCTCAGCGCGCGCTTCTGCGCCTGCTGCATGCGCTGGACCACCTGCTCGCGCGGCGTGCCGCGAGGGAATTTATAGGTGTCGGGCAACAGCGTTCCTTCACGCGGCACCTCGCGTAGCGAGCCGGCGAAGATGTCGTTGTCCTGCAGCCGCGCCACGATCTGCTCGGAGGTGAGCCCTTCCGGCACGGTGAATGCGTGCTGCACCACCTTGCCCTCGACGATGATGCCGATCACATCGCCAAGGCTGGCGCTTTTCGGAAACAGGAATTCGCCGGACTTGAGGCCCGAGCGCGCGTTGAGCGCCAGCACGCTGCCGATGAAGGTCCAGCGGTCGGCCTTGATCACGCCCTCGCGCGACAGGATATCGCCGATATCGGTCATGCCGGCGCGCGGCGGAATGTTGACGACTTTCTCCTCGTTCAGCGGTCCCTTCGCGGTAAGCACCTGCTTGCCGTAGACATACAGACCGCCGGCGGCGAGCATCAGGATCACCAGGACGGTGATGATGGCGTTGCCGACCACAACGAACGGATTCTTCGCGCGGTCCGAGCGCTTCGGAGGCTGCGGCATCTGCTGCGGCTCCAGCGCTGCGCGCGGGCTCTTCGGAGAAATGGGTGGTCTCTGACTCATGATCGCTACCTGAAATCCCGCTGGCCGATACCGGGCCGATCGAAGATATCCTGTGCCGAAGGATACGGCGCCGACATCACAACATGGCTTTGTGGTTCGAGAACATGATCCTGCCTGCAAACTCGTGGTGACTTGGCGGTGCAGCGGTCCTTCGAGTCGGGGTCACGCTCAATCTGGCATGGTCGATGGATAGCAATATGACCGAATACGGCAATTCGGTGAAGCCGTTACGTGAAGCTTAGTGGATCACGCGCCGCAAGATCAGCGATGCGTTGGTGCCGCCGAACCCGAATGAGTTCGACAGCGCCACATTGATCTCGCGCTGACGCGCCTTGTGCGGCACGAGATCGATCGGGGTTTCGACCGATGGATTGTCGAGATTGAGCGTGGGCGGCGCAACATTATCGCGGATCGCCAGCATGCAGAAGATCGTCTCCACCGCGCCGGCGGCGCCGAGCAGATGACCGATCGACGATTTGGTCGAGGACATCGAGACCTTCGAAGCTGCGTTGCCGAGCAGGCGCTGCGCCGCGCCCAATTCGATTTCGTCGCCAAGCGGCGTCGAGGTGCCGTGCGAGTTGATGTAGTCGATGTCGGAGGCGGCAATGCCGGCGCGCTTCATCGCGGCCTGCATGCAGCGGAACGCACCGTCGCCGTCCGCGGCCGGCGCGGTGATGTGATAGGCGTCGCCCGACAGGCCGTAGCCGATCACCTCGGCGTAAATTTTCGCGCCGCGCTTTTTTGCGTGCTCATATTCCTCGAGCACCACGACGCCGGCGCCCTCACCCATCACAAAGCCGTCGCGATCCTTGTCGTAGGGCCGCGAGGCGACCGTCGGGTTATCGTTGTATTTGGTGGACATCGCACGCATCGCGCAGAAACCGCCCATCGCGAGGCGGTTGACCGGCGATTCGGTGCCGCCCGCCACCATCACATCGGCATCGCCGAGCGCGATCAGCCGGCTGGCGTCGCCGATCGCATGCGCGCCGGTCGAACAGGCGGTGACGACGGAATGATTCGGGCCCTTGAGGCCGTGCTGGATCGAGACATAGCCCGACGCGAGATTGATCAGTCGACCGGGAATGAAGAATGGCGACAGCTTGCGCGGGCCGCGCTCGTGCAGCGTCACCGCCGCCTCGCCGATGCCCTCGATGCCGCCGATGCCCGAGCCGATCAGCGTGCCGGTGGCGCAGCGTTCTTCCTCGGTGGCCGGATGCCAGCCGGCATCGTTGAGGGCTTCGGTCGCCGCCGCCACGGCGTAGAGAATGAAATCGTCAACCTTGCGGCTTTCCTTCGGCTCCATCCACTGATCGGGATTGAAGGTGCCATTAGAGCCGTCGCCGCGAGGAATCATGCAGGCGATCTGCGAGGTCAGGTCCGAGACTTCAAAATGCTCGATCCGCCGCGCGCCGCTCTCGCTGTTGAGGATGCGCTTCCAGGTCGGGGCGATGCCGCATCCCAACGGCGACACCATGCCAAGGCCCGTGACGACCACCCTCCTCATTTGACCTCCTCAGACTCCGTACTGGAACGATGCTTGATACAGTCGCCGCAAGTGCCGGGCGGCACAGGGCCGGCCTCGATCGCGAGGCGAAGCGGACGCGGGGACACGCGCGAAGGAAGCGGATGACGCACAGGCGATAGAAAGACGGCGGGCCGTTGCAGCAACAACCCGCCGAAATCCATCGTGGCGCGCGAGCTTCAGCTCTTGGCGTTCTTTTCCAGGAACTTGGTGGCGTCGCCGACGGTGAGAATGGTTTCGGCGGCATCGTCCGGAATCTCGCAACCGAACTCTTCCTCGAACGCCATCACGAGCTCGACGGTATCGAGACTGTCGGCGCCAAGATCGTCAATGAAGCTTGCCGAGTCGATCACCTTCTCCGGCTCGACACCGAGGTGCTCCACCACGATTTTCTTCACTCGCTCGCCAATCTCACTCATCGTATCAACCTCGTGTTTGTTCCATTAACTCGACCGCAGAACGATGCGAGTTGGTGTGCGTTCGTCAAAAACTCGTTCGGCAATATACGGGGTTTTGAACTCCTGCAATCACGATCTTGCCGATGCGGCTTTGCGCAAGCGAACAACCCGGTATTGCAGTTGGAAAGCCCCCCGACCGATGCCGTTCGGTATCATACTTCCGAACCCTTGACTACATGCCCGCACCGATACCGGAAAGGGCTTGCAATCCGGGGAAAAAACGCTAGGGCGTTCAAATCATTGCCATTCCGCCATTGACATGAATCGTCTGGCCGGTGACGTAAGCCGCTTCGCTGGAGGCGAGATAGACCGCAGCCGCGGCGATATCCTCCGGCGTTCCCAGCCGTCCCGCAGGAACCTTCGCCAGCACGCCCTCGCGCTGCTTGTCGTTGAGCGCGTCGGTCATCGGGGTGGCGATAAAGCCCGGTGCGATGCAGTTCGCCGTCACGTTGCGGCGCGCATATTCCTGCGCGATCGACTTCATCATGCCGATCAGGCCGGCCTTGGACGAGGCGTAGTTCACCTGCCCGGCGTTACCGGTGACGCCGACCACCGAAGTGATTCCGATGATCCGGCCGAAGCGCTTGCGCATCATCAATTTGGTCGCGGCGCGGGCCAGGCGGAAGGTCGCCGTCAGATTGACATTGATCACCTCGTTCCAGTCCTCGTCGCGCAGTTGCACGAACAGGTTGTCGCGGGTGATGCCGGCATTGGCGACCAGGATATCGAGCTGCCCCATCGCCTTTTCGGCGGAGGGCACCAGCGCCTCGACCTCGTCGGCGTTGCCGAGGTTGCACGGCAGCACGTGGACGCGGTCCTTCAGTTCGCCCGCGAGCGTGTCGAGCACCTCGCGCCGCGTGCCGGAGATCGCCACCGTGGCGCCCTGTGCGTGAAGCGCGCGGGCGATGGCGCCGCCGATCCCGCCGGTCGCGCCGGTGACGAGCGCGGTCTTGCCAGTCAAATCAAACATCTCAGATCTCCCGGATCACGCGCGCGCCGCGGCCAGCGCGTCTTTGGCGGCTGCAATATCGTTGGGGGTGCCGACCGGAATTCCGACCGCGCCGTCGGCGATGCGCTTGACCAGTCCGGACAGCACCTTGCCCGAACCGATCTCCAGAAAATGCGTCACACCCTGCGCGGCCATGTAGGCCACGCTCTCGCGCCAGCGCACGGTGCCGGTGACCTGTTCGACCAGAAGTTCGCGAATCCGGTCGGGCTCGGTCACGGGAGCCGCGAGCATGTTGGCAACCACCGGCACCACCGGCTTGTTCACCGTCACCTTCGCCAGCGCCTCGGCCATCGCATCGGCCGCCGGCTGCATCAGGCGGCAATGGAACGGCGCAGAGACCGCGAGCAACATGGCGCGCTTGGCGCCTTTGGCCTTGGCGATCTCGACGGCGCGCTCGACCGCCGCCTTGTCGCCGGACACCACGACCTGCCCGCCACCATTGTCGTTGGCGGCCTGGCAGACTTCGCCCTGCGCGGCCTCGTTCGCCACCGCGACGGCTGCCTCGTAATCAAGGCCGAGCAGCGCGGCCATCGCGCCGGTGCCGACCGGGGTCGCCTTCTGCATCGCCAGGCCGCGAATCCGCAGCAGCCGCGCGGTGTCGGCAATCGACAGGCTGCGCGCGGCAGCGAGCGCCGAATATTCGCCGAGCGAATGACCCGCGACGAACGCCACATCGCGCGCCAGATCGACGCCCGCCTCGGTCTCGAGCACCCGCAACGTCGCGAGCGACACCGCCATCAGAGCCGGCTGGGTGTTCTGGGTCATCTGCAGGGCATCGGCCGGACCATCCCAGATCACCGCGCTCAGCTTCTCGCCAAGCGCCTCGTCGACCTCCTCGAACACCGCGCGAGCGGGCGCGAATGCCTCGGCGAGCGCCTTGCCCATGCCGACGCTCTGTGATCCCTGTCCGGGAAAGGTTAATGCCGCTGTCATGAATGCCCCTGAAAGTTGGGGCCGTAAGACACCGGCGGGCCCCGTCCTGTCAAGCGCGGGGTGCCCTCCCTGGAACCGGGCCAAATCCCCGATCCGGCGGCGGTCCCCCTTGCCAACCCGGCCAAAATCCCTATAAACGCGCCATCCGTGGATCCCGGCCGGGAGCTGAACGGACGGTCGTATCTTCATAGACCTCAATGCGGGTTTATCCCCATTTCGGTTTAATCGATGCGGCAGGGCCAGTCGGTCCGTCGTCCCGTGCTTCCGCCTTCTGAGCAGATCGAGTCCTTTCCGAAGGTCTCGAAGGGCTTGCCGCCGGGACCCGCGCCAACACTGGAAAGGACACCCATGCCTCTTTACGAGCATGTTTTTCTCGCGCGTCAGGATGCGAGCGCCCAGCAGGTCGAAGAGTTCACCACCCAGATCACCGGCGTGATCGAGGGACTCGGCGGCAAGGTCACCAAGACCGAGAACTGGGGCGTGCGCTCCCTTACCTACCGCATGAACAAGAACCGCAAGGCGCATTTCATGCTGCTCAACATCGACGCCCCGTCAGCGGTGGTCGCCGAGATCGAGCGCCAGGAGCGCATCAACGAAGACATCATCCGCTACCTCACCGTCCGCGTCGACGAGCTGGAGGAAGGCCCTTCCGCCATGATGCGCAAGGCCGACCGTGACCGCGAACGCGACGATCGTGGCGGCTTCCGCGGCGACCGCGAGGGCGGTCCGCGCGAAGGTGGTTTCCGTGGCGATCGCGGTCCGCGCCGCCCGCGCGACGACGACGCAACTGCATCGGTTGAGGAGTAAGACACATGGCTGACGCAGCCGCACGCCGCCCGTTCTTCCGCCGTCGCAAGACCTGCCCGTTCACGGGCGTCAACGCGCCGAAGATCGACTACAAGGATTCCAAGCTGTTGATGCGTTACGTCTCCGAGCGCGGCAAGATCGTGCCGAGCCGCATCACCGCCGTTTCGGCCAAGAAGCAGCGTGAACTCGCCCGCGCCATCAAGCGCTCGCGTTTTCTCGGCCTGCTGCCTTACGTGATCCGCTAAGGACCACGACTCGATCTGCCTCATGGTGAGGAGCGAAGCGAAAGCTTCGCATCTCGAACCATGAGGCCTCATCCTTCGAGACGCGGCGAAATCGCCGCTCCTCAGGATGAGGATTGACCACCGGGCGTGACGATCACGTCCTTTATTTCATAACACGCCGGGTCGTTCCGGGGTGGATGGTTGGGGCCTGGAGCCTCTAACCGCTCGAAGGGGGCGGGACAGCTGATGACGGGTCTTCTGATAGCACTGGCGGCCGGCCTTGCCTCGGCAACGATGTTCGCATCGATTGTCTCGGGGGCGGCGATCTCGCTCATGCTGTTCTATCTCGCCCCGCTGCCGCTGATGACCGTCGGCCTCGGCTGGGGGTCGAGCACCGCCGCGATCGGCGGCCTGGTCGGCGCGCTCGGCGTCGGCGGCGTGTTCGGACTGCCCTATATCGCTGCCTTCACGGTGACCGTGGCGCTGCCAGCCTGGTGGCTCGGGCACATCGCGCTGCTGGCGCGGCCGGTGTCCTCCGATCCGCAGCTTGCCAATCTCGCGCCCGCGCTCGACTGGTATCCGATCGGCCGCCTTCTGGTGTGGATCGCCGTGTTCGCCTCGATCACCACCGTGAGCGCGATGCTGACGCTCGGCACCGATGCCGAAACCATTCACGCCGGACTACGCAACGTGCTGATCCGCATGGGCGGCATCAGCGCTGAGCACCTCGCCAACGAATCGGTGAACCGCACCGTCAACGCGCTGGCCGCCCTTGCGCCGGGCACTGCGACGCTGATCGCAACCGCGACGCTGACCTTCAATCTGTGGCTCGCTGCCAAGATCACCGCGACCTCGCAGCGCCTCAAGCGCCCCTGGCCCGACCTGCGCATGACGCAACTGCCCACCCTGGCGCTCGCCGCCCTGGGCGCGGCGCTCCTGCTCTGCCTCGCCGGCGGCCTGATCGCGATCCTCGCCCAGATCTTCAGCGCCGCGCTGCTGATGGCCTACGGCATGACCGGCTTTGCGGTGGTCCACACTTTGACCCAGCCGCTCTCGGGCCGCGCGATGATGCTGGTCAGCATGTATGCGGCGACGATGCTGATCGGCTGGCCGCTGCTCGGCGCGATCCTCCTTGGACTTGCCGACGCCGCTTTTGGAATCCGCCGCCGCTACTGGCAGCGAAACAATCAATTACCGCCATCGACCTGACTTCAAGCACAACTTCAACACCAGAACACAACACATCATCAGACAACGAAGGAGATCGAACATGGAAGTCATTCTGCTGGAGCGCGTGGCCAAACTCGGCCAGATGGGCGACGTGGTCAAAGTGAGGGACGGCTTTGCCCGCAACTTCCTGCTCAAGCGTCACAAGGCGCTGCGCGCCACCAAGGAAAACCGCGAGAAGTACGACGGCATGAAGGCCGAGCTCGAGGCCCGGAACCTTAAGGCCAAGAGCGAGGCCGCGAGCGTCGCCGAGAAGATCGAGGGCCGCAACGTCATCGTGATCCGCCAGGCCTCGGAAAGCGGCCAGCTCTTCGGCTCGGTCTCGGTGCGCGACATCATGGCGGCGCTGGAGGCGGACGGCGTGTCGCTGAACCGTCAGCAGGTGCTGCTCGATGCCCCGGTCAAGGAGATCGGCCAGCATCACGTCGCCATCGCCGTGCATCCGGAAGTCGAGGTCGGCGTCACCGTCACCGTGGCGCGCAGCCAGGCCGAAGCCGAGCGCATCAACCGCGGCGAAGACGTCAACAGCCGTCAGGAAGACCGTGACGCGGCCGCCGAGGCGATCGCCGCCGCGGGCGAGTTCTTCGATCCGGAAGCCGAATACGGCGAGGGCGAGGCTCCGGCCGCAGAAGCGCCCGCCGACGAGAAGTAAGCGGCAAGCTCCTGCCGACATCAGAAAGCCCGGCCTGACGATCTCAGGCCGGGCTTTTCATTTGAGGTTAAGCCATCGCGCCAACTTGCTGCGCCAGCCTATTGGGAAATCGGCGCAACCGGCGGTCCGGCAGGCTCACGCGGCGGCGCCGGGGGCGGTGGCGGCGGCTCATCGAGCTTGAACACCGGCATGTTCGACGCCGGAGCCTCGGCGGTTTTCGCCGCATCCGCAGTGTCACCGGCTCCGGCCGCAGGCGTCTCCTTCGGCGCCGGCGTGACCGCGGGAACCGGATCGGGCCGGGTCGCGGTGCCGCCCGCCTCGCCCGAATCGGCCGGCCTGGCCGCATCGCGGTCCACGGAATCGGGCTTTGCCGAATCAGGCTTTGCCGAATCAGGCTTGGCGGAATCAGGCTTGGCCGAGTCGTCAGCAGGCGCTTCCGGCTTGCCTGCCTCGGGTTTGGCAGCCGATGCCTTGCCGTCCTCGGACTTGCCGACATCCGGCGCGCCGGCATCGGTCTTGGCCGTCTTGGCGTCGTCGTCCGGCTTCGCGGCAGGCGTCTCCGGCTTCGCCTCGGATGGCGCGGCCTTCGGTTCGCCCTTCGCGGCAGCCGCCGGCGGCTTGCGCTTCTCTTGTTTGGATTTTCTGCCCTTCGGCGCGGCCTCGGCCGGCGCCTCGTCTGCGGCCGGCGGAGCAGCCGGCTTGTCCTCCAGACGCTCGACGTCGGGCTGCCGCGCCTCGCGCGAACGCCGCTCGGGCTTCGCCTCCGGCTCGGCCCCCGGCTTCGGCGCAGTGCGCGATTCCTTGCCCTGACGGGTCAGGTTGCCCTCGCCCATTCGCCTGTCAGCCGCGCCGTTCGACAGCACATACGCGCTGAGCGCCGATGCCATGTCGGTGCTGGTGGTATAATGCTGGCGCAGGAAGCCCGGCAGTGATCCGGGCGGCACCGTTTTCAACAAGCCGCGCGAACTCTTGTGGCACAGCGCGCAGGTGGCCGAGAACAGTTGCGAAGGGCTCTTGCCGGCTTCGAGATTCTGGGCGCCGGCCAGACCCGTGGTCATATGAAAGATCAGAAGCGTCGCCGCCGCCGAAATGAGCGCCCGGCTCAACATCCGCGTTCTCCAGAAGGCCTCGACGAAGCGCGGGAAGCACCCGGAGGCAGGTTGTGTGTGTCCGGGCCACCATTAACGGATTATGCGACGAATGGAAGCATGGAGATGTCGCAAATCCGTGAGCCCAAAACAGGGAACAGTTCTGCGCCAGAAGCATTGCAAAATCGACGGATCCGTTAAAAAATCAGCCCCGACTGAAGACCTTAACCGAAGACGTCAGAGCGACGGCACGGTGACGGACGCCGTCGCATCGAATGGATCAGTGGATGAAGTCCATGGACCGTTTGCTGCAACTCTTCCTGTCGCGTTTCATCCGCATGGGGTCGATCACCTTCACCACCAGCAGCGGATATACCTTCACCTGCGGCGACGGCAGCGGCGAGCCGGTCGCGGCACGGTTCGTCACCACGGCTGCCGAACGGCGCTTCCTGATCGACCCTGAACTGGCGTTCGGCGAGATCTATACCGACGGGCTGTTCGTGATGGAGCGCGGCTCGATCGCCGACCTTCTGGCGATCGCCCTCGCCCAGCCATTCGACATGCCGCGCTGGGTCAGGCTGCGCGACGGACTGCGCTACCTCACCCGCGGCTGGCAGCAGTTCAATTCGCTGCGGCGCTCGAAGGCCAATATCGAACGGCACTACGATCTCGACGGGCGGATGTACGCGCTCTTTCTCGACGCCGACCGGCAATATAGCTGCGCCTATTTCGAGCATGCCGACGCCACGCTGGACGACGCCCAGCTTGCCAAGAAACGGCACCTCGCCGCCAAGCTGCTGCTGCGGCCCGGCCAACAGGTGCTCGACATCGGCTGCGGCTGGGGCGGTCTTGGTCTCTATATGGCGGAGATGACCGGCGCGAACGTCACCGGCGTCACCCTTTCCCAGGAACAGCTCCAGGTGGCCACCGCCCGCGCCGGGGAAAAGGGCCTGTCCGGCAAGGCGCGCTTCCTGCTCGAAGACTACCGCGCCATTCCCGGCCCGTTCGAGCGCATCGTTTCGGTCGGCATGCTCGAGCACGTCGGGGCCAAATATTACGACACCTACTTCAAGCGCTGCGCCGAGCTTCTGACCGACGACGGCGTCGCGCTGATCCACGCCATCGGACGGCCGGAGCCGCCGGGCATCACCAACCCGTGGGTGGCCAAGTACATTTTTCCCGGCGGCTACATTCCGGCGCTGTCCGAGGTGCTGCCGGCAATCGAGCGCGCCGGACTTCTGGTCAACGACATCGAGATCCTGCGCCTGCATTACGCCGAAACCCTCAAGGCCTGGCGCGAGCGGTTCCTGGCGCGGCGGGAGGAAGCGGCGTTGCTTTATGACGAACGCTTCGTGCGGATGTGGGAGTTCTACCTCGCCTGCTCGGAGATGAGTTTCCGCAAGCAGAACATGATGGTGTTCCAGATCCAGCTCAGCAAACGGCAAGGTGTGGTGCCGATCACGCGCGACTATATCGGTGATGAGGAGCGGCGGCTGCGCGGGCTTGAAGCCTCCAGAGGTCCGCGGCTGCAACTCGCTGGCGAATAACGCGAACGCAAATGCAAGCGGAATCGACCTGAAGCGGCGTTGGTACTATCAGGCTGTGGGCGGCATGTGCATAAGCCATAAGACGCTTTGATCGGCCCCGGCAGCGGTGCCAGATAAACGCCTCCCATTTGACTCAAAGAAAGCGCACCGTCGCGACATGGCCCTCTCCGACTCGAACATTGTCAAGCTCACGCCTGACGTCAGCGCCGCCGCCTACCGGACCGCGCCTCACAACATCGAAGCGGAACAAAGCCTTCTGGGCGCCATCCTGGTCAACAACGACGCCTTCTACCGGGTCTCCGACTTTCTCGAGCCGAAGCATTTCTTCGAGCCGATCCATCAGCTTATCTTCGAGACCGCCGGCAGCATCATTCGCGCCGGCAAGGTCGCGACCCCGGTCACGCTGAAGACCTTCGTGCCGGCCGACACCGATCTCGGCGGCATCACGGTCAGCCAGTACCTCGCCCGCCTTGCCGCCGAAGCCACCACCATCATCAACGCCCACGACTACGGCCGCACCATCTACGATCTGGCGCTGCGCCGCGATCTGATCCGGATCGGCGAGGACATGGTCAACGTCGCTTATGACGCGCCGGTAGATTTCGCGCCGCGCGCCCAGATCGAAGACGCCGAGCGCCGTCTCTACGAGTTGGCCGAAGCCGGCCGCTATGACGGCGGGTTCCAGAAATTCGGCCAGGCGCTGACTGTCGCCATCGACATGGCGGCCGCCGCCTACAAGCGCGACGGCAATCTGTCCGGCCTCGCCTCCGGCCTGCGCGACATGGACACCAAGATGGGCGGCTTGCAGCCGTCCGACCTGATCATCCTCGCCGGCCGCCCCGCGATGGGCAAAACCGCGCTCGCCACCAACATCGCCTATAACGTCGCCCGCTCCTGGCGCGGCGAGCACCAGGCCGACGGCACGGTGAAATCGGTCAATGGCGGCGTGGTCGGCTTCTTCTCGCTGGAAATGTCGGCCGAGCAGCTCGCCACCCGTATCCTCTCCGAGCGCACCGGCATCTCGTCGAGCGCGATCCGCCGCGGCGGCATCAGCGAAAGCGATTTCGAGCAGATCCGCGACCACGCCATCGAGATGCAGCATCTGCCGTTCCATGTCGACGACACCGGCGGCCTGTCGATCGCGCAATTGATGGCGCGCGCGCGCCGCCTCAAGCGGCAGAAGGGTCTCGACCTTCTGATCATCGACTACATCCAGCTCCTGTCCGGCTCCGGCAAGCGTTCCGACAACCGCGTGCAGGAAATCACCGAGATCACCACCAGCCTCAAGGCGCTGGCCAAGGAATTGAACGTTCCGATTATCGCGCTGTCGCAGCTTTCCCGTCAGGTCGAAGCGCGCGACGACAAGCGTCCGCAGCTCTCCGACCTGCGTGAATCCGGCTCGATCGAGCAGGACGCCGACGTCGTGCTGTTCGTGTTCCGCGAGGAATATTACCTCGAGAACAAGAAGCCACGCGAAGGTACCGAGGAGTTCTTCAAGTGGCAGACGGAGATGGCGGCCGCCCACGGCAAGGCGGAAGTCATCATCGGCAAGCAGCGCCACGGGCCGACCGGCACCATCAAGCTGGCGTTCGAATCCAGTGTCACCCGCTTCGCCGATCTCGCCGAAGACGGTCATCTGCCCGACCGGATTTGATCGTCTCGCCGAGCGAATATGATATGAAGGCGGCATGACCCAGCCGCTTTCCATCCCATGAATTTACCGTCCGACATCAAGCCGGTTTCCGAATCGGGCAGCACGTCGCTCGACACCCGCACGCTCGAGGCCGCGCCCGGCGTGCTCACCATCGATCTCGACGCCATCGCGGCGAACTGGAAGACGCTGGAGAGCCGCGCCGTGCCGGCCGAATGCGCCGCCGTGGTCAAGGCCGACGCCTACGGCTGCGGCCTGCCGCAGGTGACGCGCCGCCTGGTTGCCGCCGGCTGCAAGACATTCTTTGTCGCCACGCTGGACGAGGCGAAGGCCGCGCGCGCCGCCGCGCCGAAAGCCGCGATCTACGTGCTCGACGGCTTCTTCTCCAATTGCGGCGATGCATTCGCCAAGCTCGACGCGCGGCCGGTGATCGGCGATCTCGGCGAACTCGCCGAATGGGACGTCTTCCGCCGCACCAGCGGCTGGAGCGGACAGGCCGCGATCCAGATCGACACCGGCATGCACCGCCTCGGCCTGACGCTGGAGGACGCGCGGGCGCTGATCCCGCGAGTCCGCAAGGGCGATCATGGTCTCTCGCTGGTGATGAGCCATCTGTCGAGCGCCGAGCAGCTCGACCATCCCGCCAACGCACGGCAGGTCGCCGCCTTCCGCGAGATCGCGTCCGAATTCTCCGGCGTGCCGGCCTCGCTCGCCAACTCCTCCGGCATCTTCCTCGGCTCGCATTTCCATTTCGACATGGTGCGGCCGGGCGCGGCGCTCTACGGCGTCAACCCGACGCCGGAAGCCGACTCGCCGATGCAGAGCGTCATCAACCTGAAAGTCCGCGTCGAGCAGATTCGCAGCGTGCCCAAGGGCGAGACCGCCGGCTATGGCGGCATCTGGACCGCGCGTCGCGACAGCCGTCTTGCGATCGTTACCGCCGGCTATGCCGACGGCTATTTCCGCGCCGCCAGCGGCGTCGACGGCATGCGCGGCGCCGAGGCGATGGTCGCCGGCCAACGCTGTCCGCTCGCCGGCCGCATCTCGATGGACCTCATGACCATCGACATCACCGACGTGCCGCACGGCGCGGTGCGGCGCGGACATTTCGTCACCCTGATCGGCGACGGCATCGGCGTTGACGAACTGGCGCACCATTTCGGCACCATCGGCTACGAGGTGCTGACCAGTCTCGGCCGCCGCTATGTGCGAATCTACAAGGGCGAGAACTGACGCCGCGATCGGCACGTTAATCCTTGTCGGCACGCTCCTGGCCGCATCAGCGCTTGCAGTTGACTTTCCGACAAAAATACGGAACAAAAACAGAACAAGAAATCTCTGTTCAGGACGACCAGTTCCATGGCCCGCGCCGCAGCTCTCTCCTTCGTCTGTCAGAACTGCGGCACCGCCTACAACAAATGGCAGGGCAAGTGCGAGGGCTGCGGCGAGTGGAATACGCTGGCGGAGGAAGACGTCTCCGGCGCGTCCTCGATGCCCGCCAACCTGCGGCCCAAGCGCAAGGGCCGGGTGTTCCCGCTGGAGAGCCTCACCGGCGCGACGCAGGACGCGCCCCGCCTGCCCTCCGGCATGGGCGAACTCGACCGCGTCACCGGCGGCGGCTTCGTGCGCGGCTCGGTGCTGCTGGTCGGCGGCGATCCCGGCATCGGCAAATCGACGCTGCTGACGCAGGCCACCAGCATGCTGGCGCGCGCCGGCCACCGCGCCGTCTATATCTCCGGCGAAGAAGCCATCGCACAGGTGCGGCTGCGCGCGGCGCGGCTCGGCCTTGCCGACGCCGCCGTGCAGCTTGCCGCCGAGACCTCGGTCGAGGACATCATCGCCACGCTCTCAGAAGGCAAGCCGCCGCGCCTCGTGGTGATCGATTCGATCCAGACCATGTGGACCGACACGGTGGATTCCGCGCCCGGCACCGTGACGCAGGTCCGCGCCTCGGCGCAGGCACTCATCCGCTTCGCCAAGAAATCCGGCGCGGCGCTGATCCTGGTCGGCCACGTCACCAAGGACGGCCAGATCGCCGGTCCACGCGTGGTCGAGCACATGGTCGATGCCGTGCTGTCATTCGAAGGCGAAGGCTCGCAGCAATTCCGCATCCTGCGCGCGGTGAAGAACCGCTTCGGCCCGACCGACGAGATCGGCGTGTTCGAGATGACCGGGCTTGGCCTGCGCGAAGTCTCCAACCCGTCCGAACTGTTCCTGTCGGAGCGCGATCTCGGCAGTCCCGGCACCGCAGTGTTCGCCGGCATCGAAGGCACCCGGCCGGTGCTGGTGGAGTTGCAGGCGCTGGTGGCGCCGACCTCGCTCGGCACTCCGCGCCGCGCCGTGGTGGGATGGGATTCGAGCCGTCTGTCGATGGTGCTGGCGGTGCTGGAGGCGCATTGCGGCGTGAAACTCTCCGGCTACGACGTCTATTTCAACGTCGCCGGCGGCCTGCGCATTCAGGAGCCGGCCGCCGACATGGCCGCCGCTGCCGCCCTGGTGTCGTCGCTTGCCAACGCGCCGCTGCCGGTTGACGCGGTCTATTTCGGCGAAATCTCGCTGTCCGGCGCGGTGCGTCCGGTGGCGCAGACCACCGCGCGGCTGAAGGAAGCCGCCAAGCTCGGCTTTGGCCGCGCCGTGTTGCCGGAGACGGCGCGGGGCGAACCGGGCGGCGACGCCGGCCTCAGTTTGACCAGCGTCGGCTCGCTGACCTCGCTGGTCGCGGAAATCGCGGCGCGCGGCAAGGCGCGCAAATCGCGCGAGGACGCCTGAAGCCGGACAAAACGGCACGCGCCAAAGCCACAGAAGGCAAAAAATCCACCGGATTGTTCCGATTCGGCCCTTGCAAGGGTCCCCTGCGCGTGACGCTGCGAAAATCGAACGTTATACAACGCCGCGCGGGCCTTGCAGGCTCCCCGATATCGCCGTCACGTTAGCCATGATGATGAAGCCCGATTCGGGGTCATCCTCACCAAGCGGGTCCGACCGGAAAGATGCCGATTACGCTTCTCGATATGATCGTCCTGACCGTGATGCTGCTGTCCGGTCTTCTGGCGATGATCCGCGGCTTCATGCGCGAGATTCTGTCGATCGCGGCGTGGGGCGCCGCCGCGCTGACCACGCTGTACGCCTACCAGAAGCTGCTGCCGACCGCGAAAAGCTATTTCAACAACGACACGGTTGCGACTGTCGCGGTCATCGCCGGCGTGTTCATCCTCACCCTGATCGTGGTCTCGGTCGTCACGGTGCGCATCTCCGACATGATCCTGGATTCGCGGATCGGCGCGCTCGACCGCACCCTCGGCTTCCTGTTCGGCCTCGCCCGCGGCCTCCTGATCATGGTGGTGGCCTTCGTGTTCTTCGCCTGGCTGGTGCCGGACAAGCAGCAGCCGGATTGGGTCCGCTCGGCCAAATCCCGCACGGTTCTGCAAGGAACCGGCGACTGGCTGATGGGCCTCTTGCCGGATGACCCTGAAAACACCATCTTGAAGAGGTTCAAGAAATCTAAGCCGGACGAGGAGCAGACCGATGCCGCTCCCGACAACCGTTCCGCGGACACACTGGCGAATGACGGCTATGCGAAATCGACCCGAGACAGCCTCAAATCGTTGATTGATGGCAAGGCGGCAGGGCGTTAACTGTGGCGTTAACTCTAGCGGCATGAGACCGGAATCCCGGCGCGGTTTTCGGATACATGAAGCACTTGATCCGGCGGAGACGTGTGGTGGATGACATGAACAGCCAGTCCAATGGCAGCGCCCGACAGCCCACCCCCTCCGCAACCGACTTCGATCTCGACGACCCCCTGGATGGCGACACGCTGCGCGAGGAATGCGGCGTATTCGGCATTTTCGGTCATCCCGAGGCTGCGGCGATCACCGCTCTCGGCCTTCACGCTCTCCAGCATCGCGGTCAGGAAGCCGCCGGTATCGTCACCTTCGACGGCCAGCGCTTTCATTCCGAACGCCGTCTTGGCCTTGTCGGCGACACCTTCTCGCGCGGCGATGTGATCGCCCGCCTGCCCGGCGATTCCGCCGTCGGCCACGTCCGCTATTCCACCACCGGCGGCACGATCCTGCGCAACGTCCAGCCGCTGTTCGCCGAACTCAATGCCGGCGGTTTCGCGGTCGCCCATAACGGCAATCTCACCAACGGCCTCACCCTGCGCCGCGATCTGATCCGTCAGGGCGCGATGATGCAGTCCACCACCGACACCGAGGTCATCCTCCACCTCGTCGCCCATTCCAAGCGCGGCCGCTTCATCGAGCGCTATATCGAGGCGCTGCGCGCCATCGAGGGCGCCTATGCGCTGGTGGCGCTGACCAACAAGAAGTTGATCGGCGCACGCGATCCGCTCGGCATCCGCCCGCTGGTGCTCGGCGAGCTCGACGGCTGCCCGATCCTCGCCTCGGAGACCTGCGCGCTCGACATCATCGGCGCGAAATACGTCCGCGACATCGAGCCCGGCGAGATTATCGTGTTCGACAAGAAGGGCACCGAAATCCACAAACCCTTCCCGCCGCAACCGCCGCGCCCCTGCATCTTCGAGTACATCTATTTCGCCCGCCCGGACTCCATCGTCGGCGGGCGTTCCGTTTACGAGGTCCGCAAGGGTTTTGGCGCACAGCTCGCCCGCGAGAGCCATGTCGATGTCGATGTGGTGGTGCCGGTGCCGGATTCCGGCGTCCCCGCCGCCATCGGCTACAGCCAGGTTTCAGGCGTGCCGTTCGAGCTCGGCATCATCCGCAACCACTATGTCGGCCGCACCTTCATCCAGCCGACCCAGAGCGTGCGCGAACTCGGTGTGCGCATGAAGCACGCGCCGAACCGCGCCGCGATCGAGGGCAAGCGCATCATCCTGATCGACGACTCGCTGGTGCGCGGCACCACCTCGCGCAAGATCGTGCGCATGATGCGCGACGCCGGCGCGCGCGAAGTGCACTTCCGCCTCGCCTCGCCGCCGATCCTCTATCCCGATTATTACGGCATCGACCTGCCGGACCGCGCCGGTTTGCTGGCCGCGACTCACTCCATCGAGGAGATGCGCGACATCATCGGCGCCGACTCGCTGGCGTTCCTGTCGATCGACGGCATGTACCGCGCGGTCGGCGAGCCGAACCGCGACCCGGCCAATCCGAAGTTCTCCGACCACTGCTTCACCGGCGCCTACCCGACGCTGCTGACCGACCACAGCAAGACCGAGACCTCGCCCCGGCAGTTGTCGCTGCTCGCCGAGGCAAGCTGAGCACAGCAGGCTACCGCTCGCATCAGCTACGCCCCCTAGCCACTGTGCGCCTGCGCCAGCCAGACGGTGTGGCCGCCGCAGTCGGGGTCTTCCACCACATGCCGCACGACGCCGAAGCCGTGCGCGTCAAGCAGCGCCTCATATTCCGCCGGATCGAGGCTGGCGTGATAGAGCGGATCGCCGCGATACGCGCCGATCGCCTCGCCCGCGGCCGGGCCGCTGGTGAACATCAGCGCGCCGCCCGGCTCCACATGATCCCGGAACACCGCGAACATCCTGCGCTGGTCGTCCTGCGTCAGATGGAAGAAACTGTCCCAGGCCAAGAGGCCGGCAAAGCGCTGTGCAAGCCGGATGCTGCGCATGTCGGCAACGATCCATGTTGCCTTGGGAAGGCGCGCGCGGCACAGCCCGATCATCGCCTTCGAGGAATCGACGCCTGTGACCGCATAGCCCGACTCAGCCAGATACCGCGCCATCGGCTCGCCCGATCCGCAGCCAAGATCGAGCACGGCGGCGCCTTGCGGCAGCAATGCCCGGAAGCGGTCGAGCCAGCCGCGTTCGAGCAACTGCTTGCCGCGCTCGCGATCCCATGTCGTGGCGTGACGTTCATACAGCGCAGCAACGTCGGCAGATGACGGATGTGCAGCCATAGCGCTCCTCACAGCATCCGGATCATGAATTGCGCGTCGTCGCTATAGCTGCGCAGCTTGGCGTCAAGCTCGGGCGCCGCTACCGCGACAAATCCGTGCCGCTGCCAGAATCCGGCCGAGCCGTTCACCGCGACCAGCGACAGCGACGCCAGCCTCTCAGCGCGCGCCTGCGCGATCAGCGCCGCCACCACCTGTGCAGCCGCGCCGGAGCCCCGCGCGCCGGGCAGCAAGGCGATGTCGTGGATGTAGTAGGTCGATGGCGCGGCGGGCAGTTCGCCAAGCAGCGCGTTCAGCGCCGGCGGCTGCCGTTCAAGCCACGGATGGCTGACCACATAGGCCGCGATCTTGCCGTCGCGTTCAAACACCCGGCAGCCCTGCGGATACAGCCGCAGGCGCTCGACGAACACCGCGTCTTCCTCGGGATAATCGGGATGGATCGCGGCGGCCAGCACGCCGACGGCCGGCAGATCGGCGGGCTGCATCAGGCGCCATGAGGCGGGTTTCGCGGTCATGGCGCCGTGTAGCACGGAACAAGGAGCCTGCCACATCTTGACGGGACCATCCCCTCATGGTGAGGAGCGCATAGCGCGTCTCAAACCATGAGGCCTCATCCTTCGAGACGCGCCGCTTCGCAGCGCTCCTCAGGATGAGGCGACAGGCCGGCCCGCATGACCCCTCTCGCTTCCCGCATCGCCCTTGTCACCGGCGCCTCGCGCGGCATCGGCTACGCCACCGCCCGCGCGCTTGCCCGCCTCGGCGCGCATGTGATCGCCGTCGCCCGCACCCAGGGCGGGCTCGAGGAACTGGATGACGCTATTCGCGGCGATGGCGGCAGCGCCACGCTGGTGCCGCTCAATCTCACCGACTTCGAGGGCATCGCGCGGCTCGGCGCCGCCTTGCACGAGCGCCACGGCAAGATCGACATTCTGGTCGGGAATGCCGGCGTCGCTGGTCCGTCCTCGCCGCTCGGCCATATCGAAATGAAGCAGTGGAACGACGTGATGGCGATCAACGCCACCGCCAACTTCCAGCTCATCCGCTGCATGGAGCCGCTGCTGCAGCAATCCGATGCCGGGCGCGCGGTGTTCATCACCTCCGGCACCGCAAGCAAGGCCAGCGCCTATCGTGGCCCCTATGCGGCGTCGAAGGCGGCGCTGGAAGCGCTGGTGCGGGTCTGGGCGCACGAGACCGCGAGCACGGCGCTGCGCGTCAACCTGTTCAATCCCGGTCCGATCCGCACCCGGATGCGCGCAACCGTGATGCCGGGCGAAGACCCGATGACGCTCGACACACCCGAGGAGGTCGCCGAATATATCGTGCCGCTGTGCGATCCGCTCTGGACCGAGACCGGCAAGCTCTACGATTATCGCAGCAAAAGCGTGATGCAGTTTCATCCGCCATCGGCGTGACGCGCGCCGCTTGCATCGGCTGATACATCAATCGGCAAGCAAATAAAAAGCCGCCAGTCTCGCAACTGGCGGCTGGCCCCAGCCCATGAACAGGAGCCGCCGTTCAAAAACTGGAGTAAATGAACAGCGCGTAATTATTGCCAAGCAGGTCGTTGCCGTCACAAGGCCTAAAAGGTCGCACCCTGCGCATCACACGAGAATTGCAAAAAAGAACCGAAAAAGCCGGCGCTTTACGATTTTCGTTTCGCCTTATGCGCGAATGGATTGGCTTTCTCCCGCAGCGTGATGCGTAGCGGCGTGCCGGGCAGATCGAATGTCTCGCGCAGGCTGTTGGACAGATAGCGCAGATAGGAAGCCGGCACCGCATCGGTGCGCGAGCAGAACAGCACGAAGCTCGGCGGCCGCGCCTTGGTCTGGGTGATGTAATTCATCTTCAATCGCCGCCCCGACACCGCCGGCGGCGGGTTGTTGGCGACGGCCCGCTCGAACCAGCGGTTGATCTGGCTGGTGGAGATGCGGCGATTCCAGGTGGCATAGGCCTGTTCGATCGCCGTCATCAGGCGGTCGATGCCCTCGCCCATCATGCCCGACACCGCGACCACCGGCGCGCCCCTCACCTGCGGCAACAGATGATCGGCCTCCTCGCGCAATCGCGCGATCCGGTTCGGCGCGCGATCCATCAGGTCCCATTTGTTGACCGCCAGCACGATGGCACGGCCTTCGCGCTCGATCAGGTCGGCGAGACGCAGATCCTGCTCCTCGAACATGTGCTGCGCGTCCATCACCAGCACCACGACCTCGGCGAAGCGCACCGCGCGCAGCGCGTCGGACACCGACAGCTTCTCCAGCTTGTCCTCGATGCGCGAGCGTCGCCGCAGGCCCGCGGTGTCGAACACCCGGAACGGACGGCCCTTCCATTCGACATCGACCGCGATGGCGTCGCGCGTGGTGCCGGCCTCGGGGCTGGTCAGCAGCCGCTCCTCGCCGAGCAGACGGTTGATCAGCGTCGACTTGCCGGCATTCGGACGCCCCAGCACCGCGACCCGGATGGCGCGCGCCGGCCGGCCTTCGGTCTCGTCGCCCGCGTCATCGAAATCGGGCGCTTCCTCGTCATCCGCGGCGGGCTCCGGCATCAGCGGCGCAAGCGCGTCGTAGAGATCGCCCATGCCCTCGCCGTGCTCGGCGGAGATCGGGATCGGCTCGCCAAGGCCAAGCGCATAGGATTCCAGCGCGCCCGCCTCGCCGTGCTTGCCCTCGCTCTTGTTGGCGATCAGCACCACCGGCTTGTTGGCGCGCCGCGCAAAATCGGCGAAGGCACGGTCGCTCGGCGTCAGCCCGGCGCGCGCATCGAACACGAACATCAGCGCGTCGGCATCCGCGATCGCGGTTTCGGTCTGCTCCTGCATCCGCGCGGTCAGCGAGCCGCGCGGTCCCTGATCGAGGCCGGCGGTATCGATGATGGTGAAATCGAGATCGCCCAGCCGCCCGCGCCCCTCGCGGCGGTCGCGCGTGACGCCAGGCTGGTCATCGACCAGAGCCAGTTTCTGGCCGACCAGACGGTTGAACAGGGTCGATTTGCCGACGTTGGGCCGACCGATGATGGCGAGGGTGAAAGACATGGTCGATCCCGTTCGCCCGTTCCGGACATTCTGTCAACGGCGGGCGGGCGAAAAGAACGCGGCAGCCGGCGCCGCGTGACGATGATCAGCGCTGGAAGCTGCCGCTCGGCAGCGGCGCCGGGAAGGCCGGAGGCTGCTGTTGCTGCAACGGCGGCGGCGCGGCCGGCGTTTGAGCGGCAGGCGCCGGAGCCGGGGCCGGCTCCTCGCGTGGGATCGCGGTCGGGCTGACGTGCTTCTTGCGCTTGGCGGGTTGCTTGGGCGCGGGCGGCGTCGCGGGCGCGGCGTCGTCGGCGGCGGTCGCATCAGGGGCCGGCGCGGCGCGGGACGGCCTGCTGCCCTGCCTGCCCCTAGGCTCCGGCGCGGGCGGCGGCTCGGCGACGGGCGCGGCGTCGGGTTGCCCCTGCGCGCCGCGATAAAGCTCCTTCGGCACGCCCTGCTCCACGCCGGGCACGCCCTCCGGGAACACTTCCTTGCGCTCGCCGGGCAGCTTCTTCTTGGTGTCGAGGAAATCGAGCATGTCCATCGGGTCGAAGCTTGACACGCCGCCCCCACAGCCCGCGAGCGCACAGCTCAGCGACACCAGCACCGTGGCGGCAATCAGACGTTGCGATAAGCGCATCGTTTTTCCGTTCGACATCAACTTGAACTCTGGCGGCTAGCTCTTTGCCGCTGGCGGCAGCAGCGCCTGCAGCGCTTCGGCGCGGGCGCGCAGGCCCGCCGGCGAGGATGCATCGCTCATGATCTGATCGAGCCACTGGCGGGCGGCGGTCATATCGTTGGAGCGGAAGGCCGACAGCGACAGCAATTCGCGCGCGGTGTGGCGGAACGTGCGGCCGTTCACGGCCAGCGGCTCAAGCCGGGCCCGCAATTCGGCGTAAGGCGCGGTGTCGACCAGAAGACCGGCGGCGCGGATATGGGCGACATCGCGCTCGGCGATATCGAGGCTGGTATCGGCGGCGATGCCGTCATAGAGCTTCACGGCGGCCTGCGGATCGCGCTTGCCGGCCTCAGCAGCGGCGCGCAGCCGCGCCAGCGCACGGTAGCCGCTGGTGCCCTCGGCGGCGATCTTGTTGAAGGCGGCCTCGGCTTCCGCGGGCTTTTGCTCGTCCGCGAGGGCGACAGCCTCCTGGAAGGAGCTGCCGAATTTCGCTGCCTTCTCGGCTTCCAGATACTGATAGCCGCGCCAGCCGCCGACGGCGCCGACGATCAGCAGGGCGCCGATGATGATCAGCCCGGAATAGCGCTCCCAGATTTTCCTGAGTTGCTCACGGCGCAGTTCTTCGTCGACTTCACTAAAGAGTTCAGACACTTAATATACCCCACCCAGAATCTGGATTAAGCCGCCAGGGCGCGTGGCGCGCGCAGAATCCCCAAGGTGACGGCGGCGATACACTACCGGTATGGCCGCGGCAAGGCAAAGCCAGCCGGATCAAAGCGTTAACTGCGGAAACAGCGCCCAGCGCCGCAGCGCGACGAGCATCCGGCCCGGAAACTGGCGACTTGAAAGAGTCAGGCTCCCCAGAAAGCCCGCATCTCGGCGACGTCCGCCAAACCCCGTTCACGTCCGTTGGCGAGGCAAGGCGCGATCCATTTGGGATTCATGATGCTGTCGACGCGCTCGACACCGGGAACGAGGCCGACGACTTTCAGCGCCACCTTCGTGCCTTCCGACTGCAGCTGCTGCACTTCCTGCATCAGGGTGTTGGGCAGGCTGGAAGCCCGCAAGCCCAGCTTGACCGCGGTGTCGGTGCCATCCGTCAGCGAGATGACCAGCGCTTTCTTGACCCCTGCCACCACGTCGCAATGCGTGCTGCTCTCGGAAATCCCGCCATCCATGCAAAGGCGGTCCTTGAGCCAGGTCGGCCCCTGCGATCCGGGCAGAGAGGAACTGGCGGCACAACCGTCGTTGACCTGAAGCCCGTCAGCCTGAGAAAGGATGATGCGCTCGCCCGTGAAGCAATCAACGGCGGTCGTGTAAAGCTTGTCCGAAGGCCAAGCGGTCATCCCGAGAAAATGCTCCAGCGAGACACGGTACTCCGCCGGACCGGCAGGGTTCCTGGCAGCCATTGCGGCCCGACCGATCGCCTGGATCGTGGCGCTATCGGCCAGTCGCGCCGTGTTGGAAATTTCCCGCGCGCGCAACTGGCTGGCGGTTGGCGGTGTCAGGGGTACAAATTTCGCGAATTCCTCGGGTGCCTTGGCCAGTTGCTGGAGAGTCTTTTCCAGCTGGGCCAGCCGGCCCCCGGCCAGCACGGCACCGACCAGCGATCCTGCTGATGTGCCGACGATAATGTCCGCCTGGCCGACATCGATTCCGTTCTCGGCAAGCGCCGTAAAGTAAGCGACCATCCAGGACGACAGATAGACTCCGCCGCCACCCAACACCAGGCCCCGTGCTTTGCCCTGACCGGCAGACGGACGATAAGGGACAGGATGAGCGAGACCATCATCCTGACTTATCTGCGACGCGGGGGATGCACCCGTCTGTGCTTCACCTCTCGTGGCTGTTGCCATTGGAGCCAGCGACGCGGCCCCGGCTAGAAAGAAAAAGTCGCGCCGACTGGTTGCCATTCTGTGGCTCCTTCCGGCGGGACTGAAGACTGGGATGATTTAAGTTTTGGTTTAAATGCCCGCGGTCAGCACCTTGAGATCCGTGCAAGAGTCAGAAGATGCTCTTCGGCGCGCATGACCGGCCTTCGCCCTCTTCAAGGACGCGCGCGGCATCCACGGCAACATGAAAACAGCGGTGGAGACGGTCTTCGTCGGCACGGAGCGAGCCTATAACCGCCGCTTGCTGCAGATATGCAGCCACGATCTGATCAACCCCGTGGCCTAGCCGCCGGTTTTCGGTTTCACGCCATAGACGTGCTCCGGCCCTGGAAACGCGCGGGAGCGGACCTCTTTGGCGTAGTCCTGGATCGCGGTCTCGATACCCGGCCCGAGATTGCCGTAGCGCTTGACGAATTTCGGCGCCCACGGCGAGAGCCCGAGCATGTCCTCCAGCACCAGCACCTGGCCGTCGCAGGCGACGCTGGCGCCGATGCCGATGGTCGGGATCGGAATGATCTCGGTGATGCGGCGGGCGAGCGGCTCGGCCACCGCCTCCACCACCACCGAGAACGCGCCGGCCTGCGCCACCGCGCGGGCGTCGTCCTGGATCGGGCCGCTGCCGTTCTCGCCCGCGCTGAGCCGGGCCGCCTCTTCCTTGCCCTGCGACTTGAAGCCGCCCAGCGTGTTCACCGACTGCGGCGTCAGGCCGATATGGGCCATCACCGGGATGCCGCGCGCCGCCAGAAACTCGATGGTCTCGGCCATCCGCACGCCGCCCTCGAGCTTAACCGCGCCGGCATGGGTCTCCTTGAGAATGCGCGCCGCCGAATGAAAGGCCTGCTCCTTCGACGCCTCATAGGAGCCGAACGGCATGTCCACCACCACCAGCGCCTGCCTGGAGCCGCGCATCACCGCGCGCCCCTGGAGGATCATCATCTCCAGCGTCACCGGCAGCGTGGTCTCGAAACCGTGCATCACATTGCCGAGCGAGTCGCCGACGAGAATGATGTCGCAATACTTGTCGACCAGCGCCGCGGTGTGCGCATGGTACGAGGTCAGCATCACGATCGGCTCGCCTCCCTTGCGCGCGAGGATTTCCGGCGCGGTCTTGCGCTTGACAGCGGACTGTACGGACATGCTTCAAACTCCAACGACAGGAACGCCGATCACCAGGGGATGGAAGGCGTAGACGAGTGCGAGATAGGCGATGACGCCGATCACGACCGCAATCACATCATTGCCGACACCGCCGACCGGAATGGATGGGCTGCCCGGATCGGCGCGGCGCTTGAGCGAAACGCGGTCGTAGACCGCCCAGGCCAGCACCGAGCCGAACAGGATGATCGAGCCGAGATCGCCATTGGCGAGCAGATGCGCGAGCGCCCACAGCTTCACGCCGGCGAGCATTGGATGCTTCAGCTTTTCGTAGATGCGGCCGCGCACGTAGGCGGCGACGACCAGAATAGTCGCCGGCAGCATCAAGGCCAGCGTGAGATGACGCATCGCCTTGGGCGGATACCAGAGATCGACCCATTCGGTGGCGCGGTAGAGGCTGAAGCCCTTGGCGATCAGCGCCAGGCCGATAATGGCCACGCCGGCGTAAAACGCCTTGTACGGCCCCTCGCCGAGCCGTGCGATCAGACGCGCCCGCGTCTCGCGTCGCGTCGTCAGGACATGGACGCCGAGAAACAGCACCAGACCGAGAATAAGCAGGACAAATCCCATCGACCACACCCGTTGCAAGTCAGCGGCGGGCCGCCCGGCCGCTCGCCCTCTGTCGGGTATCATTTTTATGGTGCAACGCGCAACGCTGGCAACACGTCCCTTCTCGCGCCAGGCACATGGCGGATACGCGCCCGGCCGCGTCCCTCAGGGCGGCGGCTCGCCTGACAGCTTCCGGTTATCGACGTAGCGGATCATGATCGGCCGCCCAGCGATGGCGCCGCCAAGTCCCCTGCTCAATGGAAACGGCGAACACCGCTCCAGCGCGTCGGTGATGGCGCGGCGATAGATCTCGCGTGTCTCTTTCGGGCTGCCCGCCGCCACATAGGTTATGCGCGGCGGCGCGATGATCCCGCCATCGCGCTTGAAGCTGAACGCCACCGACATCTGCATGCCTTCATGGGCCTCGGCGACATTGGGCGGTGTCCAGCAGGCGCGCAGCATCGCGAACAGATCGGAGATCGTATCGAGATCGTGGTCCGGCTTGCGATACTTCGCCGCGTCCTTCGGATCGGGACTGCTCAGAATGGTGAGCTGCAGGTTCTCGCCGATCGGATAATCGAACTCCGGGATGCACGGACCGTGACCGAATACGCCGCAGAAATACGGCGTGCAGGGCCGGCCGGTCAGCACGCTGCAGGGCGAGTGCGAAAACGGGGTCGCATCAATGGAGCGGCGCTCGCGCGCAAGCGACGGTGTGGCGAGGACGAGACCCGCCAGAACGGCAAGGGATGCAATGCGTGAGACCATCGGCAGTCTCATCACAAATGAAGTCTGAGATCACAGATAGGATGGCCGATTGCGCCTGCCACCGCCCCGATCACGCCTGCCGCGATCCTCGCGTGGTTTTGATGTGGCGATGGTCTGCCTAGACGGCCGCCTTCTTCACGTCCTTGATGCTGGTGAAGGTGATGCCGGGCGAACGCTCTCGGGTGTAGCCGAGATAAAACTCGTTCCGGGCGAGGAACACCAGATCGCCATCGACGTCTTCGGCGATCGAGGAGCCATTGGCGTTGACGAAGGTGTCGAACGCCTTGGGATCCTCCGCCGCGAACCAGCGCGCGAGCTGGAATTCGCTGACCTCGAAATCCACCGGCAGCGAATACTCGGCCTCAAGCCGCGCCTTCAGCACGTCGAGCTGAAGCTGGCCGACTACGCCGACCATCGCCGGCGAACCGTCGCGCGGGCGGAACACCTGCACGACGCCCTCCTCCGACATCTGCTGCAGGGCTTCCTTCAGCTTCTTCGCCTTCATCGCGTCGCCGAGCCGGACGCGGCGCAGGATTTCCGGCGCGAAGCTCGGCACGCCGACAAAGGCGATGTCCTCGCCCTCGGTCAAAGTGTCGCCGATCCGCAGCGTGCCGTGATTGGGGATGCCGACCACGTCACCGGCGAAGGCTTCGTCGGCAATGGCGCGATCCTGCGCGAAGAAGAATTGCGGCGCGGACAGCGTCATGTTCTTGCCGGTACGCACCAGCTTCGCCTTCATGCCGCGCGTCAGCTTGCCCGAGCACAGCCGCGCGAAGGCGATGCGGTCGCGGTGGTTCGGGTCCATGTTGGCCTGGATCTTGAACACGAAGGCGCTCATCTTCGGCTCGGAAGCTTCGACACGGCGGGCGCTCGCCTCCTGCGCACGCGGCGGCGGCGCGTAGCGGCCCAGTCCCTCGAGCAGATCGCCGACGCCGAAATTGCGCAGCGCCGAGCCGAAGAACACCGGCGTCAGATGACCTTCACGGAAGGACGCGAGGTCGAACGGCTTGCAGGCCTCCGAGACCAGCTCAAGCTCCTCGCTGACCGCGGCGGCATCGAGATTGGGATTGCGGCTGGCGAGATCGGCGATCGCGATCTGCTCCGCCTCTCCGGTCTTGGCGCCGCCGCCTTCCAAGAGCCGCACGCCACCGGTGGTAATGTCGTAGGTGCCGAGGAAATCGCGGCCGCGCCCGACCGGCCAGGTCATCGGCGTGGTGTCGAGCGCCAGCGTCTTCTCGATCTCGTCGAGCAGGTCGAACGGATCGCGGCTCTCGCGGTCCATCTTGTTGATGAAGGTGATGATCGGGATATCGCGCAGCCGGCAGACCTCGAACAGCTTGCGGGTGCGGTCCTCAATGCCCTTGGCGGCGTCGATCACCATCACCGCGGAGTCCACCGCCGTCAGGGTGCGGTAGGTATCCTCGGAGAAGTCCTCGTGGCCCGGGGTGTCGAGCAGATTGAAGACAAGCCCGTCGAACTCGAAGGTCATCACCGAGGTGACCACCGAGATGCCGCGGTCGCGCTCGATCTTCATCCAGTCCGACCGGGTCGAGCGCCGCTCGCCCTTGGCCTTGACCTGACCGGCCAGGTTGATGGCACCGCCGAACAGCAGCAGCTTTTCGGTCAGCGTGGTCTTGCCGGCGTCGGGGTGGGAAATGATCGCAAAGGTGCGGCGGCGCGCGACTTCTTCAGCCAGCGGCGAGCGCGAGGAGGATTCGGCGGATACGGCGATGTCGGACATGGGCGAGCGTGTGGCAAAGAAAGGCGGCGGGATCAAGGGCTTCTATAAAGATGCAGTTGCATGTTTATTGAAAAGACGTCATTTTTAACCGGGCGGGGACGACCTCGCCGTCACGGCTGCGGGAACTCCCCCGCCCGACCGTATCTCATCATTTAATGCGGGGACGACCCTGCCTGTCGAAGGAGCGCTTCCATGGCGTGGGTCATTCTGTTTGTCGCCGGCTTGATGGAGATCGGCTGGGCCATCGGGCTGAAATATACCGAAGGCTTCACCAGGCTGCTGCCGTCGGTCCTGACCCTGATTGCGATGACGGTCAGCGTCGTGCTGCTCGCGATCGCGCTGAAGACGCTGCCGGTCGGCACCGGCTACGCGGTCTGGACCGGCATCGGCGCGGTCGGCACCGCCATTCTCGGCATCGTGCTGTTCGGCGATCCGGCGACGCTGGCGCGGCTCGCCTGTATCGGCCTGATCATCGCCGGTATCGTCGGGCTGAAACTGGCGACGTGATGGACGCCCCTTTCATCGTCATTGCGAGCGAAGCGAAGCAATCCAGAGCTACCTTGATGAGGACTGGATTGCTTCGTCGCTTACGCTCCTCGCAATGACGAGGATTAGATAAACCTTACAACGACCGCTTGGAGTAATGTGCGATCTCGCCGACGATACCGCGGCGGAAGGTCAGCACGCAGATCACGAAGATCGAGCCCTGAATCACCATCACCCACTGGCCGAAGCTGGCGAGATATTGCTGGGTGGCGATGATGATGATGGCCCCGAGCACCGGACCGAAGGTGGTGCCAAGACCGCCGACCAGGGTCATCAGTACGACCTCGCCCGACATGGTCCAGTGCGTGTCGGTCAGCGAGGCATTCTGCACCACGAAAATCTTGAGCGCCCCGGCAAGGCCGGCCAGCGTGCCGGACAGGATATAGGCCATCAGCTTGTACTGGTCGGCCTTGTAGCCGAGCGAGACCGCGCGCGGCTCGTTCTCGCGGATCGCTTTCAGTACCTCGCCGAACGGCGAGTTGACGATGCGATAGATCAGCAGGAACGCGAGCAGGAAGATCGCCAGCACCACATAGTAAAGCGTGTTGGTGTTCGACAGATCGAACAGGCCGAACAGCTTGCCCAGCGGCACGCCCTGAATGCCATCCTCGCCGCCGGTGAACGGCACCTGCACGTAGATGAAGTAGACAAGCTGCGACAGCGCCAGCGTGATCATCGCAAAATAGATGCCCTGGCGGCGGATCGCGATCAGGCCGGTGGCGACGCTCATCAGGAACGCGGCCACCATGCCGAGCAGAATTCCGATCTCCGGCGTCACGCCCCACGATTTCAGCGAATAGGCCGTGGCGTAGCCCGCGGTGCCCAGGAACATCGAATGGCCGAACGACAGCAGGCCGGAATAGCCGATCAAGAGATTGAAGGCGCAGGCGAACAGCGCAAAGCACAGCGCCTGCATGACAAAGTAGGGGTAGAGACTGGTCAGCGGCACGATGGCGAGCAGGCCCGCCATGACGACAAAGCCGATCATCTCATCGCTGGTGCCACGGCCTCCGGCAGGAACGGCATTGTCAGTGATCGAGGTCATGCGAGTGTCCTGAATCCGAAGTTCGCCTCGTTTTGCAGCACGTCCCCAAGCGAACTTCGGATTCGAGAGGACACTCGCAAAATATAAATTCTAATGTGGCTTTGGTTCGCACATCCGCAAATGAACGCGCGGAGACCTGTTTGCGGACCTGCGGGTCGCCACACTAGCTCGCCCTCCCCGTCAATCCGGTCGGCTTGACCAGCAGCACCAGCACCATCAACACGAACACCACGGTGTTGGATGCCTCGGGATAGAAATATTTCGTCAGACCCTCGATCACGCCCAACGCGAAGCCGGTGATGATCGATCCCATGATCGAGCCCATGCCGCCGATCACCACCACCGCGAACACCACGATGATCAGGTCGGCGCCCATCAGCGGCCGGACCTGGTTGATCGGCGCCGACAGCACGCCGGCCAGCGCGGCGAGGCCGACGCCGAGACCATAGGTCAGCGTGATCATGCGTGGCACGTTGACGCCGAAAGCGCGCACCAGGGTCGGGTTCTCGGTTGCGGCGCGCAGGTAAGCGCCAAGGCGCGTCCGCTCGATCAGGTACCAGGTCGCCAGACAGACAACGAGCGAGAACACCACCACCCAGCCGCGATAGATCGGCAGGTACATGAAGCCGAGATTGATGCCGCCCTTAAGCAAATCGGGGATTTCATAGGGAATGCCGGACGAGCCGAAATAATTCTGAAAGATACCCTGGATCACCAGCGCAAGACCGAAGGTCAAGAGCAGACCGTAAAGATGATCGAGGCCGGTCAGCCATTTCAGCATCGTGCGCTCGATCACGATGCCGAACAGACCAACGATGATCGGCGACAGCACCAGCGCCCACCAGTAATTCAGGCCGGTATACTGCAACAGGAAATAGGCGACGAACGCACCCATCATATAAAGCGCGCCATGCGCGAAATTGATGATGTTGAGCATTCCGAAAATCACGGCAAGACCGAGACTGAGCAAGGCGTAGAACGAGCCGTTGATCAGTCCGACAAGAAGCTGTCCGTAAAGGGCCTGCATCGTGGAACGCCTTTTCGAGGATCAAACGCCGAGATAGGCGTGCAGTTTTTCCATATTGGCCTGAAGTTCCGCATTGGCGAATGCGTCGATCACCTTGCCATGTTCGATGATGTAGAAGCGGTCCGCCACTGTCGAGGCGAAACGGAAGTTCTGCTCGACCAGCAGAATGGTAAAACCTTCTTCCTTGAGCCGCGAGATCATCCGGCCGATCTGCTGGATGATCACCGGCGCAAGCCCCTCGGTCGGCTCGTCCAGCATCAGGAAACGCGAGCCGGTGCGCAGGATGCGCGCGATCGCCAGCATCTGCTGCTCGCCGCCGGACAGTTTGGTGCCCTGGCTGCCGAGCCGTTCGTGCAAATTGGGGAACAACTCGAAAATGTGCTCGACCGACATGCCGCCGCCGCGGATCACCGGCGGCAGCATCAGGTTCTCCTTGACGTCGAGGCTGGCGAAAATGCCGCGCTCCTCCGGGCAGAACGCGATGCCGAGCCTGGCGATCCTGTCGGATGACAGACGAATGGTCTCCTGACCCTCGAAGACGACCGAGCCCTTGCGCTTGCCGATGATGCCCATGATCGACTTCAGCGTGGTCGATTTGCCGGCGCCGTTGCGCCCGAGCAGCGTCACCACCTCCCCCGGCCGCACCTCGAAATCGATGCCGTGAAGGATATGCGACTCGCTATACCAGGCTTCGAGATTCCTGACGTTGAGGATCGGTGCGGTCACGGTGTCACGCATGGCCCGCTCCCAGATAGGCTTCCTTGACCCGCGGGTCCTTCGACAGCGTGGCGTAATCGCCTTCCGCCAGTACGCGGCCACGGGTCAGCACCGTGATGATGTCCGACAGATTGGAGACCACGCTGAGATTGTGCTCGACCATCAGGATGGTGTGCTTGGCGGAGATGCGCTTGATCAGCGCGGCGATCTTGTCGATGTCCTCATGGCCCATGCCTGCCATCGGCTCGTCCAGCAGCATCATTTCCGGCTCGAGCGCCATGGTGGTCGCAATCTCCAGCGCGCGCTTGCGCCCGTAGGGCATCTCCACAGCCGCCGTCCGGGTGAACTCGCTGAGGCCGACATCGGCCAGCAATTCATGGGCGCGCGCGTTGAACCGGTCCAGCACCGTCTTCGAGCGCCAGAAATCGAAGGAACTGCCGTGCTGGCGCTGCAACGCAACACGCACATTCTCCAGCGCGGTGAGATGCGGAAAGACGGCAGAGATCTGAAACGAGCGCACCAGGCCGAGGCGCGCCACATCAGCCGGCTGCTCCGCCGTAATGTCGCGGCCATTGTAGATGATCTTGCCCCGCGAGGGGCTGAGGAACTTGGTGAGAAGATTGAAGCAGGTGGTCTTGCCGGCGCCATTCGGCCCGATCAAGGCGTGGATGCTGCCGCGCCGCACCCGGAGATTGACGTCATTGACCGCGACAAAGCCCGCGAACTCCTTGGTCAGTCCCTGCGTTTCGAGAATGAAATCATCAGCCGGCAAAATGATTTCCTCGTCCATCTTCGCAACGCAACATAGAGCAACAACCTCGCCTCTGCTTTCGCGTCTGCGCAAGAATATGCAGCGGATGCCTCGCTTTATGCAAGACATCCGCGACTTTGGCTCTGCTACATTTGGCTGAGTATCAACAGGGCCCGATCGCAGGGGCAGCATTAACGGCGCCGATACCAACCCGTACCATATCACCCTCGACCCCGAATTTTCAGCTTGCAGTCAGGTGTTGAGGGTCCATGATGAAACGGGACGGATTCAATTTCGGGGTTTGACATGCCCGTCGAGATCCAAATCCAGCAGCCTTCAACGCCATCTTCCGAGTTCGCAAGCGCCAGCGCCGACGGGTTTGCGAGCGCCAGCGCCGAAGTCGTCCGGTCCATCACACAGCGCAGCCTGCTGAATAGCTGGCTCCGACTCTACAGCGAAAAGAAAGCGCCGCCCCGATTCGAGGACTATCGTCCGGGCCTGCCTCCCGAGGAAGCCAAGGAGATCATCTGCTACACGGTCACCTATCCCGCCGAGGCGCCGCGGATCCGGATCGATAGTTTCGGCAAGCGGATGTCGATTGCTTACGGCGCAGCGGCCACAGGCCGCGATCTTTGCGAATATATCGGGCCGAAGCTCATACCGCTCATCATGCCCAACTACTACGCATGCATCGCGCGGCGGCTGCCGATCTACACCATCTCGACGGTGGAAGATATCCACGGCCGTTCGGTCGATTTCGAGCGGCTGCTGATGCCGTTCGAAGACGGCGGCATCATCAACCGGATCATGGCCTGGGTCGAAACCATCAGTGAGGATGGCGGATTCGAGATCCGCAATCTGATGCAATCCGAAGATACGCTGCGAGCCTGCAAGCTGCGCGCCGTGATCGATCGCGACCTGTTCTATCGGCCGCCCAGCCGGATTCCGGCCAACGACATCATCGAATTCGATTGAAGTCTATCTTGACCGGAATCGATACAAAAGTGTGAGTGCCGCGTCGGCGCGCACCTACTTGCGGCTCTTCGCCGCGCCGAACTGTTTCTCGTAAATCTCCGGCTTGAAGCCAACGATCAACTGGGCTCCGGCCTCGAGCACCGGCCGCTTGATCATCGAAGGCTGCGCCAGCATCAGCGCAATCGCCTTGCGCTCGTTGAGGCCTTCCTTGTCGGCCTCCGCCAGCTTCCTGAACGTGGTGCCGGCGCGGTTGAGCACCGTCTCCCAGCCGGCGGCCTTGCACCACTTCTCAAGAGCGCTCTTGCTGACGCCCTCTTTCTTGTAATCATGAAAATCATAGGCGACGCCGGCCTTGTCGAGCCAGACGAACGCCTTCTTCATGGTGTCGCAATTCTTGATGCCATAGATCGTTGTGGTCATCGCATCATCCATTGTGGAAGGACCAGCCAACGCACTGCGTTACGACCGAGCCACATCTCAGGATCACTTGCCGTCGTCGATGTAGACGATGATCGCGGCATTGGCGATCAGGATGGAGTCGCCGCCTTCATACGGAACTTCAAGGCCGCCCTTCACGGCCTTCACCGTGATCTTGCCGTATGGCAGTTCCTTGGCGACGGCCGCCGTGTCGACGCCGTTCGGCTCCGGCACCGCGACGGTCACCTCGACAAACATATCGTCGCGCGTCTTGCCGACCAGCGGAAAGAAGCTGAGGCTCGAATGGCGCAGCGCATCGGAGACGGCGCGGCGGGCTGCCTTGGTGCCGTCCTTGCCGTGAACATCCACACCCATTCCCATTTCGGTAATACAACGCACGCGCGCCATCGTCTCGCTCCTGAGCTTCAACCTACGTCTGATCGCCATAACCGGTCTTGCCCGATGCGACAAGGCCGGCTCGGCTTGCAAACGCTGCCGGCTCAGAGCGTTTCTAAAGACCCAACCGCTGCGCCACCCGCTGCGCGGTCGCGCGTCGCTGCTCGGTGATGGCCTGCGCATTCTTGCGCGCGGTGCTCAGGACAGGGGCCGGCGCGGTCTCCGGCGTACCGCTGTTGAAGGGCGGCTCCGGCGCATATTGCATATAGAGCTGGATCGCCTGCGCCGCCTCCTCGCCGCGCAGATCGGCGGCGACCTGCAATCCGCCATCAATGCCGGCGGTGACGCCTGCGGCAAACACCATGTTGCCATCGCTGACCACGCGCTGATTGACCGGGATGGCGCCGAAGATCGGCAAGAGTTCGAACGCCGACCAGTGCGTGGTGGCGCGCCGTCCCTTCAGCAGTCCGGCCGCGCCGCAGATCAGCGCGCCGGTGCAGACCGACAACACGCACTTCGCGCCCGCCGCCTGCTTGCGCACCCAGGCCAGCACCTCCTCGTCCTCCATCAGCGCCTCCTGCCCGTAGCCGCCGGGAATGTGCAGCACGTCGAGCGGCGGCGCATCGGCGAGCAGTGCGTCTGCGGCGAGGCGCAGGCCGCGAATATCGCGCACGGTGTCGAGGCTCTTGCCATAGAGACGATAGGTCGAATTCGGAATGCGCGAGAGAATCTCGAACGGACCGGTGAGATCGATCTGGTCGAGGCCCTCGAACAGCAGCGAGCCGATCTGAAGGTGGGTGTCGGACGGGATCATGCGGGGCTCCGGCGAATGGGTCTGGACAAGCCCACCATAGGCTGACAGGCTCTGGCGGATATGCCAAAGACCCCTCGTTTTCCGCCAAAGCCACGCCGGATCGAAATCCTCGCTTTTCCCGGCGTGCAACTGCTCGACGTCGCCGGACCCCTGCAGGTGTTCGCGACCACCAACGTGATTGCGACAAAATCGGGCGCCGCAGCGCCTTACGATCCGCGAGTGATCGCGCCGAAGGACGCGCTGGTGACGACCTCCGCTGGTCTCGGCCTGCTGACTGCGCCGCTGCCGCGCAAGCCGCTTGCGCTCGACACCCTGCTGGTCGCGGGCGGCGCCGGCATGCGCGAAGCCTCAACCGACAAAGCCCTCATCAAGTGGGTCCAGAGCCGCGCGGCGCAGGCGCGCCGGGTCGCCTCCGTCTGCACCGGCGCGTTCCTGCTCGGTGCGGCCGGCCTGCTCGACGGCAAGCGTGCGGTGACGCACTGGACCGAATGCAAGGAACTCGCCCGGCGATTTCCTGCCATCCGTGTCGAGCCCGATCCGATCTTCGTGCAGGACGGCGCGGTCTGGAGTTCGGCGGGGATCACGGCCGGCATCGATCTGGCGCTGGCGTTGGTCGAGGAAGATATCGGGCGCGAAATGGCGCTCGCCGTCGCGCGTCATCTCGTGGTGTTCCTCAAGCGGCCCGGCGGACAGGCGCAGTTCAGCGCGGCGCTGTCGCTGCAAAACGCCGAAGACCGTTTCGGCGCGCTGCATCAGTGGATTTCAAATCATGTCGGGAGCGAGCTGTCGTTGCCCACGCTGGCGCGACAGGCCGGCATGAGCGAACGCAGTTTCAGCCGCCGCTATCTCGAAGCCACCGGACAGACGCCCGCCCGCGCGGTTGAGCGGCTGCGCGTGGAAGCGGCGCGGCGCCTGCTTTCCGATACGCGCTTGCCGGTCAAGCGCATCGCGGCGCGCTGCGGCTTCGGATCTGAGGAAACCATGCGCCGCAGCTTCCTGCGCACGCTCGCCGCGACACCGCAGGACTACCGCGCGAGGTTTAGCTCGTAAGCACGAATGAAAGCGGCGCGTCCTCACAGCCCGAGGAATTTGAAAGGCGCGGTTTCCTTGAACTGGTCGTTGGTCATGCCGGAATAAATGTGGACCTGATTTGGACCAAGATCCAGCTTCATCACCTTCCCGGTCTTCTGGGAGAAATCCAGTTTCGTCAGATCGACCCAAAAGATATTCGGGGTCAGCACCGATTCGAAAAAATAGAGCTTACGCTTATGATCGGCGACCGTGCGCCAGCGCGTCGAAGAGATGTTGGGTTGGTCCGGCGTGGTGATGCCGAAGGGAACCGAGACATTGCGGATCACGCTGAACACGCTGGCAATGGCCTCGATCGGAGCTTCGGTCTTTGGGATTACATTCACATAAAACGAAGCGCGCGCGAAGCGATCGGAGGCACGGTTGGTGCCGGGCAGCATGACCGTGCCGCCGATCTGCTTCCAGTATTCATTCATCGCAAGCTGTTGCTCGAAAATGGGCGAATTGGTCATGACCTGATAGGCGCGGCTATGATGGATGACCTGCTTGCCATCGATATATTCGATGATCGCGCTGTCGCCTGAAGCATCCGAGAGCGAGAGATGCAAGGTGGCAAGCCGATTTTCACCCGGCACGTTGGCTGTGACGATCGTGAAAGGCGTTTTCGCCAGCGCATCGACCGCCTCCTGCACGGTGGCAAAATTGTCGAACACATATTGCGCCCAGGCCGCGATCGATAGGCCCGGTCCCTTGCCGTCGTATTTCGGATAAGAGGATTCGACCAGCCACAGCACGTTGGCAACAAGCCCGGCCTCGTTCATGCCATCCGTGGTCGAGATGTCGTATCCCGATGCGATGACGCTGCCGTATTTCGACGTCCACCGGATCGAATTCGGTCCGACTTCGCCGGACCGCTTCATCCCGCGCGGAAACACCCAGAGATTGGTGCCGACATCGGTCTTCCAATCCATCGAGCGTCCCGTGATCACCTGATCATTGGCGCCAAGATAGACAATGCGTGTGCACGCTTCGCTCACCGAGGACACGAACAGGCTCGTTGACGTCAGCAGAGCCGTGCAGAGGGCGACGAATGAACGTACACATGACATCAGAGCGGCCTCCCTTGCAGTCTATCTTTCGATGATGCCAGTCATGGGCGGCGATGCAAATGCTTCACGCGGCATTTGCTACGTCTTTCTACGCAGTCCCGCAGTGGAACTCCTCCAACCCGTCCTTGTTATAGCACGATCAAGATAACGCTTGCGATGCAGAGGCCATCGCCTCCTACTCCCACTCGATGGTGCCGGGCGGCTTCGAGGTCACATCGTAAACCACGCGGTTGACGCCCTTCACCTCGTTGATGATGCGCGTGGCGGCAAGGGCGAGGAACTGCATGTCAAAGGGATAGAAGTCCGCAGTCATGCCGTCGGTTGCGGTTACGGCGCGCAGACCGACGACGAATTCGTAGGTGCGGCTGTCACCCATCACGCCGACGGTCTTGACCGGCAGCAACACCGCAAACGCCTGCCAGATCGCGTCGTAGAGACCGGCGCGGCGGATCTCCTCGATGTAAACCGCATCGGCCTGGCGCAGGATTTCAAGCTTCTCATGCGTAATCTCACCGGGGCAGCGGATCGCGAGGCCCGGTCCCGGGAACGGATGGCGGCCGACGAACACGTCCGGCAAACCAAGCTCGCGGCCAAGCGCGCGCACCTCATCCTTGAACAGTTCGCGCAGCGGCTCGACCAGCTTCATGTTCATGCGCTCGGGCAGACCGCCGACATTGTGGTGAGACTTGATGGTCACGGACGGGCCGCCAGTGAACGACACGCTTTCGATCACGTCGGGGTACAGCGTGCCCTGCGCGAGGAAATCCGCGCCACCGATCTTCTTCGCCTCGGCGTCGAACACATCGATGAACAGCCTGCCGATGATCTTGCGCTTCTGCTCGGGATCGGTGACGCCGGCAAGCTCGCCAAGAAACAGCTTCGATGCGTCCACATGCACCAACGGAATGTTGTAGTGGTGACGGAACAGATCGACCACCGTCTCGGCTTCGGCAAGACGCAACAGGCCATGATCGACAAACACGCAGGTGAGCTGGTCGCCGATCGCCTCGTGGATCAGCACCGCCGCTACCGCGGAATCAACGCCGCCGGACAGGCCGCAGATCACCCGCCCCTTGCCGACCTGCGCACGGATCTTCTCGATCGCCTCCTCGCGGAAGGCGCGCATGGTCCAGTCGCCCTTGAGACCCGCGACCTTGCGCACGAAATTGCGGATCAGCTTGGCGCCATCCGGCGTATGCACCACCTCGGGATGAAACTGCATCGCATAGAACTTGCGCGCATCGTCCGCGATCACCGAGATCGGCGAGCCCGCCGCCTTCGCCACGCCGCGAAATCCTTCCGGCAGTTTGGTGACGCGGTCGCCATGACTCATCCAGACCTCGTAATGACCGCCCTTCTGCCACACGCCGTCGAACAGCATGCAGTCGTCGGTCACTTCGATGGTGGCGCGGCCGAATTCGCGATGGTGCCCGCCCTCGACAGTGCCGCCGAGCTGCCGCGCCATGGTCTGCTCGCCATAGCAGATGCCGAGCACCGGCACGCCGGCGGTGAAGATCGACATCGGCGCCGACGGTGCGTTTGCCTCCAGCACCGAGGCCGGCCCGCCGGACAGGATCACCGCCTTGGGCTTCATCTGCGCGAAGGCGGCTTCTGCCTTCTGGAACGGCACGATCTCGGAATAGACGCCCTCCTCGCG
>JAFKKO010000026.1 GCA_017305455.1 Hyphomicrobiales bacterium | reverse complement strand
TCGGCGATCTCGCCGCGCTCCAGCGTCCTGATCCAGAATTCGCGCTCGACATCGTTGCCGCGGCGGAACGCCAGCACCACCGGCAGCGTGATCTTGCCCTCGCGGAAATCGTCGCCGACATTCTTGCCGAGCTTGGCGGCCTTGCCGCCGTAGTCGAGCACGTCATCGACGAGCTGGAAGGCGATGCCGAGATTCATGCCGACCGAGCGGCAGGCGGTCTGCTCGGCCTTGGGACGGCCGGCGATCACCGGTCCGACTTCGCAGGCGGCGGCGAACAGTTCGGCGGTCTTGCCGCGCACCACCGCGAGATATTCGTCCTCCGTGGTGGCGGTGTTCTTGGCGGCGGCAAGCTGCATCACCTCGCCCTCGGCGATGGTGGCGGCGGCCGACGACAGGATGTCGAGCGCGAATTCTGGATCAGGACGCTGGAGCGCGGCGAGATCGCCGAGGGCGACCTCGATCACGCCATCGGCCTGATGACCAAGCATCGCACGCTGGAGGACGCGATGAACCGCGCCCAGCATTACGGCGCGATGGCGGTCGATGCGCTGGCGCTGTTCCCGTCCTCGCCGATGAAGAGCGCGCTGGAGCAGGTCGTCGCGTTCTGCCTCGCCCGTTCGAACTAGATATGCCTTTCACCTCTCCGTGGGGAGAGGTCGCCGAGCGAAGCGAGGCAGGTGAGGGCGTACGATTCATCGATGGATTTAACGCCCCTCACCCCACCCTCTCCCCGCTGGGGAAAGGGAGTCAATCGCACGTACGGAAGCTTTAAGTTTAAAAACTCTAGCTCAACGCTCCGGCATGCACCCACCACTCCGGATGCGCGCGGGTAATCGCCTGCGCCGCGGAGCGCGCAGCGTCATCGGTGTCGTAAAGCGCGAAGCATGTCGCGCCCGAGCCCGACATCCGCGCCAGCCGCACACCGTCCGTCTCGCGCAAAGCGCCAAGCACCTTGCCGATCAGCGGCTGGATCTTCATCGCAGGCGCCTCGAGATCGTTGACGCCGCCGGCAAGCTCGACGATCCAGTCCTCGGCGGAGGCTCCAGCCTGCGGCAGCGTGATCGCCTCGAGCATTTCCGAGACGCCGACCCGCAATTCGCCGTGGCGCAGGCCGAGCGCGGTGAACACGTCTTTGGTCGCGACCGCGACGCGCGGATTGACCAGCACGCAAGGCAGACGCGGTAGCGTCAGCGGCGTCAGGTTCTCGCCGACGCCCGCCATGATGCAGGCGCGCGAGGCGACGCAGACCGGAATGTCGGCGCCGGTCGCGCGCGCGACGGCCAGCAGGCGCGGATCGTCGGGCGCAAGGCCGTTCGCTTTTGCCAGCAGGCGCAGCGCCGCCGCCGCATCCGCCGAGCCGCCGCCGATCCCCGCCGCCGCCGGCAGATGCTTGTCGAGCACGAAGTGTCCGAGTTTGAGACCGGGAATGCGCTCGCCGAGATGACGGGCCACGCGCAGCACGAGGTTGTCGTCCAGCGCGCCGCACTCCGCCGCACGCGGGCCGGTCACCGTCAGGCCGAGCGGGCGGCCGGGATCAAGCGAGAGACGATCGGCGCAATCGGCGAACGCCACGATGCTGTCGAGGTCGTGATAGCCGTCCGGCCGCCGGCCGAGCACGCGCAAGGTGAGATTGACCTTGGCGCGGGCGGTGTCGGTCAGGGAGGTCATGCGCGGTCTCGTTGGTGCGGACCGGGCCTGCCCCGGTCATCTGCTGGAGCGATCCGTTATAAGGATGCAAAAGCCCGCGACAAGCGCGGGCTTTCGGACAGGATGGCCGCAGGCGCGCCTAAGGTACCATCGCCACGGTCCAAGTGATCTCGCTGTAGCTTCCGACCCCGCGCATCACAATCAGAGCGCAGAGAACGGCGATGATCTGAAGCAGCACCCGGGTGGTGAAAAATCCTCTGAGAAACGCCAGAAACTTCATCTGTCATCCCGCTGCAATTGGTCCGGCAAGCGCGCCGAGATCAGGTGCGCAGGCCGTTATGTGACTAACCGCCTTTGTCGGTATCCTTCTTGCGCTCGGCCGCGGCCGCCGACGAGGTATCCTCCGGCAGGCCGTCGCGCAGCTTGGCTTCGATCTTCGGCAGTTCTTCCGGCTCCGGCTTGAGGTCCTTGGCATGCTGCCACTGGAAGCGCGCCTCCAGCGTGCGGCCGACCCGCCAATAGGCGTCGCCGAGGTGGTCGTTGATGGTCGGGTCTTCCGGCTTGAGCTCGATGGCGCGCTCGAGATTCTTCACGGCGTTGTCGTAATCGCCGATGCGGTAATAGGCCCAGCCGAGCGAGTCGACGATGAAGCCGTCATCCGGCCGCTGTTCGACAGCGCGGCGGATCATCGCCATGCCCTCGTCGAGATTGATGCCCTGATCGACCCAGGAATAACCGAGATAGTTCAGCACATGGGCCTGCTCGGGCTGCAGCGACAGCGCCTTCTTCAGGTCGGCCTCCGCCTTCGGCCACTGCTTGGAGCGCTCCTCGCAGATGCCGCGGAAATAATGCAGCACCCAGTTCGGCTTCTGGTCCTCGTTGGCCTCGATCGCCTTGCTGTAGGTGCCGGCGCAGTCCTCGAACTTCTTGCGGGCGCGCTCGATATTGCCGAGCGCCACGATGGCCTCGATGTCCTTCGGATCCTCAGCGATGACGGTGCGCAGGATCTTCAGCGCCTCCTCGCTGCGATCGACCGCGTCGAGATCGATGGCAAGCTGGATCTGCGCGTTGCGCTTGAGCGGCGAATTCGCCGGCACGCGCTCGTAAACGTTCACCGCCATCTGCGGCTTCTTCACCGACTCATAAAGATCGCCGAGCGAGAGCAGCGCCAGCGCGTGATGAGGGCGCAGGTAAAGCGCAAGCTGCAGATAGACCAGCGCAAGGTCTTCGCCGCCGCGCCGGGTCAGCGACGCGCCGATGCCGTATAGCGCCTCGGCGGCGCCGGCCTGCGCCGAATCCACCAGCGGCGCGAGCTTCTTGCCCGCCCGCGTCTCGCGCAGCGCCTCGATCACCAGCGGGTGGCGCGCCAGCTTCTTGTCGAAATTCTCATAGACCGCGGTCGCCGCGGCATCGCCCTTGTTGCGCGACAGCCAGCGGCCATAGGCATCGGTCACCCGCAGCGCGGAATCGTCGAGCTTGTAGGCCCGCTCGAAACGCACGCCGGCGTCCTTCTGCTTGCCCGCCAGCTCATAGATCATGCCGGCATGCAGATCCTTGAAGATCGGATACCACTCGGGACCGGCGAGCTTGTCGATATGGGCGATCGCGGCCGTAGTGTTGCCCGCGCCGTACATCGCCCAGCTCGACAGCAGGGTCGCGACCAGATCGGTGATCGGCCCGCGCACCGACTGATTGATGTTCTGCTGCGCCAGCGTGTACTGCTTCTGCTTCAGGGCGCGGACGCCGACCACGAGGCGCGCAACGCGATTGCTCTTGTCGACCGCCAGAATGCGCTCGGCATATTTCACCGCCTCGTCGATGTCGCCGTCCGCGACCGAGGAGATGAAGGCGCGGTCGAGCAGTTCGTTGTTCTTCGGATCGAGGCGCAGCGCGGTCCGGTAGAATGCCGCGGCGGCTGCGGCATCGCGCTCGACGCTGGCGCGGCGCGCGGCAAGATAGCTGCCGGCGGCGGTGAGGCCCTGCAGGTCGCTTCTGGTCGGATAGGTCGTGACCTTGTCCACGCCGGGCTGCGCCAGCGCCGGCCCCGTCAGCGAGCCGATCACCAGCGATGCCACGGCGGCAGTGGCAATGGCCACGCGGTTGAAACGAACGGAAGACATCACGCGGGCCAGCTCCATGAAACTGAAAAGGCGCGGACCAAAACAGGCCGGCAGCCGGAGGGACAATGGCCCGTTTGGGGGCCGTCCGCAAGGATTCGAGCGATCCATCGAAGGGCCCGGTCAGTGTGGCGGCATCGTGGCGACTGGCCGACCTCGCGCAATCGTGCGCCGGTTTTCCAGCGCCGGAACAAGGGCCGTTCCACCCCGCCCGGCGATGTTCCGACGCCGCGTTTAAACGTTCTTGATGACCAGCATGATCCCGGCCACGACCAGGATCAGATAGACCAGCATCAACAGGCTTTCGCTTTTCAGCCGGTCGTGCAGGTAATGCCCGAGCTTGACGCCGGCAAAGCAGAACGGCAGCGCGAGCGCCCACCACAGCCAGATCTTCGGGTCGGCGTAGAGCCCGCCGACACCGAAGATGCCGATCCGCAGCAGCGTGGTGAGCAGCAGCAGTTGCACGATGGTGGCGCGCAATTCGCCCTTGTCGCGAATCCGGCCGGACAGATACGCCACATAAAGCGGGCCGCCGGTGCCGAAGGTCGCCGACAGCGCCCCGGCCAGCAGGCCGAGCGGCACCGCCACGATCTTGCTGAGCTGGCGCTCCTGATGGCGCTGCAGAATGCAGTAGACGCCGTAGCAGGTGATCAGCACGCCGAGGCTGAGCAGCAGGATCTTCTCGGGGATGATCAGAAGGATGGTCGCGCCGGCGATCATGCCGACCGTGGTGGTCGGCAGCAGCGCGATCAGTTCGCGGTAATTCGCCTCGCGGCGGAATTTGGCGACGTTCCAAATCACGAACACGCCATCGAGCAACGCCACCAGCGGCACGAAGAATCGCAGGGATGCGACCATGACCAGGAAGGGCATGGCGATGATGCTCTGGCCGAAGCCGGTGATGCCGAACAGCGTGTAGGCGCCGAACAGGATCAGCGAGGAGATGCCGAACGAGGCGAACGGAAAATCGGTCATG
>JAFKKO010000130.1 GCA_017305455.1 Hyphomicrobiales bacterium | reverse complement strand
TTCATGCCCTTGGCGTCTTCCGGCGCGACCAGCGGGCGCGAGCGGCTGGCGACGCCGCCGGCCTGCCAGACCCAGGTCAGCATGACGATGCCCTTGTCGGCGAGGAAATCGGTCAGCGCCTTGCCGACCGGATTCTTCTTCCAGGCAAGACCCTGATCGTAGCTCGCCACCAGACCCGGCATCAGGCCGATATTGGTCTCGGGCAACTCGCCGCCGGCGTAGGGCAGCGGGTACAGGCTGATGTCGAGCGCGCCCTTGCGCATCGCGGAGAACTGCGCGTTGGTCTTGATCAGCGAGGAGTTGGGATAGACGTCAGCGTTCAGTTCGCCGCCGCTGCGCTTGGTGATCTCGGCGGCAAACTTGCGGCACAGCCGGTCGCGAGAATCGCCTTTGTCGATCGTGCCGCCCGGAAACTGGTGCGAGATTTTCAGGGTGGTGGCGGCTTGCGCCAGACCGAACCGCAGCACCGCGGGTGCAGCAACCGCAGTGGCGAGAAGATGTCGCCGTGTCAGCATGTCGTTCTCCCAGAACTTTTTATTTTGTTTGATATTGGACCGTTATGTTAGCGGGCGTTTGTTGCCCGCAAAAGGAAATTGCGTTCAATCCTTCGTATGAGCAACACAATTCTGAAGACATTTTAGTTTGGCCGCGCTGGCCGCAAAATTGTTGCGTTGCACATGATTTGAGTCGAAAGACATTGCCGGAGCCGGAGGTGTCCGGGCCTCTGGCGTTTCAAAGGTATTTCTGGCTGGGTGCCGTGCCCCGCGCATGCTGTCCGGATCAAAGGCACGCCTTCCACCAACGGTACTGACATGGTCGAGATCAACAAATACGACGCGCTGCGCGATTATCTGCTCCAGCAGACCAAGGACGAGTTCGAACTGTCGTTTGCCGAGATCGAGGACATTCTCGGCTTTGGGCTCTCGCGCAGTTCGCAGCGCGCGCGCTGGTGGGAGAAGGAGCGCAGCCCGCAGGATGCGATGCCGCAGCGGAATGCGATCCGCGATGGCGGCTATGAGGCGACGCGCCTCGCTACCGGCGACGGCGTCCGCTTTCGCCGGCTGGGAGCGAAGCCGCCGCGCTGGCGGTAGAGTCGATCGCGGGCGCAGCGTCCGCGAAGCTCAGGCGTTCGTTACGCTCGCGATCAGGATGTCATGAGGTCGAACTTGTCAGGCGCGTATCAGCCGCCCTGATTGCGCGCGAGACCGCCATCGGCTGCCGGGTTGCCCGGAACGAGGCCCCTGAGCTGCTCGTCCGGATGAGTGACATCTCCGGACGATGGGGAGACCGGAGAGTCCGGCCGCGACATATTGATCGGCGCACTGCTCATACCGATGGTGGCGCCGGGCGGGTAGAGATAGGGCCTGCGCGGCTGCTGCTGCGCCGAGGCGGCACCCACAGCAAGCGTGCTCGTGATGATGGCAAGGAAGATGGCTTTCATGGCGGGCTCCTGTTCTGCAGCCCCGCGGCAACATAGGTAGCAGCCGAATCCCTGCCAGATGTCATTCGGATAACATCTGTGAGACCAGCGGATGACACAGGATCCCCCGAAGGAGGGGTGGGAGTCGGATCAGCCGAGGGCGGCCCCCGGCCATCATGCCCGGAGATAGCCATCTGAACGTGCGCGTCACAGCACATCTTACAATCCGGGGAGATCTTGCCGACTGCTACTGAGGTTTGGATGCAATTTGTGGCTATGGCGATCCCGGCAGGATTCGAACCTGCAACCCGCGGAGTAGAAATCCGCTACTCTATCCAGTTGAGCTACGGGACCGTCGCGCTTCGATACATACCACAGGTGGGGTTTTGGCGCCCGATGCGTGGTTGGCCGGCATAGTTGTTTAAGGCCCGAATCCGGTCCGGCCAACCCGCCGTCCGGCGTTTGAACCATTTCCTGGGATCACCCGTCAAACGCAAACCCGGAGCCGTTGCCTTCGGCTGCCCGCCTCGTAGAGTCGTCCACAGGCGAGCGGCGGATGCGCGGCTGCCCGCGTCTTGAAATCGATGGAGGGGCGGCGGTTCCGCCCGACAGGAGTTGCCCATGATCGGTCTGGTTCGCGCCGCCGCCCTTTGTCTTGCGCTGGCGTATGGCCTCGTGGCCGCCCATGCCGCCAAGGCCTTCACCCGCGATGAACTGGCCGACGCCGCGATCCGGCTCGAAGCGCAGATCAAGACCGAGACCGGGCCGGTCGGCAAATCGGCGGCGACGCTGAAGACCGACGCCGACGCGGCCTTCCGGAAGAACGATTTCCGCAGTGGCCTCGTGCTGCTCGGCCAGATCGCCACCATCGCGCCGGACGACAGCGGCAACTGGCTGCGCTTGGCCCGCACCATCTTCCAGATCAAGCCGGCGGATTCCCGCGAAAAGACCTTCCTGCAGGAGCGCGCCACCACGGCCGCCTACATCGCCTACCAGCGCGCCAAGAGCGGTGCGGAGGAAGCCGATGCGCTGGCGGTGCTGGGGCAGGCCTTCGCCAATCGCTCGCTGTGGCGGCCGGCGCTCGACACGTTGCGGCTCTCGCTCGACCAGCGCGAGGTGGCCCAGGTGCGCGAGCAATACGAGAAGCTGCGCGACCAGCACGGCTTCCGCCTGCTGGACTATTCGATCGATTCGGATTCGGCCTCGCCGCGGGCGTGCTTCGTGTTCTCCGAGGAGCTTGCCAAGCGCGCCGACTTCTCGCCGTACCTCGCGCTCGCCGGCACCGACAAACCGGCGCTGACCTCCGAAGACAAGCAGCTCTGCGTCGAAGGGCTCAAGCATGGCGAGCGCTACGCCATCAATTTGCGCGCGGGCCTGCCGTCCACGGTGAAGGAGAGCCTGCCGAAGTCGGCCGAGTTCAACATCTATGTCCGCGACCGCAAGCCGTTCGTGCGCTTTACCGGCCGCGCCTATGTGCTGCCGCGCACCGGCCAGCGCGGCATCCCGCTGGTCAGCGTCAACACGCCGTCGGTGACGGTGAAGATTTTCCGGATCGGCGACCGCAACCTGATCAACACCGTGATCGACGGCAACTTCCAGCGCAGCCTGTCGAGCTATGAGCTGACCGAACTCGGCAACGAGAAGGGCGTCAAGGTCTGGTCCGGCGAGGTCGCGACCGAGCAGACGCTGAACGCCGACGTCACCACGGCATTTCCGGTCGATCAGGCGGTCGGCGATCTGCAGCCCGGCGTCTATGTAATGACGGCGGCGGCGAAGGGGCCGGGCTCCGGCGGCGGCGACGATGAGGATTCTTCCGGCTCGCTGGCGACGCAGTGGTTCATCGTCTCCGATCTCGGCCTCACCGCGTTCTCAGGCAATGACGGCGTCCACGTCTTCGTCAACTCGCTGGCGAGCACCGTGCCGACCGCCGGCGTGGAGGTGCGCCTGGTTGCGCGCAACAACGAAATCCTCGCAACGAAGAAGACCGACAGCGCCGGTCATGTGCTGTTCGAGGCCGGGCTTGCGCGCGGCGCGGGCGGGCTCGCCCCGGCGCTGTTGTCGGTGTCGGGCGAGAAGGGCGACTACGCCTTCCTCAACCTGAAATCGGAAGCCTTCGACCTCACCGATCGCGGCGTCGCGGGCCGCACGGTCCCGGCCGGCCCCGATGCATTTGTGTATGCCGAGCGCGGCGTCTACCGCTCCGGCGAGACCGTGTATCTGACCGCGCTGTTGCGCGACGGGCAGGGCAACGCGGTGACCGGCGGTCCGCTGACGCTGGTGGTGGAGCGGCCGGACGGCGTTGAATTCCGCCGCGCGGTGCTGCAGGACCAGGGCGCGGGCGGCCGCAGCCTGACTTTGCCGCTGAATTCGGCGGTACCGACCGGCACCTGGCGGGTGCGCGCCTTCACCGATCCGAAGGGCTCGGCGGTCGGCGAAACCACCTTCATGGTCGAGGATTACGTTCCGGATCGGATCGAATTCGATATCAAAACCAATACGAAGCAGCTTTCTGCGGAAGTTCCTGCGGAACTTGAAGTGAGCGGCCGTTTCCTCTACGGCGCGCCAGCATCGAACCTGACCATCGAGGGCGATCTCCTGATCACCAAGGCGGCCGGACGGCCCGGCTATCCGGGCTACCAGTTCGGCGTGCCGGACGAGGAAAGCGCCAGCAACGAACGCAAGCCGCTGGAAGACGTTCCCGACGCCGACGACGACGGCAAGGCGACCGTGAAGGTCAGCCTCGATACGCCGCCGTCCTCGACCCAGCCGCAGGAAGCGCAGATCTACATCCGCATGGTGGAGACCGGCGGCCGCGCGGTGGAGCGCAAGCTGACGCTGCCGATCGCGCCGAAGGATGCGATGATCGGCGTGAAGCCGCTGTTCGCCGACAAGAATGTCGCCGAGGGCGATCCCGCCGCGTTCGATGTCGCGTTCGTTGCGCCGGACGGCACCGCGCTGCCGCGCAGCGGACTGCGCTACGAACTGCTCAAGCTTGAATCGCGCTATCAGTGGTACCGGCAGGGCTCATACTGGCAGTACGAGCCGGTGAAATCGACCAAACGTGTCGCGGACGGCGACGTTGCCATCACCGCCGACAACCCGGCGCGTATCCAGGTCGCGCCGCAGCCCGGCCGTTACCGGCTCGACGTGAAATCGACCGAGGCCAACGGCCCGATCACCTCGGTGCAGTTCGATGTCGGCTGGTACTCGGACGGCAGCGCCGACACGCCGGACCTGCTGGAGACCTCGATCGACAAACCGGAATATCAGTCCGGCGACACCATGGTGGTGTCGGTCAACGCACGCACCGCCGGCAAGCTGACCGTCAACGTGGTCGGCGACCGCCTGCTCACCACGCAGTCGGTGGACGTCAAGCAGGGCGCGAGCAAGGTCAACATCGCCATCGGCAAGGACTGGGGCACCGGCGCCTATGTGGTCGCGACGTTGCGCCGTCCGCTCGATGTCGCTGCCCAGCGCATGCCGGGCCGCGCCATCGGGCTGAAATGGTTCGGCATCGACAAGGCGGCGCGCACGCTCAAGGTCAGTCTCACGCCGCCGGCTCTGGTGCGGCCGAGCACCAGACTGGTGCTGCCGGTGAAGATCGAGGGTGTCAGCCGCGGCGAGGATGCCAAGATCGTCGTCGCGGCGGTCGATGTCGGCATCCTCAATCTCACGGGCTACAAGCCGCCGGCACCGGATGACTACTATCTGGGCCAGCGCCGGCTCACGACCGAAATCCGCGATCTCTACGGCCAGTTGATCGACGGCATGCAGGGCACGCGCGGCCAGATCCGCACCGGTGGCGACAGCGGCAGCCAGGAGTTGCAGGGCAGCCCGCCGACGCAGAAGCCGCTCGCGCTGTATTCGGGTATTGTCACGGTCGGCCCTGACGGCACCGCGCAGGTCGAGTTCGAGATTCCCGAATTCGCCGGCACCGCGCGCGTCATGGCGGTGGCGTGGACCGCGACCAAGGTCGGCCGCGCCGACACCGATGTCACGGTGCGCGATCCGGTCGTTCTCACCGCGACGTTGCCGCGCTTCCTGCTGAATGGCGACCGTGGCGCCGTCAATCTCGATCTCGACAACGTCGAGGGCGAGGCGGGCGATTACGTCATCACGGTTAAGCCGTCAGGTCCGGTGAAGATCACCGGCAACCCGTCCACGACGATGAAGCTTGCCGCCAAACAGCGCAGTTCGACCAGCCTCGCCGTCGATGCGGCGGGCGCCGGCACGGCGCAACTCGACATCGCCATCAAGGGGCCGAACGGGCTGACGCTGGCGCGGCACTATGACCTCAACGTCAAGCCGGCGACACAGATCCTTGCGCGCCGTTCGGTGCGGACGCTGGCGAAGGGCGAAAGCCTGACGCTGACCTCCGACATGTTCTCCGATCTGGTGCCGGGCACCGGCGGAGTTTCGATGTCGGTCAGCGTCTCGACCGCGCTTGATGCCGCGACCATCCTCAAGGCGCTCGACCGTTATCCGTTCGGTTGCACCGAACAGATCACCAGCCGCGCCATGCCGCTGCTCTATGTCAACGATCTTGCGGCGGAAGCGCATCTGGCGATGGATACCGCTATCGATCAGCGCATCAAGGACGCGATCGACCGCGTGCTGGCGCGGCAGGGCTCGAACGGCTCGTTCGGCATGTGGTCGTCCGGCGGCGATGACGCCTGGCTCGATGCCTATGTGACCGACTTCCTCAGCCGGGCGCGGGAGAAGGGTTTCGCCGTGCCGGACGTGCTGTTCCGCACCGCGCTCGACCGCATCCGCAATTCAGTGGTGAACGCCGCCGAGCCGGAGAAGGATGGCGGCCGCGACCTTGCTTACGGTCTCTACGTGCTGGCGAAGAACGGCGCCGCGCCGATCGGCGATCTGCGTTATCTCGCCGACACCAAGCTGGGCAACATTGCCACCCCGATCGCCAAGGCGCAGCTTGCCGCGGCGCTGGCGCTGGTCGGTGACCGGGCGAGGGCGGAGCGGGTCTATGCGGCGGCATTGGACAGCACGTCGCCGAAGCCGACGCTCGAGTTCGGCCGCTCGGATTACGGTTCGGCGCTGCGTGACGCGGCGGCTTTGGTCTCGCTCGCCAGCGAAGGCAACGCGCCGAAGGCGACGCTGACGCAGGCGGTCGAGCGTGTCGAAGCGGCGCGCGGCCTGTCCGCGTACACCTCGACGCAGGAGAATGCGTGGCTGGTGCTGGCGGCGCGGGCTTTGGCGAAGGAGGCGAACACGGTTGCGCTCACGGTCAATGACGAGCCGGTCAAGCACGCGCTCTATCGCAGCTACAAGGCGGCCGACTTCACCGGCAAGCCGGTGACGATCGTCAACACCAACGACACGCTGGTGCGCGCGGTGATTTCCGTCACCGGCGCGCCGCTGGTGCCGGAGCCTGCCGCCTCGAACGGTTTTTCGATCGAGCGCAGCTATTACACGCTGGGCGGCGATCCCGCCGATCCGGCCAAGGCCAAGCAGAACGATCGCTTCGCCGTGGTGCTGAAGATCACCGAACCCAAGCCGGAATACGGCCACGTCATGGTGGTCGATTATCTGCCGGCCGGATTCGAGATCGACAATCCGCGCCTGGTGTCGTCCGGCGACAGCGGCACGCTCGACTGGATCGCCGATGGCGTCGAGCCGGAGAGCAGCGAATTCCGCGACGACCGCTTCAACGCGGCGATCAAGCGGAACGGCAGCGACAAGCCGGTGTTTACCGTGGCGTACATCGTCCGCGCGGTGTCGCCGGGCAAATACGTGCTGCCGCAGGCCTATGTCGAGGACATGTACAATCCCTCGCGCTACGGCCGCACCGGCACAAGCAACATCGAGGTCAGGCCGGCGAAATGAGCGAGCCGTCTGCTCATAACTCTCACTCGTCATGCCCGGGCTTGACCCGGGCATCCACGACTGCCGGTCCCGAAATTCAACAAGACGTGGATGGCCGGGATAAACCCGGCCATGACGGAGAAAAAAATAAACACCGATTACTGCGCAGGTTTGCGATTGCGACGGCCGCCGTCATCGCCATCTGCGTCACCGCCGCTTCCGTCTGGATCGCCTCGCTGCCACCGCTGCCGCTCGATCAGGCGCGGCAGGTCTCCACCACCATCGTGGACCGCAACGGTAAATTGCTGCGCGCCTATGCGATGGCGGACGGGCGCTGGCGTTTGCCGGTGCATGCGCAGAGCGATGTCGATCCGGGTTATCTCAATCTGTTGCTCGGCTTCGAGGACCAGCGTTTTCGCGAGCATGCCGGCGTCGACCCGCTGGCGCTCGGCCGCGCCGCGCTGCAACTTGTCAGCCACGGCCACATCGTCTCCGGCGGCTCGACCATCACCATGCAGCTTGCGCGGCTGATCGAGCCGCGTCGCGAGCGCTCGGTCTACGCCAAGCTGCGCCAGATCGTGCGCGCGGTGGAAATCGAACGCAGGCTGAGCAAGGACGAGATCCTCGACCTTTACCTGACGCTGGCGCCGTTCGGCGGCAATCTTGAGGGCATCCGCGCTGCATCACTGGCTTATTTCGGCAAGGAGCCGAAGCGGCTGTCGCTGGCGGAATCCGCGTTGCTGGTGGCGCTGCCGCAATCGCCAGAGAAGCGGCGGCTCGACCGCTATCCGGATGCCGCGCGCATCGCGCGGGACCGCGTGCTGGAGCGCATGGTGGAGGAGGGCCGCGTCTCGCGCGACGATGCCGATCATGCGCGCACCGAACCGGTGCCGCGTTTGCGCCGGCCGATGCCGCTGCTCGCGCCTCACGCGACCGATCAGGCCGCCTCGCTGATCAAGGACCGGCCGCTGATCAGGCTGACGCTGGATTCGGTGATCCAGCGCAATCTTGAAACGCTGGCGCGCGACCGTGCCGCGGCGATGGGAGCGGATATCTCGATCGGGATTCTCGCGGTCGATCATCACACCGGCGATGTCATCGCCCATGTCGGCTCGCCGGACTATTTCAGCGAGCGCCGCGCCGGGCAGGTGGACATGACACGCGCGGTGCGCTCGCCCGGCTCGACGCTGAAGCCGTTCATCTATGGTCTCGCCTTCGAGGACGGCTTCGTGCATCCCGACAGCCTGATCGACGACCGTCCGGTGCGTTACGGCAATTACGCGCCGGAAAATTTCGACATGACATTTCAAGGCACCGTGCCGGTGCGCAAGGCGCTGCAACTCTCGCTGAACGTCCCCGCGATTGCGCTGCTCGACCGGGTCGGCGCGAGCCGGCTGTCGTCGCGGATCAAACAGGCCGGCGGCAATCTCATTCTGCCGAAGGACGAGGTGCCGGGTCTGGCGATGGGCCTCGGCGGCGTCGGCATCACGCTGTCTGATCTCGTGCGTCTTTATTCCGGACTGGCGCGGCTCGGCAGCACTGTCCCATTACGGGAAATCGTCCGGGAGGACGGGGCGGAGGAAATCGACACTCGCCGCCTGATGGATCAGGCCGCCGCCTGGCAGGTCGGCCATGTGCTGATCGGAACACCGCCGCCGGAGAACGCCGTGCGTGGCCGCGTCGCCTTCAAGACCGGCACCAGTTACGGCTATCGCGATGCCTGGTCGGTCGGTTTCGATGGCCGCACGACCATCGGCGTCTGGGTCGGGCGGCCGGATGGCGCGTCGGTCCCCGGCCTGCTGGGGCGGACCGCCGCCGCGCCGATCCTGTTCGACGCCTTCGCCCGCACCGGAAAACTGCCCGCGCCGCTGCCGAAAGCGCCGAAAGGCGTATTGACCGCGAGCAATGCCAAATTGCCGCTGCCGCTGCGCCGGTTCAGGCCGGCCGGCGACCTGCTGCGGCAAGGCAACGAGCAGACGCCGCACATCCAGTTCCCGCTGAACGGCTCGCAGATCGACGCGGCGGTATCGGGCGAGGCCGAACAGACCCAGTTGCCGGTCAAGGTCGCGGGCGGGGTGCTGCCGCTGACCATGCTGGTGAACGGCCGCTCGGTCGGCACCATCGGCAGCCAGCGCCGGACCGCGATCGACCCGCCCGGTCCGGGCTTTGTCCGGCTCACCGTGATGGATGCCACTGGCGCGGCGGACACAGTTGTCGTGAGAATTCAGACGCGGTCACCCTAACCGGTTGTCCCTCTGTTGGTTTCATCGTATGCGGAACCGATGGACGAGACCCTGCACCGACCGCGATTTGGCGCGCCGCGCGAGCCCGTACCCGGCCGAAATCCCGGTCGCGGGCTGGTGCATGTGCTCAACTTCGCCATGGAGAGCGACCTGCGGGCGACGATCCTCTTGATCGTGTGCGGGCTTTTGTTCTTCCTGCCGGGCTTCTTCAACATTCCGCCGATCGATCGCGATGAGGCGCGCTTCGCGCAGGCCACCAAGCAGATGGTGGAGAGCGGCGACTTCGTCGACATCCGCTTCCAGAGCGAAGTCCGTTACAAAAAGCCGGTCGGCATCTACTGGCTGCAGGCCGCTGCGGTCGAGACCGCGTCGAAGCTCGGCCTACAGCGCGCGCAGATTCGCATCTGGCTCTATCGCGTGCCGTCGCTGATCGGCGGCATCGGCGCAGTGCTGCTGACCTACTGGGCGGCGCTTGCCTTCCTGTCGCGGCGCGGCGCGATCCTGGCCGCACTGATCATGTGCAGTTCGGTTCTGCTCGGCGTCGAGGCGCGGCTCGCCAAGACCGATGCGATGCTGTTGCTGACCACCACGGCGGTGATGGGCGCGATGGCGCGGGTCTATCTGTCGTGGCAGCGCGGCGAGGAGCCGGCGCGGCGGCCGTGGCTGGTTCCGGTGGTTTTCTGGACCGCGCTCGCGGGCGGCATCCTGCTCAAGGGGCCGCTGGTCCTGATGTTTGTCGCGCTGACCATCATCGCGCTCGCGATCATGGATCGTTCGGTGGCGTGGCTGTGGCGGCTGCGGCCGATCATCGGCGCGGTCTGGGCGCTGGCGCTGGTGCTGCCGTGGTTCGTCGCGATCTTCCTGAAGGCAGGCGACAGCTTCTTCGCCAATTCGCTCGGCGGCGACATGCTGAGCAAGGTCGCGAGCCCGCAGGAATCGCACGGCGCGCCGCCGGGACTCTATTTCATCATCTTCTGGCTGACGTTCTGGCCCGGATCGGCGCTCGCCGGCATGGCCGCGCCCGCGATCTGGCGCGCCAAGCGCGAGCCCTCGGTGCAGTTCCTGCTGGCGTGGCTGGTGCCGGCGTGGCTCATCTTCGAGATCGTCATCACCAAGCTGCCGCATTACGTGCTGCCGCTTTACCCCGCGATCGCGATTCTCATCGTTGGCGTGCTGGAGCGCAAGATGCTGTCGCAGACGCGGTGGATCGTGCGCGGCGCGGCGTGGTGGTTCGTGCTGCCGGCGCTGCTGTCGGTCACCTCCATCATCACCGCCATGGCGGTGCTGCGCCAGCCGGTCTTCGCCGCATGGCCGTTCGCCGCCGCGGCGCTGATCTTCGGTCTGATCGCCTGGTGGATGTATGACGAGAACCGCGCCGAGCGCTCGCTGCTTAACGCAATCGCGGCGTCTTGGGCGCTCGGCGCCTGCGTCTGGGGTGTCGTGCTGCCGTTAATGAAGCCGGTGTTCCCGAGCGTGGAGATCGCCCGCGCGCTGCGCAGCGTCGAATGCATCGGTCCGGTCGCGGCCGCCGCAGGTTTCCACGAGCCCAGTCTCGTCTTCATGGTCGGCACCCAGACGCTGCTCACCAACGGCTCCGGCGCGGCCGACTTCCTCAGTCAGGGAAGCTGCCGCTTCGCGCTGGTGGAATGGCGCGAGGAGAAGGCGTTCGCGCAGCGCGCCGAGACCATCGGCCTGCATTACGCGCCGGTGAAGCGGATCGACGGCTATAACTACTCGCAAGGCCGCGCGATCTCGGTCGCCGTGTACCGCTCGGACAGCATCGATTGAGCGCGGCGCCCTCCGATCCCTCCGCGCCTGGTTATGTCCGTCAGCTCGGATCGCTGACATGGCACGGGATGGTGCAGCTTCTCCGTGCGCCGACCCATTCGCGCCGGGAGGATGCGCGGCGGCGGTTGGCGCGGGGCTGGCTTGTGCTGGCGGCCTGCTGCGCCGTTGCCATCGTCATCCTGATGGCGGCGTTCGATGTCGGCGCGATCCGGCTGATGCCGCCGCGCGGTACCGCCAGCCTGTGGCCGGTGCGCGCCTTCACCGATCTGGCCAAGGCGGCTTATGTGTTGCGGGCGCTCGGCATCGCGTTGCTGGCGATCCTGCTCATTGCCGCGGCGCTGCGTGGCACCCGGCGCGCGCTGGCGCTCGGTGTCGGACTGCGGGTGGAATTCCTCCTGCTCAGCGTGCTGCTGCCCATTGTGGCCGGCGAGCTCGTCAAGGGCGTGGTGGGTCGTGGGCGGCCGTTCGTCGGTGGGGCTCCCAACGCGTTCAACTATTCGCACTTCGCCTGGACCGAAGCATTCGCGAGCTTTCCGTCCGGCCATGCCATCGTGGCATTCGCGCTCGCCATCGCGGTGCCGGCGGTGTGGCCGCGCCTGCGTATCGCGATGTGGATCTATGCCATTCTGATCGCGATCAGCCGCGTGGTGCTGCTGGCGCATCATCCGAGCGACGTGGTGGCGGGAGCGCTGGTCGGCATCGTCGGCGCCATGTTCGTGCGCTACTGGTTCGCCTCGCGCCATCTCATTTTCGTGATCGGTTCCGACGGCGCGATCCGGCCCCGCGCCGGACCCTCGTTCCGCCGCCTCAAGGGGGTTGCCCAACGCCCCTTGGCCCCATAAGAAGCGGCGCAGACCCGCGCCGCTGGTTCCCGCCAGCGCCGGGCCCGGCAGAATGATCGGACGATGACCAACCCCTTATCCAGCCCCGATAATGCGGCTCCCGCCGTGTCGATTGTCGTTCCGGTCCGCAACGAGGCCGACAATATCAGCCCGTTGATCGCCGAGATCGCCGCTGCGCTCGACGGCCGCTGGGCTTATGAGATCGTCTACGTCAATGATGGCTCGACCGACGCCACCGCCGATCGTCTCGCCGCCGAGATGAAACAGCGCCCGAACCTGCGCCACGTCCGTCACGCCAAGTCCTCCGGCCAGTCGGCGGCGGTGCGCAGCGGCGTGCGCGCGGCGCGCGGCGTGATCGTCGCCACGCTCGACGGTGACGGCCAGAACAATCCGGCGTTCCTGCCGGCGCTGATCAGTGCGATCGAGCAGGGCGGCGAGCGTGTCGGCCTTGCCGCGGGACAGCGCGTCGGCCGCAAGGACACCGGTTTCAAGCGCATGCAGTCGCGCGTCGCCAACGCGGTGCGCAACGCGATCCTGCGCGATGGCACTCGCGACACCGGCTGCGGCATGAAGGGATTCCGCCGCGAGGTATTTCTGGCATTGCCATACTTTGACGGCCTGCACCGTTTCCTGCCGGCGCTGGTGCGGCGCGAGGGCTACGACATCGTCTATGTCGATGTCACCGACCGGCCGCGCCACGCGGGCGTCTCGAACTACGGATTCTTCGATCGGCTGTGGGTGGGGATCATGGATCTCACCGGCGTGTGGTGGCTGATCCGCCGCAAGAAATCGACCCCCGTGGTCACGGAGGTGACGTCATGCTGATCCAGTTCGGACAAGACCTGCACGATTATCTCTACGACGTGTTCGTCGCCAAGTTCGATTTCTGGCTGGCGTTCGGCCTGATCGCGCAGCTGCTGTTCACAGCGCGATTTTTGGTGCAGTGGATTTCCAGCGAGCGCGCCGGCAAGAGCGTGGTGCCGATGGCGTTCTGGTTCTTCTCGCTCGGCGGCGGAGCAATGACGCTGGTCTATGGCATCGCCAAGCGCGAGCCGATCATCATTCTCGGTCAGGCACTTGCGACCGTCATTTATATCCGCAACGTCATGCTGATTCTGAAGAGCCGCGCCAGCAGCTCGGAGACGTTAAGCCGCTGACCGCCGGCCCGCTTATTGCGCGGATTTCATCACGGCGAACGCCGCATCGAGATCGGCCTTCAGATCGTCGGTGCTTTCCAGACCGATATGGAAGCGCAGCGTCGGGCCGCCCGGCGTCCATGTCGTTGCCGTGCGATACGAGGTGCAGTCGAACGGCACCACCAGGCTTTCGAAGCCACCCCACGAATAACCCATACCGAACAGTTTCAGCGCGTCGAGGAACGCATCGACCGCTTTGGCCGGCGCAGGTTTGAGCACGACGCTGAACAGCCCGCTCGCACCGGTGAAGTCGCGCTTCCAGATCGCATGGCCCGGATCGCTCTCAAGCCCCGGATGCAGCACGCGCAGCACCTCCGGCCGGCTCGCGAACCAGCGCGCCATTTCCAGACCGGACTGCTGATGATGGGCGAGACGCACCGCCAGCGTGCGCAGGCCGCGCAGCGCGAGGAACACATCGTCCGGTCCGCAGCAGACGCCGAGCAGGCGGATCGATTCAGTGACCAGCGGCCAGGCTTTCGCGTTGGCCGAAATGGTGCCGAACATGATGTCGGAATGGCCGCCGATATATTTGGTCGCGGCCTGGATCGAGATGTCGACGCCCTGATCGAGCGAGCGATGATAGAACGGCGTCGCCCAGGTGTTGTCGTCGAGCACCAGCGCGCCGCGCTCATGCGCGACCGCCGCGATGGCGGGAATGTCCGGCATCTCGAAGGACTGCGAGCCGGGCGCTTCGACCAGCACCGCGCGGGTGTTCGGTTTGAACAGTCTGGCGATGTCCGCGCCGATCAGCGGATCGAAATAGCTGGTCTCGACGCCGAGCCGCTTGAGCATGCCCTCGCAGAAGGCGCGGGTCGGGCGGTAGGCGCTGTCGATCACCAGAAGATGATCGCCGGCCTTGACCACCGCGAGCAGCGCCGTGGTGATCGCCGCGACGCCCGACGGGGCGAGGCCGACACCGGCGCAGTTCGAACCTTCCAGCGCCATCAAGGCCTGTTGCAGCGCCCTGGTGGTCGGCGTGCCGTGGCGGCCGTAATGGAATTCGCCGCGATTCTGGTGCAGATCCTCGGCGGTCGGGTACAGCACGGTGGACCCGCGCACCACCGGCGGATTGACGAAACCGCGCTGCGCCAGCGTGTCGCGGCCCAAGGTTACGAGTTCGGTCGTAACGTCATACGGCCGCGCGGAAGCGTCATTTCTGGAAGATGTCATGGATCAAGCTATAAGCTGCCGGGAAAGCCAAACGTCAACCCCTTGACCCCTTCGGCCAACCGTTCTGTTATACTCCCCTGCGACGTAAGTCCCCGTTTTAACTCGATATCCGGCACGCGGACGGAAGATCGGCGGCTCCCTTGGCAGATTTCGCCAGTCCATCAGGCGGATGTCGCAGGTTCGGGCGGATCACCGGTCCTGCCATCGTTGTGAAAGGTTGTTCTGATGAAATGCGCATCGCTCGGCGCCGCTCTGCTTCTCACCGCCGCAGCTAGCCTGCAGCCGGCCTTCGGTCAGACCTTGAAGACAGTGCAGGACCGGGGCGTGCTGTCCTGCGGCGTCAGTCAGGGGCTGCCAGGGTTTTCCTCGCCGGACGACAAGGGCAACTGGACCGGGCTCGATGTCGATGTCTGCCGAGCCATCGCCGCCGCCGTGCTGAACGATCCGACCAAGATCAAGTTCGTGCCGCTGTCGGCAAAGGATCGTTTCACCGCGTTGCAGTCCGGCGAGATCGACGTGCTGTCGCGCAACTCGACCTGGACGCTGTCGCGCGATACCTCGCTCGGCCTCAACTATACCGGCGTGACTTATTATGACGGGCAGGGCTTCATGGTCCGCAAGGCGCTCAAGGTGAATTCGGCGCTCGAACTCAACAGCGCCTCGGTCTGCGTGCAGACCGGCACCACCAACGAGCAGAACCTCGCCGACTACTTCAAGAGCAATAACATGAAGTATGAGGTGATCGCCTTCGCGACCGCCGACGAGACCCTCAAGGCCTACGAATCCGGCCGCTGCGATGTCTTCACATCCGACGTCTCACAGCTTTATGCCGAGCGTCTCAAACTCGCCAATCCTGACGATCATGGCGTGCTGCCGGAGGTAATCTCCAAGGAGCCGCTGGGACCGGTGGTGCGTCATGGCGACGATCAATGGTTCGACATCGTGAAATGGACGCTGTTCGCGATGATCAACGCCGAGGAACTGGCGGTGACGCAGAAGAACGTGGAGGAGATGGCGAAATCCGACAAGCCGGAGCTGAAGCGCATGTTCGGCACCGACGGCAATCTCGGCGAGCAGCTCGGCCTGACCAAGGACTGGGTCAAGCGCATCATCAAGGCGGTTGGCAATTACGGCGAATCCTTCGACCGTAATGTCGGCGCCGGCTCCAAGCTCGCCATCTCGCGCGGACTTAACAGGCTCTGGAATCAGGGCGGCATCCAGTACGCGCCGCCGATCCGCTGACGGCGGGCCGCGTCACCATGGCCGGCGAAGCGCGAACGCCGCCGCTGCAGCTTCTGGCACGGCTGCGCCGGATACTGGGTGGCGGCGCCGGGTGGGGCGGGCTTGTCCTGCAGATCGTGTTCCTCGCGCTGCTGGTGTGGGTCGGCTACGAGATCGTCGCCAACGCCCGCGCCAATCTGCAGGCCCAGCGCATCGCTTCCGGCTTCGGCTTTCTGTCCAACACCGCAGGCTTCGGTGTCAGCCAGACATTGATCCCTTATGCGGAGACCAACACCTACGCCCGGGTGTTTGTCGTCGGACTGGTGAACACGCTGGTGGTGTCGATCATCGGCATCGTGTTCGCCACCATCATCGGCTTTGCCGTGGCGCTCGGACGATTGTCGCCGAACTGGCTGCTGGCGCGGGTGGCCGGGGGCTATGTCGAACTGATCCGCAACCTGCCGCTGCTGTTTCAGATCCTGTTCTGGTATCTGGCAGTGCTCGCGGCGCTGCCGGGGCCGCGCCAGAGCATTTCGCTGTTCGGCTCGTTCTTCCTCTCCAATCGCGGTTTCGTGGTGCCCAATCCGGTGCCGCAGGCGGGATGCAGCGCCTTCGTCGCCGCGATCGTCATCGGCATCGTCGCGTCACTGGCGATGCGCTTTTATGCCCGTCGCCGTCTGTACAGTCGCGGCGAAAAACTGACGATCTGGCCGTTCGTGCTGGCGATGCTGTTTGGCCTGCCGCTGCTTGCCGTGCTGCTGTTCGGCGCGCCGGTCAGCTTCGAGATGCCGGTGCTGCGCGGCTTCAATTTCGCCGGCGGCGCACGCATCCTGCCTGAATTCGTGGCGTTGACGCTGGCGCTGTCGACCTACACTGCCGCGTTTATCGCCGAGATCGTTCGCGCCGGAATTCTGTCGGTGCCGAAAGGACAGATGGAGGCGGGCGCCTCGCTCGGTCTGCCGCGCGGCGCCATCCTGCGGCTGATCGTGATCCCGCAGGCGATGCGCGTGATCCTGCCGCCGCTCACCAACCAGTATCTCAATCTGACCAAGAACTCCTCGCTGGCGGTCGCGATCGGCTATCCCGACCTGTTCTCGGTGTTCGCGGGCACCACGCTGAGCCAGACCGGGCAGGCGGTCGAGATCATTGCGCTGACCATGGCGGTGTATCTTCTGTTGTCGCTTATCACCAGCGCGGCGATGAGCTTCTATGGCTGGCGCATCGGCCGGAGCATGAACGCATGAGCGAGGTCGCGCGATCATCCGATTTCGTGCGCACGGCCCTGGTGCCGCAGCGTGCGGCCCCTGTGGTGACGACCGGCGCAATCGGATTCCTGCGCGCGCGGCTGTTCAACTCTCCGTTCAACATCCTGCTCACCATCGTCAGCGCGCTGCTCTTGTGGTCGCTGCTCGCGCCGCTGGTGAAGTTCACGCTGATCGACGCGGTGTGGCACGGCACCGACCGCTCGGCGTGCTTGCAGTCGAATGTGGGCCATCCGGTCGGCGCCTGCTGGCCATTCATCCAGGCCAAGTTCAGCCAGTTCATCTACGGCTTCTATCCGGAGGAACAACGCTGGCGCGCCGATCTGACCTTCGCGCTCGGCGCGCTTCTGCTGCTGCCGCTCTTGATCCCGCGTGCGCTGGCCAAGAAAATCAACGCGGCGCTGTTCTTCGTGGCGTTTCCGGTTGTCGCGTTTTTTCTGCTGCACGGCGGCGGCATGCGCGGATTTGCCGTGCACTGGCTGGCCGATCTCGGCAATGCCTTTGCCGCAAGCTTCCGCGATGCCGGCCAGCGGCTTGCCGATGCGGGGCAGGCCATCGCCGCGCCGCTTGTCACTGTCGGCAACGCGGTGAGATGGTTCGGCGATGCCATCGCTTATCTCACCTGGCCGATCGCTGCTTTGCGCGACTGGATCGATGCGACGGCTTACCCGTTCTGGGCGGATTTCATCGTCACCGCGGCGGCGGTTTCTGTGCTGGTCTTCATTCTCAGCGGCGGCCTGCGCAACGGCTGGTCCGCGCTCGCAGCCAGCATCGCCACCTTCGCCTGCATCGCGACGGTGATTTTGGTGATGCAACTCGACCGCGGCGGGCTGCCGCCGGTCGATACGCGGCTGTGGGGCGGTCTCCTGGTGACGCTGGTGGTATCGATCACCGGCATCGTCGCCTCGATGCCGGTCGGCATTGCGCTCGCGCTCGGCCGACGCTCGAGCATTCCGCTGATCCGGATTTTCTCGGTCGCCTTCATCGAATTCTGGCGCGGCGTGCCGCTGATCACGGTGCTGTTCTTCGCCACCTACATGCTGCCGCTGTTCCTGCCGGGTGATTTCACCATCGACGGACTGGTGCGCGTGCTGGTCGGCATTGCGTTGTTCGCCGGCGCCTACAATGCAGAGGTCATTCGCGGCGGGTTGCAGGCGATTCCGCGCGGGCAGGCGGAGGCGGCGCAGGCGCTCGGCCTGTCTTACTGGAAAACCACCGGCCTGATCGTGTTGCCGCAGGCGCTGCGCCATGTCATTCCGGGGCTCGTCAACAGCTTCATCGCGCTGTTCAAGGACACCACGCTGGTGCTGATCGTCGCGATCTTCGATCTGCTCGGCCAGCTGCGCGCTTCGTTCGCCGATCCGAACTGGGCGACGCCGACCACGCTGTTCACCGGCTTCGCCTTCACTGGCATGATCTATTTCGTGGTCTGCTTTGCGATGTCGCGCTATTCGCTGTTCGTCGAGCGCCGGCTCAACGCGCATCGCAATGCCTGATGGAGATGTCATGACCGCCGATCCGATCGTCTCCATCACCGGTCTGAACAAATGGTACGGCGCCTTCCATGTGCTGCGCGACATCGACCTCGACGTGGCGCGCGGCGAGCGCATCGTGATCTGTGGGCCGTCCGGCTCGGGCAAATCGACGCTGATCCGCTGCATCAACGCGCTGGAGGAATTTCAGGAAGGCCGCATCGTGGTCGACGGCATCGCGCTCGGTCAGGGCCTGCGCCATGTCGACCAGGTGCGCCGCGAAGTCGGCATGGTGTTCCAGAGCTTCAACCTGTTTCCGCATCTGACCGTGCTGGAGAACTGCACGCTGGCGCCGATCTGGGTGCGCAACATCCCCAAGAAGGACGCCGAAGCCGCGGCGATGAAATATCTCGAGCGCGTGCGGATTCCCGAACAGGCGAACAAATATCCCGGGCAGATTTCCGGCGGTCAGCAGCAGCGCGTGGCCATCGCCCGCGCGTTGACCATGAATCCGAAAGTGATGCTGTTCGACGAGCCGACCTCTGCGCTCGATCCGGAGATGGTCAAGGAGGTGCTCGACACCATGGTCGATCTCGCCAAAGAGGGCATGACCATGATCGTAGTTACCCACGAAATGGGATTTGCCCGCGAGATCGCCAATCGCGTGGTGTTCATGGATTCGGGCCAGATCATTGAAGTGAACACGCCGGCGCAGTTCTTCGAGCACCCGCGCCACGAGCGGACCAAGCTGTTTCTCAGTCAGATATTGCGGTGAAGGTGCTCCTCATCCTGAGGAGCCGCAAAGCGGCGTCTCGAAGGATGAGGCCTCATGGTTCGAGACGCGCTTACGCGCTCCTCACCATGAGGGTCGGTCTCTCACACCTTCTCGTAAGGCACGCTGATCTTGCTCTTCGTCTCCAGCCAGTCCGGCACCGGCAGGTTCTTGCCGCGCAGGAAATCCGGATTGAACAGCTTGGACTGATAGCGCGTACCGTAGTCGCACAGCACGGTCACGATGGTGTGGCCGGGGCCAAGCTCCTTCGCCATGTGGATCGCGCCGGCGACGTTGATGCCGGAGGAGCCACCCAGACAAATGCCTTCGTGCTCCAGCAGATCGAACACGATCTTCAAGGCTTCGTCGTCGTGGATCTGGTACGCCCGGTCGATCTGCACGCCTTCGAGATTGGCGGTGACGCGACCCTGGCCGATGCCTTCGGTGATCGATGAGCCCTCGGCCTTCAGCGTGCCGGTCTTGTAATAATTATAGAGCGCCGAGCCCATCGGGTCGGCGATCGCGATCTGCACTTTCGCGCTCTTGCTCTTCAATCCCATGCTGACGCCGGCCAGCGTGCCGCCGGAGCCGACCGCGCAGACGAAGCCGTCGACCTTGCCGCCGGTCTGGTCCCAGATCTCCTGCGCGGTGGTATCGATATGCGCCTGCCGGTTGGCGACGTTGTCGAACTGGTTGGCCCACACCGCACCGTTCGGCTCGGTCGTGGCAAGCTGCTGCGCCAGACGCCCTGACAGCTTCACATAGTTGTTCGGGTTGGCGTAGGGCACCGCCGGAACTTCGACAAGCTGCGCGCCGCACAGCCTGATCATGTCCTTCTTTTCCTGGCTCTGCGTTTCGGGGATCACGATCACGGTGCGGAAGCCGAGCGCGTTGGCGACCAGCGCAAGGCCGATGCCGGTGTTGCCCGCGGTGCCCTCGACGATCACGCCGCCGGGCTTGAGAGTGCCGCACGCGATCGCGTCACGGATGATAAAGAGCGCCGCGCGGTCCTTCACCGACTGGCCGGGATTCATGAACTCGGCCTTGCCGAGAATGGTGCATCCGGTCGCGTCCGACGCATGTTTCAGTTTAATGAGTGGTGTGTTGCCGATAGCGTCGACGACGTCGTTACGAATTTGCATGGGACCGTGATGTGGCAAGAGGAGAGACATTCAACCTAGTTGCCGATCGCCACCAGCACAAGGGCAAGCGCCGCGTCAAACCGGTCACGCCGTTTTGGCGAACACCACCTGACGCACGTCGATGTTGCCGGAGAGGAATCCGGCCTCGCAGTAGGCGAGATAGTATTCCCACAGCCGGCGGAAGCGTTCGTCGAATCCGAGCGGCGTCAGATCGGGCCACGCGGCGCGGAAATTGTCGCGCCAGCTCGCCAGCGTGCGGGCATAGTCGAGGCCGAAAATCCGCTCGCGGATCACCGGCACGCCGAATTTCTCGCCGAGCGCCTGCAAGACGCGCGGTGAGGGCAGCATGCCGCCGGGAAAAACGTAACGCTGGATGAAATCGACCTCGCGCCGGTAGGTGTGGAAGAACCGGTCCTGAATGGTGATGGCCTGCACGCCGGCGAGTCCGCCGGGTTTGAGACGGTCGCGCAGTTGCGCGAAGTATTGCGGCCAGAATTGTTCACCGACGGCTTCGATCATTTCGATCGATGCGATGCGATCATACGTGTCGCGCTCGTCGCGGTAGTCCTGAAAACGAATCTCCACCCTGTCGGTCAGGCCCGCTGCCGCAATCCGCTTTCGCGCGAAGTCGCGCTGCTCGCTGCTGATGGTGAGGCCGACGACACGCGCGCCGTAATTCTTCGCGGCGTATTCGGCAAAGCCGCCCCAGCCGCAGCCGATCTCGAGCAGCTTCTGTCCGGGGCGCAGATCGATCGCCTCGGCGAGCCGCCGATACTTGTTGTGCTGCGCCGTGGTGAGATCGTGCGCGTCATCCTCGAACAGCGCGGAGGAGTAGGTCATGCTGGGATCGAGCCACGCGGAGTAGAAATCATTGCCGATATCGTAATGCGCGTAGATGTTCTTTCTCGCCCGCCGCCGGGTGTTGCGGTTGAACCAGTGCCGCAGGTTCTGCAGCACGCGGACCATCGGCCGGTCGCCGAGCAGCGACTGGATCAGGTCGTGATTGACGCAGAACAGATAGAGGAACTGGGTCAGGTTCGGCGTGTCCCACTCGCGGCGCAGATAGCTTTCCGCGATCCCGATGTCGCCGCCTTTGGCGAAGCGCCATGCGAAATTGTAGCTGTGGACGGTCATGGCAGCGGAGGGGCCGGGCTCGGCGCCGCCGCAGCGGATCACGCGGCCGTCCGGCAGCGTCATGTCCAGCGTGCCGCGCCGCAACCTTGCCGTGAAGCCGAGCGTCAAACGGACAAGACGGGGGAGGTCCGGCAACCGCTGTTCGATGGTGTCCGGGGCAAGAACGATGACTTCAGACATCACGCGGGTCCATCGGCATGAGGTGCTCTTGATCCAGCGGCTTGTTCCCGATTGTGGCGGTGCGGTCGGTAAAATCAACCGGCTTTCGTGCGACCTAAGTTCGCCATGCCGATTCGTTGGCCAGCGGCGAGGCGGGCGGAGGGCGGCTTCCGGCGGAGACAAAAGCCGTGTCCGGGCGGTCACGGCGGATGAAATATTCGTCATGAACCTGAACGGCCTGGGCCGGATGTCGATTTGGCGCCGTTTTTCGGGGTTTTCTTGACCCGCGCGCCGGTGTTTTCCCCTCTCATCTCATGCCGTTGGCGGGAAGGTGGCTGGGCGCGGTCTTGCCCGGCCGTTACAATGACACCCCGTTCGCAGGAAAGCCGTCAGCCTTTGTTCGTCTCCAGCCACCCCCTCCGACGCCATCGCAGCGCGCGGCTTCCGCGCGCCGCGCGGCTCGGCGCGTTGCTGGCGCTGGGCGCAAGTCTGAGCGCGGGTCTGGGCGGCTGCATCCTGACCACGGATCTGCCCGCCCCGGCGCTTGATGTGCCGGCGGCCTACAAGGAAGGTCCGAAGCAAGGTCGGGACGCAGCACCACCGACGCTCGACTGGTGGCGCAGCTTCCGCTCCGCGGAACTGACCGTGCTGATGGAGGAGGCGCAGACCGTCAATCTCGACATCGCGGCGGCGACCGCCCGCATCCTGCAGGCCGACGCGCTGGCGCGGCAGGCTGGCGCGGCGCTGCTGCCGAGCGTGACCGGCAACGGCTCGGCGAGCCGCTCGAAATCCTCATCGAATTCAAGCAGCGGCGTGAGCAGCGGCAGCACCACCACCTTCAGCCGCGGTGAGACCACGACCTACACCACCTCGCTGAGCGCCAGCTACGAGATCGACTTCTGGGGTAAGAACCGCGACGCGCTGCTCGCCGCCGAGGAGACCGCGAACGCCAACCGCTTCGACCGCGACACCGTGGTGCTCACCACGCTGGCGAGCGTCGCCAATGCCTATTTCCAGGTGCTGGCGGCGCAGGATCGTCTCGCCACCGCGCAGCGCAATATCGCCAGCGCGCAGCGGATCTATGACGCGATCAAGGCGCGGGTCGATGCCGGCACCGGCTCCGATCTCGATCTCGCCCAGCAGGAAAGCGTGCTCGCCAATCAGCGCGCGGCGGTGCCGCCGCTGCGCCAGACGCTGGCGCAGAACCAGAACATCCTCGCGGCGCTGGTGGCGCGTCCGCCGGAGCGTGTGCGCATCACCGGCGGCTCGCTGAACCGGATCTCGCCGCCGCGCGTCACGCCCGGACTGCCGTCCGAGCTTTTGATCCAGCGCCCCGACATAAGGCGGCAGGAGGCGCAGCTTGCCGCGGCGACCGCCAATGTCGGCAGCGCGCGGGCGCAGTTCTTCCCGAGCATCCAGCTCACCGGACAAGGCGGCTATCAAAGCGCTGCGCTGGCGACGCTGATCAATCCGCAATCGGCGTTCTTCAGCATGGCCGCCGGATTGACCCAGCCGATCTTCGATGGCGGGCGTATCCAGGCCAATTTCGACCTGACTCGCGCGCAGCAGGACGAGCTGTTGCAGACCTATCGCAAGACCGTCATTCAGGCGTTCTCGGATGTCGATACCGCGCTGATCAACATCAAGCAGACCGCCGAGAAGCTGCGGTTGCAGCGGATCGTGGTCGCGGCTTCGCGGCGCGCCTTCGACCTGTCGGAAAAGCAGCTTCGCGCCGGCACCGCCGACATCGTGACTGTGCTAAACACGCAATTGACGTTATTTCAGGCTGAGGATTCGCTGTGGCAGGCACAGCTCGCCTGGCTGCAATCCTATGTCAGCCTGTATCAGGCATTGGGAGGCGGTTGGATGCCGAAGACTGAAGGGCTCGTGAATGCTCTTTAAGCCGGATGCCGAGGACAAGACCAAGGCTGGGCAGGGAACCGCTGCCGGTCGCGGCCGGCCGCTCCGCATGCTCTTTCTTCTCGCCGTGCTCGGCGGCGCCGGCTACCTCGCATGGTCATGGCTCGCGCCAAACCAGAACGGCAAGCGTGCGCGCCCCGATCTTGCGGTGCCGGTGCTCGCGGCGACGCCGCGCGTGCAGGACGTGCCGGTCTATCTCGACGGCGTCGGCACGGTGCGCGCGATCAATACCGTGACCGTGCGAGCCCAGGTCGATGGCAAGCTGCTCTCGGTCAACTTCAAGGAAGGGCAGGACGTCAAGGCGGGCGACGTGCTCGCCGAGATCGACCCGGTGATCTATCAGGCGCAGTACGATCAGGCTCTCGCCAAGAAGGCGCAGGACGAGGCGCAGCTCGCCAACGCGCGGATCGATCTGGCGCGTTACCAGCAGCTCGCCACCGCCAAGGCCGGCTCGGCGCAGCAGGCCGACACCCAGCGCGCCACCGTGGCGCAGCTTGAAGCGCTGGTGAAATCCGATCAGGCCGCGATCGACAATGCCAAGGCGACGCTCGGATACACCAAGATCATCGCGCCGCTGTCCGGCCGCGCCGGCCTGCGTCAGGTCGATCCCGGCAACATCGTGCATGCGTCGGACACGACCGGCGTGGTGGTGATCACGCAGTTGCAGCCGATCATGGTGCAGTTCAGCCTGCCGCAGCAGGAGGTCAATCGCGTCAACGCCGCGCAGAGCAAGGAAAAGCTCGCGGTCGATGTGTTCGGCAATGACGGACGCACCGTCGCCGACACCGGTCTGCTGCAGAGCATCGACAACCAGATCGACCCGACGACCGGAACCGTGAAACTGAAGGCGGAGTTTCCCAACGCCAATTACCAGTTGTGGCCGGGCCAGTTCGTCAATGTGCGCCTCAGGGTCGAGACGCTGAAGCAGGTGCTGGTGGTGCCGACCGCCGCCGTGCAGCGCGGGCCGGGCGGCACCTTCAGCTATGTGATCGGCGAGGGCGATATCGTCACCGCCAAGCCGGTGACCGTCAGCCAGCAGAATGAGAACGATGCGGTGATTGCAAGCGGGCTGAAACAGGACGAGCGCGTGGTCACGACCGGCTTTGCGAATCTGTCGGATGGCGCGAAGGTGCAGATCGGCTCCGCAGACAGCGTTCCGCAGCAGGATCTCGCGCCGCGCAAGAAGGGCGGCGGACGGTCGCGGCCCTAAGGCAACCATGATCGCGGACCGATGAGCGTTTCCGAACCATTCATCCGCCGCCCGATCGCGACCTCGCTATTGGGCTTCGCGCTGCTGATCGGCGGCGCGCTCGGCTATTTCGCGCTGCCGGTCTCGGCGTTGCCGCAGGTCGATTTTCCGACCGTGCAGGTGACAACGCAATTGCCGGGCGCCAGTCCCGACGTGGTGGCCTCGCTGGTCACCGCGCCGCTGGAGCGGCAGCTCGGGCAGATTCCCTCGCTCTCCACCATGACCTCGACGAGTTCGTTCGGCGTCAGCCAGATCGCGCTGCAGTTCGACCTCAATCGCGATATTGACGGCGCGACGCAGGACGTGCAGGCCGCGATCAACGCCGCCGCCGGCATCCTGCCCAAGAACCTGCCGTATCCGCCGACCTACGCCAAGGTGAACCCGGCCGACGCGCCGGTGATGACGCTGGCACTGACCTCCGAACAGGTCTCGCTGCGCGACATGAGCGATCTCGCCGACACCATGATGGCGCAGCGCCTCGCGCAGATCAGCGGCGTGGGCCGCGTCTCGGTGCAGGGCGGCCTGAAACCCGCGGTACGGGTGCAGGCGGATCTGGCGCGGCTTGCGGCCTATGGCATCGGCATGGAGGACCTGCGCGCCGCAATCGCCGGCGCCAACGTCTCCGGTCCGAAAGGCTCGCTCGACGGCAAGCAGCAGGCCTACACCATCGCCGCCAACGATCAGATCGCTGCCGCCGAGGCCTACAGGCCGATCGTGATCGCCTACCGCAACAACGCGCCGGTCACGATCGGCGACGTTGCCGACATCGTCGACGGGCTGGAAAACAATCGGACCGCCGGCTGGTATCAGGGAACGCCCGCGGTCATCATCGACATCCAGCGCCAGCCCGGCGCCAACGTCATCGACGTGGTGCAGCAGATCCGTGCTGAAATTCCCCGGCTGCAGAGCGCGGTGCCTGCCTCGGTGAAGCTCACCGTGGTCAGCGACCGCACCGTCACCATCCGCGCCTCGGTGCATGATGTACAGTTCACGCTGATTCTCAGCGTCGTTCTCGTCACGCTGGTGGTGCTGCTGTTCCTGCGCTCCCTGCGCGCCACCATCATCGCGGGCGTGGCGCTGCCGCTGTCGCTGATCACCAGTTTTGGGATCATGTGGTTCGCAGGATTCAGCCTCGACAACCTGTCGCTGATGGCGCTGACCATCGGCACCGGCTTTGTGGTCGACGACGCCATCGTCATGATCGAGAACATCGTGCGTCACATGGAGGACGGCGAGACCGCGATGGAAGCGGCGCTACGCGGTGCCCGTGAAATCGGCTTCACGGTGATCTCGCTGACCGTCTCGCTGATCGCGGTGTTCATTCCGCTCTTGTTCATGTCCGGCCTTGTCGGCCGCATGTTCCGCGAATTCGCGCTGACGCTGACCATCGCGGTGATTACATCGGCCGTGGTGTCGCTGACGCTGACGCCGATGATGTGCTCGCGGCTGCTCAAGCGGCATGGCGACGAATGGCAGGTGCCGGGGCTTGCCGCCGTCAGCCGCGGCATCGACCGGATGGTCGAGTTCTATCACCGCACGCTGCTGGTGGTGCTGCGCCATCAGCGGGCGACGCTGATCGTCACCTTCGCCACCATCATCGCGACGCTGGCGCTGTATGTGATCGCGCCGAAAGGCTTCCTGCCGCTGCAGGACACCGCATCGATCGTGGTCGTGACCGAGGCGGGGCCGGACGTTTCCTTCACCGAAATGCAGAACCGGCAATCGGCCGTCGCCGCCGCGATCCAATCCGATCCCGACGTCACCGGCGTGGTGTCGCTGGTCGGCGCGGGCTCGGTCAATCCGACGCCGAATGTCGGACGCATCGTGGTCAACCTGCATCCGCGCGGCGAGCGAAAGTCGGACATCGTCACCGTGATCGGTCGCCTGAAGGAGCGCGTAGCTGCCATTCCCGGAATGCGCACCTATTTCCAACCGGTGCAGGACATCCAGATCAGCACACGTTCGAGCCGCTCGCAGTATCAATACACGTTGACCTCAACGAACAGCCATGACGTCATCAAATGGTCGGACCGACTGGTGCAGGAATTGGGGCGCGATCCGCTATTCCGCGAGGTGTCGTCCGAAGCCCAGGAAGGCGGCCTGCGCGCCGCGCTGACCGTCGATCGCCAGCGCGCGGGGCAGCTTGGCGTATCGCTGCAGGCGGTGACCGACACGCTGAACGACGCCTTCAGCCAGCGCCAGATTTCCACCATCTATGGGCAGGCCAACCAGTATCGCGTGGTGCTGGAAGCCAAGCCCGAGGACCAGCGCGACCCGAACATTCTCGCCAAGCTCTACGTGCCGGGTGCGGCCGGGCAGGCGGGAGCGGGGACCACGCAGGTGCCGATCTCGGCGATCGCGACCCTGACTCGCACTACCGCGCCGCTGTCAATCTCGCATCAGGCGCAATTCCCCGCCGTGACGCTGAGCTTCAATCTTGCGCCGGGCGTGGCGCTGGGCGATGCGGTCGATGCCGTGCACAAGACCGAAGCGCGGATCGGCATGCCGAGCGTCATCACCGGCCTTTATTCCGGCGATGCGGCGGAGTTCTCGCGCTCGCTGGCGGGGCAGCCCTGGCTCATTCTTGCCGCCATGGTGACGATCTACATCGTGCTCGGCGTGCTCTATGAGAGCTACATCCATCCGATCACCATTCTTTCGACGCTGCCGTCCGCCGGCGTCGGCGCCATCCTGGCCTTGATGTTGTTCGGGCAGGACCTCTCCGTGATCGGACTGATCGGCATCATCCTGCTGATGGGCATCGTCAAGAAGAACGCGATCATGATGATCGACTTCGCGCTGGAGGCCGAGCGCCATCAGGGCATGTCGCCTTATGACGCCATCGTGCAGGCGTGCCTGCTCCGCTTCCGCCCGATCATGATGACCACGCTCGCGGCGCTGTTCGGCGCGCTGCCGCTCGCCATCGAAGGCGGCACCGGTGCCGAACTGCGCTTTCCGCTCGGCATCTCGATCATCGGCGGCCTGCTGCTCAGCCAGATCCTGACGCTCTACACCACGCCGGTGATCTATCTCGCGCTCGACCGCATCAACCGGCGGCTGGAGAATGCCGTGCCGCCGGCAGGCGATGTGCCGTCACCGCCGATCGCCGGCGCGACCGAGGGAGTGCAGTAGGTGTCGATCTCCGAACCCTTCATCCGAAGGCCGGTCGGCACCACACTGCTTGCGATCGGCCTGTTCCTGGTCGGCGCGGTCGCCTACGTCAACCTGCCGGTCGCCAGCGTGCCGAATGTCGATTTCCCCGCCATTCGCGTTTCGGCGACACGGCCCGGCGCCGATCCGTCGGTGATGGCCTCGACCGTTGCCGCGCCGCTGGAGCGCAGGCTCGGCGAAATCGCGGGTATCGATCAGATCACCTCGACGAGTTCGCTCGGCACCACCAGCATCCAGTTGCAGTTCGCCATCGGCCGCAGCATCGACAAGGCGGCGCGCGACGTGCAGGCGGCGATCAACGCTTCCCTCGCGGATCTGCCGACCGACCTGCCGTCGCTGCCGAACTTCCGCAAGGCCAATCCGTCCGGCGCGCCCGTGTTCATCATCGCGCTGACCTCAAAAACCATGTCATCGAGCGCGATCTACGACGTCGCCGACACCGTGGTCGCCCAGCGCCTCGCGCAGGTGCCGGGCGTCGGCGAGGTGACGGTGAGCGGCGCGGACCAGCCGGCGGTGCGGGTCCAGCTCAATCCGGTGCTGCTGGCCGCCGCAGGCCTTTCCACCGACGCCGTACGCACCGCCATCGTCAACGCCAACGCGATCGGGCCGATCGGCGCGTTCAACGGCGCGCGGCAGGGCGAGACGCTCGGGCTCAATCCGCAGATGCGCACCGCGGCTGAATTCAAAAACATCATCATTCAGTCGTCGAACGGCAACTTCCTGCGATTGTCCGACGTCGCCACCGTGGTCGATGCGACGCGCTCCAGCCGCTCCATCGCCTGGTTCAACAAGCAGCCCGCGGTGCTGTTGCAGATCACCAAGCAGGGCGACGCCAACGTGATCGACACGGTGGACCGCATCAAGGCGTTGCTGCCGCAGCTCAAGCAGTGGATTCCGGCGGGTGTCGAGGTTTCGGTGCTGACCGACCGCACCGGCACGATCCGCGCCAGCGTCGAGGATATGGAATTCACGCTGGCCGCGACCTGCGTTCTGGTGATGCTGGTGGTGTTCCTGTTCCTGCGCCGGGCCACGCCGACCATCGCGGCGGGCATTTCCGTGCCGCTGGCGCTGGCCGGCACCTGCGCCGGCATGTGGCTGGCGGGCTATTCGATCGACAATCTGTCGCTGATGGCGCTGGCGATCTCGATCGGATTCGTGGTCGACGACGCCATCGTCATGATCGAGAACATGTACCGCAATCTCGAGCAGGGCATGCGGCCCTATCAGGCCGCGTTGCAGGGCGCGCGGCAGATCGGCTTCACCGTGTTGTCGATCAGCCTGTCGCTGGTCGCGGCCTTCACGCCGCTGATCTTCATGGAAGGTATCGTCGGCCGCCTGCTGCGCGAGTTCTCGCTCACGCTCGTGTTCGCCATCGTCGTCTCGACGGTGGTGTCGCTGACCATCACGCCGATGATCTGCGCGCATTACATCAAGAGCACGGTTTCAACGAACGAGACATGGCTCGACCGCACCGTCGAGGGCGTCCTGTCGCGGGTCCTCAAATTCTACGAGCGCACGCTGCATATAGTGCTGCGCTTTCCGTTCGCGACACTGCTGGTGTTCTTCGCCACCATCGCGCTCACCATCATGATGTTTGCGAAGATGCCGAAGGGCTATTTCCCGACCGACGACAGCGGCTTTATTTTCGGCTCGACCCGCGCATCGGCGGATATCTCGTTCCAGTCGATGCTGGTGCTGCAACAGCGCGTCGCCGACGTGGTGATGGCCGATCCGGCGGTCGCGACCATCGGCTCCTCCCTCGGCGGCGGCGGGCCGGGGGGCGGCGGCTCCAACCGCGGCGTGATGTTCATTTCGCTCAAGCCGGCCGAGGAACGCGGCGGATTGTCCACGGCGCTGGTGATCGACCGCCTGCGCCGCGAGCTTGGCAAGATCCCCGGCATCCGCCTGTTCATGGTGGCGGCGCAGGACATCCGCGCCGGCGGCCGCCAGAGCGATTCCGATTATCAATACACCCTGACCAGTGCCGACCTTGATCTGTTGCAGAAATGGGGACCGATCGTCGCCAAGCGCATGGAGAGCGTCGAGGGCATCACCGACATTTCCAGCGACAGCGACGCCGGCGGACTCCAGCTCAACCTGTCAATCGACCGCAGCAAGGCCTCCAGCCTCGGCGTCGATGTGCAGGATATCGACACCGCGCTGAACAATGCCTTTTCGCAGCGGCAGATCTCGATCGTCTACACCCAGCGTAACCAGTATCAGGTGGTGCTCGAGGTCGATCCGAGATTCCAGGACGATCCGGCCGATCTCGCGCACATCTATGTCAACGGCGCCAACAATGCGCAGGTGCCGCTGTCGGCGGTGGTGCATTACAGCCGGAGCCTCGCGCCGCTCGCGGTCCGCCACACCGCCTCGTTCCCCTCGACCACGGTGTCGTTCAACCTCTTGCCGAACGTGCCGCTGGAGACCGCGACCGCAAATATCCAGCGGGCGGTGGCCGAACTGCATATGCCGGAAGGCATTCGCGGCAGCTTCGAGGGCAATGCCGCCGACAGCCGCAAAACCGCCGGGCGACAGCCGCTGCTGATTTTAGGGGCGCTGGTCGCGGTCTACATCGTGCTCGGCGTGCTCTATGAAAGCCTCGCTCATCCCTTGACCATCATCTCGACGCTGCCGCCGGCGGGGCTGGGCGCGCTGCTCGCGCTCGCCATCACCGGATTGCCGCTCACCGTGATCGCCTTCGTCGGCGTCATTCTGCTGATCGGCATCGTCAAGAAGAACGGCATCATGATCGTGGACTTCGCGCTGGAGGGCGAACGGCAGCGCGGTCTGTCGTCGGACGAGGCGATTTTCCAGGCCAGCATGGCGCGCTTCCGCCCGATCCTGATGACCACCCTGGCGGCGTTGCTCGCCGCCGTGCCGCTGGTGGTGGCGACCGGACCCGGCACCGAACTGCGCCGTCCGCTCGGCGTCACCATCATCGGCGGACTGATCGTCTCGCAGATCCTGACGCTTTATACGACGCCGGTGATCTATCTGTTGATCGACCGGCTGCGGAACAGGATCTCGCCGCGCGCAATGCCGCAGGGCGCGCCCGCCGAATGACCGGATCAGCGTCCGTGTTGCCGCTGCGCCGGGCGCAGCGTATAGCGGGCGCATGTCCTCTTCGATCGAGCCGCCCGCCGCAACGCCCGCCGACATCCCGGAATGTGCCAAATGCGGCAAGCCGGAGCCGCTCTGTGTCTGCGACAGCGTTACGCCGATCGACAACCGCATCGAGTTGTTGATCCTGCAACATCCGCAAGAACAGGACCGGCTGCTTGGCACCGCGCGGTTGACTGCGCTTAGCCTGACCAACGCCACGCTGAAGATCGGCCTGTCATGGCCGAGCCTGTCGAAAATCCTCGGCCGCTCGGTCGATCCGTCGCGCTGGGCGGTGCTGTATCTCGGCTCGGCCAAGGTGGAAGACCTCGACACCGACCGCGATGTTGTCGCCATCGACCGCAAGGGACAGATCGAGGAGGGGCAACGCCACATTCTGGGCGACATCGAGGGTGTGATCCTGCTCGACGGCACCTGGAGCCAGGCCAAGGCGCTGTGGTGGCGCAATGCCTGGATGCTGAAATGCCGCCGCGTGATTCTCGGGCCCGCGTCAGCCTCGCGCTACGGCAAGCTGCGCCGTGAGCCGAGGCGCGACGGATTGTCCACCATCGAGGCGGCGGCGATGCTGCTGGCGCGGCTGGAACACCGACCGGAAATCGAGACCGCGCTCAACGGCACATTCGAGCGGATGCTGGCGAAATACCGGCAGACGCAGGCGAGCATGCCGGAACTGACGCCGAAGCCGCGCCCAAAAAAGGACTGGCGCCGCCGCAAGCGGGCCTGATCGCGCGGCGCGCCTGCGGCCGTTGCGGGCGACAAAATCACCGGGGCCTGTTGCCCAAGTGCTTGATTGGCTGTAACAGTTTCGCCGCTTGACGGGGCCACGTGGCGGAGTGGTTACGCAACGGTCTGCAAAACCGTGTACACCAGTTCAATTCTGGTCGTGGCCTCCAAGCTTTCCTTCAAAGCGTTATCCATTCTCGTTGAATTTTCTGCGATTTACGCTTTGCAAGATCGGCGGGCCTTTGTTATATGCGCCCCGTCGATGCGTCGGCAGTCTTCCTCGGTAGCTCAGCGGTAGAGCATTCGACTGTTAATCGAATGGTCGCTGGTTCGAATCCAGCCCGGGGAGCCAGACGCAATTGCCCGACATCCCCGCACATCGCTGAATGTGTCGCGCGCCGCGCCGGTGTTATGCCTTGCCGGCCTGCGCCCGCTCGATCTTCTCCACCGCCGCCAGAATATCCCGCGCCAGTTCCCGCGCGCCTTCCGCGGTCACGATCAATTGCAGATTGCCGGTTGGCCGCTCCTGGGCGTCGCCCCGCAGCATGAAGGGCAGACGCAGCGCCAGCGCCTTCGATTCCACCACCATGGTCTCGTAGCCGACCAGCGGAAAAACGACGATGTCGCCTTTCTCGTCTTTGACCCAGGCCTCGTTCATCCGTCATTCTCCGTGTTGCATGTGACGCGGCCGGCGGGGCCGGCCTCAAATGTTATGGCAATGCGCGTCGCGGGCGATGTTGGCATGCCCGTGTGGCCCTTGCCAGAGCGCGCAGCGGCGGTGCCGCGCGCGGCGCCGGGTTATTGCGTTTTCGGCTGCGTTGCATCAAAGATGACGCGCAAAAGGGCCCTTATAAGAGCCGTTTCCGAGCGTGAGGATATTCGATGTCAGAAATGTTGGCCGCGCGCCAGAATATGGTCGATTGTCAGATCCGGCCGAGCGACGTGACCGATTTGCGCGTGATCGAGGCGATGCTGACCGTGCCGCGCGAGGCGTTCGTGCCGAACAACCGCCGTGCACTGTCTTATCTTGATCAGGATATCGAGGTCGGCGCGGCGGGTGACCGCAAGGCGTTCCTGATCAAGCCGGCGGTGCTGGCGCGCATGCTGCAAGCCGCGGCGATCGCGCCGACCGACCGCGTCCTCGTGGTCGGCTGCGCCACCGGCTACGCGGCGGCGGTCGTCGCCAGGCTCGCAAAGGAAGTGTTCGCCACCGAGTCCGATCCCGAGATCGCGGCGGTGGCGCGTACCGCGCTCGCGGAGGCCGGCGCCACGCATGTCGATGTCGCGGTGGCGGATGCCGCCGCAGGCCGTCCGGACGGCGCACCTTTCGATGTGATCCTGCTGGACGGTGCGACCGAGGTCGTTCCGGACAAGCTCTATCGCCAGTTGAGGCGGGGAGGTCGGCTGGTCGGCGTCTTCGCGCAGTCGACGCCGCCGCGCGCGACTCTGGTCACCCGCTCTCCAACCGACTATGGCACCCGGATCCTGTTCGACGCGACCGAGCCGGTGCTGCCCGGCCTGGAGCGGGTTCCGGTTTTCACTTTCTAGATTTCACCAGATAATTCAGGAAGGTGGATGTGTGTGGCGCGGAAGTCCCAGCCCGCACTTACTTGCGGGAGTTCCACCCTGCGAGGGCTTACGTTGTCGCATCGCGCCGCATATGCTCTCGCCCCATGACCGGCCTGTGAGTCGGTCGCACGGTTTTCCTGTGCCTTTGCAAGCGCATGGTATCGTTTTGGAACGGATTGGATGACGGGTTTGAGAAAGACGCAGGGATTGGCCGGGGCTGCGGTTGCGGCTCTTTTGCTGTGGGTGGGCACGGCGCCGGCTCTTGCGGAGACGATTGAAGGCGCTCTGATCCGGGCCTACCAGAATAATCCACAGCTCAATGCGCAGCGCGCCTCCGTCCGTTCGACCGACGAGAACGTGCCGCAGGCGCTGTCGGGCTATCGGCCGAAGATCGCCGTCACCGCCAGCGCTGGCGGCCAGTATCAGGACACGCACAGCCGCAATGCGCCGGGCCAGCCGATCCAGGTCCTGTCCGGCACCAACGCGCCGCGCAGCGTCGGCGGCACCATCACGCAGACGCTCTACAACGGCAATCAGACCGCCAACAGCACCCGCGCGGCCGAGGGCCAGGTCTCGGCGGCGCGCGAGGGTCTGCGGGTTCTGGAGCAGAGCGTGCTGCTCGCGGCGGCGACCATCTACATGGACTACCTGCGCGACTCGGCCATCGTCGAGGTTCAGCGCAGCAACACCCGCGTGCTTGAACAGACCCTGAAGCAGACTCAGGACCGCTTCAATGTCGGCGAAGTGACCCGCACCGACGTCGCGCAGTCCGAGGCTCAGCTCGCCGCCGGCCGCACCCAGTTGCTGACCGCCGAATCCAACCTCACCACCACGCGCGCGAACTACCGCCGGATCATCGGCAACGATCCGGTTTCGCTGGCGCCGGGCTCGCCGGTCGATCGCTTTCTGCCGGCGACTCTCGCCACCTCGATCAACACCGGCCTGATCGAGAATCCGAACGTGACCGCCGCAATGTACGGCATCGACGTCAGCTACCTTCAGGTCAAGATCAACGAAGGCGCGCTGTTTCCGACCGTAACCCTGCAGGGCAGCATCCAGCAGTCTTGGGACAGTACCTTGCAAGTGCCGCGCGCCCTTAACGCCGCCGCGGTCGCGCAAGTCGTGGTGCCGATCTATCAGGGCGGCGCTGAATACGCGCTGATCCGTCAGTCCAAGGAATCGCTGGCGCAGCAGCGACTCAATCTCGATCAGGTGCGCGATCAGACCCGCGCCACCATCGCCCAGGCCTGGGGCCAGTTGATCGCGGGCCGCTCGCAGGTCGCCTCGGCGCAGGCCCAGGTGACTGCGTCGGAGATCGCGCTCAACGGCGTGCGCGAGGAGGCGAGGGTCGGTCAGCGCACCACGCTCGACGTCCTCAACGCACAGCAGGCGCTGGTCAACGCCCGCGTCGCGCTGGTGACCGCGCAGCACGATCGCGTGGTGGCGTCCTACGCGGTGCTCAACGCGGTGGGGCGGCTGTCGCCGCTGACGCTCAAGCTGCGGACCCCGGTGTACGACCCGAACGTGCATTATCAACAGGTGCGCGATAGCTGGGGCGGCATCCGCACGCCGGACGGACACTGATCACGGTGTAATTACACTGTGGTGAAGTGGCTGCACGCACGGCCGATTGCTTGCAATCAAATATTGCACTGACGTACCTTTTTGCAGGATCGCGCAGCGATTCGTGACAGTGGTGTGCGGTTTTCCGGGGAAGGAAAACCGATCATGTGGAGTCGGCAATGACGCAACCGGCAAAGGCGCAGGAGCCCTCGATGGAGGAGATTCTGGCGTCGATCAGGCGGATCATTTCCGACGACGAAGCCAAGCCGGCCGCAGCGGCCAAGCCTGAACCGGCTCCGGCGCCGAAAAGCGAACCGCCGCGCCCCGCCGCATCCGCCGCCAAGCCCGCGGCCGCCAGCGCTCCGCCGCCAGCCAGACCCGCAGCGTCCAAGCCGACGCCGCTGCCGGCCGCGCCGACACCGGCTCCGCCGCCGGCCGCCAAGAACAGCCAGGACGACATCGACGCGATGCTCGCCTCCTTCGACAGTCCGACGCCGGCGCCGCCACCACCGGCGCCTGAACCTGAGGCGTTCGATGCAGCCGACGACGATGTGTTCGAACTGACCGAGCAGATGGCGATTCCGGCCGCAGCCGTCGTCGCCGACAATGCCGACGACGACCTCGAATTTGCTGAAAGCGCTGCTCCGCCGCAGCCGCGGAACGAGCCTGCGCCGGTCGCCCCGCGTGTCGCGCCGGTTCTCGCTTCGACCGCTTCCCCGCAGGCCGCGCCGTCGATGTTGTCGAGCACCACCACCGCCGCGGTGGAATCGGCGTTCAACACCCTCGCCAGCACCGTATTGAGCAACAACGCGCGCACCCTTGAGGATCTGGTCAAGGAAATGCTGCGGCCGATGCTCAAATCATGGCTCGACGACAATCTGCCGAGCCTGGTCGAGCGCATCGTCAGGGCCGAGATCGAGCGGGTCGCGCGCGGCCGCTGATTTGGCGATCCGCAACGCTCCTCCTGACCTGCACCTTCCAAAAATCGGACCAAGTCGTCCCGACCTGTCATGCAATCCGGGAAATGCCGGAGACGGCTGCCGCCGGGACGAAGGTGTTGACTTGCGCAGCGCGGGAAGGTTCTTTGGGCCGGATCTTGTTGCCGTTCTTCAGTCAAAGACCTGATAAACCGTCGAATTTTCAGGACGTGCGGCACCTGTTCGAAACCGTCCCGCTTCACAGATGATTGCGTTGTCATGATCGAGAAAAACTATCAGCCCGCGGAGATCGAAGGCCGCATCAGCGCGGCATGGAATGCCGCGGGCGCGTTCAAGGCCGGGCGTGCCGAGCGCCGCAACGCCGAACCGTTCACGATCGTGATTCCGCCGCCGAACGTCACCGGCTCGCTGCATATGGGCCACGCGCTCAACAACACGCTGCAGGACATCCTGTGCCGGTTCGAGCGCATGCGCGGCCGCGATGTGCTGTGGCAGCCGGGCACCGACCATGCCGGCATCGCGACGCAGATGGTGGTCGAGCGCCAGCTTGCCGCGCGCAAGGAGCCGGGCCGCCGCGACATCGGCCGCGAGGCGTTTCTGGAAAAAGTCTGGGCCTGGAAGGCCGAAAGCGGCGGCGTCATCATCAATCAGTTGAAGCGCCTCGGCGCATCCTGCGACTGGTCACGCGAGCGCTTCACCATGGACGAGGGCCTGTCGCGCGCGGTCGCCAAGGTGTTCTGCACGCTCTACGCCGAGGGGCTGATCTACAAGGACAAGCGCCTGGTCAACTGGGACCCAAAACTGCTCACCGCGATCTCCGATCTCGAAGTTCAGCAGATCGAGGTGAAGGGACATCTTTGGTATCTGCGCTATCCGCTGGAAGGCGCAGCGTTCGATCCGAACGATCCGAAGACCTTCATCGTGGTGGCGACCACGCGGCCCGAAACGATGCTCGGTGACAGCGGCGTCGCGGTCAATCCGGGCGACGAGCGCTACAGCGCTCTGATCGGCAGAAACGTGGTGTTGCCGCTGGTCGGGCGCCTGATCCCGATCGTCGGCGACGACTATTCCGATCCGGAGAAGGGCTCGGGCGCGGTCAAGATCACGCCGGCGCACGACTTCAACGACTTCGAGGTCGGCAAGCGACACAACCTGCCGCAGATCAGCGTGCTCGATACCGAAGGCCGGCTGACGCTGACCGACAATGAGGACTATCTGCGCGGCTTGCCGGAAGGCGCGCTGATGATGGCCGAGGAGCTCGACGGCACCGAACGCTTCGCCGCGCGCAAGATTATCGTCGCCAAGCTGGAGGAGGCCGGCTTCCTCGAGAAGATCGAGCCGAACACGCACATGGTGCCGCATGGCGACCGTTCCGGCGTGGTGATCGAGCCTTATCTCACCGACCAGTGGTACGTCGACGCCAAGACGCTGGCGCAGCCGGCGATCGCCGCCGTGCGCAGCGGCGAAACCTCTTTCGTGCCGAAGAACTGGGAAAAGACCTATTTCGAGTGGATGGAGAACATCCAGCCCTGGTGCATCTCGCGCCAGCTCTGGTGGGGCCACCAGATTCCGGCCTGGTACGGTCCGGACGGCAAGGTGTTCGTCGCCGAGACCGAGGACGAGGCGATCGGCAAGGCGCTTGGCTATTATGTCGAGCAGGAAGTCATCACGCCCGAGCAGGGCGATGCGATGGCCAACGATCCGGCCAAGCTTGAAGGCTTCATCACCCGCGACGAGGACGTGCTCGACACTTGGTTCTCCTCGGCGCTGTGGCCATTCTCCACGCTCGGCTGGCCCGACACCGACACCGACGTGAAGCGCTATTACCCGACCAACGTGCTGGTCACGGGCTTCGACATCATCTTCTTCTGGGTCGCTCGCATGATGATGATGGGCCTGCACTTCATGAAGGACGTGCCGTTCCCGACCATCTACATCCACGCCCTCGTCCGCGACGAGAAGGGCGCGAAGATGTCGAAGTCGAAAGGTAACGTCATCGACCCGTTGCATTTGATCGACGATTACGGCGCCGACGCGCTGCGCTTCACGCTGGCGGCGATGGCGGCGCAGGGCCGCGATATCAAGCTTTCGACCCAGCGCGTCGAAGGTTATCGCAACTTCGCCACCAAGCTGTGGAACGCTTCGCGCTTTGCCGAGATGAACGGTTGCGCGCTGGCGCCGGGTTTCGATCCGGAGCAGGCCAGGGAAACACTCAACCGCTGGATCGCGCACGAGACCGCGCAGGCAACGCGCGAAGTCACCGAAGCCATCCAGGCCTATCGCTTCAACGACGCCGCGGGCGCCATCTATCGTTTTGTCTGGAACGTGTATTGCGACTGGTATCTGGAACTCGCCAAGCCGGTGCTGACCGGGCCGGACAGCGCGGCGAAAAGCGAAACGCAGGCCAGCGTCGCTTGGGCGCGCGACGAGATTCTCAAGCTGCTGCATCCGTTCATGCCGTTCATCACCGAGGAACTGTGGGCGACCACGGCGCCGCGCGATGCCATGCTCGCGCTGACGAACTGGCCGCTGCCTGCCGACGCCTTCACCATCGACCCCGTGGTGCAAGCGGCGATGGCGGGCGATCCGCTCGCGGTGCCGGTGCTGCTGCCGCCCGTCATTGAGACCTTCAGCGATCCGGCCGCCGAGGCAGAGATCGGCTGGCTGATCGATCTCGTCACCGCGATCCGCTCGGTGCGCTCGGAAATGAACATTCCGCCGGCGACGCTGTTTCCGCTGACGCTGGTCAGCGCGCCATCCGAGACAAGGGAGCGCGCACGGCGTTGGAGCGACGTCATCAAGCGGCTGGCCCGCGTCGCCGACATCAGCTTTGCAGACGCGCCGCCGCAGGGCTCGCTGCAATTGCTGGTGCGCGGCGAGATCGCGGCCATTCCGCTCAAGGGCGTGGTCGATCTTGCCGCCGAACGTGCGCGGCTCGACAAGGAAATCGCCAAGGCGGATGCCGACATCAAGCGGGTCGACGCCAAGCTCGGCAATGCCGACTTCGTCGCCCGCGCCCCCGAAGAGGTGATCGACGAGCAGCGCGAGAAGCGCGAGGAAGCGCAGGCGCGCCGCGCCAAGCTGCTTGAAGCGCTGGATCGTCTGAAGGACGTTGAATGACCGCAGTACGGTCGTCGTCGCTCGGTCCGCTGGTTCTGCTGTGGCTTGCGGGAAATTGCCTGCGTCTCACCATTCTCGCGGTCCCGCCTGTCCTTGCGCTCATCATCCTCGACCTGAAGCTGACAGGCACCCAGGTCGGCATCCTCAATGCCATTCCGGTCTGCCTGTTCGCACTGGCCGCCGTTCCCGGCTCGCTGCTGATCGCGCGGGCCGGCGCGGTGCCGGCGGCGATCATCGGACTTCTGATCACGGCGGCGGGCTCGGCGATGCGCGGGTTCGCTTCCGATGCGATGTTGCTCTATCTCGCGACGCTCGTCATGGCGGCTGGTGTCGCGGTGATGCAGCCCGCGCTGCCGCCGATCGTCCGCCAATGGGTGCCGAACCGGATCGGTTTCGCTACCGCGGTGTATGCGAACGGCCTGCTGGTCGGCGAAATCCTTCCGGTGGTGTTTGCCGGCGTTCTGCTGCCCGTGCTTTCGGGAAGCTGGCGCGCCAGCCTGGTGTTCTGGTCGATTCCGGTTGCGATCATTGCGCTGGTGATCTTCCTGCTGCAGCCCGGCGGCAAGAGCGCGCCGGTCTCGCGCCCCAGCCGCTGGATGCCGAACTGGCGCGATCCGCTGCTGTGGAACATCGGGTTGATGCTGGGCGGGGCCAATCAGCTTTATTTCTGCGCCAACGCGTTTCTGCCGGGTTATCTGCTGCAGATCGGACGCACCGACCTCATCACCGTGGCTCTGACCGCGCTCAATGCCGGCCAGTTGCCGGCCTCGTTCGTCCTGCTGGCGCGGGCGAGCAAATGGGAGCGCAAGAAATGGCCGCTGATCGGTGCCGGCCTGGTCGGACTTGGCGGCGTCGTCGCAATCCTCACAGTGCCGGCGCCATGGGGCGTGATCGGCGGCGCAACGATGATCGGTCTGTCCTGTGCCACCATGCTCACGCTGGTGCTGGCGATGCCGGCGCTGCTGGTGTCACCCGACGACGTGCCGCGGATGTCGGCCGGCGTCTTTGTCATCGGCTATAGCATGGGGGTGATCGTCTCGATCATTGCCGGCATGGTGTGGGACCTCAGCGGCAACGCCGCTTATGCCTTTATTCCCATCGGCATCGCCGGACTGACGATGATCCTGTTCGCGCTGCCGATCGATTTCTCTAGGCGTTATTCCTGAACGGCTTGCTGACGAACTTCGAGCCTTTCAAACCGAGCCGCCAGGGCAGGTCGGCGGCCTTGGTGATGCCGATGCGCACATCGCGCGCGATCTCGGGTGCCTCGCGGCGCGCATGGATCGCGATCGGCGCTTGATCAAGCGCAAGGCCGTTATGATCGCGCGTCACGCCGAGCGCGGCGCAAATCTTTCCGGGGCCGGAGCAGAGCGAGCGCTCGTCATGCAGCATGCGCCGCCGCCGCATCAAGGCGATGCCGTGGGTGGGCTCCAACGCCCGGATCAGGATCGCGCTTGCCGAGCCCTCAGCCTCGCAGACGAAGTTCATGCACCAGTGAATGCCGTAGGAGCGGTAGACGTAGAGATAGCCCGGCGGGCCGAACATCACCTGATTGCGGGGAGTCGGCCCATTGTAGGAGTGCGCCGCCGGCTCGGTGTGATGATAGGTCTCGATTTCGACGATGATTCCGCCGACGCCGTTGAAGAGCAGGGTGGCCCCGATCAGGTCCGACGCCACATCATGGACGCTGCGGGCGAAAAATTTGCGCTTCAGAAGGCGTCCCGGCGCGACGGAATTGCGGATTTCAGGCATCTGATATCGGAAAGGATAATATCGAAAGCATGCGGAAAAACCGCAGTCATGCTAAGGTCGTACCCTAGCACGGCAAGGGTGGGTTGCGGCAAGCTGCGTCCGATCCTAGCTCATCATCGCGGCCGGCGCGTCCGCAGAACCAGGGTCCTTCATGGTCGTCCTCATCGATACCGTTTCCCCGAACCAGGTGCGACCGCGCCACCCCGAGAAGGTCAACCGTCCGGATGCCAAATCGCCGCCGAAGCCGGACTGGATTCGCGTCCGCGCGCCGACCTCCGGCGGTTTTTCGAACACCCACAAGATCGTCAAGGAGAACGGCCTCGTCACCGTGTGCGAGGAGGCGGGCTGCCCGAACATCGGCGAGTGCTGGAGCAAGAAGCACGCGACCTTCATGATCATGGGCGACACCTGCACCCGCGCCTGTGCGTTCTGCAACGTCAAGACCGGGCTGCCCGGCGCGCTCGACAAGAACGAGCCCGAGCACATCGCCATCGCGGTCAAGAAGCTCGGCCTTGCCCATGTCGTCATCACCTCGGTCGATCGCGACGACCTCGATGACGGCGGCGCCGAACATTTCGCGCAGACCATCGCCGCGATCCGCGCCGACTGCCCGACCACCACGATCGAGATCCTGACGCCGGACTTCCTGCGCAAGGACGGCGCGCTGGAGAAGGTTGTCGCGGCCAAGCCCGACGTCTTCAACCACAATCTGGAGACCGTGCCCTCGCGCTATCTCACCGTGCGGCCCGGCGCGCGCTACTTCCATTCGATCCGGCTGCTGCAGCGGGTGAAGGAGATCGATCCCACCATCTTCACCAAGTCCGGCATCATGGTCGGCCTCGGCGAGGAGCGGCACGAGGTGCTGCAGGTGATGGACGACCTGCGCTCGGCCGATGTCGATTTCCTCACCATCGGCCAGTATCTGCAGCCGACGCTGAAGCACCATGCGGTGATGCGCTACGTCACGCCGGAGGAGTTCAAGGGCTACGAGACGGTCGCCTACACCAAGGGCTTCCTGATGGTCTCGGCCAGTCCGCTGACGCGTTCCTCGCATCACGCCGGCGAGGATTTCGCCAGGTTGCAGGCGGCACGCGCAGCCGCTGGGCGCTAGCGTACACGCCGTCATTGCGAGCGAAGCGAAGCGATCCAGCTTTGTCTTGCGACGATAGAGAACTGGATTGCTTCGTCGGCTTCGCCTCCTTGTAATGACGGTTCAAGCTGATCTCGGGATGGCCTGATTTTCGATGCCGCAATTCTCCAGCAAGCGCCGGGTCCACCACAGCGCGGCGCAGATGTTCGATCTGGTCGCCGATGTCGCGCACTATCCCGAATTCGTGCCGATGTGCCAGGCGCTGAAGATCCGCCAGCGCATCCAGAACCCGGACGGCACCGAGACCGTGATCGCCGACATGACGGTGTCGTTCAAGCTGATCAGCGAGACCTTTACCAGCCGCGTCACGCTGGACCGCGCCAATCTGAAAATCCTGGTCGAATACCTCAAGGGGCCGTTCAGCCATCTCGAAAACCGCTGGACCTTCGAGGCGAAATCCGACACCGCCTGCGATGTCGGTTTCTTCATCGCCTACGAATTCAGGAGTCGGATGCTCGCGGTGATGATGGGCGCGATGTTCGACGCCGCTTTCCAGCGGTTCGCCGCGGCGTTCGAGACACGCGCGGATGCGATCTATGGTCGGTCGCGGGCGAACGCTTCTTGACCGGAGGCTTCGGTCCGCGCGCCATCGCCATCAGCATCTTGATCGCTTCGACCACCGAGTTCTGCCGCACCACGTTGCGGCCGAGCGCGCCGAAACGGAATTCCTTGTGGGTCAGACGCCCGTCGCGCGCTGCCACCGCGATATGAACGAGGCCGACCGGCTTGCCGGGTGTCGCGCCGCCGGGCCCGGCGATGCCGGTGATGGCGACAGCGAGATGGACATCGGCATTTTCGAGCGTACCGAACGCCATCGCGGTCGCGGTTTCCTTGCTGACCGCGCCGAAGGTCGTCAGTGTTGCCGTCTCGACGCCGAGCATCGCGTGTTTGGCGTCGTTGGAATATGTGATGAAGCCCCGCTCCAGCACATCGGAGGAGCCGGGAATTTCGGTGAGCGCCGCCGCGACCAGACCGCCGGTGCAGGATTCCGCCGTCGCGATTTTCAGTTTGCGCATCCGGCAGAGATCGAGCAGCGAACGGGAGAGGGCGCGGGTGGCGCTGCCGCTCATGTTACTTGCTCCCGCCGCTCATCAAGGCGTTGTCGTCCCACGGCAGCCGGATGGTGGCGCTCGCCGTCGCGGCGATGCCTTCCTGACGTCCGGTAAAGCCGAGCCGTTCGCTGGTGGTCGCCTTCACGGCCACGCGCGACAACGGCAGACCGGTAATCTCGGCAATGCGGTTACGCATGCTCTCGCGCAGCGGACCGATCTTCGGCGCTTCGCAGATCATGGTGACTTCGAGATGGGCGATGCGGCCGCCGCGCTGCTTCACCAGATCAACCGCATGGACAAGAAACTGGTCGGAGGCCGCGCCCTTCCATTTCGGATCGCTCGGCGGAAAGTGCGAGCCGATATCGCCGTCCGCCAGCGCGCCAAGAATGGCGTCCACGATGGCATGCAGGCCGACATCGCCGTCCGAATGGGCGAGGAAGCCGCGACCAAACGGCACGCGCACGCCGCACAGCATCAGATGATCGCCGTCGCCGAAGGCATGGACGTCATAGCCGGTGCCGGTGCGGATATCGCCGAGCGCGGCGCCAAGCCGTGCTTCCTCGCGGGCGAAATCCTCGGGGGTGGTCAGCTTCATGTTGGCAACATCGCCTTCAAAGGTCGCGACGGTCAATCCCGCCCATTCCGCCAGCGCCGAATCGTCGGTGAAATCGTCGCGGCCGTCCTGCGCGGCACGGCGGTGCGCATCGAGAATGGCGTCGAAGGCGAAAGCCTGCGGGGTCTGGGCGCTGCGCAGATGCGCGCGGCTCGGCGTCGCCTCGACCGCGCCGCTCTCGCCGACCAGCTTGATGGTATCGGCTACCGGCACCACCGGAATCGCGGCGCCGCTCGCCCGTGCGGCATCGATGGCGCGGGAGATCACCGCCGGCGTGATGAAGGCGCGGGCCGCATCATGGATCAGCACGACGTCCGGCCGCTCGGCACCGGCCGCCAGCGCTTCGAGACCGGCCCGGACCGACGCCTGCCGGGTCGCGCCGCCATCGACCGGCGGGCGGTAGGCGAGGCCTTCGGCGGCCTGATCGAAAATCGCGGCATCGTCGGGATTGCGCACCGGCTGGACCGCCATGATCCCCTCATGGGCGCAGAACGGGGCCATGGCGCGGGACAGGACACTGCGGCCCCCCAGCGAACGGTATTGTTTGGGGGCGCCCGCGCCGGCCCGCAGGCCGCGACCGGCAGCGACAATGATGGCGGCGGCTCGTTTGGATGTGGTCATTCCGATTCGGTTGTTCTGGAAGGCTTATCGAGAGGTTCCCGGCAGGCTTTAGCATATCGGATTGAGAAACGGCCATGATTTCATGAGTGTGGACCGGTTTTCCAAATATTGTGCAGCGCACTTGCATCTCAAACGCAGTTGTCTAAACTGTAGGCACAGGATATCGTTGCTTAATAATTGAGCTTACGAGCCTGCGCCACAATGTGTCGGCCTAAGCAGAGAACATCAATGATCGGCCCCGCAGCAGCACGGCCCGACGATTTGCGGATTGGCGATATCAGTATCGCCAACCGGGTTGTTCTCGCTCCGATGTCCGGCATTACCGACGCACCGTTTCGCCGTCAGGCCGAGAAGCTTGGCGCGGGTCTCGTCGTTTCCGAAATGACGGCGAGCGATGATCTCGCGCGCGGCCGGCCGATGTCGGTCCTGCGCTGCGAGGCGACCGGGGTGGGGCCGCATGTGGTGCAGCTTGCCGGCTGCGAGCCGCGCTGGATGACCGAAGGCGCCAAAATCGCGGAAGCGGGCGGCGCGGCCATCATTGATATCAACATGGGCTGCCCGGCGCGCCACGTCACCGGCGGGCAGTCCGGATCGGCGCTGATGCGCGATCTCGATCACGCGCTGCGCCTGATCGACGCCACGGTCGGCGCGGTGAAGGTGCCGGTGACGCTGAAAATGCGGCTTGGCTGGGATCACGCCTCGCTCAACGCGCCAGAGCTGGCGCGCCGCGCGCAGGATGCCGGCGTGCAGATGATCACCGTGCATGGCCGCACCCGCTGTCAGTTCTACAAGGGCAACGCCGACTGGAACGCGGTCCGCGCGGTGCGCGCGGCCGTCACCATTCCGCTCATCGTCAACGGCGACATCACCTCCTATGACGATGCGGTCGCCGCGCTCGATGCCTCGGGCGCGGACGCCGTGATGATCGGACGCGGCGCGCAGGGCAAGCCATGGCTGCCGGGACAGATCGCGCGCCGCATGAACTCCGGCGCGATCGAAGCCGAACCCTCGATCGCCGATCAATTCGATCATCTGTGCCAGCTCTACGAAGACGTGCTCGCGCATTACGGCCTGCGCATCGGCCTGCGCCATGCCCGCAAGCATCTGGGCTGGACGCTCGACGTCGCCGCCGAGGCCGCGACCGCCTCCACGGAGACACTGAAGCGCTGGCGACAGACCATCCTTGTCAGCGAGGAGCCGGGGCAGGTGCGCCGCGCGTTGCGCGAAGCCTTTGACGAATTCGCCTGGAGCGCCGCCGCATGAGCGGACTTGCCGACCATCCCGCGAAGTCACCGGCTCTGGGGGATGCCGTGCTCAACGCATTGCCCAACGCGCTGCTGCTGATCGCGCCGGACGGCAAGATCGTCGATGCCAACATGGCGGCAGAATCCTTCTTCGAGACCTCGATCTCGCATCTCAAGCGGCAGTCGCTGAAAGAGCTGGTGCCGTTCGGCAGCCCCGTGCTCGAACTCATCGAGCAGGTCCGCCGCGTCGGCGCGCCGGTCAACGAATACAAGGTCGATCTCGGCACGCCGCGCATCGGCGTCGACAAGCTGGTCGATCTGCATGTCGCGCCGGTGCCCGAGCAGCCCGGCCATATCGTGGTGATGGTGCAGGAGCGCACCATCGCCGACAAGATGGACCGCCAGCTCACCCATCGCAGCGCCGCGCGTTCGGTGACAGCGCTGGCGGCGATGCTGGCGCACGAGATCAAGAACCCGCTGTCGGGCATTCGCGGCGCGGCGCAGCTTCTGGAGCAGGCGGCGTCGCCGGAGGACCGCACGCTGACGCGGCTGATCTGCGACGAGGCCGACCGCATCGTCACCCTGGTCGATCGCATGGAGGTGTTCGGCGACGAGCGTCCGGTGCAGCGCGGCCCGGTCAACATCCATTCGGTGCTCGATCACGTCAAACGGCTGGCGCAGTCGGGCTTTGCCCGCAACGTCCGCTTCATCGAGGATTACGACCCCTCGCTGCCACCGGTGCTGGCCAATCAGGATCAACTGATTCAGGTGTTTCTCAATCTGGTGAAAAACGCCGCCGAGGCAACGGCCGGCATCGACGATCCCGAGATCCAGCTCACCACCGCGTTCCGTCCGGGCGTGCGGCTCTCGATCCCGGGGCAGGCGACGCGGGTGTCGCTGCCGCTCGAATTCTGCGTCAAGGACAACGGGCCGGGCGTACCCGACGACCTGATGCCGAACCTGTTCGATCCGTTCATCACCACCAAGCTGACCGGCAGCGGCCTTGGCCTCGCACTGGTTGCCAAGATCGTCGGCGATCACGGCGGCATCATCGAATGTGAATCGCAGCCGCGCAAAACCGTCTTTCGCGTGCTGCTGCCGATGTTCAACCCCACCAGGAAAGCCAGCGACGCGAGCGATGCCGATCCGGGAACGGCGTCTCAGCATGTCAGAATGCGAGATGAGGATTAGCCATGGCGACAGGAAGCATACTCGTTGCGGACGATGATGCGGCGATCCGGACCGTGCTCAATCAGGCGCTGTCCCGCGCCGGATACGAGGTGCGGCTGACCGGCAATGCCGCGACGCTGTGGCACTGGATCGATCAGGGCGAGGGCGATCTCGTCATTACCGACGTGGTGATGCCGGACGAAAGCGCCTTCGATCTGCTGCCGCGGATCAAGAAGCTGCGGCCCAATCTGCCGGTCATCGTGATGAGCGCGCAGAACACCTTCATGACCGCGATCCGCGCTTCCGAACGCGGCGCTTATGAATATCTGCCCAAACCCTTCGACCTGAAGGAATTGATCGCGATCGTCGGCCGCGCGCTGGCCGAGCCGAAAGAACGTCCGGCCGCCGCCAAGGACGATGGCGAGTTCGATTCGATTCCGCTGGTCGGGCGCTCGCCGGCGATGCAGGAAATCTACCGCGTGCTGGCCCGGCTGATGCAGACCGACCTCACAGTGATGATCTCCGGCGAATCCGGCACCGGCAAGGAACTGGTGGCGCGCGCGCTGCACGACTACGGCAAGCGCCGCAACGGCCCGTTCGTGGCCATCAACATGGCGGCGATCCCGCGCGATTTGATCGAATCAGAACTGTTCGGCCACGAGCGCGGCGCTTTCACCGGCGCTAACACCCGCGCCACCGGCCGCTTCGAGCAGGCGGAAGGCGGCACCCTGTTTCTCGACGAGATCGGCGACATGCCGATGGAGGCGCAGACCCGGTTGCTGCGCGTGTTGCAGCAGGGCGAATACACCACGGTCGGCGGCCGCACCCCGATCAAGACCGACGTGCGGATCGTCGCCGCCTCCAACAAGGACCTGCGCATCCTGATCCAGCAGGGCCTTTTCCGCGAAGATTTGTTCTTCCGTCTCAACGTCGTGCCGCTACGTCTTCCACCGTTACGCGAACGAATCGAGGACCTGCCGGATCTGGTCCGTCACTTTTTCGCGCTGGCGGAAAAGGACGGCCTGCCGCCGAAGAAGCTCGACGTGCAGGCGCTGGAGCGGCTCAAGCAGCACCGCTGGCCGGGCAATGTCCGCGAACTGGAGAATCTGGTGCGGCGGCTCGCGGCACTTTATCCACAGGACGTCATCACCGGTTCGGTGATCGAGGGCGAACTGGCGCCACCCGCCGTGGTCTCGGCAGGTGGCGGCTTGCCGCAGAGCGTGGACAATCTCGGCGGCGCGGTCGAACTCTATCTGTCGTCGCACTTCGCCGGCTTCCCCAACGGCGTGCCGCCGCCAGGGCTCTATCACCGCATCCTGCGCGAGATGGAGGTGCCGCTGCTGACGGCCGCGTTGACCGCGACGCGCGGCAATCAGATCCGGGCCGCCGACCTGCTCGGGCTCAACCGCAACACCCTGCGCAAGAAAATCCGCGACCTCGACATTCAGGTCTATCGCGGCGGCTGAAACATAAATGCAGTCCTTTTGAACGCAGGCGGCGCTAGTTCTGGCTTGCGCCGGGACGACACTGAGCAACCCGCTGGGGTTGAGGGACTTCTCAACCGCTTTGGGAGCGCGCGCCTAGGATTTGTCGCAATTCGGCAACATTGTGATATGAATGCATCACCTGAATTGCGGGATTCACCGCGTTCAGCCTTATCCTGGCCGCGCATCACCAAGCATGAGCACTGCTGACCCGTCGGCATCATCATTCGACCCTGCGATTGCCGAGCCGCGCGGATCCTCCTTTCGCCGGCTGATCGGCCCGTTCGCGGTCGTCCTGGCGCTGCTGTCGGCCTGTCTGACTTTCGTGGTGCTGACCGGGCTGACCCCGATCGTGCCGACCCATCGGGTGGTCATCACCTTCCTGCTGATCAACGCCGCGACCATCCTGCTGCTGCTGGTCATCATCGGCCGGGAGCTGTGGAAGGTGCTGCAGGCCCGCCGCCGGGGACGGGCCGCCGCCAAGCTGCACGTCCAGATCGTCAGCCTGTTCTCGGTGATCGCGGTGCTGCCGGCAGTGCTGGTGTCGGTCGTCGCCAACGTGACGCTGGACCGCGGCCTCGACCGGCTGTTCTCCGGCCCGACCCGGGCGGTCATCCAGAACTCGCTGATCGTCGCCAACGCCTATCTCTACGAGCACGCCCAGCTCATCCGCGGCGACATCATCGGCATGGCCAGCGATATCTCGCGCGCGCGGCCGCTGTGGGATCAGGACCGCCAGACCTTCCGCGCGCTGCTGACCCAGAGCGCGAAATCGCGCAACCTGCCGGGCGCGATGATCATCGACAAGGATCGTCATATCCTGGAGACCGCCGCCACCGGCATCACCCAGGAATTCACGACGCCGGCCGAGGATTTCCTCAGCAACGTGACCGAGAACGACCCGCAGATCGGCGTCTTTATCGAGCAGAATTATGTGGCGGCGGTGATCCGCCTGCGCGCCTTCGACGACACCTTCCTGTATGTGGCGCGATTGCTCGATCCGCGCGTGGTCGCCCAGTTGCGGCAGACCCAGGCCAGCGTCGCCGAATATAGCGAGCTTGAATCGCGCAAGCTCGGCATCCAGGTCGCCTTCGCGCTGATGTTCACGGTGATCGCGCTGACGGTGCTGATGTCGGCGGTGCTGATCGGCCTCAATTTCTCCAACTGGCTGGTGGCGCCGATCCGCCGCCTGATCGGCGCGGCCGA
>JAFKKO010000129.1 GCA_017305455.1 Hyphomicrobiales bacterium | reverse complement strand
AGGGTGAGGCCCTGCACCGCTTCGTCGTCGAGATTGGTGATGATGTCGTTGGCCATGATGCCGGCCTTCGAGGCCGGCGTGTCGTCGATCGGCGACACCACCTTGATCAGGCCGTCCTCCATCGTGACCTCGATGCCGAGACCGCCGAACTCGCCGCGGGTCTGCACCTGCATGTCCTTGAAGCTTTTCGCATCCATGTAGCTCGAATGCGGATCAAGCCCGGTCAGCATGCCGCTGATCGCCGATTCGATCAGCTTGCTGTCGTCGGGCTTCTCGACATAGTCGCTGCGGACGCGGTCGAACACGTCGCCGAACAGATTGAGCTGGCGGTAGGTGTCCGCGGCGGCGGCGCGCGCGGTGGTGCCCATCAGCGAGGCGCGCGGCTGGGTGAGGAAAAGGGTCGCGGCCGCGCCGGCCGCGGCGCTCAGAAGAATCAGAGAAGTCTTGCGCATCATCCGCGAACCTTTTCGCCTTCACTTTTGGCCCACCATGGACCTGGGTCGATTGGAGTGCCGTCCTTGCGGAACTCGATGTAAAGCACGGGCTGGCTTGAGGGAGCCGCCAGTATCGAGGCGATCTGGGACTGAGACCCCATCGTCGCCACTGGCTCACCGGTCAATACAAACTGGCCAATGTTGACCGAAATACGTTCCACCCCGGCAAGCAGGACATGATATCCGCCGCCCGCATTGAGGATCAAGAGTTGTCCGTAGCTGCGGAACGGTCCGGCATAGACAACCCAGCAATCACACGGGGTTGTGACCTGCGCCCCCGGCTTGGTGGCGATCGAAATACCCCGTTCCTGGCCGCCATTGCCGTCGGAACCGCCGAAATTGCGAATCCGGGTGCCGTTGACCGGCAGCGGCAGCAGTTTCTTGGCTGAGGCGAAGGCGATGGCCGGGGACAGCCGGGCCGGATTCTTCAAGGCCTTGGGGTCGGGTTTCGGGGGAACGCCCTTCAGCTCGGCGGCGGCCGCGGCCTCGGCGGCGCTTTTCAGGTCCTGCTCCATCCTGGCGATCAGGCTCTGCAGGCTGTCGGCCTGTTTGGCGAGGCTGGCGGCGCGCTGGCGCTCGGCATCCATGTCGCGCGTCGCCTCGGCCTCGCGGGTCTGGCGTTCCTGCACCAGAGCGGCAAGGCGCGGCTGCTCGGCATCGAGCCGGTCGCGGTCGGTCTTCAGGCGCTCGCGTTCTTCGCCGATGGTCTTGCGCACGGCGATGAGATCGCCGAGTTCGCCGGCAAGTTTTTTTGCGCGCGCGCGCATTTCCGGCACCGCCGCGCCGAGCAGGATCGCGGTGCGCAGCGATTGCAGCGCGTCTTCCGGACGCACGAACAACGCCGGCGGCGCGCGGCGTCCGGCGCGCTGCAGGGCCGCCAGCACTTCGGCGATTTCGTCGCGCCGCGACTCCAGCGAGGCGCGCATCTGCTGTTCGCGCGCATCGAGCGGACGCAGGCGATTTTCGGTGTCGGCGACGCTGGCTTCGATGCCGCGCACCCTGGCTGCGATCTCGATCAGTTGCTGGTTGAGCCGGACGCGGTCCTGGCCGAGCGCGGCGATCTCCGCCTTGAGTTTCTGCGCGGCCTCGTCGGCGGCTTTCTGCCGCGCGCGCATCGCCTCCAGCTCTTCGCTGCGCTGCTTGATGGCGTCGGCGTCCGGCGCGGAGGTGGAGCTTGCCGGCGGCAGCGCGACGCTCTGCGCCCGCACTGGGCCTGCCAGCATCAACGCGGCGATGCAGAGTATCGTTGCCTGCGGCAGGACATCTCGCATTGTCAGGCCCGATGATAGGGATGGCCGGACAAAATGGTCGCGGCGCGGTAGATCTGTTCCAGCAGCATGATGCGCACCATCTGATGCGGCCAGGTCGCCTTGCCGAAAGCGAGGCTGAGCTTCGCCTTGCCGCGCAACTCCGGCGCAAGTCCGTCGGCGCCGCCGATGACGAAAACCAGCGCGGGCATCGCCTCGTCGCGCCAGCGACCGACATGACGCGCCAGCGCCGCGCTGTCGAGATTGTCGCCGCGCTCGTCGAGCGCCGCCACAATGGCGCGCTCGGGAATATGAGCGGCGATGGCGGCGCCTTCGTCGGCGATGCGGGTGCGGGTCTCGCCGCTGCGGCTTTCGGCGATCTCGTGAATCTCAAGGGCGCGAAAGCCGAGCTTGCGGCCGATATCGTCGAACCGCGCGCGATAGCGTTCGGCCAGCTCCCGCTCGGGACCCTGCTTGAGACGGCCGATGGCGATGACGATGACGCGCATGGCTGGGGCTTATCACGCGCTCGCGCGCTTTCCTACGGCGGTTGCCTTTGTTGCACGCACCCCGTCATCGCGAGGGGCGGAAGCTCCGAAGCAATCCAGTCCTTTGCACGACCGGGTTAGGCTGAATTGCTTCGCTTCGCTCGCAATGACGAAAGCAATCCCGGCCGGCTTCACCATGACGCGGCGGACACAACGGTCCACGCTCCGCGTCATGCGGGTCCGCATGCTTCCGGAGAAGACGCCTTCAGCGCGCCTTCACCGCCGGCTTTTCCGAGGTCCACATCTTTTCGAGATTGTAGAACTCCCGGACTTCAGGTCTGAAGACGTGCACGATTACATCGCCGGAATCGATCAGGACCCAATCGCAATTCGGCAGGCCTTCGATGTGAGGGGCTTGGATCCCGATCTCCTTCAGGCCCTTGGCGACATCTTCCGCGATCGCGCCGACATGACGGTTCACCCGTCCGGTGGTGACGACCATGTAATCGGTAAGAGAGGATTTGCCGCGCAGGTCGATGGTGACCGTGTCTTCCGCCTTCATGTCGTCGAGGCGGGAGAGGATCAGGTGCAGCGTCGTCTCGGCGTCAGGGCGCGCCTTCACGACAGCGATGGGCGAGGATGCTTGTCCTGCCCGGGACAATACAGATGCGGTCAGGGACCACTCCTTTCACTGTATCGCGGGCGCCGAATCCGAAGCGCCCGCTGTTGATCATACGCATGTGGGGTTAATGGTTTCAATCCGCCAGTCTCGGTTCCGATGCAAGCAGCGTGAGGTGTGGCAATCAGGTCTTCCAGCTTCCGTCCGGGTTCCGCAACCCGGTGGAGGACAGCGATGACTTCATGCCGGTGAGGAAGGTCCAGGCCGGCGGCGCGCGGGTGGCAAGATCGCCCGCGGCGCGCTCGTCGATGCGATAGCGCGCCAGCGCCTGCGCGGCCGGCGCCGACAGCGCGCGGAAACTCTCGGGCGGCCGGTCGATCACCGCGATCGGCACCGTGGCCGCGATGCCCTGCCAGTGCTGCCAGCGATGGAATTGCGCGAGATTGTCGGCGCCCATGATCCAGACAAAGCGCACGCCGGAACAGCGCCGCCGCAGGTACTCCAGCGTATCCGCAGTGTAGCGCGTGCCGATGACGGATTCGAGACAGCTCACATCGATGCGCGGATGCCGCGCCAGCGCGATCGCCGCCAGCCGGCGCGCCTCGGCATCGCGCAGCGCGCCGGTGTCCTTCAGCGGATTGCCCGGCGTCACCAGCCACCAGATGCGGTCGAGCTTGAGGCGCTTCATCGCATAGAGGCTGATGGCGCGGTGCGCCTCGTGCGGCGGATTGAACGAGCCGCCGAGCAGCCCGATGCGCATGCCGTCGGCATGCGGCGGCAGGGCGTCGCCCGGCGCAGGCGCGGAGATCACGGCCGGGTCTGTCCGGTGCCGTGCACCCGGTATTTGAAGCTGGTCAGTTGATCGACGCCGACCGGGCCGCGAGCGTGGAATTTGCCGGTGGCGATGCCGATCTCCGCGCCGAAGCCGAATTCGCCGCCATCGGCGAATTGCGTCGAAGCATTATGCAGCACGATGGCGGAGTCGACCTCGTCGAGGAAACGCGAGGCCGCCGCCGCGTCCTCGGTAACGATGGCGTCGGTGTGGTGCGAGCCGTAGGTCGCGATATGCGCGAGCGCGTCATCAAGGCCGTCCACCACGCGCGCCGCGATGATGGCGTCCTCATATTCGGTGGCCCAGTCTTCTTCCGTTGCAGGCTTCACGCGCGCATCGGCGCGCTGCACCTGATCATCGCCGCGCACTTCGCAGCCGGCTTCGATCAGCATCTCGACCAGCGGCTTGAGCTGCGTTGATGCGGCGGCCTTGTCGACCAGCAGCGTTTCCGCCGCGCCGCAGACGCCGGGGCGGCGCATCTTGGCATTGAGCACGATGGTCTTGGCCATGTCGAGCTTCGCGGCCTTGTCGACATAGACGTGGTTGACGCCTTCGAGATGCGCGAACACCGGCACGCGCGCCTCGGCCTCGACGCGCGCGACCAGGCTCTTGCCGCCGCGCGGCACGATCACGTCGATGCCGCCATTGAGGCCGGTCAGCAGCAGGCCGACCGCGGCGCGGTCGCGCGTCGGCACCAGCGTGATGGCTTCTTCCGGCAGCTTGGCCTCGCGCAATCCCTGCACCAGGCATTGATGGATGGCGTGGCAGGAACGGAAACTGTCGGAGCCGCCGCGCAGGATTACGGCGTTGCCGGATTTCAGGCACAGCGCGCCGGCATCGGCCAGCACGTTGGGACGGCTCTCGAAGATCACCGCGGCGACGCCGAGCGGCACCCGCACGCGCTCGATGGTCATGCCGTTCGGCCGCGTCCAGCGCTCGGTGACGGTGCCGACCGGATCGTTGATGCCGCGCACGATCTCGATGCCGCTCGCCATGCCCTCGATCCGAGCGTTGGTCAGCGTGAGGCGGTCGATGAAGGCATCGGTCGCGCCACCCGTGCGCGCCTCGGCGACGTCCTCCGCATTGGCGGCGAGGATCTGCGGCGCGCTCGCGCGGATCGCGCTCGCCATCGCGCCGAGGGCGGCGTTCTTCTGCGCGGTCGGAGCCAGTGCGAGCACCCGCGCGGCGCGCCGTGCGCCTTGGGCGAGGCCCGCCATCAGGGCCGGCAGGTCGGCGTCAGCGGAAGCGGCTTTGAGGGGAGCGTTCATGACAGGTCATATGGGTTTAATATTGAGTTTATGTAGCCGTTAGCACAGAAACGGCGGTCTCGCGAGACGGCGATCGGCTGGCGCGCCGGGGGGTCATTTGCCGGTTTCGAGCCCGCGTGGCCCGGCCACCACGAGGTCGTCACGATGGATCATTTCGGTGCGGCCGCTGACGCCGAGAATCCGCGCGGCGTCCGACGACGAACGGCCCTTGATGAGCTCGGCATTCTCCACGTCATACGCGACAAGGCCGCGGCCGATCTCGTGACCATCGGGCCCGCGCACGATCACCGCATCGCCGCGCGCGAAATCGCCGTCGATCCGCACGATGCCGGCCGGCAGAAGACTCTTGCCGGCGTAGAGCGCTGCAACCGCGCCGGCATCGATGATCAGCGTGCCCTTCGGCTCCAGCGAGCCCGCGATCCAGCGCTTGCGCGCGGTGACCGGATTGGCCGGGGTCAGAAACCAGGTGCAGCGCCCGCCATCGGCGATCGCCTTCAGCGGATGCTCGATCTTGCCGGAAGCGATCAGCATATGCGTGCCGGCGGAGGTTGCGATCTTCGCCGCCTCGATCTTGGTGCGCATGCCGCCGCGCGACAATTCGGATTCCGCCGCGCCCGCCATCGCCTCGATGTCGGCGGTCACCGCATCGACCACGGGAATGAGTTTTGCGTTCGGATTGGCGCCAGGCGGCGCGGTGTAAAGGCCGTCGATGTCCGAGAGCAGGATCAAAAGATCGGCGCTGGTCATGGTGGCGACGCGCGCGGCGAGACGGTCGTTGTCGCCGTAGCGGATTTCGTTGGTCGCCACGGTGTCGTTCTCGTTGATCACCGGCACCGCGCGCCATTCCAGCAGCTTGGAAATGGTGGAGCGCGCGTTGAGATAGCGGCGCCGCTCTTCGGTGTCCTGCAGCGTCACTAGAATCTGGCCAGTGCCGATGCCGTGCTGCTCGAGGGTCTTGGCCCAGATTCGCGCCAGCGCGATCTGGCCGACCGCCGCGGCGGCCTGGCTTTCCTCAAGCTTGAGCGTGCCGCTCGACAGCTTCAGTTTGCTGCGGCCAAGCGCGATCGAGCCCGACGAGACGATCAGAATATCGCGGCCTTCCTTGTGCAGGCTCGCGATGTCGGCGACCAGCGCTTCCAGCCACGCTGTTTTGACTTCGCCCGCGGCCGCATCGATCAGCAGCGAGGAGCCGACCTTGACCACGATGCGGCGAAAATTTTTCAGCTTGGGATGAGACATGAGACAATGCGATAAGAGGAAAACAGCGCGCGAGCGATCAGCTTGACAGCGGATTCCACGATGGTGGTTCCGGCGCGTCGTCCGGTTCGTTCTGCGGCGCGCCCTTGGCCTTGGCCGACACCGGCGCCTGATCGATCACCTCGATCAGCGCGCGCAATACTTCGGTGATGCCTTGGCGGCTCACGCCCGAGATCAGCATCGGCGTTTTCTTCGCCGCGCGCTTCAATCGCGCCTTCTGCTCTTTCAAGATGTCGGGCGTCACCGCGTCGATCTTGTTGAGCGCAACGATCTCGATCTTGTCGGCAAGACCCTCGTCATAGGCTTCGAGTTCGTTGCGGATGATCTTGTAGGCCTTGCCGGCATGCTCGCAGGTGGCGTCGACCAGATGCAGCAGCACGCGGCAGCGCTCGACATGGCCAAGGAAGCGGTCGCCGAGGCCGGTGCCTTCGTGCGCGCCTTCGATCAGGCCGGGAATATCCGCAAGCACGAATTCGCGTCCATCGATATGGACCACGCCGAGTTGCGGATGCAGCGTGGTGAACGGATAGTCGGCGATCTTCGGCTTCGCCGCGCTGACGACCGAAAGGAAAGTGGACTTGCCGGCGTTGGGCAGGCCGACGAGGCCCGCGTCGGCGATCAGCTTCATGCGCAGCCAGATCCAGCGCTCTTCGCCGGGCTGGCCGGGATTGGCGTGGCGCGGCGCGCGGTTGGTCGAGCTTTTGAAATGGGCGTTGCCGAAGCCGCCATTGCCGCCTTTGGCCAGCACGAATTTCTGGCCAAGCTTGGTGAGGTCGCAAAGCAGCGTCTCGCGATCCTCATCGAAGATCTGGGTGCCGACCGGCACCTTCAGCACGATGTCCTTGCCTGCGGCGCCATGGCGGTCGCTGCCCATGCCGTGCACGCCCTTCTGCGCCTTGAAGTGCTGCTGGTAGCGATAATCGATCAGGGTGTTGAGGCCGTCGACCGCCTCGACGATGACGTCGCCGCCGCGGCCGCCATTGCCGCCGTTCGGCCCGCCATACTCGATGAACTTCTCGCGGCGGAACGCCACGCAGCCGTTGCCGCCGTCGCCGGAGCGGATGTAGACCTTGGCTTCATCGAGAAATTTCATGGGCCTATCCGTAACGCAGGGGTGTGCGCCCGACAACCGCCGGGCGCTCCCGATGCGCGCAATTTGCCGCTCTGTTTAACGGCGGCTGGTTTCGCCCCAGCCTTTGAGCGAGGCCCAGACCGTGCGTTCCAGCCGGAAACGATCGACCGGGGTGGACGAGCCGAGCGCCAGGAAGCGGTGCAGCTCGACGCCGGTCCACTGGAAGCCGCATTTTTCCAGCACATGGCGCGAGGCCGGGTTGAGCACCCGCGCGCCGGACAGGATGCGGGTGATGGTGAATTCTTCGAAGGCGTAGTCGATCACGGCGCGCGCCGCTTCGGTGCCGAAACCCTGGCCCCAATGCTCGACGCCCAGGCAATAGCCGAGCTCGGGCGCGCCTTCGCTCTCCCAGGTCAGGCTGGCAAGGCCGATCGGCTGGTTCTTGCGCTCGATCAGAAACGTAATCGTGCCGCCGGCATTGGCCACGGCGGAAACGAAGTTGACGGCATCGTAGGTCGAATAGGGATGTGGCACGCGGCGCAGGTTGATGGCGACGCGCTTGTCACCGACGATGCGGGCAATGCCTTTTACGTCCGCGAGCGTCGGCTGGCGCAACACCAGCCGCTCGGTCTCGAGGACGATGGTACTTGTGTCCCGGCAGATCCCGGTGGTGGGCAGTTCCTGCAACATCGAAGGCTCCTTGCTGGGGCTCATTGGCGAGACCCCGGAAACGTGAAAGGGGAGGCCGGTTTCCCGTCTCCCCTTTGCGAGCCTTGACGCGCTCCGCCGGATCAACATGACCGGCAGACGCTGATGTGTCTACCGTTTATTCGGCCGCGGCCGCCATCGGAACAACCGATACGAACGTGCGGCCGTTGGCTTTGGCGCGGAATTCAACACGACCTTCGATCTTGGCGAACAACGTGTGGTCCGTGCCCATGCCGACGTTAAGGCCGGGGTGCCAGGTGGTGCCGCGCTGACGCGCAATGATGTTGCCCGGAATCACGTGCTCGCCGCCAAACGCCTTGATTCCAAGGCGCTTGCCAGCCGAGTCGCGTCCGTTGCGCGATGAACCGCCTGCTTTCTTATGAGCCATGGCTCGTCTCCAAAACTTCTTGTGTCTCTATAGATCGATTCCGTGACGGAATCATCTCACTTTTCTTCAGTTTTCGCCTTCGCGGCCGGCTTTTTTGCCGCTGCAGGCTTGGCGGCCTTGGGCGCGGCCTTCTTGGCCGGTGCCTTCTTCGCCTTCGGGGCTTCGTCGCCGGCTTCCGGCGCAGCGGCCACCGGCTTTTCCTTCTTCGCGCGCGGACCCACGCTCGGGGCCTTGCCGTCGGTCAGGATCTCGGTGACGCGGATCACCGTGATCTCATCGCGATAGCCGCGCTTGCGCTTCGAATTCTTGCGGCGGCGCTTCTTGAAGGCGATGACCTTCGGGCCGCGCTTGTGGTCCAGCACTTCGGCGGCGACCGACGCGCCCGCAACGAACGGGGCACCGAGAACCGGCGTGTCGCCACCGACCACCAGCACTTCGCCGAGCTGCACGATCGAGCCGACATCGCCGGCGATCTTGCCAATTTCAAGAACATCATCCGGAACGACGCGGAACTGCCGGCCGCCGGTTTTGATGACTGCGAACATCGTTATTATCCTTCGTGTTCAATCCCGGCGCTCGGGCGAACCCGGGCCGGCTTTTTGTTCAGTCGTTATGGTAAGCGCCATCGGTCGCCACGTCGGGCACCCATCTGCGCTCGGTGAGTTTTGGCGGCACGGAGCCACGCAAAAACGAACGGCGCGAGAACGTCCCGCGCCGGGTGCCGGGACTTATAGCCGCTGACACCTCGGAGTCAACCCAAACGCTCGGCGAAATCGGCCAAAATCGAAGGAAATTCGGGCATTTGGCCGGATTTTCCGGTTCGGGCGAGGGCGTATTTTGCCATGCAACCATCCGGTTCCCCGGCCGTTGTCATCGGCATGGCCCGATGGCGGGCAAATGAATCCTACCGGGCGAGGGCGATCACGACATGGCTGAGGACGCGCCGACCACCGCCGGCATCGGCAAGCATGGAGCCTTGCGCCTGCCGTCGGTCGATATCGACAGCTACAACATCGAATTAAAGGATGAGGAGGGATTCCTCGGCGACCGCGCCAGCAAAGGCGCGTTTCAGGCCATCCTCGACGGCTGGCGCAAGCCGCTGAAGAAAAGCGGCGAGGACCCGTTCGGCGGCAAGGCCACCGAGGAGATCGGCAAGAAACAGCTCGACGACATGCTGATCGGCGACGACGTCGAAGCATCCGCCATCGTGCACAGCGCGGTGGAGGATTTCGCGCAGGAGCTTGCGTTCGTCACGCGGCGCTTCCTCAAGACCAAATCCTGGGACAAGACCGAGGCGATCGTGGTCGGCGGCGGTTTCCGGCAGAGCCGGATCGGTGAACTTGCGATCGCGCGCGCCGACATCATCCTGAAATCCGAAGGCTTCAAGATCGAGATGGTGCCGATCCGCTTTGACCCCGACGAAGCGGGGCTGATCGGTTGCGCGCATCTTGCGCCGTCATGGATTTTCGCCGCGCATGACAGCATTCTCGCGGTCGATATCGGCGGCAGCAATATCCGCTGCGGCGTGGTCGAAACCCGGCAGAAAAAGGCGGCGGATCTATCCAAGGCAGGCGTTTGGAAATCCAAACTCTGGCGCCATGCCGAGGACGAGCCGACGCGCGAGGGAGCTGTGAAACGTCTCTCCGGCATGCTGAAGGATTTCATCAGCGAGGCCGAGAAAGAGGGCATCAAGCTGGCGCCTTTCATCGGCGTGTCGTGTCCCGGTGTGATCGAGGAGGGCGGCGCCATCGAGAAGGGCGCGCAGAACCTGCCCGGCAATTGGGAGAGCAGCAAATTCAACCTGCCGGCCAGCCTGATGGAATCAATCCCGACCATCGGCAAGCATGACACCGTTGTGCTCATGCATAATGATGGCGTGGTGCAGGGCCTCAGCGAGATTCCCTTCATGCAGGATTACAAACGCTGGGGCATCCTGACCATCGGCACTGGCCTCGGCAATGCCCGCTTCACCAACCGAAAGAAATCGGACAAGCCCGAAGCCAAAGAAAAGAAAAAGAAGGCTTCCTAGATCGCGTATCGAGCAAGAAGTTCTTGATAGCAAGTAGTGGAATATCCACGATCTCAATACGCCATTTCCGGATCTTGTATTTCCCAGTGGTGAAAACGCGCGGCCGGAGAAACATCCCGCCCACGGTGCGGGATTTCTGATCTGCCATGTTTCGATGATGGAGATAGATCGCCGCGATGGTGGCGGAACGTCGCATTTCCGACCCATGACAATCAGGAGCTTTTGACACTGGACCGGCTGGCGGGCGTGTACACCAACACCACGCTGATGGTGTCGCCGTCAAAACATACGAGGCGGCAGCGCTGTCCAGCGGATGAGCGCAGTCGCAGACTGAATTCCGTCAGATCGATATTCTCGGGCCAGATTCCCCATAGCACGATCTTTGCCCCGCTCGGTGAGATGTCGCGAACGCGGCATGGCGCCCGCCCGTTATCGTCGATGCCGGCGCGCTACGTCCAAAAGCCACTGCTGTCCCATGTCGCGGAGCTGTGCGATCAACTGGCGAGGGAATTCTTGACCTGCCAGAAGCGCAGGGTGCGTTGCGCGGCGGCGACGGTCAGCTTCGAATAGGAATGCTCCAGTGCGGCCAGATCGGAGGCCGACAGCCTGGCGGGATTAAGCTTCAGGACCGCATGAGCGACGGGCCACCCCAATCCGGCGGCCTTGCAGACGATCAGGGTCGATTCGCGCATTTCCGATGCCAGCGCGCGTTGGATGAAGTCGAATTTGGAGCCGGTCATCATCTCAAGCGCGGCCGCTAATTCGTCTTTCTGCTGCTGACCCGCGTAATTCAGCACCGTCGACTCGTTGAGGAATCCCGCCCGGTTGACCTCCTGAACGGTCTGGCGAGCCGTCTTTTGTCGCCGCTCGCTGTTCTCCACGGTGGCGGACAGCAGGAGCAGAATTTCCTCGATCGACTCCCGGAGCACGGCCGGCGCATCGGCGATCAGCCTTTCCCGCAAGGTTTCGTTCGCCCTGGAGAGTACGTCGCGAAGAATTGCGTGTGGCAAATCCGTCCGCAGGCCGAGCGCCTCGAGAATCTCGTCGTGCCCCTCGGTTTTGCGCAACAGGGCGGCAAACCCTTCCTCGGAAAACCGTGCGCCGGCATTGCTGGACAGCCGGTGCAGAACCCGCGCTTCGCCGTATTCGATCAGCGCGCTGGTCAGTTTTTCATCCAGTTCGACGCGCTCGGAGATCGCATAGCGATGCGCCTCGCTTTTGCGGCGCACGATATCGATGAGGTCGGTGCTGGTCAGCCGGGTCGAGCGGGTGAGGACCGGACCGGCGACGGTGATCGAGTCGTCATTTGCCAGCCGCCGGATCGTATTGATCGGCGCGTTATTGATCTCCTGGAGGCGCTCGCTCAGCTCGGCCAGTCCGCTATTCGCGACGTTTTCGACTAAGTGTACGAGAACGTTATCGAATACGGCGACCTGCTTTTCCGAGAGCTTCTTGTTGGCACTGAGAAAGAGATCGGTAACCTGTCGCAGAGTCTCGACACGCTTGGCCTCCGAGCTGCCCTCGATGGCCTCCTGCAATTCATCAATCAATGAAAATTGTGCACTCATCACGTTACCAATTTCCAGCAAAGCTATACGTAAAATTCCCGCTACGGCTCTGCTTTGTATCAATGCGCACGGACCTGTTATTGAACCATGAATGAAAAGGTCCGAGTTTCGGGGGTTCGCTTTTGTTTCATTTGGTAATCCTGATTGTTGGTATTTGAGGGCGCAAAATTTCATATTTCAGGACATAACTCATGCGGTCCCTGTACGTCCGCGCCTATTCGCTCATGGGCTTCACCGAGTTTGTCGAGGCACAGGGCGGAGACGCCGCCGCCTTGCTGAAATCCGCGGGGTTTGCCGAAAAAGTACTGTCCTCTCCGGACAGGCTGATCCCATGGCGGGACTTTTGTTATTTGATGGAATTATCCGCGGAACGGCTGAACCGGCCGTCATTCGGGCTCGAATGGGCGCTCAGCATTCCGGATCATTTTCCGAATGTGGGGCCGACGATTCTTATGGCCCAGTTCGTCGGTGATTTTCGCGCCTGGATCGAGAGCAGCATCCGTTATTGGCGCTGTCATACCAATGCGTTCGCGCTGCATTTTTTCGATGACGGCGAGAGCGATTTGGTCATGTTTCGCTATGAGATGGATTCCGACGCGCTGCCTTCGAGGCAGCAGGTGGAACATGCGTTCGGCAACAATGTGCGGATGGCGCGGGTCGTTCTGTCCGCTCCCGACGAGAATCCCTCGCTCGTGCGATTTCAGCATTCGCGCCCTTCCGACACCTCGCTCCACGACATGATTTTCCGGTGTCCCATCGAATTCGACGCGCCTCATAACGAATTTCTGTTCGAGCGCCGGCTTCTCAGCTATCGGACCAACGGTAGCCTCAAGCATTTCAAGTGGCTGCTCGATCGCTATATCCGCGGCCGCATTCGCGGCATGTCGATCTACGATCAGACCATGACAACGATGGTCGCCTCGGCGATCCGCAGCATGCTCGGCGCGGGACTGTGTTCGTCCGAATTCGTCGCCAATTCGCTGGGCATGAGCCACAAGAAGATGCAGCGATTGCTGTCTCGCGAGAAAACCACGTTTTCGCAGATTCTGGATGGTATCCGCCGCGAGACTGCGATCGAGATGCTGTTGGAATCCGATGCGCCGATTTCGCGCATCGCCGGTCTGCTCGATTATTCGTCGATCTCTCCTTTTTCGGGGGCGTTCAAGCGCTGGACCGGCAACTCGCCGCGCGCGTTTCGCGATCAGGCGAGACGGACCACCTATCAGTGACAAGGTGAAGCGCGGCGTCCTGTTCGGGGAGGACGGCGAATGCTTGAGGCCGTGCCCGATCATGGGCCTGGGCTCTCGCAACGCGCGGTCCACCGCCGCGGTCCTGGCGAGGAGAAATCCGCCGGGACCGGCAAGCGGCAACAAAAACGGCTGATCCGACAGAGGGTTGCAAAATCCGGCCGCGCGGCAGGGATATGCGCGCCGGACGCCTTGCGGCGCGCGGCAACCTCGCCTAAAAGTCCCGCGACCCGGCGGTCTTCCGCTGATTTGGCGCCTTGGAGAGGTGGCAGAGTGGTTGAATGCACCGCACTCGAAATGCGGCATAGGTGCAAGCCTATCGGGGGTTCGAATCCCTCCCTCTCCGCCAGAACCGCCGATTGCCCTCTATAGTGCGATATTGCCGCCGATTACCGCACACCCACCAATCGGCATGCAAAACCGCCGATTCTCCGCTACAGCCCGATCTATCTTGAAGCCGCAACGGCAACTTCCGCCCCTCGGCCGTTCCGAGGTCACCGGCGGCTTGCCGAATGCTGCCGCTTTCGAGGCCCGTGTCGCCGGAGCTCCAACGGCAGTTTGTCTATCTTTGTTCTGGCCCTGAATCAGGGGATCAGATTGAAAAAGAGGAAGACCGCAAATAAAGCCAGATGCAAAGCTCCCGGCTGGCGCGTCGTGTTTCCTGTGCGCAGGGATAGTGCAACAAGGAACAGCGTCAGCGTCAGAAGGATCGTCGATACGCCATCGAGACCCCACTGAAGCGGCCATTCCATCCACAGTGCCAGAGCCGCAACCACCGGGACCGTCAAGCCGATGCTGGCGATTGCCGAACCGAGCGCCAGATTCAAGCTGGTTTGCAGCCTGTCAGCGCGCGCAGCCCGCACCGATGCCCCGAATTCGGGCAGCAACACGATGGCCGCGATGATGATGCCCAGCATGGCAGGCGGCGCACTTGATCGGTCCAGAAGCGCCTCAAGCTGGGGCGAGATACTCTTGGCGCTCACCACCACCGCACAAAGCGAAGCCAGCAGAAGCGCAAGACTGATAAGGCAGGTCCGCAAATCGGGAACCTCATGGCTGTCGTTTGAACCGGGTCCTTCCATGATAAAGTAGTCGCGGTGCAGAACCGTCTGAAACCGAGTAAAGGCGATAAAGACACCTAACGTCAGCAAAGCGACGAAGCCGAGCTGCATCGGCGTATAAATTCCGTTTGCGCCACCGGTAAAATTCGGCAGCACCATGCTGACAACCACGATCAAGCTGATTGTACAAAGCGCGTCCGTGGTGCCTTCGAGATTAAATTTCTGCACCTTGTTCTTGCGCCCACCCATCAGCAGGCTCAATCCGACGATGCCGTTCAGGATGATCATTACGGCCGCGAAAAGCGTGTCGCGCGGCAGCGCCATAACGTCCTTACCGCCTTGCAACATCATCGACACGATCAGAGCAATTTCAATCGTGGTGATCGAAAGTGCGAGGACGAGAGTTCCGAACGGCTCACCCACCTTCAATGCGATGACTTCGGCGTGATGCACGGCCGCAAGCACACCGCCGAGCAGGCCACCGACAAGAAGCAGGGGCAGAAACGGCAGGGCCGGTGCCAGCAGCCAGACACCGATAATGCCGCAGGCCGCGGCCGGTGCCGCCCATGTCCAGAGCGGATTGAAGGTCATGCCGCCTCCTCGAAAATCCTAAAAGCAGCACGCGAAATAGCGGCCGACCTGGTAAAAACTCTGTCAAAAGAATCAGCAGCGTTGTTGTGACGACGCATCTGCGTGGTTAGTTGATCACGCCAACCCGATACCGGCAAGACTTCTGGCAAGTTGAGCCTGGCAGACCAAGCTCCTGCATCTGTACCAATGTCTCCTGGATAAACTTGCCAAGCCCAATCTGAGAGCGCTTGATGACCTGCGCCACGGGTATCGTTTTTAAGTAGATAGCAAACGCAACGAGCCCTTTGAATTGCTGCCGCGCTTCATCGATTACCAGCCGCTGCTGCGCGCCCCGGTTCTGCGACATGTTGAAATGAAAGAAAGCTGTCAACCCCGGCAAAGGCAGCGCCACCCGAAACCTGCTGGTCCGCTTCCAACCCCCTTGTAGCCATTCGCTCTTGCCTCAATTTAGAGGGCTATGGCGTAGACGTCGTTCTCCGTTTCTTCGGCTTCGGCCCGCCAGCTAAAATCAGCCCCGATTCGCAGACAGCCCCTGAAAAGGGCTGTCGCGAGGACAACAGCAGCAACATCTTTAATTCGTAAGGAATCATCAGTTCCGATGACGCGGCTACGTCTGGCCTTTGTCAAAACCCTTATCCTGTCCGGACGGCCGGGCACATAATGAGGGGCCAAAGCTTTGTCGGTCGCACACTACTCGCTCATACTCTTCGTCGGCTTGAATGTCGCCCGGACGATCGCCTACTGGCCGCAGATCATGAGTATTTACCGCGATCCAGGTCGCGCGAGTGCGGTATCAGTCTCGACATGGATGATATTCACCGCGGCCAACGTCACCACGGTGGCTCACGCTGTTGCGGGGCTCGAGGATCTCATCGTGGCGACGGTATTCGCGGTGAACGCAATAGGCTGCGCCACCATCGTCTTGCTTACGATATACAAGCGACGCCATCACCGCCCGCCGGTCCGGAAGAATAACGGCGAGGGACTGATTCCTGAGCCGGGCTACCATTCAGCTCCGCGCGTCTCCCACGCCAACTCATTGCTGTGAGGAATGATGGCCGGGATGTTTCGGCTTTTCACGAGATGGCGTGCCACGCGACGGGCTGCCCGCTTCAGACACATGCGAAACATCGCCGAGAACCCGCTCGCCGCCATTGAATGACGATGGCAAAGGGATCGGGGAGGGCTGGCTTAGTACAGCGAATAGGATCAGTTCGGCCAGGAGCGAGCCGTAAAACATGATCGACTTAAATCGCCATCTCCTGGCAATTCGATCTTCCTTTTCCGCGCGCAACAGCGCTTGCGATATGACGCTCACTGCAACCTCCCGCTTCATTCGAGATGGCATTGGGTTAGTTGCCGCCTGGATGAACAGGGAACATGGCTAACCGATCGCGGCGCCGCGTCATCGGAACCAATGAGGACGTTGAGGATGTATTGCGACTCCGCTTGCCGGTCGTGCGGTCCGTCGCACATGATCAGCGGGCTACCGTAGTCGCGCCCGGCGCCTCGTTAGCTATGTCGGCGATATTGCGGACGATGAGGATGCGATCGGATGGCTAAAGACGAGCCCAGCGATCGAACCTGCGCAGGCCCAGTCGCGACACGGCGGAAATCGGGAGTTGCATGGCATCTAGCTAGGTAGCCAGCTCCGGGGCGCGGATCGGCGGCGTCGAATTCTGGAACAGGCGTAGAAGATCGGCCTGCCGGAGCGTGTCGGTCTTGGAGAAGATGTGCTGCAAGTGAGTGCGCACCGTCGGTTCGCTGATTCCAAGCATGTCGGCTGCTTCTTTGCCGCCCAGCCCTTGGGCAAGCGCCAGCAGGACGCGCAGTTCGCTGCCGGTCAGCTTGTAAAGTCTGGCAAAGGCCTCGCCCGGCATCAGCGTCGTTTGAGACGGATCCTTCGTGAACACAGCCACCGATGCTGCAAACGGCGCGACAATGCCGCGACGCTGGCCCCGGTCGACCGGGAGGATAGTTGCTACATAGCCGGCTCCGTTCAAATCCGGGATCGCGAGGGAATGTCCGCTCACGGAATCATCGCCGTCGTCGCGCGACGCCTCGTCAATAGCCTTCGAAAGCGCCGTGCGTGCGGTGGGATCGACAGGAAAAATCCGATTGTTGACGACTCGAATGGAATTCCCGGTTTTGATTTGGCGTTCGGCGGCGGCGTTCATGTAAACGACGCGGGCGTCACGCGCCGTGAGGAAAACGCCGGCGGCAAGCCCATCAAGCGTCCTTTCCAGCATCTCCGATCTCACCGTTCTGATATCGAGTGCATCGGAAATGGCGAGGGCCCGACAGACATGCGGCGAGAGCAGCTTGAATAAGCTGATCTCGCGCGGCTGATAAGGCCTCGCCTTCTCGTTCCGGGAGGCGTGCATCGAGGCCATGCGCCCACCGGTCCGCAACGCCGGAAACCAGATGATATCCAGAAGGCCGAATGGCTCTAGCACTTCTCGAAAGAAGCGGCTTTCCAATAGTTCCTGACGCTCCATACAGAGGGCGAGGGCGCTGACGTCGCCGATATTCGAGACGATATCTGCTGCTGCCATCGGGCTTTGTGCATAGTGCGCTCCCAGCTTTTCCAGGAACTCTGACTGGTATCCGAACACGAATAGCTGGTCGTTTTGCACATGCCGCAGATCATGGACGCATATTCCGCCCGCTGTGCTTTCACACAGGGAGGCAATCGTTCGGCAGGTGTCCGGCCACTGTTGTGGATCGAGCGCGCAGTCATAAATCGCGCCAATCGTATCGGATAATGCTTGGGCGGAGATCATGTTGACGTCTCCTGTCCATAATGCCGGATATCGGCTTGGACCTCGCTGAAATAAACAGCACTGGGTTGATTGCATGGTGGCGCAAGCACCACAAGAATGAACCCCATGAGATGGTCATCAATTTTATCTTGCTCGTTCAACGACGGGCGCCGCGAGCGATCACAACAATCTCTCGTGTTCTTGATTTTCGCAACAAGGTTTGCGGTCTCCCCAAAAATAAGTACTCGCCAAAGAGTCTTATCGGGCGCGGTTCTGGCGGCCCAGGCTGCCCACTGACCTCAACCTCCCGCGAGGGTGCTGGATGCGCGCGAAAACGCGGTGCTAGGCAACAAGGGCCGAGCAGGGGTTCCAGGCGCTGCCGCCGATCAGGCGCTCGTGCCTTGGCAGGGTGAAACCCCTTGCGGCCCAAAGGCAGGCCGTTGAGAGGGCTGCTGAGCAGGATTTAGGTGCATCGCATTGGTGCACAAAGCCAACTCTGCGATTTAAGAAGTCTTTATTTTTCCATTGCCTGCGAGGCTTGTTGACGGAATCCCTCCCTCTCCGCCAGCCTTGGCAAAAATCTCTTTTAGGAAGGGTTTTTGCCACCTATGGCAAAGAGCTCTTGAGGGAGGCGAACCCGGCGGCTTTGCCGCGAGCGCCCTCGATTTCCCTGAGACTGACCCAGGCCTGCGCAAGATTGCGGCGCTTCTCGAATAGATCTCCGTGCCGGTAGGCAGCCTCGACCTTCTTGGAGATCGTGTGAGCGAGGGCCATCGACCCGTAAACCGTGGCGACCGAGACTTGTCTTGCTTCTTCTTGTTGATCCGGACGATCGTTGATTAAGCGCGACTTTGTGCGCTTATCGCAATTTCCTAATGCGCTTTGTTCGTTTAGGGACTGTATCGTCAGTGGATATATTGTGGCGCGTCAGCTCTCGGTAAAGCTGAGCCCGGCTGATGCCGAGCATCTCCGCAGCGCGCGTCTTATCGAACCCTGCCTCGACGAGCGCGTCCCGGATCGTCTGTGATTTTTCCGAGCGCAAACGATCTTTAAGTTTAATCGTTTGGCTGCTGGCAGTGTCGCGCAACATATTCTCCACGCCTTGCGTTGCGAGTTTGATCGAGCCGCCAACCAGAAAGCGGGACAGTGCACTTTCAAGCTCGCGCACGTTGCCCGGCCAATTGTGCGCAAGAAGTGCCTGCATTTCTTGCGGTTGAGGTTTGTGTGGGACCAATCCGTTTCTGGCTGCGAGTTTTGGCAGGAGGCGTTCGATCAGTTCGGTCTTGTCGGTCCGTTCCCGCAGCGGCGGCGTCGTGATCCGCAATACGTCGAGCCTGTAGAACAAGTCTTTGCGGAATTGCCGTTCTACGACCATCGTTTGCAGTGAACGGTTGGTGGCGCAGATGATGCGAGTATCGATCTGGATCGGCGAGATGCCGCCGACGCGTACGATTTCGCTTTCCTGCAGCGACCGCAACAAATTCGATTGCAACGAGAGCGGCATATCGCCAATCTCATCGAGGAACAGAGTCCCTCCCTTTGCGAGTTCAAATTTTCCGGGCTTGCCGCGCGCGCGAGCGCCGGTGAAAGCTCCACCTTCGTAGCCGAACAATTCAGCCTCGATCAGTTCCTGCGGAATGGAAGCGCAGTTCATCCAGACGAACGGGCCATGCGCGCGGTCGGATAAGCGGTGGATCGCTTGGGCCGCGAGCTCCTTGCCGGTCCCGGTCTCGCCTTCGATCAGAACCGGAAGATTCGTTCGCGCCGCAGCGCGGATGTCTTCGCGCAGTTCGTCCATGAGGGCGCCGCTGCCGATAATGTCATCGATTGAGTAATGCGCAACCCATGGGGTCTTCGTATTGTTGATCGCAAGCTCATTGTTCGAAAGCTTGCTATAGGTTCGGCGAAGCGCTTCGAAATCGGAGAAGAGTGCAAGGCCGAGCGCGCCGATGATCTCGTCGTCCTGCAGCACGGGCACCTGTTTTGTAATCAGCCGTTGGCCACAGACATTGAGCGGAAAGCCGACGACGGCGCTCTCGCCGCGTGCAACGAGGTGAAGTCGCGTTTCGTGCGAGACCACATCCGTGATCTTGCGGCCAATGAAGTCCTCCTCCTTGCCGCCGAGCAGCTTGCAATAGGGGCGGTTGATCAGGACGACGCGGCCTTCGGTATCGACCGCGACCAGGCAATCTGAGACGTGATCGAGCACGGTGCGCAGGAAGCGAGCCTCCTCGGCGGTCGAGCTTTGCCAGGTCGGAAATGGCATTGTTACGTCTCACCTATCCGTCTCATCGGTGAGACTGATCGTCTCAACTCTAAGATAATTGTCAAGCTGCGCGCTGCCGCACGCTGCCGCGTCAACTCACCGCTTTCGACGAAAATCAAACACTCTCAAATGGATAACGATTTTGCGGACTGCTCTCGAGGCAGTTGGCACGCTCGTTGCTGACCTATTCGAGAAAACAAACTCGATGAGGGAGACAGAATTGATGGCCACGCTACGTCCGGTTGAAGTGCGTTCGGTTTCGGTTGGCGACATGGTGGTGCAGGTGTCCGGCGAAGGGCCGGCCCTCATCTGCGTTCACGGCTTCACGACGACGAGCGAGTTCTGGAGGGAGCAGGTCGAGGAGTTTTCGCAAGATCACATGCTGATCCGTCCCAACCTGCCGGGGCATGGCGTTTCGACGCATCCGCAAGACCGCGATTACACCATCGAAGCTTTCGCACGCGACATCGAAAAAGTGTTTCGGCACTTCCGCATTGATCGCGCGGTTCTGGTCGGCCTCTCGATGGGCGGCACAATTGCGCAGCGGTTTACGCTGGATAATCCCGGCGCGCTCGACGGCCTCGTGCTGGTTGGCGCAACGCCCCATGGCCTCGGGCCGGATGTCAACGCCGACAACGTGCTGCGTGCAATCGATAAGGTCGGCATCGCGCAATCGAGCCAGGATGTGATCGAGCGCTCGTTCGCTTCGGTTTCGCCGCGCGCGCTGGTCGAATTCGCCAAGCAAGAGGTTATTCAGACGCCTGATTTCGTGGCACGTGCCGCCATTCAGTCGCTGAACGCCGCCGATTCGCGGCCCTGGCTCGCGTCGATCGACGTGCCGACGCTCGTTGTCGTCGGCGAGAACGATATTATCACGCCACCTGCCGAATCGAGACAACTCGCGAGCGGGATTCCATCAGCCGAACTCTGCATCGTCGAACGGGCCGGGCACTTCCCGATGCTCGAGCAACCCGCCGTCTTCAATCCGGCGCTGCGCGGTTTTCTCTCGAAGCTGCGGCGTGAGCAGTCGGCGCTACAGCGCAATCTTGCATAAGATAAAACGGGGAGGGGAGTCATGACGACGACGACATATCAAGGCGGAGCGATCACAGCTACAGCGAAGGACACGCGCAAGGTCGTGCTCGCCGCGGCGCTCGGCACGGTTTTCGAATGGTACGACTTTTTCGTGTACGGGAGCCTCGCAGTCGTCTTTGGAGCGATGTTCTTCCCGAAAGGAAACGAAACGGCGGCGCTGCTCGCGGCGCTTGCTACTTTCGGTGCCGGCTTCGTGCTGCGCCCGTTCGGAGCCATCTTCTTTGGTCGGCTCGGCGATATGATCGGCCGGAAATATACGTTCCTGATCACCATGCTGGTGATGGGCCTTGCCACGGCGGCGGTCGGGTTTCTGCCGACCTTCGAAACTATCGGCTGGTTCGCGCCGGCGATTCTGGTGAGTCTCCGGCTTCTTCAGGGCCTTGCCGTCGGTGGTGAATACGGAGGCGCGGTGACCTATGTCGCCGAGCATTCGGCCGCCGATCGCCGTGGCCTCACGACGAGCTGGATGCAGATCACGGCAACGCTGGGCCTGTTCCTCTCGTTGATCGTCATCCTGGTCTGCCGCCAGACGATGTCGGCGGAAGCCTTTGCGAGTTGGGGCTGGCGTATCCCGTTCGTGCTGTCGATCCTGCTGCTTGCGATCTCGCTCTACATTCGCCTGAAGCTTGAGGAGTCGCCGGTTTTCCAGCGCATAAAGGCTGAAGGCCGGACCTCAAAGAGCCCGATCAAGGATACGCTTGGCAACGCTGCGTCGTTGAAGATTGTTATGCTTGCGATCTTTGGCGCCGTGGCGGGGCAGGCGGTCATCTGGTACACGGGCCACTTCTACAGCCTCTACTTCATGACCTCGACCCTGAAGATCGGCTACCAGTCAGCTTATATCTACCTGACGATCGCGCTCGTACTCGGCACGCCGTTCTTCGTGTTATTCGGCTGGCTGTCGGATCGCATCGGCCGCAAGTGGATCATGATGATCGGCATGGTCGCCTCGGCGATCCTGTTCATCCCGATCTTCCAGGGGCTGACTTTCTACGGCAATCCGGCGCTGTATGAATTCCGCGCCAAGAATACCATCGTCATCGACGGTGGCGACTGCCGTGAGCAGCAGACCTTCATCGGCCAGCTCTTCCAGCCGAAGGCAACCAAGGACTGTACGCGCGCCAAGGCCTTCCTATCTTCGCAAGCGGTCCCGTACGAAACCCGGGCCGGCGGCCAGGATCTGAAGCTTGTGATCGGCGGCCAGACGTTGAACGGCTACGACGAGAAGACGGTGCGTGCCGCGCTCGACAAACTCGGCTTGCCGAAGGCTGCCGATCCCGCACGGATCAACGGGCCGATGGTTGTCTTGATGCTGTTCGCGCTGGTGTTCCTGGCAACGATGGTTTACGGGCCGATCGGTGCTTTTCTTGTCGAACTGTTTCCCACCAAGGTTCGCTATAGCGGTGTTTCGGTGGCATTGCAGATCGGCAATGGCTGGATCGGCGGCTTCGCGCCGTTCTTTGCGACAATGCTGGTCGTGAGCTCCGGCGATATCTTCAGAGGGCTTATGTACACGGTGATTGTTGCCGCCGTGACCTTTGTCATTGGGTCGCTGTTCATTCGCGATACGCGGCAAAACGACATAAACCTTTAACAGAAACGCTGCGGGGGTATCGTTGGATCCCCCGCAGCTCCCTGCCGATATACTCATCTATGCTCGATTGGCTGACGCCGGTTTATCGAAAAGAGGCGGTTGAACGTTTGCCTTCGCAGTTAATTCGGCCGGGTTGGTCTGGATACCTGTGATGCGCCGCGGCTTGCCGCGGAGGGGCTCGACGGTGCGGCAACACTGGAAGTGTCGAATCTCTAAGGCTGAGATAGGATCGACTGCTCGGATAACAGGCGGGCTTCCGTCCAACCTTTTGTCCCATACTCCTGCCCATACACGCGCGGCGCCTTGAGGCGATTTTCGGCACATTCGATCGAACAGGGCCGAACTGTAATCCTGGAAAAATGGGCGTTGATCCAAGCGGGCGACCTAAGCCGGACGAGTAAAACCGTCCCATACAGGATGCCCTCTCCGCCACCCTACGGCCTTTGGGCTTTGTGGGCGGGCCGTCCGAAAACGTGGTTTGGGCGTAGGGTCATCTCCCGAAGCTGCACCGCAGCGCAGGTATCTCGCTCGCGGCAGTTTCGTTTTGCTCCCCGCACCAGAGTTGTGGCCGGGGATCAGCCCAAACGAAACATGGACAATTGCGGCAGCGCAACCGATCCGAGAGGGCCACGGCTTATTGCGTCGCTTTCTCGGCGGCGCTTGCCGCCTTGTGCTGAATCGCCTCGATTCGCCTCGCGCTGGATCGCGCCCGCTGTTCGCAGGTTGTGCGCAGATGTTCGAGCTCTTCTTCGGTCAGATGTTCGATGCCGATGATGGAATTGTGCACCTCGCTGACCCGGATCAATTCGTCGAGCTTGACCTGGATCGCGGCGCTGTCGCGGTTCTGCGAATTCTGGATCAGGAACACCATCAGGAAGGTGATGATGGTGGTGCCGGTGTTGATGACCAGTTGCCATGTGTCGGAATAGCCGAAAATCGGACCGCTGATCGCCCACACCGCGATCAGGCCAACGGCGAGCAGAAACGTCCCGGCCCGGCCCGCCATCCGAGACGACCAGTTAGCGACCTCGGCGAATGCCGCGCCGACGCGGCCGCGCTTCCTTCTGGCGGGTGTGCTGCTCATGGCCTCTGGTCCTTTCGCCGGTCGGCGGCATCCCGGCATCAACATCCCAATTGCGCTGCGACCGTTTGGTTTCATGGGGGCCGGCTCAATCCGTCGGGATGCCGGTACATCGAGCCGCCATGCCGGCTTGATCTATCTCAGCGGCCGTGCGTCATTTGACCTTAAACAAGAAGGCGCGCCCCGGATCAGCCGGGGCAAGCCGCGATCGGGAGCTGGACATGCAGATCAGGACAGTCATGGCGAGTCTTGCGCTCGACCAGTCGAACGACGCCTGCCTCGCCGTGGCGGGCGACATCGCTGAGCGCTTCGAGGCGCAAGTGATAGGCATCGCAGCCTCGGATGTGCGACCACCGCTTTATTTCACCGAAGGCGGGTACGCCGAAAAGCTGCTCGCAGACGAGCGGGCGGTGATCGAAGCCCGCCTCAGCGAGCTCGAAGGCCTGTTTCGCGCTTCGCTGGACAAGCGGGCGAAGGCGCTGGCGTGGCGTTCCAGTCTGCAATTTCCCACCACCTACATCGTCGATGAAGCGCGTGCCACGGATCTTGTGGTTTGCGCCCGGCCCGCCGCGCCGAATTTCGACTCCTATTCCTTCGCCGATCCGAACGACATCGTGATGCAGGCCGGACGCCCTGTACTGGTCGTTCCGCCGGCTGCGCGGCTGCTCGATCTGCGCAGGGTGCTGGTGGCATGGAAAAACACGCGGGAAGCGCGGCGGGCGGTGTTCGATGCGCTGCCGCTGCTGGCGCGGGCGAAGGATGTCACCGTTGTCGAAATCATCGAAGATGGCGACCGACGCGCCAACGCATTGCCGTCCGTGAAGGACGTGGCATCCTGGCTGGATGCGCATGGCATCCCCGCCGAGGTGATCGTCGCCGACAGGAAAGCGGATGTCGGCTCGCAACTGGAGAACGTCGCGGCCGATGTCGGCGCGACGCTTATCGTTGCCGGCGCTTATGGTCATTCGCGATTCCGCGAGTGGATCATGGGCGGTGTGACGCGCCATCTGATGACGCAATCGACCCGGTGCGTTCTGCTGTCGCGCTAGTGCTGGGCTGGCGATTGCTGGCTTGACGTGAATCAACGCGCTTCGGCTCGATTTCAGATTATCTGCGAGGGTTGTTCCGAGGGGAGCTTCGTCAAGGAGCTGAGAAACCGCTGGATCGTGCTGCGGTGACCCTTTGAACCTGATCCGGGTTGTGCCGGCGAAGGGACTGGGATGTATCAGGAGTCGATTGCCCCGAGGGGAGAGACGTCCGTTGTGGTCATCGGGGCAGGGGTGGCCGGTAGCTGGCAAGCGTTGCTGTTCGCGCGTGCCGGCTACCGGGTCACTTTGCTGGAGCGCGACACCGCGGAGATGACGCAGGCGACCAGCCACTGGGCCGGCGGTATGCTGGCGCCGTGGTGCGAAGCCGAAGCCGCCGAACCGCTGATCACCCATCTCGGCCATCGCGCGCTCGATTTGTGGCGGACCTATCTGCCCGAAACGCCGTTCAACGGCTCGCTGGTGGTGGCGCATGCCCGCGACCGCGCCGATTTCGAGCGCTTTGCCCGCATGACGACCGACCATCGGCGGCTCGATGCGCAAGGCATTGCCGAACTCGAGCCCGCGCTGGAGGGGCAATTCCGCGAAGGACTGTTCTTCGCCGGCGAGGGGCATGTCGAGCCGCGTCGGGTGCTGCCGCTGCTCCATGAGCAGCTGCGCGCCGCGGGCGGCATCATCCGGTTTGAATCCGAATGCGATCTGGAGATTCTGGCGCAACAGCCGGACCGGATCGTGATCGATTGCCGCGGGCTTGGCGCGCGCGACCAGCATCCCGAACTGCGCGGTGTCAAGGGCGAGATGGTGATCGTCGAGACGGCGGAGGTGGAGTTTGCGCGTCCGGTGCGGCTGATCCATCCACGCTGGCCGATCTATGTGATCCCGCGCGAGGACAACCTGTTCATGATCGGCGCGACCAGCATCGAAAGCGAGGACACCGGCGTCAGCGTCCGCTCGGCGCTGGAATTGTTGAGCGCGGCGTATACGGTGCATCCGGCATTCGGCGAGGCGCGGATCGTCGAGATCGGCGCGGGACTGCGCCCGGCGTTTCCCGACAATCTGCCGCGGATCGTGGTCAGCCGGCAGAAGATCTCGATCAACGGGCTTTATCGCCACGGCTTCCTGCTCGCCCCGGCGCTGGCCGAAATGACGCTGGCCTATGCCCAGCGCGGCTTCATGCATAACGAGGTGATGCGCTCAGCGTGAGGCGCGCCTTGCCGGGGCGACCGTCTCGTCGCGCGAAAGCCCGAGCTTGTCCCATAATTGATTGACGCGGGCGATCACGGCCTCGTCCATCGCCAGCACCCGGCCCCATTCGCGCTCCGTCTCCGCGCCGACCTTGGTGGTGGCGTCGATGCCGAGCTTGCCGCCAAGCCCGGGCTTGGGCGAAGCGAAGTCGAGATAGTCGATCGGGGTGTCGTTCAGCGTGACCAGATCGCGCGAGGGATCGGCGCGGGTCGAGACCGCCCACATCACGTCGGCCCAGTTGCGGATATCGATGTCCGGATCGACGATGATCAGGAATTTTGTGTAGGTCAGTTGCGGCAGCAGCGACCACAGCGCCAGCATGACGCGCCGCGCCTGTCCCGGATAACGCTTGGAGATGGATGCGACCGCGATGCGGTAGGAACACGCTTCCGGCGGCAGCCAGACATCGACGATTTCCGGCACTCTTTTCTTGAGGAGCGGCACGAACAATTCGTTGAGGGCCTCGCCGATCCGCGACGGCTCGTCCGGTGGCCGTCCGGTGAAGGTGGACAGATAGATCGGCTGCCGGCGCATCGTGATCGCGGTGACGCGCATCACTGGAAAATCGTCCACGGCATTATAATAGCCGGTGTGATCGCCGAACGGTCCTTCCGGCGCGACCTCCCGCGCCGAGACCATGCCCTCGATCACGATCTCCGCCTCGGCGGGAACGGCCAGTGGCACGCTGACGCAAGGGGCGAGCGGCAGCCGCGCGCCACGCAACAGGCCGGCGAAACGAAATTCCGAGATGGTCTCCGGCAGCGGCAGCACCGCGGCAAGCGTGGTGGCCGGATCGGCGCCGATGGCGATGGCCACCGGCATATCGAGCCCGCGCTCGCGCCATTGATGATGATGCCGCGCGCCACCGCGATGAGCCAGCCAGCGCATGATGGCGCGATCGCGGCCGAGCACCTGCATGCGGTAGATGCCGACATTGACGTCATTGCCATCGACATCATCCGGCCCTTTGGTGATCACCATCGGCCAGGTGATCAGCGGTCCCGGCTCGCCTGGCCAGCAGACCTGCACCGGCAGCCGCGCCAGATCGATCGCGTCGTCCTGCCATATGATGTCCTGAACCGGCGGCCGGCTGACCTGCCGCGGGCGCATCGCCAGTACGGCGCGGGCCAGCGGCAGCTTGGTCACCGCCTCGCTGAAGCCGCGCGGCGGCCGCGGCTCGCTCAGTTCCGCGAGCGCCTCGCCCAGCATCGGCAGCCGTTCCGGATCGACCCCGAAGCCCCAGGCCACCCGCTCGCTGGTGCCGAACAGGTTGACCAGCATCGGTATGTCCGCCCGCTGGCCGTCAGCCTTGATCGGATTCTCGAACAGCAGTGCGGGGCCTTCCGCCTGCAGCACGCGGTGGTGAATTTCGGTTATTTCATGGACGACCGAGACCGGCTCATGGATGCGGACGAGGCGGCCCTCGCGTTCCAGATAAGCCAGGAAGCCGCGCAAATCGGCAAAAGACGGTCGATCGCGACGCAGCACGGCAAACTCCTTACACTGCATCATGGAGAACGGAGCGGTGCCTTCTTTGCTCCGGAGCAAACAGGCAAGCGGGTAGGGTGCTATCAACGCCGGACGAGGGTTTTGATGTCCGTGTCCGGTGCGACCGTATCGAAGATGCCGATCGCGCTCGCCGTGGCGGGCCGCGTGCTGCCGCTATTGCCGCTGCAGATCCTGCTCGCGATCTGCCTGCGCGAGATCCGCAACCGGCATCCGCAGATTTTCGACCGGCTCGGCAGCTATTGCGACAAGACCTTCGCTCTGGTGCCGACCGATCTGCCGTTTGCCTTCGTGCTGGAACCGCGCCGGCTCAATCCGCGCGTGTTTGCCGTGCGCTCGCTGCCGGACACCGATGTGCGGATCGCGGGGCCGTTCGCGGCGTTGATCAGCCTCGCCGACGGCACGAGCGATGGCGACGCGCTGTTCTTCTCGCGCGAGATCCAGATCGAAGGCGACATGGAGGCGGCTCTGGCGCTGCGCAACGCCATCGACGACAGCCGCATCGACATCATCGCCGAAGCGGCGGCCTGGCTCGGCCCGCTGTCGCCAATGGCGCAGCGCGTTCTGCGCGATCTCATCCACGGATCGGCGCGACCCTCGCCCGATCCTGCGCGGGAGCGTGGATCATGGAACTGATTTGCCCCGCCGGCACGCCGGCTGCGTTGCAGGCCGCCGTCGATGCCGGCGCCGATGCGGTTTACTGCGGCTTCCGCGACGAGACCAACGCGCGCAATTTTCCGGGGCTGAATTTCAGTCGCGAGGAGCTTGCCGCCGGCATCGCCTACGCCCACAAACGTGGCGTCAAGGTGCTGGTCGCGCTCAATACTTTTGCGAGGGCCGGCGCGTTCGAGGTCTGGCAGCGCGGCGTGGACGACGCGGCGGCGGCGGGCGCCGACGCGCTGATCATCGCCGATGCCGGCGTGCTCGACTATGCGGCGCAGCGCCATCCCGATCAGCGGCTGCATGTCTCGGTGCAGGCGGGGGCGGCCAATCCCGATGCGATCAATTTCTATGTCAGGGCGTTCGGCGCCCGGCGCGTGGTTCTGCCGCGCGTGCTGAGCGTGCCGGAGATCGCCGCGATCATCCGCGAGGTCGATTGCGAGACCGAGGTGTTCGTGTTCGGCGGGCTCTGCGTGATGGAAGAGGGGCGCTGTTCACTGTCTTCTTATGCCACCGGCAAATCACCCAATATGCAGGGCGTCTGCTCGCCGGCGAGCGACGTGCGTTATGTCGAAAAAGGCGGCGAGATGATCTCGCGGCTTGGCGATTTCACCATCAACAAATTCGCGCGCGGCGAACCGGCCGGTTATCCGACCTTGTGCAAGGGCCGGTTTCAGACCGACCATGGCGCGGGCTATTTGTTCGAGGATCCGGTCAGTCTCGATGCCACCACGATGCTGCCCGATCTGCGCAAGGCCGGCGTCACCGCCTTGAAGATCGAGGGACGGCAGCGCGGCCGCGCCTATATCGAGCGCGTGGTGCGCAGTTTCCGCCAGACCCTGTCTGCGCTGGACAGCAACAGCAACAGCAATAGCCCCGCTCCGGCCGCGGAACTCGCTACTCTCACCGAGGGGCAGGCCAGCACGGTCGGAGCCTATCGAAAGACCTGGCGATGACCATGACGCTTTCCATCGATCAGTCCTTTGACGCGCGGCGGCCACGGACCCAACTTACGCTCGGGCCGGTGCTCTACAACTGGCAGCCGGAAGAATGGCGGGACTTCTATTTCCGTATCGCCGATGAAGCGCCGCTCGACGTGGTCGTGGTCGGCGAGGTGGTGTGCTCGAAGCGCACGCCGTTCTTCGAGAAATATATTCCCGACGTGATCGAGCGCCTCGCCGCTGGCGGCAAGCAGGTCCTGCTCGGCTCGCTCATTCTGGTGTCGTTGCGGCGCGAGCGCCGCCAGATGGCGGAGCTGGCGGACAACACCGATTTTCTGATGGAGGCGAATGATCTGTCCTGCATGAGCGCGCTGCTTGGGCGGCCGCATGCGATCGGCCCGTTCGTGAACATCTATAACGAGACCACAGCGGCCTATTTCGCCGATCGCGGCGCGCAGCGCATCTGCCTGCCGCCGGAATTGCCGCTGGCCTCGATCAAGACCATCGCCTCGGCGCTGCCCGACATCGTGACCGAGGTGTTCGCGTTCGGCCGGATGCCGTTGGCGATTTCCGCGCGCTGCTATCACGCCCGCTTGCACAAGCTGTCGAAGGACAATTGCCGCTTCGTCTGCGAGAAAGACCCCGACGGGCTGCCGGTGCGCACGCTCGACGGCGAGGCGTTTCTGGCGATGAACGGCGTGCAGACCATGTCGCATGCCTGTGCCAACCTGCTGACCGATGCATCCGATCTTGTGGCGGCGGGCGTCGGCGCGCTGCGCCTGTCGCCACAGCAATGCGACATGGTCGCCGTCGCGAATTTGTTCCGCGAGGTGCTGGATGGCAGGCTGGAGCCTGACGAGGCGACCCACCGCCTGGCCCGAATCTATCCGGATGTCCCGTTCGCAAACGGCTTCGTGCACGGGGAGCCGGGCGCCGCCTATGTAGCGGGCCGCGCCTTCCGGCCGGATATCGAGAAGACGCAGTAGTGCAATCTGAAAGACGTCATTCTTCTGCGAGAGGAAACGGTCATGTCCGAACAGACCAGAACCAGTGAAACGCTCGATCTGATTGCCCGCCTTGAGGCGGTGCTGACGCGGGCCGATCTCGATTGCCGCTGCCGCGATCTCTTGAGCAACGCGCTGGATCGGTTCTCCGATCTGGAAGAAAAGCGGTTGTCGCGGCGATCCCTGACCATGGCGCGCGATCACAAGGAGCGCATCGCCGCCATTCTGATGCTGCTCTCCGAACTCAACCAGATCACGGAAAACGAACGCGACCGCTCAGTGTTCGTCGAGATGTCGCTGCTGTTCGACGAAATCGGACATTCGGCGCAGATCGCCGCGGCGGCGCTGCGCGAGCTTGATCCGCCGAAGCCGGCGAGCGCTGCCAGCGCCGCGCCGCTCGAGAATCCGCCGGTAGAGCTTGGCCGCCGCGCCTAGAGCGTTTTCAAGCGAAGTGGAAACCGGTTCGCGTGAAGAAAACGCGCCGAAACAACAAGCTGGAGTCGCACTTTGATTCCATCAAAGCGGGACTCTAGACGGCGCGGCTGTGCGTGCGGCCTGAAGTGCCGATATAGGCGTCGAATGCAGCGGCGACGCTGCGCACCAGATGCCGGGCATTGTCAGCGATGGCGATCCGTGACCCTGTGACGCTAACAATCCCGTCGTCGATCAGTGGCCGCAGCCGCGCGGCCTGCCCCAGCAATTGCTCCGGCGAGGCCCGGTGGAGCGCGCCGACCGTAGCCAGATCGACACCAAGATCGCACATCAGCCGCTCGATGATATCGGCCCGCAGGCGGTCGTCGGCAGTGAGGATATAGCCCTTGCGCGTCGCAAGCTCGTTGTCGCCGATCTGGGTGCAGTAGGACCGGATCGCGATCTCGTTCTGGACATAGCCCTGGTTGAGGCGGCCGATCGCGCTGGCGCCGACGCCGATCAGCGTATCGCTGGCATCGGTGGTGTAGCCCTGAAAATTGCGATGCAATTTGCCGTCGGCTTGCGCTTTGGCGAGGCTGTCGTCGGCACGGGCGAAATGATCGAGTCCGATCTGTCGATAGCCGGCATCGATCAACGCGCGATTGATCGCCTCGACCTGCTGATGCCGGCCGGAGCCGTCGGGCAGCACCTCCTCGTCGATCTTGCGCTGATGCTTCTTGAACGCCGGCACATGGGCATAGCCGAACACCGAGAACCGGTCGGGCGCGAGCCGGAGGGCTTGCTTCACCGTCTCGACGCAGGATTGCGCGGTCTGATGCGGCAGGCCGTAGATCAGGTCGAAATTGACGCCACTGATGCCGGCGGCGCGCAGTCCGTCCGTCGCGGCGGCGGTCTCCTCGAAGCTCTGGATGCGGTTGATCGCGCGCTGCACCACCGGATCGAAGCTCTGCACGCCGAGGCTGGCGCGGGTTACGCCGCTGGCGCCGAGCTCGCGGATCATTTCCGCCGTCAGCGTGCGCGGGTCGATCTCGACGGCAATCTCGGCGCCGGGCTGCAACACGAAACGCCGCTCCAGCAGATGAATGAGGCCGCTGAACTGCTCGGGCGAGATGATGGTGGGGGTGCCGCCGCCGAAATGGATGTGATTGACCGGCAGGGGACGTCCGATGCATTCGGCCACGAGGTCGATCTCGCGGCGCAGCGCCTCGAGATAGGCGGCGATCGGCTCGTCCTTTTTTGTGATGGTGGTGTGGCAACCGCAATACCAGCACATCGAGCGGCAGAACGGCATGTGCAGATAGATCGATCCGATCTGGTCCTCGGCAATCGACTGCAGCCACTGACGATAGGTTTGCGCGGAAACCGCATCGGAGAAATGCGGCGCGGTGGGATAGCTGGTGTAGCGCGGCAGGCGCTCGTCGCCATAGCGTGCGCTGAGATCGCTGCGGAGAAGGGACGGCTTGTCGTCAAGAGTTACGGACATGGCGCTTTCAACATCGGAACGCCATCGGCGGAGCCGCGGCTGCACTCAAATGCTTAGCCTGTCCGGGTCTGGCGCCGTTTGCGCTAGCGCAAAGCGGCCGAATTGACAGCTATTGGCAGCCTTCCGCGGTCCGTACGGGATGCAGGAACAAAGGCAGGAACCCGGCGAACCAGACGGCGAAGGCCGCGGACCACAACAGCGCGCTGGCCGCGTAGTGCAGACCTGTCACCGCGCCGCCGATGCCAAGTTCCGGCAGCACGCGGACAAGGCCGGCGCAGGCCATCAGAACGATCGCCGCATGCGCCGCGCGCGGCAACACCAGCGGCCGGCCGGTGTGGCGCAATCCGGCGATCACGAGGACCGCCATCACCGCGAGGCCGAGACTGCCGACAGCAAGCATGTGGATGCCGCTGCCGATAGCGATCGGAGCACCGAGCCCGGACAGGCCGATCAGCAGGAAGCCGCCGCCGGCGAAAGCGTTGGCGCCCGCGAGCGCCAGCACCTGCGTGCGCAGCACGGCGGCGCCGATGAACCATTCGGCGAGGCGGTCGAAGAACGCCGCCGCGGCGGCCAGCGCCAGATAGGCCGGGACCTGCGAGTGCGGAAACGCCAGCGCCGTCATGGCGTAGAGGGCAACCATGCCGGCGGCGAGGTTCTGCCGTCCGGGATGCGGCCGGTAGGGCGTGGTGTTGCCGCTGGGGTCGAGCGCGAGATTGATGACCACGACATTGATGCGCGCGACCGCGAGCGCGAAGAAGATCAGGAAGACGTTGAGCGATGCCTGCAGCAGTCGTCCGGCGAGATCGAACTGCCCGGTCAGCCAGGCGATGCGGATCCCGGCCTCGGCCAGCGCGAACAGGAAGGCCCAGACCGCGAAGGATGCATGGCGTGTGTTGCGCCGCTCGAGCAGGGGTGTCAGCACGAACCAGAACAGCATCGACAGGAAGGCGAAGTCGGTGAGACCGGCGAGCGCCACCAGCGGCTCGATTCCGAGCAGGCCGATGATGCGTCCCGGCAGCCAGAACGACAGCAGCAGGACCAGCATGCGGCCCTTGCGCGGCGGCGTGTCGGTCCATTCCGCGACGGCGGAGGTGAGAAAGCCCGCCAGTGCCGCGCCATAGGTGCCGAAGATCATCTCATGCGCATGCCATTGCGTGGACGGGATGGCCTGCGTGAACGGCAGCGAGAAACCGAACAACGTCACCCAGGCCAGCGGCGAGAGCATGGCGTGAAGCGCGGCAGCCGGAAAGAACAGCATCAGGCCTTCCGCGAGCAGCGGATGGTCGCGCCGGATGTCTGCTTTCAACGCGATGGTCACGACAGGCCTTTCCGCGCGCTGTCGAACAGTTCGGCGAAAGCCGGATCGTGCGACCAGGTTTCGACCAGATCAAAAATGAAGCGATCGTTGCGCTCGCCGGGTCGGCCTTCGATGCGGCGCTCGGTGACGAATCCGCTATGACCTTCGGACAGCACGGCGAGGCGGTCGGCGATGCGCACCGCCTCGGCGAGATCGTGGGTGACGAACAGCGCCGAGAAGTGCTCGCGCGCCGCCGCGCCGATCACCAGATCCTGCAAGGCCCGCTTGAGGCCGACATCGACAGCGGTGAACGGCTCGTCGAAAAAGATCACGTCCGGATCGACCGCCAGCGCCCGCGCCACCGCCGCGCGCTGGCGCATGCCGCCGGACAATTCCGCCGGATATTTGTCGAGGTCGTGCGTCAGAAGCCCAACCTCGCGGCCGCGCCGCTCGATGATGTCGGCGGACGGCCTTGTCGCGCCGCTGGCGCGCAGGCCATAGGCGATGTTGTCGCGCGCGGTCATCCAGGGCAGCAGCCGCGGCTCCTGAAACACCACGGCATGGCGGCGATAGGCGCGCCGCACCCGCCCGCGCAGCGGATCGACCAGACCTGCCGCGATCTGCAGCAGCGTGGTCTTGCCGCAGCCGGAGGGGCCGAGCAGCGCGACGATCTCGCCCGGCGCCAGCGACAGATGGATGTCTTCGAACACCTCGCGGCCGAAAAAGGCGTGACCGACGCCATCGAGAGCGAGCTTCATCGCTTCACCCCCCACGGCACGCCGGCCTCGCGCCATTTCTCCAGACGGTCGCGGATCGGATCGAGCAGCGCATATTCGGTAAACAGCGCAAACACCACGGTGATGACGATCAGCGCCATCACCCGCGGAATGTCGAACAGGGCGCGGGCGGTGGCAAGGTCGCCGCCGATTCCGCCGGTGTTCGACAGCAGCTCCGCCATCACGGTGATTTTCCAGGCGCTGCCGGCCGTGGTGGTCCATGCCGGAAACAGATACGAGACAAGATGCGGCAGCGTGATGGTGCGGAAGCGCATCCATGCGCCGGCGCCGAAGGAGCGTGCCATCTGGTCGAGCGCGCGGTCGCGGGTGGCGACGCCCTGAAGTCCGCCCGCGAACGAGATCGGCAGCGCGGCGACCACGACCGTCAGCACCGCCGATCCGCCATTGGAGCCGAACCAGATCAGCGCCAGCACGATCCATGCGATCGGCGGTACGCCGAGGATCACGGTGACGATCGGCCGCGTCAGCCGCATGGTGGCGAAGGAATAACCGGCGATGATTCCGGCGATGCTGCCGATCGAGACCGCGAGCGCGAAGCCGGCCAGCGAGCGGCTTGCCGTCTCGCCGGCGGCGCGGGCGAAGCTCGCCTCATGAACGATGCTCCCGACGGCGAGCACCGTCTCCCACGGCGAGGGCAGCACGAACGAGCCGTAGATTTCATGCCCGGCCTGCCACGCGGCGGCGAGGCAGAACAGGCCGGCGGCGCCCGCCCATGCCGACCAGACATAGCGGCCGGCCCAGCCGGTCCATGCGAGAAGGTGCGTGAGCGGCTTCACAAGGCGTAGAACCGATCGTCCGGCAATTTGCCGCCGATAATGCGCAGATCGTCCTTGGCGAGGGTCTCGAACAGCGCTGTCAGGTCGTTGCGGACGCGCGTGGCGCGTTCAGCAACCAGATTGCTGAAGGCGATCGAGCGTTCGATCACCGGCGCGGGCAGTTCCAGCGCCGGAGCGGCGATCGCGGCGGCCGCGCCCGGATTCTGATTGACGCTCTGGACCGCATTCTCCAGCGCGGCTTGCAGCGCCGCGGCGCCATCGGCGCCGATCTGGCTTGCGAGCTTGTCGGTGATGGCGAGGCCGGCCTGCGGGATCGTGGTGTAGCCAGTCGCGGCGGCCCATGCCTTCTGGCAATCGATCGCCCGTTCCAGCGTCTGGCCTGCCGCCAGCATCGCGCGCAGAATCGCGGCGCTGCTGGCCGGTTCGGCAAGCAGCGCCGCATCGACACGGCCGGCGACCAGCATCTGGATCGCCTCGGGCGGCGTGCCCGAATAGTCGATCACAATATCCGACGGCTGCAGCTTTGCCGTCACCAGCAGACGGCGGAAAATGAAATCCGGCATGTCGTTGCGGAACGGAACGGCGAGGCGCTTGCCTTTCAGGCTGGCGATATCGGTGACGGTGCCGGTGGGCGCGACGACATAAAGCAGGCCCTTGGTCATGACATTGGCCAGCCGCACGCCAAGCCCGCGATTGTAGAGATTGGCCGCGACATAGGTCGGCACAATCACGGCGGTCATGTTGCCGGAGCTGAGGCCGGCGCGCATCTCGTCGGGGGTGCGCCAGCTTTTGAAGGTCGCGCCCGGCGCGATGTCCTTGAGCGCGCCGGATGCAATGGCCTGCGTCAGCACGATCGACGGCGCGGCGGGCGGCCCCCACAGCGTCAGCGGCTCCGCGGCGCGCAGGGTGGCAGGACGCGCGAGAATCGCCGTGGAGAGCGCGGTGACGAAAGTGCGGCGATTCAACATGACATACTCCTGTCGAACGAAAGCGAACGGCATCGCAAGAACGCCACCCGCGCGGGCAAGGGGATCAGAATCTTGCCTTGATGCCTCCGAAGTAGCCGCGCCCATCACCAGGCATGAACGCAGCCTGATCGGCACGCTGCATGGTGTCAAGGATCAGCGTCGAGGCGGCATAGTTCTCGTTGAAGACGTTGGTGACTTCGGCGAACAGCGTGAAGGTCTGGTCGAGCTTGTATTCGGTGCGCAGATCGACGACCACATACGGATCGGCATACAGCGTGTTCATGTTGTCGACCGGTGTCTTGCTCGGGCTCCAGCGCACTGCGCCCTGCAGTCTCCACGCATCGGTGGCCTGATATTGCAGCAGGGCGTTGATCAGGTGCTGCGGCGCGCCGGCAAGACGGTTGTTGCCGCGGACCGGATCGTGGCTGAAGCGGAAGTCCTGATAGGTATAGGCGACCCGCGCGCTGATCTGGTCGGTGAGCCGTGCGCCGGCGCCAAGCTCCACGCCGAAATGCGTGGTTTTGTCGGCGTTGATGGCGCCGAGTTGCGCGCCGGTGGCGTCGCGCAGGCTGAGCAGTTCGTTGTTGACCCACGAATAGTAAACTACGGCATCCCACGAGAACCTGTCGAAGCGGCCGCGCCATCCGGCCTCCGCGGTGGTCGCGGTCTGGGCTTTCAGGTCGGGCGTCTTGAACGAGTTGCCGCTGGTGTTGGGCGTGCCGCCGACGAGCGCGATAAGATCGTCATGGGTCGGCGGCTCGAAGCTGTGGCTCACGGCGGTGTAGAGCGTGGTGTTGTTGTCGGGCCGATAACTCAGAGCGAGGCTGGGATTCCAGCCGCTATAGGTCCGGTTGTAGCTGTTATTAACCGTTGCGAACGACCCATTGGGCTGCAACGTATTCGGCGGATTGTAGACCGCGGTGGGGCGCGTCGGGAGGCCGTAGAGATCCTGATTTTCGCGCGTCGCATGGGAGTACGAGATCGAAGGCGAAACATAGAAGGCCTGCCACACCGGCACGTTGAGCCCGGAATAGAGCGACAGCGTCGACGCCTTGAGGTCATTGGCGCCGACCATGGCGCCGGTCTGGCCGCCCTGATTGAGATAATAGCCGCGATCGGCCGAGCCCACGGTGTATTGCGCGGTGCTCTCGAGCAGCGGCAGCAATGCTGCTTCGTTCGGCTTGTAAGCATAGCGGACAAGACCGGTGAAGTCGCCGCCATTGGTGGTGCGCACGCCTGAGGTGATCGGGAAGCGGAACATGTCGTTGGTGTAGGTGTAGCCAAGCGCGACGTCGAACACATGGGGGCCGAAGGTCGCGGTGGTGCGCGATCCGATCAGGAATTGATCGGCTTCGCGGCGCGGCCTGTCGCGAACGACGTTCGGGCCGGAATTGATGCCGCCGGCACCGGGGCCGGTGCCGACCTGCCGCGGATTTGATTGCAACTGTGACTTGGACAGCGGTCCCGCGACATCGAAGCCAAGTTCGGTGTAGCCGGCGAAGAAGCGGGTGGTGACGTTTTCGGAGAGCTCCGCGCCGACATTGACGCTGGCGCTGGTGCGCTGCGAACCGTTGTAGGTGCGGTAGCCGTCGCGGCGGCTGATGTCGGCCTGCAGCATGCCGTCGACATTGTCTTTCTTGAAGCCGGTCTGCGCCGCGACATTCGCCTGTCCGAAACTGCCGCCGCTCACGCTCACCTGCGAGCCCGGTGAGAACGAACCGGTGGGCGATGCGAAGTTGATGGCGCCGCCCAGCACCGTGGCGCCGAGCCGGTTGGCGAGGTAGCCGCGGTAGATTTCCATCGAATCCGCCTGCTGCGGATTGGCGAAGCCGACGATGTAGGAGCCATCGGCGCGGTTGATCGGCAGGCCGTTCTGCAGCACCAGAATGCCGCGCTCGACCGGGTTCTGCTGCAGGCCTGAGCCGCGGATCTGCACCCGCGGCTGGTCATTGCCGCCGAAGAAGTCCTGCACCACGACACCCGGCACGGTGCTCAGAGCCCTCGACAGCGTGAGATTGGCGGTGTCGGGAAACTGATCCGACGTCACCAGCGTCGCGCCGCCCGGCAGCGCGTTGATCTGATCGCGCAGTTTCTCCGTCGGATTTTGTGCGGTGCCTTCGACGATGATCGGCTCCAGCGACATCTGAACGCCGGGCACCGCCGATTGCGCGAAACTCGTGTTGCTCGCACCCGTGCAGAGCACCAGCGCGACCGCGAGCGGGGAAACGATGTCCGTCCTGCTGGCGGCCTTCGGCGCGGCCGCGCGCGCGCTGATCCCGGTTTCGCGGTTCGACTTCATCCCCATCGTCATGCCCTGTTGTCCCCGAAGCCCTCAAGGAAGGCTTGCTGTTTAGATCGATTCTAAAAGATGATTTATAAATGTATCTTTTTGCAGGCATCCACACCACACCGAGATTTGTCAATGTGGCATGGATGCTGCTTCAGCTGCGGCGTTGCGTGAACGCCAAGGATCGATCTGGATGGCAATCGGGCTGTCTTGATCGCCTTCTCGTGTATGAGAAACCGCAGGCGATGTGTTTGCGCCAAATCAAGTGCATGGCACCGTCGGAACGTGAATCATTCTAAGGAGCGAAAATCATTCAGGGGCGAGCGTCAGGACGGCGTGTTGGCGATCGATGACAGCACGTCGAGCTTGCAGACCACCACGAGGCGGCGGCCGCTGTCGACGATCCCCCGGCTTTCCCAGCCGCTGAGAGTCCGGCTGACCGTGTGCAGGGTGGTCCCTGCCATTTCCGCGAGATCCTGGCGCGAGAGCGGAAAAGCAATCTCGATGCCGCGCGTGGTGCGGCGGCCGGCCTGCCGCGTCAGCCGCAGCACCGTATGCGCGATCCGCCGCTCGACATTCTGGGTGGCGCGTTCGCGCAGCCGCGTCTGCATCTCCACATAGCGCGCGCCCAGGATCGCGACCGCGTTCATCGCAACCTGCGGATAGGTCACCATGACCTGCCGGATCGCAGTCACGCTCCAGCCGAGCAGCTTGCCGTCATCGACGGCCGTCACCGTTCCGGGGTAATGGGCGCCGCCGGACAACGCCGTACAGCCGACGGTTTCGTCAGGCCCGAGGTAACGGAGGATGATCTGGTGGCCTTCTGGCGTGGTTTGCGTGACACGCAGCCGCCCCGACAGCACGATATGCAGGGTCTCCGCCGGGTCGCCCTGGCGAACCAGGGCTTCGTCGGCCGAAAGATGCCTGCGGAACGAGGAAGCCTGGATTTCGGCAAGTGCGCCGCTCGGAACACCGCGAAAAAGCTCGGCCTTTTCCAGAAGTCCGCAGTCTGATGCTGCTCCATGCCACATTGGGCGTACCAAAACCGCCGAAATCTGTCCTAGATCAATCTAGTTGCAACGGCCCTGCTTGTGATTGATTTGGCGCAAGCCGGAACGGGGGTCGGTGTGGCAGTCGTTGTGCCGGAGCAATGTCCGGGCCTTCATTGTGACCATACTGTCCCCGTTATGTCGCAGTGGAGCGGCGGCCGGCCGCTCTGTCCTGCGCGAGCATTGTCCGATGGGGCATCCATGCTGAACATCAACAAAGTCGATCACGTCCGTCATCACGTCCCGACGACATTCTCGGACCGGGTGGCAGATCTCTCGGTACGCGCGATGCTGTCGGTGGCCGACAGGCTGTTCGGCCGCCGCTACGGCGACCGGGTGATCGTGCTCGAGACCATCGCGGCGGTGCCGGCGATGGTGGCGGCCACCTTTTTGCATTTGCGCTGTCTGCGCCGGATGATCGACGATCGCGGCTGGGTGCGCGCCTTCATGGACGAGGCCGACAACCAGCGTTTCCATCTGATGGCGTTCGTCGCCATCGTGCAGCCGAGCTCCTCGGAACGATTGCTGATCGCGATCGCGCAGAGCCTGTTCTACAACGCCAACTTCCTACTCTATCTGGTCTCGGCGCGCACCGCGCATCGTCTCGCCGGCTATCTCGCCGAACGCTCCATCGCGGGCTATTCCGAATTGCTGACGCGGATCGAGGCCGGCGAACAGACCGACTGGCCGGCGCCGCTCGCGGCGCGCGATTACTGGAATCTCCGCTCCGGCGCGACGCTCAGCGACATGATCAAGGCGATGCGGGAGGATGAAGCGATCCATCGCGACATCCACCACGCCTTCGCCGACGCGCGGATGGCCGGCAAGGTTCTGCCGGAACCGCCGGGCGCTCCGGCGTAGCGTCGATCCGCCGCCTGCGAAGGACGGCCATGCTGGCAAAGGTGACGCTGGCAAGTCGCCGGGCGCGGGGTATGCTGGTCCTGGCGAACCGGCATCATGGTCTTGAATCACACACCCATCTCGCGTCTGGGCAACTATTATGGCTCGGCGTTTCTGTCCTACGGCTTCCGGCCGTTCTTTCTGTTCGGCGCGCTCTACGCCGGCCTCGCCATCGCGATCTGGTTGCCGGTGTTCATGGGCGATCTGTCGCTGCGCACGGTTTTCGCGCCGCGCGACTGGCATGTGCACGAGATGCTGTACGGCTATCTCGCCGCAGTCATCGCCGGTTTTCTGTTCACGGCGATTCCGAACTGGACCGGGCATCTGCCCTATCGCGGCCGGCCGCTTCTCGTTCTGGTGATGATCTGGGCGCTCGGGCGCGTGGCGGTGACGTTCTCGGACGCGATCGGCTGGAGCCTCGCCATGCTGATCGATGCGTCGTTTCTGGCCCTGATCGCCGCCGCCGCGGGTCGCGAGGTGGTGGCGGGACGCAACTGGCGCAATCTCAAGGTAGTGGCGCTGGTGCTGCTCCTGCTGCTGTGCAATGTCGCCTTTCACATCGAGGCGCATGTCGACGGCGCGGCGGATATTTCCCTCCGCGCCGGCATCGCCGCTGTGATCGTGCTGGTGTCGCTGATCGGCGGGCGTATCATTCCAAGCTTCACCCGCAACTGGCTGGTGCGCGAGAATCCGGGTCGCCTGCCGATTCCGTTCGGCCGCTTCGACATCGTGGTGGTGACCGCGAGCGCGCTGGTGCTGGCGTGGTGGAGCGCGCGTCCCTTCGGTGCCGCCACCGGCGCCGCATGTGTGATCGCCGCGATGCTGCATGCCGCGCGGCTCGGGCGCTGGGCCGGCGATCGGACAAGCCGCGATCCCTTGTTGCTGATCCTGCATATCGGCTACGTTTTCATTCCGCTCGGATTTCTGCTCGCGGCTGCGTCGGCGCTCGACCTGGCGCCGGCGAGCGCCGGCATGCACGCCTGGATGACGGGCGCCGCCGGCATCATGACGCTGGCGGTGATGACGCGCGCCAGCCTCAGCCATACCGGCCAGCGTCTGGTTGCATCGGCTGCGACCCGAGGAATCTACATGGCCGTGGTGGCGGCGTCGCTGTTTCGCGTTGAGGCTGCGCTGGTGCCGGACTGGCAGAATGCGCTGCTTTATCTCGCCGCGTTGGCGTGGTGCCTTGCGTTCTTCGGCTTCGCCGCGGTCTTCGGCTCCCTGCTGCTGTGGAAGACCAAGCACCGCTAGCCCGCACCCTCACTTTACTCCTGCAAGAGACGCACCGTCAGGAACGGGATCATGCCCAGCACCACGCTCGCCAGCGCGAAAAGCAGCAGTGCGTCGTAGCTGCCGGTGAGATCGTGCAGGAAGCCGCCGCTCCAGGCGCCGAGCGCGGCGCCGAGACCGCTGCCGATCGAGATGGTGCCGAAAATCGTTCCGACGCGCTTGCCGCGAAAGATCCTGAGCGCGGTGGCCGTGATCAGCGGACCGCGCGAACCCATGGTGCTGCCGAACGAGGCGATGAAGCCCGCCAGCAGCCAGATGCTCGGCGTGGTCTGCAGCAGCCACAGCATAACGATGCCGATGATCGACAGCGCATAGCTCAGGATGATCGAGCGCAGTCTGCCGAACAGACCGTCGAGCCAGGAGATCGACAGCATGCCGATCACCATCAGGACGCCGCTGAAGCCCCAGGCGGTGGCGGCCTGCAGCGGCGGAAAGCCGACATCGACCAGATAGGCGACGACCTGCGCCGAGACCGCGTACATGCCGAGCGCGGTGAAGAAGAAGGCCGAGAACAGCGCCCAGAATGCATGATGGCGCATCGCCGCGAGCAGCGTCCAGCCGTCTTCCATCGGATCGTGTCTTGCCTTGTTGATCGCGGGAGAGCCGCCGGCGAGGGTGCGCCACGGCAGCAGCAACAACCCAGCGATCAGCAGCACTGCACCATAGCCAAAGATCTCGTAGGATTTCTGCCAGCCGAAACGATCGATCAGGAGTTGCGAGGCCGGCACCAGAACCAGCACGCCGCCGCCGATCGCCGAATAGACGATCGCCATCGCGGTCGGCAGCTTCCGGCTGAACCAGCGGCTGAGCATGATCGAGTTCGGCACGATGCCGATGCACGACATGCCAAGCCCGACGCATAGTCCAAGGCTGATCTGGAACTGCCAGAGCTTGCTGGCGAAGGCCGCGGTGAAGAACGCGCAGCCCAGCATCGACAGGCCGAAGCAATAGACGATGCGTGGCCCCGATTTGTCGAACAGCCGGCCGACAAAGGGCGAGGCGAAGCCGCCGGCGAGCGCGGCAATGGAATAGATCGAGATGACCTGGCTGCGGTCCCAGCCGAAATGCTGCGAGATCGGCAGCAGGAAAACCGTGAAGCTTTCCCCCATGCCGCGGCCGATTACGGAGAGCACAAAGCATAGCGCCAGAACGAATAGCGCCGTGGCCGAAGCCTTGGTGGTGCGCATGGGTGGGTGGTCTGCTCCGCGATTGACTGTCGGACTTAAAGGACAATCGCGGGCGCGAGCAGATGCAAATTCGGATTGGGCCTATGCAGGGATGCGTCCGGCGCATCGCCGGAGCGGAAACCGGCGCTTTCGTACCGTCGGAGGCGGCGGGGAATAATGAATAACACAGAGGAGGGTGGATGCCGGAGCGTGGCCGGCATCCTTTATCAAGGCCGGCTTGCGGCTGTTACTTATTCGCCACCGGCAGGATGTGATTCCCCTCGAACCGGGTCCAGATGTAGTCCTTCTCCGTCAACGCGTCGTGCTGCGTCTTGGAGAACGGTTTGTCATAGGTCTTGATCAGGCCCTCGAGCTTGTCGATGGCATAGAAGCCGTCGCGCACCGCCGGCCCGTCGGTCTTGCCCGCATTGGCGATCGCGGCGGCGATGACCCGCACGCTGTCATAGGCATTGGCGACGCCGACCGCGGGAGTGATGTCTTCAGGCCCCTTGATGTCCGGATATTTGGCCTTGAGCTCGGCCATCACCTTCTGGCCCACCGGCGACAGGTCGCCATAGAAGCTGTAGGTCTGCACGAAGATCACGTTCTTGGCGCTGGGCCCGGCAAGCTCGGTGAAGCGGCCGCCGGCAGGTCCCCAGTGCGAGACGATCGGCGGCATCCAGCCCATGCGGTCGAGCGACTTCACCACCTGCGAGGACGGCCCGACATTGCCGACCAGGAACAGCGCGTCGGCGCCGGCTTCCTTCAGACGGGTGAGTTGCGGCACCACGTCGACATCGTTGCCTTCGAACTTCTCGATTCCGGCCGGCGTGATTCCCGCGGCCTTGAGCGCGGCCCGAAGTCCGTGCTCGTTGGATTCGCCCCACGGATTGTTCACGAGGATCAGGCCGGGCTTCTTCGCGCCGAATGTCTTGCTGGCGTATTGCACGATCGCCTTGTCGACCTCGTCATCCATGGCCGAGACGCGGAAAACATAATTGTCGGCGGCGCCGTTTTTGGTGATGGGCGTGCCGGCGGCCCAGGGATCGACGAACGGCACCTTGGCGTTGTTGATGAACGGCACGATCGCGAGCGCGACCGGCGTGTCGAGGCCGCCGATCACGGCCGCCACCTTCTCGCGCTGGATCAGTTCGCGCGCCGCGATCAGGCCTTTGGCCGGATTGCTTTCATCGTCGCGGCGAACCAGTTCGAGCGGACGGCCGAGCACGCCGCCCTGCTTGTTGATCTCCTCGATGGCGATGGTCGCGCCGCGGGTCAGCGCCTCGCCGGCGCGCGCGGACTGTCCCGACAGAGCGGTGACGAGGCCGATCTTGATCGGCTCGGCGGCGTGCGCGGTGGTTGATACCAGCAACAGTGCGGCGCCTACGGCGAGTCCGCGGAAGAACTCGCGGCGGTGCGGATGAAAGATCGATGGCATTCCCATATCGCTCATCATATCGCTCATAGCGTTTCCTCATTGCTCAATTCGGTGCAGCCATGAATATGCGTTGCGCCCGATCGTTGCGGTCTGCTGAGCCCGCACCGTGCCGCGAGCTTGACCGAAGTAAAAATTTTCTTCAATAATGGATGCAGGTCAAGCGGATATCGAGCGGAGTCGTCAATTGTCTGAGATCGATACGATGTTCCGGAATGCGCGGCTCGCGGACGGGCGGGTTGTCGACATCGCCGTCAAGGGCGGACAGATCGCCTCGCTGAAAGGTGGCACCGCAGCAAAGGAAACCGTCGATCTCGGCAAGCGCCTGGTCCTGCCGGGACTGGTCGAAGGTCACATCCATCTCGACAAGGGTTTCATCGGCGAGCCGTGGAAGCCGCATCGTCCCTGCACTGCGGGCTTCAATGTCCGCGAGCGCGTCGAATTTGAGAAACAGGCGCTTGCCAAGGCCCGCTCGGTGCCCGAGCGCGCTGCAGCAATGATCGATTTATGCGTTGCGCAAGGCACCACGTCGATGCGCAGCCATGTCGATATCGACCCGCAGGCCGGTCTCAGCAACCTGGAGCATGTCGCGGCGGCCCGCGACGCGCACAAGCACAAGGTTTCGATCCAGATCGTGGCGTTTCCGCAGAGCGGCATCGTCACCTCGCCTGGAACTCGCGAGTTGCTGGACGAGGCGGTGCGCAGCGGCGCCGACCTGATCGGCGGTCTCGACCCGGCCGGTTTCGATGGCGACATCGCGGGCCACCTCGATGCGGTGTTCGATATCGCCGAGCGTCACGGCGTCGGCGTCGATATCCATTTGCATGACGGTGACTTGCTGGGCGTGTTCGAGATCGAGGACATCGCCAGGCGCACCAAGGCGCTCGGCCTTGGCGGCAAGGTCGCGGTCAGTCACGCTTATGCGCTCGGCGCGGTGCCGCGCGACGTGGTTCAGCGCGTCGCCGACACGCTGGCCGAGGCCGGGGTCGCGATCATGACCAACGCGCCTGGAGCCTACACATTTCCGCCGGTGCAGATCCTGCATGATGCCGGGGTCAATGTGTTCTCGGGCAACGACAATATCCGCGATTCCTGGTGGCCGTTCGGGGATGGCGATCTGCTCGAACGCGCGATGATCATTGGCTATCGTTCCGGTTTTTACACCGACGCGGAATTGGCGCTGGCTTTCGAGATGGTGACCTCGCATGGCGCAAAGGCGCTGGGCCTCAAGAACTACGGTCTGGTCGAGGGCGGCGCGGCGGATTTCCTGGTGCTGGATGCGCAGCATGTGCAGGAAGCCGTGGTGGCCCGGCCAAAGCCGCGCGATGTCTACAAGGCCGGACGTCTGGTGGCCCGAAACGGGACAATCGTCGCCAGCGCCTGATTAGCCAAATAATTTGAATGATATTGGTTGGGCTGCGGGACAGTTTCGTTGCGGCCTGACTTTCCTCGCCTGGACACCGGGCGCTATTTGCTCATCGTCATATCGATGTGATAGCAAGCTGCCGATATTGCCCGCAGAATAAATTTGGAACCAGATCGTCGACTCTGGCTGGGTAGCCTTTAGAATAGGCTGTTCGGCCGGGGTGCGCTGTGCTCAGGTCGCCAGATACTCCCAGGTGTGTTGGCCAAATGAACGAGACGCTAGTGACGAAAGCCGCTGCCGGTGTCAGCCGCGGCAAGAAGACAAGCGGCAGGCGCAAGCGCGATCCCGCTCTTACCAAGGACTCGATTCTCCAGGCAGCCACGATCGAGTTCTGCCGCAACGGTCTTGGCGGAGCGCGCGTCGAGGCCATTGCGCAGCGCGCCAAGGCCAATATGCGCCTGCTTTATCATTATTTCGGCGACAAGGACGGGCTGTTCCTGGCGGTGCTCGAACACGTGTATTCGGAAATCCGTGTCGCAGAGCAGCAACTCAATCTCGACAACCTCGATCCGATCGAAGCGATGGCGCAGCTGGTCGATTTCACCTTTACGTTCTTTCAGAAGCATCAGGATTATGTCGCGCTGATCAACAACGAGAATCTGCAGCGCGGCAAGCATTTGCGCAAATCGCGCAAGGTCTCCAGCCTGACGCTTCCGCTTGTTGCCAGCATCAAGAGCATCCTGCGTCGCGGTGTGGCCGCCGGCGTGATGCGCAGCAACGTCGATCCGGTGCATTTGTATGTCTCGATCACGGCGTTGAGCTATTTCCACGTATCCAATCGCTACACGCTGTCGGCGGTGTTCGACGAGGATCTTGGAAATTCGAAGTGGCTCGATACGCGTCGCCGGCACGCTCAGGACATGATCGTGACGTGGCTGACGGTGCCTGAATCGGTTTGCGGCGAATTGCCCCATCGTTCCGGGCCGAAGCGGGCGGCAACGCGAAAGACGGTCGGCGCCGTCTGATCCATCGGCTTGAATGACATCACGATTTAGTTATTCGGCTGCCGTTCTCATCGCACTTCGTTGATTTGCAAGGGGCGGGAGCGCCACTCTTCTCACGACACCGCTTGACAGATAAGTAAGAGTATTATTACTTATTTCTCTGTAATGCCCGAGTGGGCTGTCTTGGTGGAATCGAGCATGAGTGTTGCGGGCGTTATTCCGGCCTTTATGCCTTCCGCGCAGCATCGCGCCGGGCTTGCCGTGCCTGCCGTCGTCGAAGTCGGCGGGCTGGCGCGCGAGGCGCTGCGCTACGCCAATGCCGGCTCCGTCGTTGCCGTCTTCGACCGCTCGTTCTACGCCGTGCTGCGCCATCGTTGGATTTGCGTCGGCACGCAAGATCTTGGTTCCGGTCCATTGCATGTGCTGTGCGAGCGCCGGCCGCTGTGCTGGCCGAAAGTAGGCGACGCGGTCGCGGTGACGGGTGCGTTCCTTCACATCGCCGACCGGCCTTTTGCGAAATTTGACGACGCCGAGATCTGGCTGCCAAAAACGGTTCAGCCATGGACGCTGCATAGTCTGGGCGCGGGTCTCGATGAAGTGGATCGGGTCTGGCGGGTCGATGCGCAGGATCAAAGCCTGGCCGCGGCCGGTCTGTCCGAAGCAGCGCAGCCGCCGTCGCTGATCATGAGAGCGGCGACGCCCGGTCTCGATGCGCTCAATCGCGTCGTCGGCGATCTGCTGGCCGAGCGCGCGCCGTCCGCGACCGATGCCGCGACGATCGGGGAATTGGTCGGCCTCGGACCGGGCCTCACGCCATCAGGCGATGATCTGCTCAGCGGCGCGCTGATCGTGCTGGCCTCGCTCGATCTGCTCGATGTGCGTGATGTGCTGTGGCGTGTCTGCGCCGATCATCTTGCCCGCACCAACGATATCAGCCGGGCGCATCTGCGCTCCGCCGCGCAGGGCTACGGCGCCGCCGCGCTGCATGTCGCGATCGGCGCGGTCATGATCGGCGCTGGCGATCGGATCGAAACGGCGATTGGCGCGGTGTCGTCGATCGGTCACAGCTCCGGGCGCGATGCGTTCGCCGGAGCGTTGATGGTGTTGCGGGCGGTGAAACGGCATCTTGCCGCCGGCAGACGGAGCGCGTCGGTGAGCGGGCTGCTCTGACTTTTCGACTCTGACTTTTGATGAAGTAACCTCCCAAACTTGGCTGCTCCGGGCTTTCGCCCGGGGCAGTTCTTCTTTCTGGAAGCGGGTGTCGCCGCCGCACCGTCATGCGCTTTCCGCGCAGCACGGTTTGCGTTTGCGCTGCGATCTTCGCCGGATGCGCGCGAAAGCGCTTGACGATCTATAAGTAAAAATATTATTACATAACTTTAGCGGGAGACGCGCCATGCTGCAGACGACGCGAAGCTATCGGGGGATGGTCACAGCACCACACCACCTCGCGGCGCAGGCTGGGCTGTCCGTGCTTTCCGAAGGCGGCAACGCGATCGAGGCGATGATCGCCGCCGCCGCGACCATCGCGGTGGTCTATCCTCACATGAACGGACTTGGTGGTGACGGCTTCTGGCTGATCGGCCGGCCCGGCGCGCCGCCGATCGGCATCCAGGCCTGCGGCCGTTCGGCGCTCGGCGCCGACCGCAACTGGTATCGCGAGCGCGGCTGCGCCACGATTCCCTGTCGCGGTCCGCTGTCGGCCTTGACCGTCGCGGGCACCGTCGATGGCTGGCAAAGGGCGCAGAACATCAGCCGTCAGCAATATGGCGGCAGGCTGCCGATGTCGCGGCTGTTGCAGGATGCGATCCGCTATGCCTGGGAAGGCGTGCCGGTGCCGCGGACCATCCACCACAGCGCCAACGTCAAGCGCGCCGAGCTTGAGAACGTGCCGGGCTTTGCCGATGTCTATCTGCCGGAGGGCAAGCCGCTTGCGGTCGGCGCGAAGCTGCGTCAGCCGCGCGTCGCCGACACGCTGGCGCGGCTGTCGCAGGCCGGTCTGTCCGATTTCTATCGCGGCGATCTCGCCCGCTCGATGGCTGCCGATCTGGAAAAGCTCGGCAGCCCGCTTCGTCTTGCCGATTTCGAGCGCTATCGCGCCACCACGGTCACGCCGCTGTCGCTCGACGTCGCCGGCCATACGCTGTTCAACCTGCCGCCGCCGACCCAGGGTCTCGCCTCGCTCTTGATCCTCGCGCTTTACGCGCGCCGCCTCGCCAATGAAGCCGACGGCGTCGATCACCTGCACCGCCTGGTCGAATGCACCAAGGCGGCGTTCCGGATCCGCAACCGCCATGTCACCGATCCGGATTACATGACGCAGGCGGCAGCCGATTTTCTTGCCGAGGAGCAGATTGCGGCGCTCGACAAGACCATCTCGCATGATCGCGCCGATCCGTGGCCGGAGCCGCCGAAGCAGGGCGATACGGTGTGGCTCGCCGCCGCCGACCGCAGTGGTCTCAGCGTCAGCTTTATCCAGAGCATCTTCTGGGAATACGGCTCGGGCGTCGTGCTGCCCGGCACCGGCATCACCTGGCAGAATCGCGGCACCAGCTACAGCCTCAACGACAACGATCCCAACCGGCTCGATCCCGGCCGTCTGCCGTTTCACACCATCCAGCCGGCGATGGCGCAGCTCAGCGATGGGCGGCTGATGTCATACGGCACCATGGGCGGCGAGGGACAGCCGCAGACCCAGGCCGCGATCTTCTCGCGCTATGCCCTGCATGGCGGCGATCTGCAGAACGCGGTGACTGCGCCGCGCTGGCTGCTCGGCCGCACCTGGGGCGAGGAGAGCACCAATCTGAAGATCGAATCCCGTTTCGACGTTCCGGTGATCGAAGGCCTGCGCCGCCTCGGTCATGACGTTCAATCCGTCGGCGCCTTCGAGGAATTCATGGGACATGCCGGCGCCATCGTCCGGCATCCCGATGGATTGCTCGAAGGAGCGAGTGACCCCCGCAGCGACGGCACGGTCGCCGCGCGTTAGCGGCAAGCGTACGTCATTTAGTGAAGTCAGAAGTTCAAATCATCCTGCCGTTGCTATTCGAGGAAACGCCATGAGAAAAACAAGTGAAGCTCCCCGTCGTCTCGTCATCGCCATTGGCGGCAATGCCGTGCATCCTGAAGACATCGCCGGCACGTCCGAGGAACAGCGCAAGGTTGCGCGCCAGACCGCGGATGCGTTGATCGAACTCGCGCAGCTCGACAACGAACTGATCATCACGCACGGCAATGGTCCTGTGGTGGGCAAGATCATGATGCGTCAGATGCTGACGATGAACCGCATCCCGCCGATGGACATGGACATCTGCGTGGCGCACAGCCAGGGCGGCATCGGCTATCTGTTGATGC
>JAFKKO010000128.1 GCA_017305455.1 Hyphomicrobiales bacterium | reverse complement strand
CGCAAGTCGCTGAACGAGATCAAGGAAGTGCTGGCCCAGATGGGTCTGCATCTCGGCATGGAAGTGCCCGGCTGGCCGCCGGAGAACATCGACGAGCTGGCCAAGCGCTTCGAGGATCATTACTGATCCGACGTCATCGTCATGGCCGGTTTACGCCGGCCATGATTTCGCGGGCGAACGCAGGAAGCCCACCTGAGCAACATGTCCGACGAGCCGTCGTGACACAGGAAGATTGAAGGATACATCACATGCGTCACGGCAAGGTTCATCGCAAGCTCAACCGAACCGCAGAACACCGCAAGGCGATGTTCGCCAATATGGCGGCCGCGCTGATCAAGCACGAGCAGATCGTCACCACGCTGCCGAAGGCGAAGGAGCTTCGCCCGATCGTTGAGAAGCTGGTTACGCTCGGCAAGAAGGGCGGCCTCGCGCTGCGCCGTCAGGCGATCAGCGAATTGCGCGATCAGGATCAGGTCAGGAAGCTGTTCGACGTGCTTGCGGCCCGCTACAAGGACCGCCAGGGCGGCTACACCCGCATCATCAAGGCCGGCTTCCGCTACGGCGACAATGCGCCGATGGCCGTGATCGAGTTCGTCGATCGCGATGTCGACGCCAAGGGCCAGGATTCGGGCCCGGTGCAGGAAAAGCCCGCCGAAGCGGCGTGATTTTCCGCGTCACTGCGAATGTCTCACGAGCGGCGCATCGCGCCGCTCGTTTTATTTTGGCTGGTTGTTTCATTCTAATCGCGAGCGGGGGATGCATGGCGGCTGCCGGGGCGGGGATCAATTCGCAGTTTCTTGATGCGGCGGCACGCGGCGATGCGACGCGAGTCGGAGCCTTGCTGTCGGAGGGGGCGGATATCGAGGCACGCGACCGCTCGGGAAGAACGGCATTGCTGCTCTCCACCCATGGCAATCATGTCGATGTGGCGCGGCTGTTGATTGCCGCTGGAGCCGATGTGAATGCGAAGGATTCGATTTCCGACACGCCGTATCTCTATGCCGGCGCTGAGGGCCGCAACGAAATCCTCATGATGACGCTGGAAGCCGGCGCCGATCTTGCCAGCACCAACCGCTATGGCGGTACGGCACTGATTCCCGCGGCCCATCACGGTCATCCCGAGACTGTGAAGATCCTGCTCGGCACCGCCATCAACATCAATCACATCAACCGGCTCGGCTGGACCGCGCTGATCGAGGCGGTGATTCTCAGCGACGGCGGTCCGGTCCATACCGAGATCGTGCGTCTGCTGGTCGATGCCGGCGCGGACGTCAATATTGCGGACCGCGATGGCGTGACGCCGCTCGCGCATGCCCGCCGTCGCGGCTATGCGCGGATGGTGGCGATCCTGGAAAAAGCCGGCGCGAAATAAGCGCTGCTCGCGGTTCGATATCCAATGTATGTCAGATATTTGCGAGGTACGGGCTCCTGAACGCTTCTTCCCTGCTGGCGTCTTGGAAAGCGTGTTTGCGCGCGCCATACACAGAACACAGCAAGGGAGATGGCGATGAAGATCGATCTTTCAGGGACCACGGCGCTTGTCACAGGTTCGACCGGCGGCATCGGCCACGCGATCGCCAAGGGGCTGGCGGGCAGCGGCGCCAATGTGATCGTCAACGGACGCACTCAGGAACGGATCGATGCGGCGATCGCCTCGATCGGCAAGGTGGTGCCGGCCGCCAAGGTGCGCGGCGTCGCCGCCGATGTTTCGACCGCGGAGGGCTGCGCAGCGCTGGTGCAGTCGGTGCCGGATGTCGACATTCTCATCAACAATGCCGGAATTTTCGAGATGAAAGATTTCTTCGAGATTCCGGACGCCGACTGGCTGCGTTTCTTCGAGGTCAACGTGATGTCGGGCGTTCGGCTCGCGCGCGCCTATATCAAGGGCATGCTGAAGCGCAACTGGGGCCGCATCATTTTCATTTCTTCCGAATGCGCGCTGATGGCTCCGAAAGAGATGATTCATTACGACATGACCAAGACCGCCCAGCTTGCCATATCGCGCGGCCTTGCCGAACTGACCCGCGGCACCGCCGTCACCGTCAACTCGGTGATGCCGGGACCGACCATGTCGGAGGGGGTTGAAAGTTTCGTCAAGGAGCTTGCGAAGCAGAGCGGCCAGTCGATCGAGACTGCCGCGGCGGAGTTCATCAAGCAGAACCGGCCGTCATCGCTGATCCAGCGTTTTGCCAGCACCGAGGAGATCGCCAACATGGTGGTCTATATCGCCTCGCGGCAGGCGTCGGTCACCAACGGCGCGGCGCTGCGCGCCGAAGGCGGACTTGTGCAGACCATTGCGTAACAGTCCGGTCCTCATGCTGAGGAGCCTCGCGTCTCGAACCATGAGAATCCAGTTTGTAGCCTCATCCTTCGAGCCGCGGCCCGAGGCCGCTCCTCAGGATGAGGGGATACTACTTACCATCCCTCCAGCACCAGCTTGCCGGTGGATCGGCCGCTCTCGATCATCGCATGCGCCTGCTTCAACGTCTCGGCGTTGATCTTGCCCACCACCTTGTCGAGCGTCGTGCGCAATTCGCCTTTGTCGACCAGGCGTGCGACCTCCTCGAGCAATTGATGCTGGGCGATCATGTCCTCGGTCTGGAACGAGGAGCGGGTGAACATCGATTCCCAATGCAGCGAGACGGCCTTGCCCTTGAGCAAATTGACGTTGAGGGACGTCGGGTCGTCGATCAGGCCGACGCGGCCCTGCGGCGCGATGATGTCGGCCAGCGCCGGGAAGTGCTGATCGGTGTTGGTGAGGCTCGCGATCAGCGTGACCGGAGCGAGCTCGAGCGCCTCGATCTGCTCCTTCATCGGCTTGGAATGATCGATGACATGATGCGCGCCGAGGTCGAGACACCATTTCATTGATTCCGGCCGGGATGCCGTGGCGATCACGGTGAGGCCGGTCAGCCGCCGTGCGAGCTGGATCAGGATCGATCCGACGCCGCCCGCGCCGCCGATGACCAGCAGGGTGCGGCGATCATCCTTGCCTTGCGCGACGCCGAGGCGGTCAAACAGCAGCTCCCAGGCGGTGATCGAGGTAAGGGGCAGGGCGGCAGCCTGGGCGAACGACAGCGTCTTCGGCTTGTGCCCGACGATACGCTCGTCCACCAGATGGAATTCCGAATTGGTGCCCTGGCGCAGGATCGAGCCGGCGTAGGACACCTCGTCGCCCGGCTTGAATAGCGTCACCTGCGGCCCGACCGCATCCACCACCCCGGCGGCATCGAAGCCGAGGATCTTGATCTCGCCCGCCGGCGGTTCGGCGCGCTTGCGCACCTTGGTGTCGACCGGATTGACCGAAATCGCCTTCACGGCGACGCGGATGTCGTGCCCGGTCGGCTCCGGTTTGGCGGTCTCGAAATCGAACAGGGATTCGGCGGCGTCGATCGGCAGCGACTTCTTGTATCCAACGGCTTTCATCTGTGACTCCAGGGCGGTCGCGGCCGGGTCAGGCCGCCAGCTTCACCTGCGCCCGATGCAGATCAATTGCAAGTACTGTCGCCAATGTGTCATAGTCCCCGATTGTATACCAACAGGCTCCGAACGGATGAAACGCAAGAATTTCGACTGTGGTCCGGGATGTCCAGTCGAGGTCACGCTCAGCCTGATCGACGGCAAATGGAAGGGCGTCATCCTGTTTCATCTGCAGGAGGGCTGTCTGCGGTTCAGCGAGTTGCGCCGCCGCATGCCCGGCATCACCCAGCGGATGCTGACCAAGCAGCTTCGCGCGCTGGAGGACGACGACCTGATTACCCGCAAGGTCTTTGCCGAGGTGCCGCCCCGCGTCGAATACGCGCTGTCGGAGACCGGGCAGCGGCTGCGACCGGTGATCGAAATCCTGCGGGCCTGGGGGGTCGATCACAAGGCGCGGCTGGAGGCGGCGGCGACCGCGAAAAAGCCAAAAACGCTGCGGAATCGTGCGGCCTGATGCCGATTCCGGCGTTGTCCCTTGTTCTCTTTGAGCCGCCAGCCCCCTATATCTCGACCATCGTAATCGGGAATTTTTCATGACCTTCTCTCGCGTCCTTTTCGCGCTTCTTGTCACGATGATCGCGGCCGCGCCGGCTGCGGCTCAGGACCGTTTCGTGCCCGGCTCGCAGGCCCAGTTGCGGGCATCTTACGCGCCGATCGTGCAGCACGTGCAGCCGGCCGTGGTGAACGTCTATGCGGCGAAGGTGGTGCAGAACCGCAACCCGCTGCTTGAAGACCCGATCTTCCGCCGCTTCTTCGGCATTCCCGGCCAGCAGCCGGAGCAGATGCAACGCTCGCTCGGCTCCGGCGTGATGGTCGATGCCTCGGGTCTTGTCGTCACGAACAATCACGTCATCGAGGGCGCCGATCAGGTCAAGGTCTCGCTCGCCGACAAGCGCGAGTTCGAGGCCGAGATCGTGCTCAAGGATAGCCGCACCGATCTTGCGGTGCTGCGGCTCAAGGACGTGAAAGAGAAATTCCCGACGCTGGAGTTCGCCAATTCCGACAACGCGCAGGTTGGTGACGTGGTGCTGGCGATCGGCAACCCGTTCGGCGTCGGCCAGACCGTGACGCATGGTATCATCTCGGCGCTGGCGCGCACCCAGGTCGGCATCACCGACTATCAGTTCTTCATCCAGACCGATGCCGCGATCAATCCGGGCAATTCGGGCGGCGCGCTGGTCGACATGACCGGCAAGCTGGTCGGCGTGAACACCGCGATCTTCTCGCGCTCGGGCGGCTCGCAGGGCATCGGCTTTGCGATTCCCGCCAACATGGTGCGCGTGGTTGTCGCCTCGGCACGGGGCGGCGGCACCGCGGTGAAGCGGCCGTGGCTCGGCGCGCGCTTGCAGGGCGTGACGCCCGAGATCGCCGAGACGCTTGGCCTCAAGCGCCCGATGGGGGCGCTGGTGGCCAACGTGACGCCGGGCAGCCCGGCTGATCGGGCCGGACTGAAACTGTCCGACCTCATTGTTGCTGTCGATGGCCAGGGTATCGATGACCCCAACGCTTTCGGTTATCGCTTCGCGACGCGGCCGCTGGGCGGTACGGCTCAGATCGAGGTGCAGCGCGCGGGCAAGCCGGTGCGTCTGTCGGTTTCGCTCGAGACCGCGCCCGACACCGGCCGCGACGAGATCGTGCTGAAATCCCGTTCGCCGTTCCAGGGCGCCAAGGTGTCCAATATCTCGCCTGCGCTGGCGGACGAATTGCGGCTCGATTCGGGAATTGAGGGCGTTGTGGTGACGGATCTTGCCGATGACGCGACGGCGGCGAGTGTCGGCTTCCAGAAGGGTGATATCGTGACCTTGGTCAACGGTCAGGCTGTGACCAAAACGGCTGATCTCGAACGGCTCACGCGCGAGCCGCAGCGGCTGTGGCGCATCACGGTGATCCGTGGCGGCCAGAAGCTTTCCGTGACGCTCGGCGGATGAGCGCGAAGCGCACCACGCCATCGTCCAATCTCTTCGCCGCAGCGGGGCTGGAGCAGGATGCACCGCGTCCGTTGCCGGAAAAGCTGCGTCCGCGCGCGTTGTCCGATGTGGTGGGGCAGGATCACATTCTGGGTCCTGACGGCGCGCTGACGCGCATGCTGGAGACGCGCACGCTCGGCTCCCTGATTTTCTGGGGGCCGCCCGGCACCGGCAAGACCACGGTGGCGCGGCTGCTTGCCGACGCGACAGAGTTGCATTTCGAGCAGATCTCCGCGGTGTTCTCCGGCGTCGCCGATCTGAAGAAGGTGTTTGACGCGGCGCGCGCCCGCCGCGAGACCGGCAAGGGGACGCTGCTGTTCGTGGACGAGGTGCACCGCTTCAACCGCGCGCAGCAGGATTCGTTTCTGCCGGTGATGGAAGACGGCACCGTGGTGCTGGTCGGCGCGACGACGGAAAATCCGTCGTTCGAGCTCAACGCGGCGCTGCTGTCGCGTGCGCGCGTGCTGGTGTTTCATTCGCTTGATGAGACGGCGATTGAAAAGCTTTATGCGCGCGCGGAAGAGGTGGAGGGGCGCAAGCTGCCGCTCGATGCCGAGGCGCGGGCGGTGCTGGTGCGCATGGCCGATGGCGATGGTCGCGCCGCATTGACGCTGGCCGAGGAAGTCTGGCGTGCCGCGCGGACTAACGAGGTTTTCACCGCCGCGCAGTTGCAGGAGATCCTGCAGCGCCGCGCCCCGATCTACGACAAGTCGGCGGATGGCCATTACAATCTGATCTCGGCCTTGCACAAATCGGTGCGGGGCTCTGATCCCGACGCCGCGCTGTATTATTTCGCACGCATGTTAGACGCCGGCGAGGACCCGCTGTTTCTGGCGCGGCGCGTGGTGCGCATGGCGGTCGAGGATATCGGCATGGCCGATCCACAGGCACTCGTCGTCGCCAATGCCGCCAAGGATGCCTACGATTTTCTCGGAAGCCCCGAGGGCGAACTCGCCATCGCGCAGGCGGTGGTGTATGTCGCGACCGCGCCGAAATCCAACGCCGCCTACAGAGCCTTCAGCGCGGCGATGCGGACCGCGAAGGAAGCCGGCTCACTGCTGCCGCCCAAGCATATTCTCAATGCGCCGACCAAGCTGATGCAGTCAGAAGGCTACGGCGGCGGCTATCAATACGACCACGATACGCCCGAAGCATTTTCCGGTCAGGACTATTTCCCGGAAGCGCTGGGCCGCCAGAGCTTCTACAATCCACCCGATCGCGGCTTTGAGCGGGACATCCGCAAGCGCCTCGACTATTGGGCGAAACTGAGAAAAGAAAAATCATCATGAGCCGCCGCTTCAGAAAGCCGCTTGAGAAGAAATCGGTGCGCGAGGCCAAGCGCGGAGACAAACGCGCGCCAGCCAAACGTGGGGCTGAGAAGGGCACGCGCAGCGGCGAAAAGCGGGTGATGAGCAAGCATGCCGCCGAGCAGCGCTTCGGTGACAAGCGCGCCCCGGCAAAACCCGCGCTGCGCCGGACGGGCGCGGAAGATCGCCCACGCGCGCCGCGCGAAGAGGCCAGGGAAGAGACCGTCAAAGCAGCGCCGGCGCTGCCGACCAAGGTGCAAACGGTAACCGTGACGGCCGATGAGAACAACATGCGCGTCGACCGTTTTCTGGAGGCGCGGTTTCCGGGTCTGTCGTTTTCCCATATCCAGCGCATCGTCCGCAAAGGCGAGTTGCGCGTGAACGGCAAGCGCGCCGACAGCAAGGATCGCCTCAGCGAAGGCGACAGCGTTCGCATTCCGCCGTTGAAACTTGACGCGCCGTCGGTGGTTGGTGCGCTGTCCGAGGCCGCCGCGAAAACGCGCGAGGCCTTGCAGGGCATGATCCTGTTCGAGGATGCCGACGTGATGGTGCTCAACAAGCCGGCGGGATTGGCGGTACAGGGCGGCTCCGGTTTGTCGAGACATGTCGACCAGATGCTGGAGACAATGCGCGACGCCAAGGGACAGCGTCCGCGTCTGGTGCATCGGCTCGACCGCGAGACCGCGGGCTGCCTGCTGGTGGCGAAGACGCGGTTCGCCGCCTCGACGTTGACCGGCTCGTTCCGTCATCGCTCCGCGCGCAAGATTTACTGGGCGCTGGTCGCCGGCGTGCCGAAGCCGAAGCAGGGGCGGATCTCGACCTATCTCGCCAAGGAAGAGAACGAGGAGGAATCGATCATGCGGGTCGCCGAGCATGGCGACGAAGGTGCCAGCCACGCGGTGACCTATTACGCGGTGGTCGAAGCCTCCGCGCAGAAGCTGTCGTGGGTGTCGCTGAAACCGGTGACCGGCCGCACCCATCAGCTCCGCGCCCACATGGCGCATATCGATCATCCGATCCTTGGCGATCCGAAATACTTCAACAAGGAGAACTGGCAGTTGCCGGGCGGCGTGCAGAACCGTCTGCATCTGCTGGCGCGGCGCATCGTCATTCCGCATCCGCGTGGCGGGGTGATCGACGTGACCGCGCCGCTGCCGCCGCATATGCTGCAATCCTGGAATCTGCTCGGGCTGGAAGCCGACCGGTTCGATCCGATCGAGAATGCGCCGGAGGAGTGAGACGATGCGAGCCGCTTGCGCCGCGATCGTGCTGTCGGTGATGTCGGTCGCAATAGTCTGCGGCGCGCAGGCGCAGGTGATCATTCCGCCATCGACCGCGCCGATCGTTCCGCCGCCGCCGCCGATCCCGCCGCCGAGGATCGAGGTACCCGCGGTACCAAAGATGAATTCGCCGCCGCCGTTCCAGTTGCAGAACACCACGCCGGGCCGGGTGCAGGCTGATACGCCGCCGGCCGGACGGACCACAAAGCGCGCGCGGCCGTCCTATGGCGATCGGGTATCCCGCTGTCTTGATGAGGGCGCGGCGCTCGGGCTCGGACCGAACGAGCGCTCGGAATATTCGCGCGCCTGCGCCAATCGATAGGTTGAACCATGCGAGAGTTATTTGACGAGGTCGCCGGGCATTCGCCGCTCGATCCACAGGAGGCGGCGCGGCAGTCATCGCGCGCGCCGCAGCGCAAGCGCTTTTATACGGCAGCCGGCGTCGAGGAAAGACCGGAGGGATTTGCCGTCACGCTCGACGGCAAGCCGATCCGCACCCCAAGCAAGCGTCTGCTCGCGGCGCCCCGGCGCGAACTGGCCGAAGCGATGGCGGCGGAATGGGAGGCTCAGACCGAGATCATTGATCCGTTGTCGATGCCGCTGACCCGGCTGGCCAACAGCACGATCGACGGGGTTCTCGACAACACCGAGGCCGTCGCCGATGACGTGGCAAAATATTTTGGCTCGGATCTGCTGTTCTATCGTGCCGGTTTTCCCGAGGGGCTGGTCGCGCGGCAGGCGGAATATTGGGATCCGGCGGTGCGCTGGGCGGCGGACGATCTCGGCGCGCACTTCATTCTCACCGAGGGCGTGATGCATGTGGCCCAGCCGGAGCGAGCCTTGGCGGCGGCGCGTGCGGCCTTGCCGAAAGACCCCTGGTCGATCGCCGCGATACATGTCCTCACCACGCTGACTGGCTCGGCGCTGCTGGCGCTGGCGCTCTATTACAAGGCCTGCGACGAGGACCGGATCTGGGCCGCGGCGCATGTCGATGAGGACTGGAACGCGCAGCAATGGGGCGAGGACGAGGAAGTCGCCGCCCGCCGCGCCATGCGGCTGCGGGATTTCCGGGCGGCCGCGCGGGCCTTGCGCCTGCTGGCCTGAGCGCGGGTTCCGCTTAAGTTAATAAACGGTTTACGACGCTGGGCTAGCCTGCCGGCTCCATGGGAAGCCTCGGCATGTCCGCGACCATCAACCCTGTTTTTCCGGTTCTTGCCGCCCCGGGCGCTGCGGCGGACGTCACGCTGCAGTCCGGTGCCGTGATTGATGCGCGCGTCCTCAAGCTGCTGGCGAACGACTTCGTCCGCATCGCCGTGTCCAATCTGTCGATCGAGGTGATGTCCGAGGTGCCGTTGCAGGTCGGACAGGCGCTGCAACTGGCGGTCTCGCAGACGGCGGATGGCGTGCGGCTGCAGATCGTGACGTCGGATAGTGCGGGCGCGGAAAGCGCCGCCGATGTGGATTCTCCGGCGACTCTCGTTGCCGCCAGCGCAAGGTCGTCCGGCTCGGTCCAGAACAGCGCTGCCCCCGAGAGCATGCGCATTACGCGGCCGCTGACCAATCTGGAGGCTATCGCGGTCTCGGCTGCGATGCAGAGCGCCGCCGTCAAGCAGGGCAGCATGGCGCCGCTGTTCGCCAATCTGGGTGTGGCCGCGTCGTTGCCGGCATTGCCGGAAAATTTGCAGCAGGCCGCGCAGCAACTATTGTCGGCGCGCCTGCCGCTGGACGGCAATCTCACCGGCGAGGGGATGAAGACGGCCTTCCAGCAATCGGGCCTGTTTCTCGAACAGATGCAGCGTGCGCAGGGATCGTCTCAGATCGCCGCGATGCCGGACCTCAAGGCCGCGCTGATCGTCTTCCGGCAGGCATTGACGTCCTGGCTGGGAGCGGATGTGGCGACGTTGCCTGACGAAGCGCCGATGCTGCCCGGCGCATTCGTCCAGCAGGGGCAGGCGCGGGTGGCGGCCGATATGGCAACGACGCAATCCAGCCCGCCGCTTGCGCCGCAAATTGAAGTCGATGAGATCATGCTGCCGCAATCGGCCGTTCCGGTGGCTGACGATGCGATTGATCCCGGTCTTTCGATGCGCGATGTCACGCACTCCGCCGCCCGTGCCGGCGAGATGTTGCGATCCGGTCTGCTGGGAAACGGTTTGACCGATTTGCAGGAGGTTTTTCGTGCGTTGCCGAATGGCGTGCGGGATGCGCTGAAGGCGCTACTTGCTGCGCATGCGGCTGACGCGCAGCAAGGGGCGTCGCGCGCCGCCGCGCAGGCCGGTGACGGCGCCACGTCCCATCATGTACCGCCGCCGTTTCGCGGCGGCTCGCCTTCGGCGCAGCCGATCGCCCAGCCCGCGATCGATCTTCATGCGTCGCCGGATGTCGTGGTGCATCGCCTGCTTGGCGATACCGATGCTGCGCTGGCGCGGCAGACCCTGTTGCAGATCGCCTCGTTGCCGATCGATCAGCAGGGCACCCGGATCGATGCCAATGTGCCGCGCTGGAATTTCGAAATTCCGTTCGCGACTCCGCAGGGCACGGCGGTCGCGCAATTCGAGATTTCGCGTGACGAGACTGGCGTGGAGGCGGAAGCGCAGAACCGGGTCTGGCGTGCGCGCTTCTCGCTCGATATCGAGCCGGCGGGTCCGGTGCATGCGCTGGTGTCGCTTGCCGGCGAGCGGACCTCGGTGCGGATGTGGGCTGAACGGCCGGCAACCGCAATGCAGCTTCGCGCCGGCACCGCGCAGTTGACCCAGGCTTTGCGCGAGGCGGATCTCACGCCGGGAGATATCGTTGTCGGCGAGGGGAGTGCGCCGGTTGCGCCTTCACCCCGGCAGGGCCACTTCCTGGATCGTGCGCTATGACGAGCGCGACCACACCCATCAGAAATACGCTTGCGGTCGCGCTGCATTACGACAAGCAGGGCGCGCCGCGTGTTGTCGCCAAGGGCAAGGGCGCGATCGGCGAGAAGATCATCGAGACCGCCAAGCAGCACGACGTTCCGATCCAGGAGAACGAAGTGCTGGCGGGCGCGCTGTCCAACGTCGAACTCGGCGACGAGATTCCGGCGGAGCTTTACAAGGCGGTGGCCGAGGTTCTGATCTTCGTCATGAAGCTGTCCGGTCGGCTGCGCTGAAATCACCCTCGCAAAACAAAACCCCGCCGGAGCGGGGTTTTGTTGTTTGTCGGGGTTTTGTCGTTTGTCTTGTCGGTTGGCTTTCAGTAGCGGCGACGACATACGCCGCGCGGGCCGGCGAAGAAGCCGGGCGGGCAACGACGCACCATCGGCGCATAGATCGGGCCGCGATTGGGACGGCACGCGCCGCGCGGGCCGCGATGGAAGCCGGGACCGCAGCCTTGTGCGACCGGAATGATGTTGGTCGTACCGGGGGCCGGAGCGAGCGGCATGGCGCTTGCCGACGACACGCCCATCAGCGCGGCGGCGACTAAAGCTGCTGCGAAAGCTGTCTTCATGAGATTTCCCTCCCTTGATTCGGCCGCGTTGCGAGCCTGTGGAGCTGGTGTAATCCGGTTACGGAAATATAGAAGTCCAAAACACAACGATCACTGCCGAATATTGTTGCGTCGCGCGTATGTCGGTTCAGCTTCCGTTCATTTGCCTTCCGTGACGTTTGCGCTTTAGCGAAACGCAGAGGAGGAAGGCATGCAACGCCGAGACTTCCTGAAGATCGCCTTCGGCGCGCTGGCGGGCACGGCGATGCTCGCAACTGCAGCAAAAGCCGCGCCGCTCGCTGCGCGGATTCTGCCGGCTGCATCTCCGCCCGATCCCGCGCCTGCGCCGGAGCCGGCGGTCGCGACCCAGGAGGATATCGATCGCGCGCGTGTGGAGCAGGTGCGATGGCGTCATCGTCATTGGCATCGGCGGCGCTGGCGTCGTCGCCGGTATTGGGGCTATCGCCGCCGCTGGCGGCGTCGGCACGCCTGGCGTCGGCGTCGCTATTGGGACTGGCGCCGTCGGCACTGGCGTCGCCGTCAATACTGGCGCCAGCGCCATTACTGGTGAAGACCATCCGATGCCGTTCGCCATGGCGGCGTGAGGAGAGGCCAGCCTTGATCCGCCGGAGCGCGGGGTGAATATCGCCGCGCCTGCGCTACAGCTTCGGTGCGTTGTCGCTGGCGGTGCGGTTGCCGCTCGCTTTCTCGGCGGCGAGCGCTTCGGAATCGATCTTCGCGGCGCTGACGATGCGCTTGAAGTCCACCAGGGTAAAGGTGGCATGGGCAATCTTGTCTGCACTCGCGCCGGGCTTGAGGCCGACGGCAAGCAGGCCATCGCAGTTGGCGGCTTTTGCGTCGGCAAGCAGATAGGCGACCGATTTGTCGGCCATCGCCTGCACATGCTTGAGCGCGGCGATGCAACTGCCGCGGCCGTTCCTGTCGTTCAGCGCCACGGCGGCCTTGGGATTGATCGGCCCGTTCAGTGCGTCGAGGGCGGAAGCCGTGGTGTATTTCTGTTTGACCGACATGATCTTGCCGGCTCGGTAGAAATAGTAGATCTGGCCATCGCCGATCAGGGTCGGGGCGCCGTATTTGTCGATCACCCGCTCGATCATGCTCGATTTCGTCGGCTGCTTGTCCTTGGTGAAGCCGAGATCACGGACGACGTAATACGCAAAATTACCGCTGGCAGGGGTGGAGAAAGCGGCGGTCAGCGTTTCCTCGCCCTGGGTTGCCGAGGCTTTTTGTTGAAAGGACATCGCGGTGGCGTAGGTGACATTGGTGTTGCCGAATTTTTGCTGGATCGCCTGCGGCCTCACGCCGGGATGGTCCTTGAGATAGGTTTCCAGAATGCTGCCGGCCTTGCTGCCATCGATCTGGCTGGACAGGCCGATGATGTCCGGTTGCAGCTTGCCGGAGAATGCCGTGTCCGGCGTCTTGGGCCTGATCTCATAGCTCAGCGCGGGAGAGGCGAGCAGCGCAGTAACCAGAAGTGCCAGTACGGATTTCATCACGTCACCTGTCCAGAGGGCGAAATCGGCCGCAAAACCGCCGGATTACGCATTTTTTTGAATGTCGCTGTCAACAGCGCAGTTTGCGGCCCGCCGCTTCAGGGCTGCCGAACAGCGCGGCGAATTCCTTCTCGCCTTTCGGCGTGAAACTGACAATGCGGCTTGCCGCCTCGCGTTTCGCCCATTTCAGCGCAAACAGCCGCGACAGGATCGCGGCGCCGAGCGTGCCGGCGAGATGGCTGCGGCGTGCGCTCCAATCGAGGCATGCCCTGCATAGCGGCCGCCGCGAACTTTCCAGCAGGGTCAGGTCGATGCCAAATTTGGACATGGCGTGCCTGCCCTGCGGGGTGAGGAACAGGGTGTCGTCACGCTGCTCGATCAGATGGCGGCCCAGCATGCTTTCCAGCATCTGCACCCCGAGATCGCCGGCGAGGTGATCGTAGCAGACCCGCGCCCGCCGCAGCGCCGGGTCCTTCGGGCCGGTCCGCACGCGCAGATGGCCGGCGCGCGCCGCCAGTCCCATCAATCCTTCCAGGGCGGTCGCCACCTCCGGTCCCCTGAGCCGGTAGTAGCGGTGCCGGCCCTGTTTTTCGAGCGCGACCAGACCGCCGGTTTGCAGCCTGGCCAGATGTGAACTCGCCGTCTGCGGCGTGATGCCGGCCTCCTGCGCAAGTTCGCTCGCGGTGAGCGCACGGCCGCTCGTCAGGGCCGTCAGCATGTTGGCGCGTGCCGGATCGCCGATCAGGGAGGCAACCATGGCGAAGTCGGGGCCTGTTTTCATACTTCGATGCTAATCGAAGCATATTCGTCGTGCAATGAGCGAGAATGCCGGCGAGGGGCCATTTATCGCGGGAGACGAATTGTCCGCGCGGAGATTTGCCGTATCAATAGGCGGATTGTTGTGACGAGGAACGAGCATGCCGGTTTCCACTGCCCAGAAACGAGCCGAATTCCGCAAACTGCACGGCAGCGGATGTTTCGTGCTGCCCAACCCCTGGGATGTCGGCAGCGCAAAATTGCTGGCGGGCATGGGGTTCAAGGCGCTCGCCTCGACCAGTTCGGGCTTTGCTTGGTCGAATGGCCAGCCTGACAACAGCCTGAGTTGCGACGATATCGTCGCGCATCTGACGGTGCTGTGCGCCGCCACCGATCTGCCGGTGAACGCCGATTTCGAGGCGGGTTTCGCCGATACGCCGGAGGGGGTGGCGGCCAACGTCATCCGCGGTGTTGCCACCGGCGTCGCGGGCCTGTCCATCGAGGATGCGACCGGCCGGGCCGGTGGCCCGCCGCTTTACGAGAAAGAACTCGCCATCGCTCGCATCCGGGCGGCACGGAGCGCCATCGACGCCGCTGGCGGCGATGTGATGCTGATCGGACGCTGCGAGGGATTTCTTGTCGGTGAAACCGACCTCAACAAGGTGATCGACCGCCTTGTCGCCTATGCCGATGCCGGCGCGGATTGTCTTTATCCGCCGGGCGTCAAGACGCGGCAGCAGGTCGGTGAGGTGGTCAGGGCGCTCGCGCCGAAGCCGGTGAATATCTTGATGGGTGCGCCCGGTCTCAGCGTCGCTGAGCTGGCCGATCTCGGCGTGCGCCGTATCAGTATCGGCGGCGCATTGGCCCGCGCGGCGTGGGGCGCGTTTCTGCGCGCCGCGCAAGAGATCGCGGAGAAGGGGACGTTCGATGAGCTCGGCAAGGCCATCACGTTCGCCGACATCAATGGCAGGTTCGTCGCGCCGTTATGACGAAGTGTGCTGCGTCCGCAGATCGTCGAGCGTCACGCAAGAAAATGCCCCGGCCTTGGAATTTGGCCGGGGCGTTCTGCGTTAGCGGTCGCTGGAGCCCGAGGGCTGGTCGGTGCCGGGCGCTGTCGGCGGAGTATTGGGTTGCGGCGTCGCGCCAGGGCTCGGTGCCGCGCCGGTGGTCTGGTCCGGAGCCGTGTTCGGGTTTGCCATATTGGACTTCGGCGTCATCGTGCCCGGAGCGTTCTGCGTCGTGGTGCTGCTGGTCGCAGGCGGGTTCTGCGCGGTGGTTGTCGGACTCGTCGACGAATTGTTCAGGCCGTAAAAGACGACGCCGAGAACGGCGAGAATCGCGATGGCCATCAGCGCAATCCGCCCGCCGCTGGCCGGGCCTTCCACCAGTTCAGGATCAGCCTGTAATTCGTTATCCAGGCGCTGCCGCCGTCGCAATTCCTCATCCCGATTGATTCGGTTGAGGTCGTTCGGATCTTGTTCCAAAGCCATGTCCTGTCCTCCTTATATACATGGAGGACTAACCGGTCGGACCCGCCACCGTTCCGATGACGGATCACGAGAATATGGAAAGCCATGCGCCAAGAGCGGTTCCGCAGCGAGCGGAATGTGCTAACGACAGACCGCAGATTCCTCCCTGGTAAACCTCCGATCCGAGATCCCGATGAAACTCACCCCAGACGCCCATGGCACGTTCGCCATCGCTCCCACGCCATTCTTTGCCGATGGGCGGCTCGATGAAGCGTCGATCGACACTCTGGTGGATTTTTACGGACAGGTTGGTTGCAGCGGCATCACGGTGCTCGGCATTCTGGGCGAGGCACCCAAACTGACCGGGCAGGAATCGCTCGATGTTGCAACCCGCTTCATTCGCCGTGCTGTCGGCAAGCCAGTGGTGGTGGGCGTCTCCGCGCCGGGCTTTGCCGCCATGCGCACTTTGGCGCGCGGCGTGATGGATGCAGGGGCGGCGGCGGTGATGATTGCGCCGCCATCCAATTTGCGGACCGACGATCAGATCACGACCTATTTCCGTCAGGCGGCCGAGGCCATCGGCGAGGATGTGCCTTGGGTGTTGCAGGACTATCCGCTGACGCTGAGCGTGATCATGACGCCGGCGGTCATCAGGCGCATCGTGACGGACAATCCGTCCTGCGTGATGCTCAAGCACGAGGACTGGCCGGGGCTGGAGAAGATCTCGGCGCTGCGCGGCTTTCAGAAGGATGGCTCGCTGCGGCCGCTGTCGATCCTCACCGGCAATGGCGGGCTGTTTCTGGATTTCGAGATGGAGCGTGGCGCGGACGGCGCGATGACCGGCTACGCGTTCCCTGACATGCTGGTGGACGTGGTGCGGCTGTCGAAGGAGGGCAGGCGCGATGCGGCGCACGATTTGTTCGACGCCCATCTGCCCTTGATGCGCTACGAACAGCAGCAGGGCGTCGGCCTCGCGGTGCGCAAATACGTCCTGCACAAGCGCGGCGTGATCGCCTCGGATGCACAGCGCAAGCCGGGCTCCAGCATGACGCCGATAGCGCACGCGGAGGTGGACTACCTTCTGTCCCGTGTCGCCAAATTCGACAAGCGCGCCAGCCTGGCGTGAAACCGCCTCCGTTCGGCACGGCAGCTATCGGCTGTCAGGCTTAAACCGGTGTGTCGATCACGCTGACATGCGCCGCCACGATGCGCCAGCCTTCCGCAAACCGCACCCAGGTCTGCATCTGTCGCCCGGTTTTTCCCGGAGCGGAACTGCGCGTGAACAAGGTTGAGGCGACGGCCATATCACGCCCGTAGCTTGTGATCGCAGTTTGCGCGAGGTCGCGCTTCAGGTTGGCGGGGCTGCGGCCGGCGCGGAAACTGGCGATGGCCTCATAACCGTAGAGATTTTCGGTCGCACCGTACCGGATCGTGCCGGGGTGTTTGTGGAACAGCTCGTCGAGCGTTGCCACGTCATTGCTGGTCAGCGCGGTCTCGTAGCGTGCGAATGCCTCCCTCACCTCGGAGAGCACGTCGGGGCGATCAATTTCAGTCGGCGTCATCTGGCGTCCTGTGGCCGTGGCGTCTGCGGTGCCGTGTACCACAGGGAGATTCGCCGTGGAGCATGCCCTGGCATGAACCCGGCCGGGACGGCAGGGAGGTTAAGGAGGCTTGTCGATCAGGCCTGATCATATTAAAAACAACATGCGATCATAAAAATTGATTGATATGGTCTCTCTGAAACAGCTCAAATATTTTGAAGCGGTGGCGCGGCTGGGCCATTTCGGCAAGGCCGCCGAGCACTGCGCCGTGACCCAGCCGGCGCTCTCGATGCAGGTGCAGGAGCTGGAGAAGTCGCTCGGTTTACAGCTTCTCGAGCGGGGCCGCGGCGGCGTAATGCTGACGGAGGGCGGCAAGGAGATCGCGAAGCGGGCCTCCCGTGTGCTCGCCGAGGTTCGCGACATCGTCGATATGGCGCGGCTACAGAGTGACACCTTGGCAGGGCCGCTCGGACTTGGGGTCATCCCGTCGGTCGCGCCCTACGTCCTGCCGAAGCTCCTGCCTGGAATTCGGGACGCTTTTCCCGCGCTGGAACTGCGTATCCGTGAGACCCAGACACAGCTTCTGCTGCGCGAGCTGATCGACGGCCAGCTCGATCTGCTGCTTCTCGCGTTGCCCGTCGAGCATGCCGAGGTCGAAACCAGACGCCTGTTCGAGGACCGCTTCCTGCTGGCGACCGCCGCTTCGCAGCACACGCCGCATCGCGTGCGTGCGACGGCCGATCTTTTGCAGGGCGATCGGCTGTTGCTGCTGGAGGAGGGGCATTGCTTCCGTGATCAGGCGTTGGCGTTCTGCAATCTGCAGCGGGTCGAGAACATCAACACCTTCGGCGCCTCCAGTCTTTCGACACTGGTGCAGATGGTGTCGAATGGCCTTGGCATGACGCTGCTACCTGAGCTCAGCGTGCCGCTCGAGGCCCAGCGCAGCGATATTCACCTGATGCGGTTCGCCGATCCCGAACCCAGTCGCACGATCGGTCTGGCCTGGCGCAGAACCTCGCCGCGCAAGCCGCACTTCGTCGAGCTTGGCCGGATGATCACCGCGGCGGTGAAGCCGGCATCCTCTGCGCCAAAGCGCAACTGACGAATTTCGCGCTACGGCTCCGTCTTGTGGTTGAAAACCCCTTTGCTTTCAGTGATAACCGGGCCGTGCGCTCGTAGCTCAGCTGGATAGAGCATCGGATTTCGATTCCGAGGGTCGGGAGTTCGAATCTCTCCGAGCGCGCCAAGCCGCCTCTGTTCAGAATAAAATCGCGAAGCCATGAGTGGTGGGGATTTGGGGCCTGTCTATCCAGATCCGCAAAGGAGGCGCACGGCCGATCGCGGAATTCTGGTAACAGTTCATTCGACATGAGCAAAGACTGATGGATATTGGCGGGGCTGTTTCCCAAGTGACGCGCCGCGAACTAGCGGAGCGCAGCCGTCGATTGGCGCACCACGAGTTCGATCGGCAATTCGGTGATGCGTTCAACCGGACGCCCGTCAAGCCTGGCCATCAATTTGTCGGCGGCGCATTCGCCAATCATTGCGGTTGAAATATGGACCGTCGTCAACGCCGGTGACATATGCGCCGACATCTCAATATCGTCGATCCCTACAATTGATAGATCTTCTGGCACGCGGAGCTCGCGGGAGTGCGCCTCAGCGAGACAGCCGAATGCTTGAATGTCGATGCCGCAGATGATCGCCGTCGGCGCGTCCGCCAGCGACAACAGGGTCGTGCAGCCGGCGCGTCCGCCAGCGAGCGTGTAAGGTTGCTGACTTATCCGCCATTCTGGAAGCGCCAGCCCGGCTTCGACGAGTTCCGCGCGAATTCCATCCACGCGCAGTTGCTGTCTGTCGTTGTTGTTCAGCCGGCCCGTGACGACACCGATGCGCGTATGTCCGAGATCGAGAAGGTGCCGGGCGGCCAGCCGTCCTGCCAACGCATTGTCGATTGAGACAGCATCGAAGCGATGGTCTGCAATCCACGTCAGAACCACAGGCACATCTGCTTCTTCGAGTAACCGAATGGCCTCCGGCAGGCGTGCTGCTCCGACCAGTATGATGCCATCCACGTCACGGGCCAGCAGCGATCGCAGCGCCTCGGTTTCGGCGGCGGAGCTATATCCTGTTGTCGCCACGAATAGCTGACAGCCCGATTGCGCAAGTCTGGCCTGCATCGCTTCGAGCGTGTGCGAGAAGACGGTGTTGTCGATAGTGGGGACCACGGCTCCAATGAAGCGTGTGCCTGATCGCGACGCCGAGACCGCACGGGAAGTCAGATAACCCAGACGCTCCGCGCTTGCGAGAATACGCTTCAGTGTTGTTTCGTTGACTAACTCCGGTTGTGCGAGCGCGCGGGAAACAGTCGCCGGTGACACCTTTGAGTCCTTCGCCACATCGATCAATCGGGGGCGGTTTTGCCGTGCCATATGGGCCTCGTATGAAAATAATTTTCATTACATATGAGAGGCGCCGAAACGTCAACGCAAGAAAAATATCGAAAAATAGCGATTTGATCGTGATTGACACGCTTTCTTCCTCATGAAAGGCTTTCTGAAAATAATGAAAATAATTTTAGGGAAAGAAACTGGTGCGGAGTCGCAAGACGATCATCGGCTTGGGTGCGATCCTTGGGGTGGTCGTGCTGTGGTTCGCTCTGACGCGCTGGTTCAGCCTCATCCCCGTCAGCCGTTTTCCAACGCCTGCGGCTTTTTGGGATGCGCTCAAACAGATCGAATTGCGTGGTTATGCGGGAAGCCTTCTCCATGAACACGCCTGGCACAGCCTGCGGCTGATCATCATCAGTTTTATCGTGGCTGTCGGTACGGGCGTCCCGCTCGGTTTGTTGATGGGGTGGAATCGCAAGGCCGAGGCGCTGATCAATCCGGTCTTCACGTTGATCCGTCCGATTCCGCCGCTTGCTTGGATTCCGCTGGCGATCCTGTGGCTCGGTCTCGGTGACGCGGCAAAGGTGATGGTGATCTGGTTCGCCGCCTTCGTACCCTCGGTCATCAATGCGCATGCCGGGGTGCGCAATCTCGACAAGTCGGTAATCGAAGCGGCGAGAATGCTCGGAACGCCGCCGTTCCGGCTGGTTACGGAAGTGATCGTACCCGGCGCGCTGCCGATGATCTTCACCGGGCTTCGGCTGTCGTTGCAGGCCTCATGGACGACGCTGGTTGCGGCCGAACTTGTCGGGGCGTTGGTCGGAATTGGGTTTGTCCTCAACGTGGCGCAGCAGGATATCTATCCGGCAATGATACTCGTCGGCATGCTCACGGCCGGTGTGCTCGGCTGGTTTACGACATTCCTCCTCGGCCTTGTCGAGAAGTCCGTCCTGTCCTGGTCAGTGCGGGGGAGGGCCTGAAATGCAGCCGCGGCTCTCCTTCGTTGAAACGGTCGTGTACGGCTTTATCGGCCTCGTTGTCTTTCTCGGCATTTGGTACGTGCTGCCCGCAACTGGTCTGGTGCCGCAACAGTTTCTGCCGGGCCCCGTCACGGTCGTCGAATTGTCGCGCTCACGACGCAGCCGTTCGCCGGCGCGACGCTGCTCGCTCATGTCGCCTACAGCTTCACCCGCTTTATTTTCGGATTTCTGCTGGCTGCGCTGATCGGTATCCCGCTTGGCCTCATCATGGGCTGGTTTCGTGTCGTCGATGAAATCGTCGCGCCGATTTTCGACGGGTTGCGCTTCATCGCGCCGATCGCGTGGGTACCGTTCGCGGCTCTCTGGTTCGGGACCGGCGTGGGCGGGCCGATCATGATTATCTTCGCCGGTGCTTTCCCGCCTTGCCTGATCAACGCCTATCGCGGTGCCAAGCAGGTCGATCCGCAACTGATCGAAGCCGCAGAGATGCTCGGGACAGGCCATCTGCGCATGATGAAAGACATCCTGTTGCCGGCTTCCGTTCCCTCGATCGTCGCGGGCCTGCGGGTAGCGGCCGGCCTCGGGTGGCAATCGCTCGTCGGCGCAGAACTGATCGTCGCATCGACAGGCGTGGGCTTCATGATGGTGCAGGCGCAGGCCAACGTCGCGACATCAACTGTTATGAGCGGCATGGTCGCAATTGGCATCGTTGGACTCATCATCGACATACTGCTTCGCCGTGGGGAAGCAGTCATTCGCCGCCGTCGCGGACTCACTGAGTAGAGGAGAGAGAAGGTGGGTTCGATCCGTTTTGAGAACGTCGGCAAGGTCTATGGTCATGCAAAGACTGGCTTCAAGGCGCTTGATGGCGTTTCGCTCGAGATTTCCGAGAAGGAGTTCGTTGCTATCGTTGGACCGTCGGGATGTGGCAAGACCACCTGTCTGCGCATGGTTGCCGGATTCGAGAGCGTGTCGAGCGGCAAGGTTTTGGTCAATGATCAGGCCGTCACGGCGCCCGGCGCCGATCGCGCGGTGGTGTTTCAGCAATTTGCGCTCTTCCCCTGGAAGACGGTGCGGCAGAACATCGAGTTTGGCCTGCGTAACAAAGGCATCGCCAGGGCCGAGCGCGATCATCTTGTCGCGAATGCGCTGAAATTGATGACGCTGGAAAGCCACGGCGATGCCTATCCGCATCAATTGTCCGGCGGCATGCAGCAGCGCGTTGCGATTGCGCGCGCATATGTTCTCGATCCCAGCGTTCTTTTGATGGACGAGCCGTTCGGCGCGCTCGACGCTCAAACCCGTGTCGTGATGCAGGAAGAACTAGTTCGGCTTGCGCGGGTCAATCCCCGCACGGTGCTGTTCATCACCCATGGCGTCGAGGAAGCCGTTTATCTCGCCGACCGCGTTGCGATCATGACCCGCCGGCCGGGCACGATCAAGGAAGTGATCGATGTGAAATCCATCCGGACCCAGGAGAGTTGGGACAGCTACGAGAAGATCGAGGACGTGATGGACCTCGAATCCTTCGTCCATCTGCGAACGCGAATCTGGAAATCACTGCGTGAAGAAAAAATCGCTGCGGTCACATAGTTGCAGCGGGTGATGTGTCGAATTTTGAAAGGGAGGAAACAATGAAAGGCTTTCGACGACTCGGAATGACTTTGGTGGCGGGATTCACCGCCGCGGCCCTCTCGTCTGGCGGTGCGCGCGCAGCCGATCAGATCGGCGTCAGTTATCAGCCATCTCTCTATTGGGCGCTGCCATTCTACTATGCCACGCAAAAGGGATGGTGGAAGGAAGTCGGCCTATCTCCGAATTTCTCGACCTTTCCTGCCGGCGCGCCGCAAATCGCGGCCGGCGCATCGGGCTCGTGGGATGTTGGGGGCACAGGCTCCGTGCCGGCCGTGCTCGGTGCGGCTCGCTTCAACATCGAGACGATCGGCATTACCAACGACGAATCGAAAGCCAATGCGCTGATGGCGACTCCAAAGGAGTACCAGGCGATCAAGGCAGATCCTGCCAAGCTCAAGGGCCAGCGCATCCTGCTGACGACCAATTCGACGGTCGATTATGCCACCCGCAACTGCCTCGACAAGATGGGCGTGAAACAGAGCGACGTGCAGTTCGTCAATCTTGGCCAGGCGCAGATCATCACCGCCGTCACGTCAGGCAATGGCAGTATTGCAGGCGTCTGGGCGCCGAACACTTACACGCTTCAGGACAGAGCCAAGGCCGAATATCTGTGCAGCGGCGCCGACACCGGTGCGATGGTTCCGGGCGCGCTGGTCGTGACTGCTGATTACGCCAAGAAGAAGCCGGAGAATGTCGCCAAATTCCTCGCCGTCTATCTGCGCGGCTGGTCGTGGGCGAAGTCGCATCAGGCCGAAGCGAAGAAGATGGCTCTCGCCTTCTATAAGGAAGGCGGTCTGGAGGCTACGCCCGAGGCAATGGATCAGGAATTCAAGCTGCGTCCGGTGTTCTCGCTGGATGAGCAGCTCAAGCTGATGGACAACTCGAAGGGACCATCGGAAGTCGATACCTGGTTCTCCAACATCGGCAAGTACATGACGAGCGTCAACACGCTGTCGTCCAATCCCGATCCCAAAAGCTACATCACAGACAAATACATGAAGATGGTCGCGGCTGACCCGAAGCTGCGCGCCTTCGCCACCGAGTTTGACCAGAAATAGCAAACCATGCGGGCGGTGATTGGTCGCCGCCCGCAAAACTCAAGCTGAAGGGCCGCGTGATGACCGTAACCTATCTGAAGAAAGCAACGAAGACTCCGGCGAGTGAAACCGGAACGGCCCGCAAGGTTGTCGACGAGATGCTGGCAACGATCGAAAAGGGCGGCGAGCAGGCGGTGCGTGATTACGCGCTGAAACTCGACAAATGGGATGGCGATATCATCGTCACGGAAGAAGAGATTGCGCGGCGAACGGCGGAAATTCCTCAGAGCATCAAGGATGATATCGATTTTGCGGCGGGCAATGTCCGCACGTTCGCCGAAAACCAGATGAAATCGGTCACGAACTTCTCTTATGAGCCGATTCCCGGCCTCTGGCTCGGCCAGAAGCTTGTGGCTTGCGAAACCGCCGGTTGCTACGTGCCAACGGGCCGGTATGCCCATATCGCCTCTGCCTATATGTCTGTCGCCACCGCCAAGGCCGCCGGCGTGAAAACCGTCATCGCATGCTCGACGCCGTTCCGTGGTCAGGGCATTCATCCGCATGTCCTCTACGCCATGAAGGTCGCCGGCGCGGATATCATCATGACGCTCGGCGGCGTTCAGGCTATCGCCGCGATGGCGTTCGGTCTGTTCAGCGGGAAGCCGGCTGACATCATTGTCGGACCCGGCAACAAGTTTGTCGCTGAAGCCAAGCGCACGTTGTTTGGCAAGGTCGGCATTGATGTGTTTGCGGGCCCGTCCGAAGTCGCGGTGCTGGCCGACGACAGCGCCGATCCGATGATCGTCGCCACCGATCTCGTCGGACAGATGGAGCACGGTATCGAAAGTCCGGCCTGGCTGATTACGTCCTCGCGTCATGTAGCCGATGAGGTGGCGCGGATTGTTCCCGAACTGATCGCCGAACTTCCAACCAGCGCACGAGAGGCGTCGGTCGCAGCATGGCGGGACTATAGCGAGATCGTGCTGTGCGATACGCGGGAGGAAATGGTTCGGGTATCCGACGAGTACGCCAGTGAGCATCTTGAGGTGCACTGCAAAGATCTCGACTGGTGGCTCGATCACCTCACGAATTACGGCTCGCTCTTCCTCGGGGAAGAAACGAACGTGTCTTTCGGCGACAAGGTGTCGGGTCCGAACCACATTTTGCCGACTAAATTCGCCGCACGTTATTCGGCTGGCCTGTCGGTGCATAAGTTCCTCAAGCCATTAACCTGGCAGAAGATGAATCGCGAAGGTTGCCGGACGATTGCGCCGGTTTCCGCGCGTATCTCGCGTCTCGAAGGCATGGAAGCGCATGCACGCACCAGCGATGTCCGGATGCGGAAATATGCGCCGGGCATGAATATCGATCTCGGCGCCCCGGTCCAGGATTGAGCCATGTTCAAACCCGTCGGTCTTTTCGATTTGACCGGACGCACCGCGCTCGTCACCGGCGGCAACAGCGGCATCGGCTTGGCTATGGCACGGGCGCTGGCGCTGGCCGGTGCGGCGATCGTTCTGGTTGCGCGCCGGGGGAACGAACTGGAGAGAGCAGCGGCATCACTACGTGATGAGGGGTTTGATGCTGCCGCTGCTGTTGCGAATCTGGCCGATGCGGCGGCAATCAATGCTCTTGCCAACACGCTTTCGGACAAGACCATCGACATCATTATTAACGCGGCTGGCGTGAATCTGCGCCAACCGTTCCGGGCGGTGTCTGCCGATGCGTTCGACTTGCATATGGCGCTTCATTTGCGTGCGCCATTTCTTCTCACCCAGGCCCTCGCGCCGAAAATGGCAGAGCGTAACTGGGGACGCATTATCAATATCGCATCGTTGCAGAGCGCGCGGGCCTTTCCCGATTCCGCGCCGTACGGGGCGGCCAAGGGCGGGATTGTCCAACTGACGCGGGCGATTGCGGAGGAATGGTCACGCCACGGCGTCACGTGCAACGCCATTGCGCCGGGCTTTTTTCCGACGCCGCTGACAGCTCCCGTCTTTGGCGACACGGAGCGCGCCAATCGCATGGCTGCGCAGACCGCGATCGGTCGTAACGGCGATCTTGAGGATTTGCACGGCGTGACGATCTTTTTCGCATCCGATGCATCGGCCTACATCACCGGACAGACGCTCGCGGTCGATGGCGGCTTTACCGCCAAGTAGGTAGTGGGCATGAAAGCGCTTGTATATCTTGGTCCGAACTCGCTTGTTTATCGCGATGAGCCGGAACCTGTGCCGGGCAATGATGAAGCGGTCGTCAAGGTTGAGGCGGTGGGCATCTGCGGTTCCGATATGCACGCTTATCACGGTCTCGACTCGCGCCGTCCCGCACCGCTGATCCTCGGGCATGAAGCTGCAGGCACGATTGTTACAGGACCACGCACCGGCGAGCGCGTCACGGTCAATCCGCTCGTCGTCGATCCGCTCTGTCCTTATGCGGTTCGAGGATTGCCGCATCTATCGCCGACGCGCCAAATCCTGTCGATGCCGCCGCGCCCCGGCGCCTTCGCCGGCTATGTCAGCGTTCCTGAACGCAATTTGCTGCCGATTTCGTCTGGCCTGCCGATCTTCGAGGCCGCTCTGGCGGAGCCGATTGCGGTGTCGTGGCATGCCGTTCGTGTTGGTGCCGAGAAGCTGCAGCAGCCGATCGCGACAGCCCGTGTCGCGGTGCTCGGCGGTGGCGCGATCGGCCTTGCGGCAGCATTGGTGGCAAAGCTGTTTGCCGCTGCCGAAGTGCATGTCGGGGAAACCAATGCCGGACGTCGCGAGACGCTACAAATGATCGGAGGTCTGAAGGTTTACGATCCGTCCAACGGTGATGGACCGCAGGCTGACGGCATGGATCTTATCATCGATGCCGTGGGAGCTGGTGCGACAAGGGCGGCCGCAAGTCGCATGGTGCGTCCGGGCGGCGTTATCGTTCATATCGGCCTGTTGCCCGGCACCGATGGCCTCGACATCCGCAAGGTCACCTTGCAGGAAGTTACTTTCACCGGCTCCTATTGTTATACGCCGCAGGATTTTGCGGACACCGTGCATGCGCTGGAGCATCGCCGTTTTGGTCCGATCGGCTGGGTCGAACAGCGAAACCTTGCCGACGGTGCGCAGGCATTCCGGGACATTGATTCCAGCTCGGTTTCAGCGGCCAAGATCGTGCTGCGAGTTTGATCGAAACCGGATCGGTCTGACGGATGGATACACATAAGGATCACTTGCCTGTACCGGCAATGGTCCGGCAAGGAGAAAAGATGGCGAGTATTGGGTTCATCGGGCTTGGCCGCATGGGAAACGCAATGTCGCGCAAGCTTATCGATGTCGGGCATGACGTGTGGGTATTCGACATCAGTGCGGCAGCGGTCAAGAGCATTGCCGATGTGGGAGGGCACGCCGCTGCCAGCGCGGCGGAAGCCGCCAGCAACCGCGATTTCGTTGTAACGATGTTGCCAAACGGTCCTGATGTTGAGGAGACATTGTTCGGCGTGCCTGGCGTGGCGAAAGCCATGACGAAGGAGACCCTCTATATCGACATGAGCACGATCGCGCCCGATGCAACCGACAAGATCGCCGGGCGGCTGTTGGGCATGGGGATCCGCATGGTTGATGCCCCGGTCGGTGGCACTTCGGAATTTGCCGAGCGGGGGCAATTGCTGATCCTCGCCGGCGGCGATCCGCAAGATGTTGACAAGGCACAGGTGGTGTTCGACGCCGTTGGTCGTGAGACCATCCATTGCGGCGCCAATGGCGCCGGGACGCGGACGAAGCTGGTCAACAATTATATGTCAACGGCATTGAATGTTCTGACCGCCGAAGCGCTGACATTTGCCGAAGTGGCCGGGCTCGATGTGAAGCGGACAGTGAAAATTCTGGCGGGCACCACGGCGGGCAAGGGCTTTCTGAGCGGTGCATATGACCGCAAGATATTCAGCGGAGATATCTCGCCCGAGTTCGGACTGGGACTTGCTTCGAAAGATCTGAACCTCGCGCTGGTCTATGGCGCAAATCTGAATGTGCCCTTGGGCGTCGGCGCGGCGGCCTCTCAGGTTTACGCTATGTCTCGGGCGGATGGTTTCGGTCAGAGCGACTGGTCGGCCGTGCTCGAGACACTCAGGCTCAGCGCGGCGCTCCCCGGCAAGACACTCAACGGCTAGAAGCTGAGCGGAAAATAGGAGCGTCGCGGTCAGTATCCGACATCGGGACCGGTTTTGCGAATTTCCTAGGAATCAGGGTGACGGCTGCTCCTTTTCACTGGTCTCGTCGTACAGCGAGCCTCGGCGTGCGTGTCGATAGGCATATATGAAACCGGTGCAGGAATTACCCTCGCGGCTATAATCTCAACAAGACCCTTCCAGGAAGCGTGGTGCCCATCTTTATCCCGGTGGGCGCGCCAACATCACGGAACATGCCCGATCAGCTCACGTTGATTTTTCAACGTTTGAGGAGCTGATTACATGGAAGACGTTCTCAAGACACCGAAGGTCGAAGGCGCAACGGGCCGAGCCAAACCTCTGAACAAGCGCGACCCCGCGCAGCAGAAGCCGGACGTGCCAGAGGCGAACGAGAAACCCGAGCCCGCTCCGAAACCATTGCCGGAATAAATGCCGAGGCTGGCCCGCGCTACAGCCGTTTCTGAGGAGCGCTCGGCAGATATTTCGCGCCTTCCGCCGCCAGGAAATCCAGCATGGCCTGCGCTGGCGGCAGCAAGATCTTGTCCTGCCGACGCACCACGTACCATTGCCGCACAACCGGCAGGCCGGCGACGTCCAACGTCACCAGCCGTCCATCCTCGATCTCGGTGGCTACGGTATGCGCGGAAATAAACGCGATGCCGAGGCCGGCGATGACGGCCTGCTTGATGGTTTCGTTGCTGCTCATTTCCATGCCGATCATCGGCTGGAATTCGGCCGCCTCGAACAATTGCTCCATCAGCATGCGCGTACCTGATCCTTGTTCGCGGCTCAGGAAGGTTTCGTGCGACAGGTCGACGATGGCGAGACCGAAATCGTGCTCCAGCCAGTGGCCCTTCGGCGCGACGATGATGTGCGGATTGTCGCCGATCAGGTGGGTCTCGACCTCGATGTCCGCTGGGGCGCGTCCCATGATCGCGATATCGAGTTCATAGCCGCGCAGCGCATCGCGCAGTTCCCGGCGGTTGCCGATCTTGAGCGTGATCTCGACCTGCGGATAGAGCTTGGAGAAGGCCGCCATCGCGAACGGCACGAAATATTTCGCGGTACTGACCGCACCGATCGCGACCCGTCCCCCGGTACGGCCGGCGATCATGTCGAGCGAAGTGGCGCAATTTGTGAGCGCGGCTTCCACACGCTCCAGCAGACCCAGCACTTCCTGGCCGGCGCCGGTCAGCACCATGCCGTCGCTGGTGCGTTGAAGCAGCGGGTGTCCTGCAAGATCCTGCAGATTGCGAAGCTGAAGGGTGACGGCCGGCTGGGTGAGGTTCAGCCGGGATGCGGCAGCCGTCACACTGCCCGTCGCAGCCACCGCGCCCAAAGCGCGAAGCTGTCGGATCGTCACGTCCTGTAGCTTGGATATAAGCAAATCTTTTGCCTCGTAAAATATATCGAAATTTTACTTATTCGGCGGCCCGCGTCAATGTTTCGCCATGGCCCGCTGAACGAGGCCAGAGGAAATCCCGCCCGAGGGCGGGGGAGACGGACGGGGGCGATCGCATGGATCAGGGTCAAACGCTGCGCCAACATTTGGATAGCTGCGCCGTTGACCCCGATCGCCGACTGATCGCCGATGCCGTTGCCGCCTTCGCCGCCGCCGCGATCGAGATCACCGAACTGACCTGCGGCGGCGCGCTCGCCGGGATCACCGGCGAGGGGCATACGCTGAACGGTGACGGCGACGTTCAGAAGGACCTCGACGTCCAGGCCGACCAGATTATCCGCCGCGCGCTTGCCGGGGTCGGCGTCGCGGCGTTGGCCTCTGAAGAGGCCAACGACATCGAGATCTGCGATCCGGCGGGCGCGATCAGCATTGCTTTTGATCCGCTCGACGGTTCCTCGAACATCAACACCAACATGTCCGTCGGCACGATCTTCTCCATCGTGCGAACGCCGTTGCATGCCCGCGCGGCGTTCACCCAGCCGGGCACGGCGCAACTCGCCGCCGGCTTCGTGGTCTATGGTCCGCAGACCAGTCTCGTGCTCACGCTGGGCGACGGCGTCGATATCTTCACCCTCGATCGAAAGACCAAGGCATTTCGGCAGATCAGATCGAAGGTGAAAATTCCGCCGAATACGGCTGAGTTCGCGATCAATGCATCGAACCGCCGTCACTGGGATCCGCCGATCCTGGCCTACATCGACGATTGCATCGCCGGCGCCGACGGCGTTCTGCAGACCAACTTCAACATGCGCTGGATCGGATCGCTGGTGGCGGAGGCCTACCGGATCCTGACGCGCGGCGGAATTTTCCTTTACCCGGCCGATGCCCGCGACGGTTATCGCGAGGGCCGGCTGCGGCTGCTCTACGAAGCCCACCCGATGGCATTCATCATGGAGCAGGCGGGCGGCGGCGCGACCACCGGCAACCTGCGCATCATGGATCTTGCGGCGAACACGCTGCACCAGCGCGTGCCGCTGATCATGGGATCGATCGAAAGCGTGCAGCGGCTGGAGCGCATGCACATGTCGCCGGACATCAAGTTCGAGCGCAACGCGCCGCTTTTCGCCACCCGCGGCCTGTTCCGCAACTGAGCCGAGGGAGGCAATCGTGTCGAGGAAGCATCCCATCATCTCGATCACCGGCTCGTCGGGCGCCGGCACCACATCGGTGAAACGGACCTTCGAGCAGATCTTTCGCCGCGAGAACGTCACCGCCGCCTATATCGAGGGCGACGCCTTTCATCGCTACAACCGCGCAGAAATGCGCACGCGGATGGCGGAGGAGGCCGAGCGGGGCAACAAGCACTTCAGCCATTTCAGCCCCGAGACCAACCTGTTCGAAGAACTGGAGCAGGTTTTCAAGAGCTATGGCGAAACCGGAACGGGAACGACACGCCACTATGTGCACGATGCCGACGAGGCAGCGCTGCATGGCTCCGAGCCAGGCACCTTCACAAACTGGCAGCCGCTGCCGGAGAATTCCGATCTTCTGTTCTATGAGGGCCTGCACGGCGCCGTCGTCACTGACAAGGTGAATGTCGCGAAATACGCCGATCTGAAGATCGGTGTGGTTCCGGTCATCAATCTCGAATGGATCCAGAAGCTGCATCGCGACCGCAGCGCACGCGGCTATTCCACCGAAGCGGTGACCGACACCATCCTGCGCCGCATGCCGGATTACGTTCACTATATTTGTCCGCAGTTCGGTGAGACCGACATCAACTTCCAGCGCATTCCAACCGTCGACACCTCGAACCCGTTCATCGCGCGCTGGATTCCCACTCCCGACGAATCGATGGTGGTGATCCGCCTGAAGAATCCGCGCGGCATCGATTTCCCCTACCTGCTGTCGATGATCCCGAACAGCTTCATGTCGCGGGCGAATTCCATCGTCATTCACGGCGCGAAGCTCGATCTCGCGATGCAACTGATCCTCACCCCGCTGATCCTGCAACTCATTGACCGCAAGAGGCGCGCATGACGGCCGATACCACGATGTCCGGCGATATCATCACCCTGACACGGCGCGGCAAGGACGCGACGGCCAAGCTGACCCATCGCGAGATGGCCAACGCCATCCGCTTTCTCGCCATCGATGCGGTGGAGAAGGCCAATTCCGGTCATCCCGGCATGCCGATGGGCATGGCCGACGTCGCCACCGTGCTGTTCTCGAAGTTTCTCAAATTCGATCCGCTGGCGCCGGGCTGGCTCAACCGCGACCGTTTCGTGCTGTCAGCGGGCCACGGCTCGATGCTGCTCTACGCGCTGCTGCATCTGACCGGCTACCGCGAGATGACGCTCGACGAAATCAAATCCTTCCGCCAATGGGGATCGAAGACGCCCGGCCATCCGGAATACGGCCACACTGCCGGGGTGGAGACCACGACCGGACCGCTCGGGCAGGGCATCGCGACCGCGGTCGGCATGGCGCTATCCGAACGCATGACCAATGCGCGGCTCGGTGACGATCTGTTCGAGCACTATACTTATGTGATCTGCGGCGACGGCTGCCTGATGGAGGGCGTCAGCCAGGAGGCGATCTCGCTCGCGGGGCACCTCAAGCTCGGACGCCTGATCGTGCTGTTCGATGACAACGGCATCTCGATCGACGGCTCGACCTCGCTGTCCTGTTCCGACGATCCGCTCGGCCGCGCCGCCGCCTCCGGCTGGTCGGTGCGGCGCGTCGACGGTCACGATCCGAAGGCGGTCGAACAGGCGATTGCCGAGGAACGCGAAACCGATAGGCCCTCGCTGATCGCCTGCCGCACCCGGATCGGCTACGGCTCGCCCGGCCGTGAAGGCAGCGAGAAGGCCCACGGCGCGCCGCTTGGCGCTGAGGAGATTGCTGCGACCCGCGCCGCGCTGGAATGGCCGCATGCGCCGTTCGAGATTCCCCGTGACGTTCTGGCGGCCTGGCGCACGATTGGCGCGCGCGGGCAGACCGAACATGGCAAATGGGTGGATCGCCTTGCCCAGCTCGACCGCGAGGAGCGCGAGCGCGTCAACGGCGTGCTGAACGGCAAGCTGTCGCGTGGCTACGATCAGGCGATGCGCGAGCTTTGCACGCGCTTCGCAACCGAACACCCGAAGATTGCCACCCGCCAGGCCTCGCAACAGGTGATCGAGGTGCTGGCCTCGGTGCTGCCAAATCTCGCCGGCGGTTCGGCGGATCTGACGCACTCCAATCTGACGCATGCCAAGAGCCAGAAGCCGATCAAGCCCGGCGCGTATGACGGCAACTACATCCACTACGGCATCCGCGAGCACGGCATGGCCGCAGCGATGAACGGCATCGCGTTGCATGGCGGATTTATCCCTTATGGCGGGACTTTCCTGACCTTTGCCGATTACAGCCGGCCAGCGATCCGCATGGCGGCGTTGATGGGGCTGCGCGTCATCCATGTCATGACGCACGACTCCATCGGTCTCGGCGAGGACGGCCCGACCCACCAGCCGGTGGAACATCTGGCCTCGCTGCGTGCGATCCCGAATCTGCTGGTATTCCGCCCCGCCGATGCGGTCGAGACGGCGGAGGCCTGGGACTGCGCGCTCCGCGTCGAGAAGCAGCCGTCGATCCTGTGCCTGTCGCGTCAGGCGCTGCCGACATTTCGTAACGAAACCGACGGCGTCAACAAGGTTGCGCGCGGCGCCTATCTGGCGGTCGATCCGCGGGACCGGCGTGACGTCACACTGATCGCAACGGGCTCCGAAATGGCGATCGCGCTGGAAGCGGCGCGCCTGCTCGAGAAGGACGATGTTCGCTCGGCCGTGGTGTCGGCGCCGTGCCTCGAACTCTTTGCCCGGCAGCCGGAAGCCTATCGGCAGGCCGTGCTCGGCAGGGCGCCGCGTGTCGTGGTTGAAGCCGCCATCGAGGGAGGGTGGGGGCGCCTGATCGGCGAGGACGGCGAGTTTGTCGGCATGACCGGCTTCGGCGCGTCGGCTCCGGCCAATGTGCTCTACCGCGAATTTGGCATCACGCCCGACGCCGTGGCTCTTGCGGCCATGCGTTCCATCGCCCGTTCACGCATCAAGGGAGCCTAGGAGTGACAGTCAAGGTCGCCATCAACGGATTTGGACGGATCGGCCGCAACGTGCTGCGCGCGATCGTCGAGTCGGGCCGCGATGATATCGAAGTGGTCGCGATCAACGATCTTGGTCCGGTTCAGACCAACGCCCATCTGCTGCGCTACGACTCCATCCATGGCCGGTTTCCGCATGAAGTAAAGGTTTCCGGAAATACGATCGATGTCGGCCGCGGGTCGATCCAGGTGACGGCGGAGAAAGATCCGGCGGCTCTGCCGCACGCCAAGCTTGGCGTCGATATCGTGCTCGAATGCACCGGCATTTTCACCACCCGCGAGAAGGCGGCGGCGCATCTGAAGGCCGGCGCCAAGCGGGTGATCGTGTCCGCTCCCGCCGATGGCGCCGATATGACCGTGGTCTACGGCGTCAATCACCAGAAGCTGAACAAGGACCACGTGGTGATCTCGAACGCGTCCTGCACCACCAACTGTCTCGCGCCGGTTGCCAAGGTGCTGAATGATGCGGTGGGCATCGAACGCGGCTTCATGACCACGATCCATTCCTACACCGGCGATCAGCCGACGCTCGACACCATGCACAAGGATCTTTACCGGGCGCGCGCGGCCTCGATGTCGATGATCCCGACATCCACGGGAGCGGCGAAGGCGGTCGGCCTCGTGCTGCCGGAGCTTAACGGCAAGCTCGATGGCGTTGCGATCCGCGTGCCGACCCCGAACGTCTCGGTGGTCGATTTCAAGTTCATCGCCAGGAAGAACACCTCGGTGAAGGAGATCAACGACGCGATCGGCACGGCATCGGGCGGTGCGCTGAAGGGCGTTCTCGGCTTCACCCTGGAGCAGAATGTCTCGAGCGATTTCAACCACGATCCGCATTCCTCAGTGTTCCACATGGATCAGACCAAGGTGATCGACGGCAATTTCGTCCGCGTTCTCACCTGGTACGACAATGAATGGGGCTTCTCCAGCCGCATGAGCGATACGGCGGTGGCGCTGGGGAGGGTGATGTGAGCGGCGCCCTGCGTGTCCTCGACGATATCGATGTTGCCGGCAAGCGGGTGGTGGTCCGCGCCGACCTCAACGTTCCGATGCGGGACGGCAAGGTGACGGACGATATGCGCGTGCGACACGCGGCCGCCACGCTTTCCGAGCTCGCCGACAAAAAGGCGATCGTGATCGTCCTGTCGCATTTCGAGCGGCCGCGCGGCAAGGTGGTGCCGGATTATTCGCTGGCGCCGCTGCGGCCGGCGCTCGAAAAATCACTGCGGCGCGATGTGTGCTTCGTTGAAACCGACTGGCGGAACGGCGCGCACCAGGCGGCGGTCGCGAAAGCATCGCCCGGTGACATCCTGCTGATGGAAAACACCCGCTTCCATCCCGGCGAGGAAGACAACGATCCGGCGTTCTCCCGAGCTCTGGCCGATCTTGGTGACATCTTCGTCAACGATGCGTTCTCGGTCTCGCATCGGGCCCATGCCTCGACCGAAGGCATTGCGCGCCTGTTGCCCTCATTTGCCGGGCGCGGAATGGAAGCCGAACTGACGGCGCTGGATCATGCGCTGGGAGAACCGGTGCGACCGGTCGGCGCCGTGGTCGGCGGAGCCAAGGTGTCGACCAAGATCCCGGTGCTGGAAAATCTTGTCACCCGGGTCGATGAACTGATCATCGGCGGCGGCATGGCCAACACCTTCCTGCATGCAAAGGGGATCAATGTCGGCCGATCCCTGTGCGAGCCGGACCTGAAGGAAACGGCCGAGCGCATCCTGCGCCGCGCGGCGGCCCATCATTGCAACATCATTCTGCCGCGCGATGTGGTCGTCGCGAAAGAGTTTGCGCCGCACGCCCGTCATAGCGTGGTCGATGTTCGTTCCGTCCCATCGGATTCGATGATCCTCGATATCGGGCCGGAATCGGTCGCCGACATCATGGAGCAGTTCGGCGATCTCAAGACCCTGTTGTGGAACGGTCCTGTCGGCGCCTTCGAGACCGAGCCCTTCGGTCACGGCACCTTCGCCTTGGCGAAATGCGCAGCGCGCCTGACGCAGGCCGGCAAGCTGCTCACCGTCGCGGGCGGCGGCGATACCGTGGCCGCGTTGTCCGCGGCGGGTGCTCAGGACGACTTCAGTTATGTCTCGACGGCAGGTGGTGCGTTCCTCGAATGGCTCGAGGGGCGCGGGCTTCCAGGCGTCGATGCTCTCAAGATATCTCGCGCGTGAGGTGACCCAATGGCACGTATTACTCTCCGACAGTTGCTCGATCACGCCGCCGAACAGGGCTACGGCGTTCCCGCCTTCAACATCAACAATATGGAGCAGGGGCTCGCGATCATGGAGGCGGCGGCGAAGGTCGATGCCCCCGTCATCATGCAGGCCTCGCGCGGTGCGCGGTCCTATGCCAACGACATCATGCTGTCGAAGATGATCGATGCTCTGGAAGAGATGTATCCGCAGATTCCGCTGTGCATGCATCAGGATCACGGCAACGAGGAAGCGACCTGCGCCACGGCGATCAAGCACGGCTTCACCTCGGTGATGATGGACGGTTCGCTGGAGGCGGACGGCAAGACCGCGGCGGACTATCGCTACAATGTCGAGATTACTCGCCGCGTGGTCGATATGGCGCACTGGATCGGCGCATCGGTCGAAGGCGAACTCGGCGTGCTCGGTTCGCTCGAACATGGCGGCGGCGAGCAGGAGGACGGCCACGGCGTCGAAGGCACGCTGAGCCATGACCAGTTACTGACCGATCCCGACCAGGCCGTCGATTTCGTCCGCGAGACCAAGGTTGATGCGCTGGCGATCGCGATGGGCACCTCGCACGGCGCCTACAAGTTCTCGCGCAAGCCGGACGGCGACATCCTTGCGATGAATGTCGTCGAGGAGATTCATCGCCGGTTGCCGAATACGCATCTGGTGATGCACGGCTCGTCCTCGGTGCCGCAGCCGCTGCAGGACATGTTCAATTCGTTCGGCGGTGAGATGCCGCAGACCTGGGGCGTTCCGGTCGAGGAGATCGTGCGCGGCATCAAGCATGGCGTGCGCAAGGTCAACATCGACACCGATTGCCGGCTCGCGATGACGGCGGTGTTCCGCAAGGTCGCGACGCAGACCAGGAGCGAGTTCGATCCGCGCAAGTTCCTGAAGCCGGCGATGGATGCGATGCGCGATCTGTGCCGCGAGCGTTTCGAGCAATTCGGAACCGCGGGGCAGGCCTCGAAGATCAAGGTGATTCCGCTGGCCGAGATGGCCAAGCGGTACCGCGCGGGTGCGTTGGATCCGCGCATTGGAAATATGGCGAGCGCCGCCGAGTGAAGCCTGGAGGTTTTGAACCGGTGTGGCGCGCCGGTCCGCAGACAAGGAGAGCAGCATGAACGATCAATCGATGACCATTCGCGGCAAGGACCGCTACAAGTCAGGTGTGTTGGCCTACAAGAAGATGGGTTACTGGGAGCCGGATTACGTTCCCAAGGATACCGACGTGATCGCGCTGTTCCGCGTGACGCCGCAGGATGGTGTCGATCCGATCGAGGCCTCGGCGGCGGTGGCAGGCGAGTCCTCGACCGCGACCTGGACCGTGGTGTGGACCGATCGTCTGACCGCGGCGGAGAAGTATCGCGCCAAGTGCTATCGTGTCGATCCGGTGCCGAACTCACCTGGCCAGTACTTCGCCTACATCGCCTATGATCTGGATTTGTTCGAGCCGGGCTCCATCGCCAACCTGTCGGCGTCGATCATCGGCAACGTGTTCGGCTTCAAGCCGCTCAAGGGCTTGCGTCTGGAAGACATGCGCTTCCCGGTGGCTTATGTGAAGACCTTCCAGGGCCCTGCAACCGGTATCGTGGTCGAGCGCGAGCGTCTCGACAAGTTCGGCCGGCCGCTGCTCGGTGCCACCGTGAAGCCGAAACTCGGTCTGTCCGGCCGCAACTATGGCCGCGTGGTCTATGAAGCGCTGAAGGGCGGTCTCGACTTCACCAAGGATGACGAGAACATCAACTCGCAGCCCTTCATGCACTGGCGTGAACGCTTCCTCTACTGCATGGAAGCGGTGAACCGCGCGCAGGCGGCGTCCGGCGAGGTCAAGGGCACCTACCTCAACGTCACCGCGGCGACGATGGAGGACATGTATGAGCGCGCTGAGTTCGCCAAACAACTCGGCTCTTGCATCATCATGATCGATCTCGTGATCGGCTACACCGCCATCCAGTCGATGGCGAAGTGGGCGCGCAAGAACGACATGATTCTGCATCTGCATCGCGCAGGCCATTCGACCTACACCCGGCAGAAGAACCATGGCGTGTCGTTCCGCGTCATTGCCAAGTGGATGCGTCTTGCCGGTGTCGATCACATCCATGCAGGCACCGTGGTCGGCAAGCTCGAGGGCGATCCGAACACCACGCGCGGCTACTACGACATCTGCCGTGAAGAGTTCAACCCGACCAAGCTCGAGCATGGCATCTTCTTCGATCAGAACTGGGCCAGCCTCAACAAGATGATGCCGGTGGCTTCCGGCGGCATCCATGCCGGCCAGATGCACCAGCTGCTCGATCTGCTTGGCGAAGATGTTGTGCTGCAATTTGGCGGCGGTACCATCGGTCATCCGATGGGCATCCAGGCCGGCGCCATCGCCAACCGCGTCGCGCTCGAGGCGATGATCCTCGCGCGCAACGAGGGTCGGGACTATGTCAATGAAGGTCCGGATATCCTGGCCAAGGCCGCCGCGACCTGCACGCCGCTGAAATCGGCTCTCGAGGTCTGGAAGGACGTCACCTTCAACTATGAATCCACCGATGCGCCGGACTTCGTGCCGACGGCAATCGCGGCTGTCTGAGATTGAGAGGTTTGTCATGAAAATCACACAAGGTTGCTTTTCCTTCCTTCCCGATCTGACCGATGAGCAGATCAAGAAGCAGATCCAGTACTGCCTGCAGAACGATTGGGCGGTGAACATCGAGTTCACCGACGATCCGCATCCCCGCAACACCTATTGGGAGATGTGGGGTCTGCCGATGTTCGACCTGCGCGACGCGGCTGGCATCATGATGGAGCTTACCGAGTGCCGTAAGGTCTATGGCGACCGGTATATCCGCATCAACGCTTTCGACTCCAGCCATGGCTGGGAGTCGGTGCGGATCTCCTTCATCGTCAACCGTCCGAAGAACGAACCGGGCTTCCGCCTGGCGCGTCAGGAGATTGACGGTCGCAACATGCGCTACACCACGACGTCCTACGCAACCGATCGTCCCGAAGGTCAGCGCTACAGCGGAGCGTGAGCTTGTTGTCCGAGATTGAAAACATGCAGGACGCGCCTGTCGCTGATATCGACCTTCGTAAGGAGTTCAACGAGGTTGGTATCGGCGAGGTGCTCGAACAGCTCGATCGGGAGCTGATCGGCCTTGCGCCGGTCAAGACGCGAATCCGTGAGATTGCGTCGCTGCTCCTGATCGAGCGCATTCGACAGCGTATGGGGCTGACGGCGGAAACGCCGACGCTCCATATGTCTTTCACCGGAAATCCGGGAACCGGCAAGACCACGGTGGCCTTGCGGATTGCGAGCATCCTGCACAAGCTGGGATTCGTGCGTCGCGGCCATGTCGTGTCGGTGACGCGCGATGAACTGGTCGGACAATACATCGGTCATACCGCGCCGAAGACCAAGGAAATTCTGAAGAAGGCGATGGGCGGCGTGCTGTTCATCGACGAAGCCTATTACCTCTATCGTCCGGACAATGAGCGTGACTATGGCCAGGAGGCCATCGAAATCCTGCTGCAGGTAATGGAATCGCAGCGCGATGATCTCGTTGTTATTCTGGCCGGTTATGGCGACCGGATGGACAAGTTCTTCGCCAGCAATCCGGGCTTCCGCTCGCGTGTTGCGCACCATATTGATTTCCCGGACTATGGCGACAGCGAACTGCTGTCGATCGCCGAACTGATGCTGAAGGAGCAGAGCTATCGCTTTACGCCGGAGGCACGAGAGGCGTTTGTCCGCTATATCGCGTTGCGCAAGACACAGCCGCTGTTTTCCAATGCACGCTCGATCCGCAATGCGCTGGACCGCATCCGTCTGCGTCAGGCCAATCGTCTGGTCGCGGACCTCGATCGTATCGTGACGGTGGACGACATCCAGTCGATCGAAGCAGGGGACGTGCTGGCGTCTCGTGTGTTTTCCAAACCGCTCCCTTCCGAAGGAAAGTCCTGAATCGATGCCGCAGCCTCTTGTCATCGCTCCATCGATTCTGTCGGCGGATTTCTCCCGGCTGGGAGAGGAAGTCGAAGCGATCGATGCCGCCGGCGCGGACTGGGTCCATTGCGACGTGATGGACGGGCACTTCGTTCCGAATATCAGTTTCGGCCCGGATGTCATCAAGTCGATCCGGCCGCGAACCAAGAAGGTTTTCGACGTGCATCTGATGATCGCACCGGTCGATCCTTATCTTGAAGCCTTTGCCAAGGCCGGTGCGGATGTTATTACGGTGCACGCGGAGGCGGGGCCTCATCTGGACCGGTCGCTGCAGGCGATCCGCAATCTGGGAAAGAAAGCGGGCGCCACGATCTGCCCCGCGACACCCGAGCATGTCTTGGCCAATGTCCTCGATCGGCTCGACCTGATCCTGGTGATGAGCGTCAATCCCGGTTTCGGTGGCCAGCAGTTCATTGCTTCGCAACTGGACAAGATCCGGCGGATTCGTGCGATGATCGCAGACCGGCCGATCCGGCTCGAGGTCGACGGCGGGGTCAATCTCGAGACGGCGGCGCAGGTTGCGGCCGCGGGCGCCGATACGATCGTGGCTGGAGCCGCAGTTTTCAAAGGCGGAACGCAAAGCGCCTATGCGACAAACATTGCCGCCATCCGTGCGGCAGCGGAGACGATGAAATGCTGATGACTGACGTTCATGCTTCAGGGGTGAGGGGCGCTTCCTGGCCTGCGGCCGTGGTGTTCGATCTCGACGGCACGCTGGTCGATAGTGCCGGAGACATCACCACCTCGTTGAACGAACTGCTCGTTGCGCGGCGTCTGGCGCCGTTCCCCGAGGATACGGTGCGTGATTTCGTTGGCGACGGCAGCAAGGCCCTGGTGCAGCGCGCCTTTCAGACGCGCGGCGTGATGCTGAGCGCCGACGAACTGCAGGTTGCGGTTGCGTCCTACGACGAGATTTACGGCACGCATCTTGTCGAGCAGACCTACGTCTATGAAGGTGCAATCGATGTGTTGGCCCGCCTCAAGACGCAGGGCATCCGCATGGGCATCTGCACCAACAAGTTTCAGGACAAGGCCGAGCGCGTCGCCGTGCATTTTGGTCTCGACAAATATGCCGAGGTGATTGTCGGCGGCGTTCCGGGAAGGCCGGGCAAGCCGTCGCCGATCATGCTGATCGAGACGCTTGAGGCTTTGGAAATGCCGCGCGAGGACGCTGTCCTTGTCGGCGACAGCACCTTCGACGTGCAATGCGCGCGTGCGGCCGGGGTGGCGGTGATCGGCGTCACGTTCGGCTATTCGCAGACCCCGATGCGCAAGCTCAAGCCGGATGCTGCGATCGATTCCTATGCCGAATTCGCCAAGGCGTGCGACAGCCTGCGGATCAAGGTCGCATGAACAGGTTCTCGGCGCTGATCTTCGACGTTGACGGCACGCTGGCCGAAACCGAGGAGGTTCATCGGCGCGCCTTCAACGAGACCTTTGTCTATTTTGGTTTAGACTGGAATTGGAGCACGGAGGTTTATGGCGAGTTGCTGCTTGTCACCGGCGGCAAGGAGCGGATGCGCCATTTCGCGTCCCTGCAGGGCAAGCGTCCGCCCGCATTGTCGGATCAGCGTCTCGCCGAACTGCATCGCTACAAGACAGCGCGCTATGCGGAGCTGATTGCGGCGGGAGCCTGCCAACTTCGGCCCGGCGTGATAGAATTCATCAACACGGCGCTCGCCCGCGGGCAGCGTCTTGCGATCGCCACCACGACGTCACGCGACAATGTCGATGCGTTGCTGCGAGCGACGTTGGGGGCGCGGGGTCTTGGCCTGTTCGAGCCGATCGTGGCGGGGGATGAGGTCGCCAATAAGAAGCCGGCGCCGGATGTCTATCTGAAGGCGCTCGATCTGCTGGGACTTCCGGGCCATCGCTGTCTCGCCATCGAAGACTCGCGCAACGGTCTGATGTCGGCGTCGCGTGCTGGTATTCCGGTGCTGATTACGCGCAGCGCCTATTTCAGGCACGAAACCTTTGACGAGGCTTTTGCGGTGGTCGACAGTTTCTCTGGACTGGGCGAGAAGAACCTCCCGGTCTGCGCCTAAGCCACGGATCAACCGTACTTTTTTATCGGATACGGTTTGTTAACGTCGTCGGTAGCCGCCGGCATGGACGATCCCGCCTTGTGATAGTCTCCGAGGCGGGAGACATTCCATGATCACTCTGGTCAAGGTCTCGGATGTATTGGCGGCCACCGCCGCCGCGAGCGGGCAGCCGTCCCCCGTCATCGATGTAACCAGTGACTCTGCCACGACCTATTGGGCCGGCCGTTTCGGCATTTCGACGATCGAACTTGCGTCTGCGATCGAGAAAGTCGGTCCTTCGGTCGCTGCGTTACGACGGCATCTCAATAAATAAAATAAACACGCGCGATTCAATCCGCATCCGCTCGCCGGGAGGCGATGGTTGCGGCCTGGAAATGCTGGCAGCCCATGGCCGCCGCGATTTCCATGACGGCAGGCTCCCCGAGCGCATCGTTGCCGGACTAAAGACGTTGGGCTCGCCGCTGACAGCGGATGATGAGCCCGATTCCCGCACAGAGCCCACTGGCCGGATATCCGGGCGCGATCCGAATCGCCAAGGATGGAACCATCACCGGCGCGCATGACCGGCGCTGCGACGGACGGGCGCTCGGGCTCTGAGAGCTTCGAGAATAGAGCCGGATCAATACGATACCGGGCAGTCGGAGGGTTGCCGGTTTTTTTCATGCGCTCCGGCGGGACGCGAGGGTATGTTTAACGGATTGCAAACACAGTCTCGCCAGAGTCTTATTGTTGGGTCGCGGGCAAGTCTTCGGCGGCCGCTTTATTTCAGGGTATCCGATCTTATCATGCTTGGACGCATGCTCCTTCTCCCGGTGGCGATGATGCTGACGCTCGCGCCCGCGCGCGCGGATCTGCGGATCACTCGGGACCATGGCGGCTATGTCGATCAGTACAAGGCCAAGTACGAGCGCATCCGCCAGCGCGGCGAGCGCGTCATCATCGACGGAATCTGCAATTCCGCCTGTACTCTGGTGTTCGGCATCGTGCCGGCGAACAAGATCTGCGTCACGCCGCGCGCCAGCCTCGGCTTCCATCAGGCCTATTACGACAAGGCCTTCACCTTCGGCATCAAGGTCACCAGCGCGGAGGGGACCTCCGACCTGATGGCTTATTATCCGCAGCCGGTGAAGGACTGGATTCGTCGCAACGGCGGCCTGACGGTTGACATGAAGAAGGTCAGGAACGGCGTCGATCTGTGGAAGATCGTCGATCCGTGCCCGGAAGAGTTTTTCTAGAACTGTCGCCTGGCTTCCCGGCGGGAAAGCGTTTCCGGCATCGCCTGCCAGAACAGCAATCCTCCGATGGCGCCGACCGCTCCCAGCGTTAGGAAAGCCGCGTTGTATCCGCCGTGGACGACAACCACACCGGCGAGCGTTGTTGAAACAGCGGCTCCGATGCCTTGCGCGGTGATGATCGCGCCCTGCGCCAGATTAAACCGGCCGGTGCCGCGCATCAGGTCGGCAACGATCACCGGAAAGATCGCGCCGAAAATTCCTGCGCCGATTCCATCGAGCAATTGCACGCCGACCAGCCAGTAGCGATCGTCCGACAATACGTAGAGCACCCCTCGAACGGGCAAAACGAGGAAGGCCGCCAGAAACAGCGGCTTGCGGCCCCACACATCGGCCTTCGCGCCCACCAGCATCGCCATCGGCACCATCACGATCTGTGCGGCGACGATGCAGGCCGACATCAGGCTGGTGCCTATGTTTTTATCCTGCAGGGACAGTTTCTGTCCGACTAGCGGAAGCATCGCTGCGTTGGCGAGATGAAACAGCAGCGCGCAAACGGCGAACAGCAACAGAGGGCGGCATGTCAGCAACACGCTTAACCCGGATGGATGATCATCCGGCGCGCTATCGTCTTTGCTTTTTTCAGCATCGTGAAGTCCCCGCGCAAGATCATGGTCGATCGCGCCGGCCGGAATGGCGATGACGCTCAAAAGGCTGCCGACGGCCATGGCTGCGAGAATATAGAAAACCACGCCGGGTCCCCAGACATAAGCGGTGCCTCCCGCGGCTGCGGCGGCAAAGGCATTGCCGGCGTGATTGAATGTTTCATTGCGGCCGATCCTCCGGCTGAATGCGCGATGCCCGAAAATGCCGAGCGTGACCGCCGCCAAAGCCGGAGCGAAGATCACGCCGGCCGCCTGCGCGATGGCTTGCGAAATTGCCACTGGAATAAAACCAGACATCCAGGGCAGCAGGATGGACGGAACGGTGACCAGCAGTGCGGCTATAGCCATGATCATGCGCTTGGCCCTTGTGGCGTCCACCAGAGCGCCAGCGGGTGTCTGCGCGACGATGCCGGCGATGGCGGCAATCGACATCGCAATGCCGATGCTGGCTTCGTCCCATTTCATTTCCGTCAGAAGATAGACGGCCAGATAAGGACCAAGACCGTCGCGGACGTCAGCCAGAAAAAAATTGGCTGCGTCCAGCGCGCGCCCGGCCTGTATCAACTTCGTTTGTCCGGGAAAGGAGCCGGAGGGAGATTGCGTCATTTTGCGCCGGTGCTGGAGGCGATATCGCTGGCCAATGCAAACACATTGGCCCACATCGCGGTTCCAGCGCGTGACGCGGCTAGATCAGAACGTCACCACTCCGCGGATTGATTCGCCGCGCTTCATCAGGTCGAACGCCTTGTTGATGTCGGCGAGCGGCATCACGTGGGTGATCATCGGATCGATCTGGATCTTGCCCTGCATGTACCAGTCCACGATCTTCGGCACGTCGGTGCGGCCGCGCGCTCCGCCGAAGGCGGTGCCCTTCCAGGTCCGGCCGGTGACAAGCTGGAACGGCCGGGTCGAAATCTCCGCGCCGGCGGGGGCAACCCCGATGATGATCGACTGGCCCCAGCCGCGGTGGCAGGCTTCCAGCGCCTGCCGCATCACGGTGACGTTGCCGGTGCAGTCGAAGGTGTAGTCCGCGCCGCCGATCTGATCGGCACCGGATTTTGTCATATCGACGAGATAGGGCACGAGGTCCTTGCCGGCCTCCTTGGGGTTGACGAAATGGGTCATGCCGAAACGCTCGCCCCACGCCTTGCGGTCGTTGTTGATGTCGACGCCAATGATCATGTCAGCGCCGGCGAGCCGCAGGCCCTGCAGCACGTTGAGCCCGATGCCGCCGAGGCCGAACACGATGGCCTTGGCGCCTTGCTCGACCTTCGCCGTGTTGATGACCGCGCCGATGCCGGTGGTGACGCCGCAGCCGATGTAGCAGACCTTGTCGAACGGCGCGTCCTCACGGATTTTCGCCACCGCGATTTCCGGCAACACCGTGTAATTCGCGAATGTCGAGGTGCCCATGTAGTGGTGGATCGGCTTGCCGCCCATCGAGAAGCGCGAGGTGCCGTCCGGCATCAGACCCTGGCCCTGCGTCGCACGGATCGCGGTGCACAGGTTGGTCTTGCGCGACAGGCATGACGGGCACTGGCGGCATTCCGGCGTGTAGAGCGGAATGACGTGGTCGCCTTTCTTCACGCTGGTCACGCCGGGGCCGATATCGACCACGACGCCCGCGCCCTCATGGCCGAGAATGGCCGGGAAAAGTCCCTCCGGATCGGCGCCCGAGAGGGTGAACTCGTCGGTGTGGCATACGCCGGTTGCCTTGATCTCGACCAGCACTTCGCCTTCACGCGGCCCGTCGAGCTGGACGGTGGTGACTTCAAGCGGCTTTCCGGCGGCAACGGCGACAGCGGCCCGAACATCCATGGCAAATCCCTCAATTTTTCCGTTCACGCTTGCGTCATCGCGAATTTTGCAAGGACGTTCGCACATATTGACAGTTGCCGCATAGCACAGCTTCGGGCAATCAGGCGCAAATGAATCGCGATCTTGAGAAATTGGCGGCCCGCGCTGCGCCGGCGGTGTTTGTTGTCCTGTGGAGCTCCGGCTTCATCGGGACCAAATATGCGCTGTCCGGCGCTGAGCCGCTGACCTTTCTCACGATCCGCATGGTCTATGTGTGCGTGCTGCTGGCCGTGATCGTGGCCGTGCTCCGTCCGGCCTGGCCGCGTGGCGTCGATATCGGCCACAGCATCGTCGCGGGTCTCCTGGTCCACGGATTCTATCTCGCCGGTGTGTCCATCGGAATCTACCATTCCGTCCCGGCTGGCCTGTCGGCGCTGATTCCCGGATTGCAGCCGATCCTGACCTCGACGCTGGCCAATCGCTGGCTGGGCGAGCGGGTCACGCTGCTGCAATGGGCAGGACTGGTGCTCGGCCTGTCCGGCGTGCTGCTGGTGCTGCATACGCGCTCGATGACGGGCGATATTGGCTGGGGCTGGTTCGCGACCGGCGTGGCGCTGGTCAGCATCACGATCGGCACGCTTTACCAGAAACGCTATTGCAGCAGGATCGACTGGCGCACCGGTAATTTCGTTCAGTTCACGGCCTGCGGTGTGATGTACGCGATCGGCGCATTGCTGTTCGAGACGCGCGAGGTGACCTGGAGCAAGGAGTTCATTCTCGGCGTGAGCTGGCTGGTCGTTGCGCTGTCGATCGGCTCGATCAGCGTGTTGTACTGGCTGATCCGCCGCGCGGCCGCGACGCAGGTCGCCAGCCTGTTCTATCTGGTGCCGGCGACCACCGCGCTGATGGCCTATGTGCTGTTTGACGAGCGCCTCGACTGGCTCGGTATCGTCGGCATGGCGATCTGCGCGGCCGGCGTGTTTCTGGTCAACAAACCGGCCTCGAAGCCGGAAAAAACCGAGGTCTCGCCCGGCAGCTAGCCCTTCGTCCTGGCGTAGGCGGCCAGAGCCCGCTCGCGGGCCTTCTTGTGATCGACGATTGGCGCAGGATAGGTCTTGTCCAGTGTGACGTTTGCGGCTGCGAGCTCTATCGGGCTCGCATCCCAGGGATGATGGATGAGCTTTGCCGGAAGCTGCCGAAGCTCCGGCACCCATTTTGCGACATACCGCCCTTCGGGATCGAATTTCTCGCCTTGCAGGACCGGATTGAAGATACGGAAATACGGCGCGGCATCGGCACCGGAGCCGGCCACCCATTGCCAGTTCGCCGGATTGCTGCCGGGGTCGGCATCGACCAGCGTATCCCAGAACCATTGCTCGCCTGCGCGCCAGTCAATCAGCAGGTGTTTGACGAGGAACGAGGCGACGACCATACGTACGCGATTGTGCATGACGCCGGTGTGCCAAAGCTCACGCATGCCGGCATCGACGATCGGATAGCCGGTCTGGCCGCGTTGCCATGCCTTGAGCGCTGCGGCGTCGTGCCGCCACTCGAAGCGATCAAATGACGGATTGAGATTCTGCTCGGCCATTTCCGGCAGATCGAACAGCAGGTGGCGGCAGAATTCGCGCCAGCCAAGCTCGCTGAGGAATTTATCGATATCGCGCCCGATGGCGGGATGCTGTGCCGCTGCAAACTCCGCGGCGTGAAAGATTTGTCGTGGGCTGATTTCGCCAAAGCGCAGATGAGGCGACAGACGGGACGTATAGTCGCCGTCGGGTCTGTCGCGGTTGGTCGCATATCCCTGAGCGGTGCCCTCCAGAAAATCCTGCAGCCGCTGGAGTGCGGTGGCTTCGCCCGGTGTCCAGATCTCGCGCAACGGGCTGGCCCAGTCCGGATGAGTTGGTTCAAGCCGCCAGTCTTCAATGCACTCGGTTTCGATCGGGACTGGGGGAGGCAACGCCTTAGGGACCGGGAGCGGTGCGGCGCGGTCGTAAGTCGAGAGAATCCGTTTCCAGAATGGAGTGAACACCCGCAAGCCGTGGCCATCCTTGTTGCGGATGCGGCGTGGCGCCACCAGCAGATCGCTGGGAAAGACTTCTGTTGCAACGCCGATACGGTCGAGCGCTTCGCAGACCCGGGCATCGAGCGCGGCTTGCCCTGGTATCTCGCTGCCGATCCACAGGACATTCCGCGCACCGATCTCGCGCGCGATCTGTGGCAGGAGTGTCGCCGCGTCTCCCTTGCGCAGCGCCAGCCGCTGTCCAAGCCTTTGCAGGCTTGCATCCAGTGCACGTAATGAGCTCGCCAGCCACCATTTCGCTGCCGCGCCCAGCGCTCGCACACTGTCGGTGGTGTCGTAAACGTAGAGGCAAAGAATCGGCGCATTGGCCTGAGCGGCCAGATGCATGGCGGCATGATCCGACAGTCGCAGATCGTCGCGAAACCAGACAATGGTGGGAGAAGGGGGCGCCGCCGTCATGCGGCCATTTATACGTATTCGGTGCGGTTTGTCAGTCGCTACGAGACACTGCGGGACCGGTCAAAGGAAAAGGGACGCCGTAGCGTCCCTTTTGCACGAGCGGTGATTTGGCAAGGGCGATGGCCTTGCCGTTACCTCGGCTGCTCGACGATGCGGAAGTAGGGCTTCGGCGACTTCCAGCCCTTCGGAAACTTCTGCCGGGCATCTTCTTCCGGCACGGCGGCCGAGAAGAACACGTCCTCTCCCTGTTTCCAGTCGGAGGGCGTGGAGACGCCGTGCTTGGCGGTGAGCTGCAGGGAGTCGATGGCGCGCAGCACTTCCTGCCAGTTGCGGCCGGTGCTCATCGGATAGATGAAGACAAGCTTGATCGCCTTGTCCGGCCCGATGACGAAAATGTTGCGTACGGTCTGGTTGTCCGCCGGCGTCCGCTTGTTGACGTGGCCCGATGTGCTTTCCGGCAGCATGCCGTAGAGCTTGGCGACCTTGAAGTCGACGTCGGCGATCAGAGGGTAGTTCGGCGCGACGCCCTGGGTCTCCTCGATATCCTTGGCCCAGAGGTGGTGCTTGTCGGTCGGATCGACGCTGATGCCGATCAGCTTGACGCCGCGCTTGTCGAACTCCGGCTTGAGGCGGGCGACGGCGCCGAGCTCGGTGGTGCAAACCGGCGTGAAATCCTTCGGATGAGAGAAGAACAGACCCCAGCTGTCGCCGAGCCATTTATGGAAGCTGATGTGGCCTTCGGTGCTTTCAGCTTCGAAGTCGGGTGCCTTGGCACCAATCGATAAAGTCATTGTGACGTCCTCATGTCGTGGGAATTTTCGGAATGACCCCTTCGATATAGGTCCATCGCAACGGCAACGGAATGGCGCGGAAAAAAGGACAAGATCCTTCTTCCCTGCTTGCCATCGGTGCAATGCTGTTCTCGCCGGGCGTAACAATTTGAAACAATACGCCTGCGCGTTTTTCTTCAAATGCCCTGAATTAGCCTACGATGCGCCGCAACCCTGCCGACAGGGGACGCCATATCATTGAACCATGGGGCGTTGACCTGCGACCAATAGGCAACTCTCCGTGAGATAGAGCCGGTCCGGCTGCAGTCTTAAGAAATCATTTACGTCCGCATGAAAATGCTACGGGATAAAAACGAGTAAGTGCCATGTCTGCGTTCGCGATCACATCCAGTGAAAGCCTTTCCGATCTCCTTCATCACATCGAGACCGCATCGAACGGCGCCGAGGCCAGCGCCTGCGCTGTCAGCGCACTTGCCATCGTGCGGGACGGCGTCATCACCGGCGAGGGACCGACAACGGCGGGCCGCGTTCATTTCTCGCGCTCGCTCGATGCGGATGATGCCGCATGGTGCGCGCGGATTCTGACCGGCCGGGCGATCGCCGATCGGCCGGTAAGCCGCGCGGAAGCCGAAGCGCTGTTTCAGATCAACGAGGCCGCGGCCGACCGGACCGATGACGGCGTGTTCGACGATCTGTTCGCCAAGGCCGTCGTGCATCACGCGGCTTCCGCTTCGGGTCTGCCGGTGCCCTCGCGCGCGGTCGCCTTGTCGCCGCAGACCTCGATCGATAGCTGGGCGCCAACCAAGGCGGTGGGCGTCAATATCGAAGTGCTGGAGTGGATCTCCGCGCAGATGCGCGGCAAGCGCCGCAGCAGCCGCGTGCTGACCGGCCTTGTCGCCGCGACCCTGATTGGCGCGGCCACGCTGCCGGTCGCGCAATCGCTGCCGACGATCCTCGATCTCGGAATGTAAGATCGATTTGTATTCTGGTTGTTTCAGGAACGGCGGGCGCCTGCGGGCGTCCGCCGTTTTTTGTTGTCGCGCCGCATCGCGGAGGTCGTGCTACAAACGCCATGCGACTACGGAAACTGTCATGAGCACCGTCATTCGACGCATTGTCATTCACGGCCGGGTGCAGGGCGTCGGTTTCCGCTATTGGGCGGAGAGCACCGCGCGCGGTTATGGCCTGGACGGCTGGGTGCGCAATCACCGTACCGGCGTGGTGGAAGCGGTCTTCTCCGGTCCGCCGGATCTTGTGACGGCGATGATCGAGGCGTGTCGGCAGGGACCGTCGTCGGCGCGTGTGACGCGGATCGACCAGCACAACGCTGGCGCGGACGAGCTGGCGCTGCGCGGCGCGGATCGCGGCTTCACCAGCCTGCCGACAGTTTGAACATCTACGCGGCGCGGCAAGCGGGATCATCGGCCGCTTATGTTACGAAATATTCGAACCACAGCAGCGGACAAGCCGATTCATCGTCGGCAAGTTTTCATCGCCGCTTGCGGCAGGCTCTGCGCCGGTCGTTTCCGCGGGCTTTTCTTGCGTTCGACTCGATCGACCCTTGCTTTAAAATGAGTCCTTCCAGTAGATCATTTTATCTGTTGCAAGCTGGAGTCTTTGCCATGTTCTGTCACGTCATGGTCGGTTCGAATAACATCGAAGCGTCCAAGAAGTTTTACGATGCACTGTTCACCGCAACCGGAGGATCGGCCGGCACCGTCGATGCGAAGGGACGCGTCGCCTACAGCCAGGACGGCGCGCGGTTCCTGGTAACCAAGCCGATCAACGGGCAGGCCGCGACGTCCGCCAATGGCGGCACTATCGGCTTCACCATCAAGGATCCGGCGACGGTGGATGCGTGGCACGCTGCCGGCGTCGCGAATGGCGGGACCTCGGTGGAAAATCCTCCGGGTGTGCGGGAGTCGGCCGGAAAGAAGGTCTATCTTGCCTATCTGCGCGACCCCGACGGCAACAAGCTCTGCGCAAGGGCACCTTTCCCCGGCTAGGAAGCCCGGGACCACAAAAGCCATGCGCCGCGCAGGCGGCCATGGCTTTAAAAGCCGTTGGCTTT
>JAFKKO010000006.1 GCA_017305455.1 Hyphomicrobiales bacterium | reverse complement strand
GGCGCTTCCCCGGCGTGCCGGTGGTCTCCTATGTCAACACCTCCGCCGACGGGAAGGCGGAAGTCGATATCTGCTGCACTTCGTCGAACGCGGTCGCGGTGGTGGAAAGCCTCGGCTCCGACACCGTGATCATGGTGCCGGACCAGTATCTGGCGAAATACGTCGCCTCGCAGACCAAGGTGAAGATCATCGCCTGGAAGGGCGCGTGCGAAGTCCACGAGCGCTTCACCGGCGACGAACTGCGCGGCTACCGGCAGGCCGACCCGACCGTGCAGATCATCGCGCATCCGGAATGCCCGCCCGACGTGATCGCGGAGGCGGACTTCACCGGCTCGACCGCGCACATGATCGACTGGGTGCGGAACCACAAGCCGCAGCGCGTGGTGATGGTCACCGAGTGCTCGATGGCCGACAACGTGCAGGCGGAACTGCCGCAGGTGAATTTCATCAAGCCGTGCAACCTGTGCCCGCACATGAAGCGCATCACGCTGCCGAAGATTCTCGACAGCCTGGTCTACATGCGCGAGGAAATCGTGATCGATCCGATGATCGCGGATCGCGCGCGGCGTTCCGTGGAACGGATGATCAATCTGAAGAATTGACCGCAGATCTCGTCATGGCCGGGCGCCGCCCGTCGGAGACAGGCACAAATGTGTCCCGGCCATCCACGCCTTGAGCCGCAGAAGCCGGACGTGGAGCCTGTTGCAAGGCAGGCACGATGGCTTCGCAATCGGGGACGACGCCTATGAAACTGATCGAGCCCAGCAGCGCAATTGCGGCTGACGACATTGTCATCGTCGGCGGCGGCCTCGCCGGCCTGTTCTGCGCGCTCAAGCTGGCGCCGCGTCCCGTCACCGTGATTTCAGCCGCACCGCTCGGCGAAGGCGCATCGAGCGCCTGGGCGCAGGGCGGCATCGCCGCGGCGGTGGCTGAAGGCGACAGCGCCGAAGCCCATGCCGCCGATACCATCGCGGTCGGCGGCGGCATCGTCGATGAAGCCGTCGCGCTCGGCCTCGCCCGCGAAGCCGGCGCGCGGATCCACGACCTGTTGCAATATGGCGTGCCGTTCGACCGCGATCTGGAGGGTCGGCTCGCGGTCGGCCGCGAGGCCGCGCATTCGGCGCGCCGCATCGTCCATGTGCAGGGCGACCGCGCCGGCAAGGCGATCATCGCCGCGCTGATCGATGCCGTGCAGAAGACACCGTCGATCAAGGTGATCGAGGGCTTTGTGGCCGAGACGCTGCTGACCAGCGAGGGCGCCGTCGCCGGCCTGCAACTGCGCAAGGCGGATGACGCCAGCGCGAACACCATCACCGTTCCCGCCCGCGCCGTGGTGCTGGCGACCGGCGGCATCGGCCATCTCTATGCGGTGACCACCAATCCGGTGGAGGCCAGCGGCAGCGGCCTTGCGCTCGCCGCGCGCGCCGGAGCGGTGATCGCCGATCCCGAATTCGTTCAGTTCCATCCGACCGCCATCATGATTGGGCGCGATCCGGCGCCGCTGGCGAGCGAAGCGATCCGCGGCGAAGGCGCGACGCTGATCAATAGCAAGGGCGAACGCTTTATGCTGGCGATCGATCCGCTGGCCGAGCTTGCGCCGCGCGACATCGTCGCACGCGGCGTGTTCGCCGAGATCGCGGCGGGACGCGGCGCGTTTCTCGACGCCACCAAGGCGCTCGGCGCGCATTTCGCCAAGGAATTTCCGACCGTCTATGCCAGCTGCAAGGCGGGCGGCATCGATCCGGCGACGCAGCCGATCCCGATCGCGCCGGCGGTGCACTATCACATGGGCGGCATCGCCGTGGACCAGCACGGCCGCACCTCGATCAAAGGATTGTGGGCCGGCGGCGAAGTGTCCTCGACCGGCGCGCACGGCGCCAACCGCCTCGCCTCCAACTCGCTGCTCGAAGCCGTGGTCTATGCGGCACGGATCGCCGAGGACATCAACGGCCACGAGCTGCCGGACACGCTGCGCATCGTCGCCAGCACGCAGATGCCGAACGGCGCATTCGACACGGCGGCCGAGGCGAAGCTGCGCAACATCATGAGCACGCAGGTCGGCGTCATCCGCAATGGCGACGATCTCGCCCAGGCGGTGCGCAGCCTGGTCGCGATGGAGCGCAGCGTCACCAACGCCGCTTTGCGCAACATGGCGACCACCGCGCTGATCGTCGCCACCGCCGCCTGGGTGCGGCAGGAGAGCCGCGGCGCGCATTTCCGCTCCGACTATCCGGAAGAAAACCCGGCGCTGGCCCGCCGGACCATGACGACGCTGAGCGCGGCGCATGCGGTCGCGGCGACCATCACCGGCCACGAGACGCCGCGCGCGGCCATGCCGGCAGACGCGCTGTCGTAGTGCAACCTCATTGGGATTTTATCGTCATTGCGAGCGCAGCGAAGCAATCAAGATAAGGCCGCGGCAAAGTACAGGGGCTGGATTGCTTCGTCGGCTTCCGTCTCCTCGCAATGACGGGGATTCAGTCTGACCTCATCAACCGATTACGGACATCCATCATGAGCGACGTTCTCGATCCCGCCACGCTGCTCTATCCGAACGCTTTCCTGTCGCCGCTCGAGATCGATAGCGCGGTGGAGCGCGCGCTGGCGGAAGACCTCGGCCGCGCCGGCGACATTACCTCGGCCGCGACCATTCCCGCCGACACGCCGGCTCGCGCCGTGCTGGTGGCGCGGCAGGCGGGCGTGATCGCGGGGCTGCCGCTGGCGGTCGCGGCGTTTCATCGCCTGTCGCGCGACATCCGCATCCAGGCTCATGTCCATGATGGCGGCAGCGTCGCCAGGGGCGTCGATGTGCTGACCATCTCGGGGCCGGCGCGCGCCGTGCTGGCGGCCGAGCGCACCGCGCTCAATTTCGTCGGCCGGCTGTCAGGCATCGCCACGCTGACGGCGGACTATGTGCGCCATGTCGGCACCAACAAGCTACGCATCTGCTGCACGCGCAAGACCACGCCCGGCCTGCGCGCGCTGGAGAAATATGCCGTGCGCTGCGGCGGCGGCTTCAACCATCGCTTCGGCCTCGACGACGCCATCCTGATCAAGGACAACCACATCGCGGTCGCCGGCGGCGTCACCGCGGTGCTGAAGCGCGCCCGCGCCCATGTCGGACATCTGGTCAAGGTGGAGATCGAGGTCGACACGCTCGATCAGTTGCGCGAGGTGCTCGCCACCGGTCTTGCCGACGTGGTGATGCTCGACAACATGGATCTGCCGAGCCTGCGCGATGCGGTGAAGCTCGCGGCCGGCCGCGTGGTGCTGGAGGTCTCCGGCGGCGTGACGCGGGAGTCGATCGCCGACATCGCGCGCACCGGGGTCGATTACGCCTCCTCCGGCGCCCTCACCCACTCGGCGCCGAACTTCGACGTCGCGCTCGATATCGACGCGTAGCAAATCAATGGCCATGAGTCGTCATGCCCGCGCTTGTCGCGGGCATCCACGCCCTTAAACGTCTTTCCGCAAAACGTGGATGGCCGGGACAAGCCCGGCCATGACGAGGATGAGGACGAGACGCTTACGGCTTCTCCGCCGCAAGCTCCTTGGAAATCTCGGCGGTCTGGGTCGCGCTGCCCCAGCTCGGCGCATCCTTGCCGTCGCCCCAGGCGCGCGGCCGATAGAAGGTGTGCACGCCGGTTTTGTACAGCTTCTTCATCTCATGCACCCAGGACGGGCGCACCCAGTAGGCGTGATAGTGCGTCGACTTGCCGACTTCCGGCAGCCAGAGCTGGCCGTCGAGCGTCGCCTTGGCAATGCGCTTGGCGCGCTCCCACATGTCGGGCTCGCGCACCACGTCGCGGATGCCGTCGCAGGCAAAGGTGAACTGGCACGACAGATGGCGGTGCGAATTCTGATACACCACGCCGCAGATCGTGGTCGGGTAGTAACCCGAGAACGCGCGGTTGACGACGACCTGCGCCACCGCGATCTGGCCACGCACCGCCTCGCCCCGCGCTTCGAAATACACCGCGTCGGCGAGGCACTTCTCGGCCTTGGCGCGCGACTTCACATCGAGCCCGAGCCGCTCGGCCGGCGTGCGCGGACGCTGCTTGTCACTGCTGACTTCGCCCTTGCCGGCGATGGTTTCGCCACCTGCGGCGTCGGACGCGCTATGCGGTAACGGAGCGGACTGCTTCATGTCCGGATCGCCGTTCGGCAGCACGATGATCGGCTCCTCGCCGGGCGCCCAGCGCTCCAGCGCCTCGCCAGCATCGCCGAGCGACGCGTTGCCGAAGAACAGGCTCGAGGTTTTCACCGAGAACGGATCGCGCGGCACCACGGCGACCGGGGCGATGTTGCCCTTCGGCTCGGCATGCAGCGCGGCCAGCGCGCGATCGTCGAGTTCGCCTTCGGCGACCGGCTTGGTGGAATCATATTGCGGCAGACGCGGCGACGACAGCGCGGCCTGCAATTCCTCGTCGAGCGGCGCGGGCTCGGCCAGCGGCGGCAACGCATCGGCGGTCTTGGCGCCCTGCACGGACGCGTTGTCGTCGGGCGCAAGATCCTCATTCGCCGGCTGTTCGGCGGGCGCCGCCTGCGGCGCCACGACCTGCAAGCGATCGCCCTTCAGCGTGCGCACGACTTGCGGAAAATCCGCGGCCTGCAACGGACGCAGCGGCTCGCCGAGCGGGTGGCGGCCGAGCGCGCCGGTGATGTCAGCGCTGGCGGTGTCGAGACTGGCGAGACGATAGGACGCCGTTTCCGGCACATCGGTGCCGATCGGGCGCGGGAAATTGAAGGAGGCCACCCGCATCGCGCGGCGCGAGGATGCGAAGGTGTGCTGCTGCCAGCGTTCCGCAACGCCAGGCTGGTGCGTCAGCAACGCGCCAAGGTCCTGATAGCCGAGCGAGTTCGGCACCAGGGCGAAGATGACAAAGCTGAAGGGCGCGAACCGCGCGCCCCTCAGCCTGTTACGCAAACCGAACATGGATACGCTCACGCAACACTACGCTTACACACACGCGATCTCCTC
>JAFKKO010000127.1 GCA_017305455.1 Hyphomicrobiales bacterium | reverse complement strand
ACCTGGGTCTGGCAGGCCGGCGGCGTCGCCAGCCGCTCGCGCCCGCTGGTCGCGCCGGAAGACGCCAAGGGCATGAAGGTGCGCGGCGGCTCCAAGGAAATGGACATGGTGCTGCAGGCCGCCGGCGCGGCCGTGCTGTCGCTGCCGTCCAACGAAATCTACGCGGCGATGCAGACCGGCGCATGCGATGCCGGCATCACCTCCTCGACCAGTCTGATCTCGTTCCGGCTGGAGGAGATCGCCAAGAGCCTCACCTCCGGCGCCGGCAATTCCTACTGGTTCATGCTGGAGCCGCTGTTGATGTCGAAGTCGATCTTCGACGCCATGCCGAAGAAGCATCAGGACATCATCCTGGCGGTCGGCGCCGAAATGGAGGGATTCGGCCGCGAAGGCGCGCAGGCCGACGACGTCGAGGTCGCCAAGGTCTACGAAAAGGCCGGCGCCAAGGTCAGCGCGCTCGATGCCGCGACGGTCGGCAAGTGGCGGGATATCGCCCGCGACACCGCCTGGAAGAACTACTCCGGCAAGACCGCGACGTCCGCCAACCTGATGAAGCTGGCCGCAGACGTTACATGATGCACGGTCCGATCGGGGATGAACCCGTCGCTGCTGCCGTCGCCACCAATCGCTTCGTGGCGGCGGCAGATCGCGCTTTGGCGTTCGTCAATCGCATCATCGTCATCGTCTCATCGGTGGCGATGGTGCTCGCTTGCGTCATTCTCAGCTACAGCGTGGTGACCCGCAGCCTGTTCCACAGCCCGACCTACTGGCAGGACGAGGCCTCGGTCTTCCTGATCGTCGGCGTGACGTTCATGACCTGCGCCTTCGTGCAGCAGCACCGCGGCCATATCGGCATCGAGGCGTTCGTCGGCCTGCTGTCGGCGCGCGCCAACTGGGTGCGCGAGCTTCTGATCGATGTCGCCAACCTCGCCTTCTGCTCGTTCTTTGCATGGAAATCCTGGACGTTGACCCATGAAGCCTATGTCGACGGACAGGTGACGAACTCGATCTGGAGTCCTCCCCTGGCCATTCCCTACAGCCTGATGGCGGCGGGCATGACGCTGCTATGCGTGCAGATTCTGTTGCAGCTTCTTGGATCGTTCGGCAGGGCTCCCCGCGCATGACAGTTTTTGGAATTGGCATCAGCTACGGCATTGTCACTTTGCTCGTGATGTTTTCCGGAATGCCGATCGCGTTCGCGCTCGGCGCCGTGGCCGTGGCTTTCATGGCGATCTACATGCCCACCGCATCGCTCGATACGGTGACGCAGAACGTCTACGAGGAACTCGCCTCCATCACCCTGCTCTCGATCCCGCTGTTCATCCTCAAGGGCGCGGCGATCGGAAAATCGAAAGCCGGTCAGGATCTCTACACCGCGCTGCATGCCTGGCTGCACAAGATTCCCGGAGGCCTCGGCATCGCTAACGTGTTCGCCTGCGCTTTATTCGCAGCGATGGCGGGCTCCTCGCCGGCGACCTGCTCGGCGATCGGCTCGGCCGGTATCCCCGAGATGCGCAAGCGCGGTTATTCCGGCGGCTTCGCCTCCGGCATCATCGCGGCCTGCGGCACGCTCGGCATCCTCTTGCCGCCCTCGATCACCATGATCCTGTTCGCGGTCGCCGCCGAACAGTCACTCGGCCGTCTGTTCCTCGCCGGCATCGGCCCTGGCGTGCTGCTGGTGACGCTGTTCGCGCTTTATGCGGTGTTCCGCTTCCGCAAGGAATACGCCGCCGCGCAGAAAGTATTCGAGGCGACCGGGCAGGATTCCCCGATCCTCGAGCACGACGATTACACCATGGCGGAGCGCTTCAGCATCCTGCCGCGCGTGCTGCCATTCGTAACGCTGCTCACCGGCGTGATGATCGCGCTGTACGGCGGCTATGCCACGCCGTCCGAGACCGCAGGCCTCGGCGGCCTGCTGGCGCTGTTCCTGATCGCCTCGATCTACAGCGTCTGGAAGCCGAGCGATCTTGAGCCGATCCTGACCTCGACCATCCGCGAATCCACCATGCTGATGATGATCATCGGCATGTCGCTGCTTTATTCCTATGTGATGAGCTACCTGCACATCTCGCAGTCGGCGGCGCAGGCCATCGTCAACATGCACCTGCCGCATTGGGGCCTGCTCGCGGCGATCCTCGGCATGGTGATCGTGCTCGGCTTCTTCCTGCCGCCGGTCTCGATCATCCTGATGACCGCGCCGATCATCCTGCCGCCGCTGCGCGCGGCCGATTTCGATATCATCTGGTTCGGCGTGATGATGACCATCACCATGGAGATGGGTCTCATTCACCCGCCGGTCGGGCTCAACATCTTCGTCATCCGCAACGTCGCCCCAGACGTCTCCCTCAGCGAGATCATCTGGGGCACCCTGCCGTTCCTGCTGCTGATGATGGTGGCACTGCTCCTGATGTGCATCTTCCCGGACATCGTGCTGTGGCTGCCCGATCTGATCATGGGAGCGGAGCCGAAGCGGTAGGATTTATTCCGCAATCCGTGCCCGACGCAGGTCGCAATGGCGGGCGGCATGAAACAAAAATGCCCGCGAACAACGCGGGCATTTTCGTAAGAGCGGCTTGTGTTCAGCTTCTTGAATCAGTGCGTCCACGGCTCGGGGCGGCGGAAGGCGAAATTGTCGGAATAGGCTACCTGGCGGCGGATCGATTCCTTCGGCTCGATCACCTGATACGGGATGCCCTCGCGCTCGCAATAAGCGATGGCGTCTTCCCTGGTGTCGAACCGCAGCGTCAACTGCTGCTTCATGTCGCCCGAACTGGTCCAGCCCATCAGCGGCTCGACCACCTGCGGCTCGGCCGGTTCGTAATCGAGTTGCCAGTCGCGGGTCTTGGCCCTGCCGGACTGCATGGCGTTCTTGGGCTGCTTGAAGATTCGAGCGGTCATGACGGCGGTCCCGGTGGCGATCTGGCGCGGATGTGATGAGACGTGAACAGCCCAGGCCACGCCGCCCGGTGCCGTTTCAAACCGGGTGTCTATATAGACGGTTTGCCGCCGGGCCACAATCTGACCCCAGGGCACAATCCCGCGGGCCAGAATCGAGATTTGGTGGCAAAATCCAATCTTTTGAACCAGCCGCGAACGGGCATCATGGACATTCACGCCACCCTGCCGGACAAGGGTCGCGACCTGCGGCTCGATCTGTTTCGCGGGATCGCCAACTGGGCCATTTTCCTCGACCACATCCCCAACAACGTCATCAACTGGGTGACCACCCGCAATTACGGTTTCAGCGACGCCGCCGACCTGTTCGTGTTCATCTCGGGCTACACCGCCTCTTTCGTTTACGCCAAGATGATGATCGAGCGCGGCTTCATCGTTGGCTCGACGCGGCTCTTCAAGCGCGTCTGGCAGCTTTACGTCGCCCATGTCCTGCTGTTCGTGATCTACATCGCCTCGATCGGCTGGGTGGCGCTGCGCTACAGCGATCCGGAGATCATCCACGAATTCAACATCGCCGGTCTCGTCGACAGCCCGATCCAGACCATCACCGAAGGGCTGCTGCTGCGCTTCAAGCCGCTCAACCTCGACGTGCTGCCGCTCTACATCGTACTGATGGGCTTCTTCCCGCCGGTGCTGTGGCTGTTGCTGCGCCGGCCGAACCTGACCATGCTCGGCTCGCTGGCGCTGTATGTCGCCGCCCGGCATTTCGGCTGGAATCTGTCCGGCTATCCGACCGGCGTATGGTACTTCAATCCGTTCTGCTGGCAGGTGCTGTTCGTGTTCGGCGCATGGTACGCGCTCGGCGGCGCGCGCGAATCCAAATCGCTGATCTGGTCGCGAACCATGCCGGTGGTCGGCATCGGCTATCTTGTTTTCGCGATGGTGATGACGCTGGCCGGCCGCTTCCCGGACTTCGGCGCGCTGTTTCCGGGCTGGCTGGTGGATGCCTTCAACCCCAACGACAAGACCAACCTCGCGCCCTATCGCGTGCTGCATTTCGTGGTGATCGCATTCCTCGTCACTCGCTACGTGCGCAAGGACTGGAGCGGGCTGCAATCGCCGTGGCTCGATCCGCTGATCAAATGCGGCCAGCAATCGCTGCAGGTGTTCTGCGTCGGCATCTTCCTGTCATTTGTCGGCCATTTCGCGCTGATGATGAGCTCTGGATCGCTGCTGGCGCAGCTTGGCGTCAGCATCGGCGGCCTCGCGATCCTGACCGCGGTCGCCTATTACGGCAACTGGTCGAAGAAGCAGGACAAGCCGGCACGGCCGCAGCCGCCCAGCGCGCCGCAATCCTCCGCGGCGAAGGCCTGATTGGACTAGCCTCAAAAATAAAGGGGCGCGATTGCTCGCGCCCCTTTTGTCACATCCTGGAGGTCAGGCGATGCGACTTGTGTCCTTCTAGAACTTCGCCCGCGCCAGCACACGGAAGGTGCGGGTCGCGCCCGGCGACAGGTTGTTGTTGCCGTCGGCGCTGGCCCAGTAGCCCTTGTCGAAGACGTTCTCGACATTGAACTGGCCACTCCAGGTCTCGTTGATCTTCAGATAGACCGCCGCGTCGACGCGGGTGAAGCCCGGCAGCCGCACCGTATCATCCGATGCTGCATAGGAGTCGGTGAAGTGGATTACGCCCACTGCAGCCGCCCAGCGCGAGTCGATCTGGTACTTGTTCCACCATGAGAACTGGTTGTACGGCACGAGCTGGACGCGGTTGCCGGCAACGACGCTGCCTGCGGTGAGATCACTCGTGATCCGGGCATCGGTGTAAGCGTAGCCGAGGATCGACTGCCAGCGCTCGGTCACGTAGCCGTTGAGCGAGGCTTCAAAACCACGCATCCGGGTCGCCCCGTTCGGCAGAACGTACGGCGAGCCGCGAACCGGATCGGTGATCGGCTGGTTGGTGCGGTTGAGTTCATAAACAGCCGAGGTGAACAACAACTTTGGATTGATATTCCACTTCACACCGAATTCGGTGTTCTCGAACTTCTGTGGATCGAGAATGACCGTGCCATCATTGAGCGCGCTGAACTGATCGCCCGACGAGGGTAGATACGAGATGCTGTACGCACCGTACACCGACACGTTATCGACCGGCTTGACCACAACACCGACGCGCGGCGACACCTTGTCGTCGACACGGCCGCGCTGGATGCCGGTATTGCGATCGAGCACGTCGAGATCGAAGCGATCGAACCGCGCGCCCGCGATCAGTTGCAGCCAGCGCGTGACCTCGATCTGGTCCTGCACATAAGCGGACTCGATATTGAGGCGGTATTTGTTGTCGGCATCTGTGGTCTTATGAACGAATTCCACCGGACCGAAATAGGTCGGATTGAAAGGATTGACCACGGCGTTGGCCGCGCCGCCAAAGGTTGCGCTGTTGCGCAGGCTGGTGCCGGTTTGCCGTCCGAACTCGGTGCCGAATGTCAGAGTGTGGAAGATCGGGCCGGTGGCCGCCTTGTAGGTGAAATCCGTCTGGTTGAACGCATTCTCACGATTGGTCGTGTTCATGTAACCGGACAGGTTCATGGTCTGCGCCACGAGATTGGCGGCGCTGCCCGGATACACGTTCACATAACCGCGATTATAGTCGGCGTAGAGCGAGGAGTTCTTCACCATCAGGCCGTTGCCAAAATCGTGCTCGACCACGGCCATGCCCGTCTGCACGTCGGCATAGGTGTTGTTGACAAGCGGGTTACCGAAGAACGTCGAAAAATTCCCGTTCGGCGCGAACGGCACGGTCGGATTGAAGCGCGTCGCGCCGCCCGGCAGCGTGCTCGCAATCGAAGGATTGCCGCGATCCGCCAGTTCGCGGTCGTGATAATATTCGTAGCTCAGCTTGACCTTGGTGTCGTCGTTGACCTTCCAGGTCAGCGTCGGGTTGAAGCCGTACCGCTCCAGGTGTCCGTAGTCGCGGAACGTGTCGGAGCCTTCGTAGAATGCATTGAAGCGGACCGCGACCGCCTCGTTGACCGCCTGCCCGGCATCCAGCGTGACGCGGCGGTCGCCAAAGGAGCCGGTCTGCGCGGTGGCTTCATAGACGCGCGTGCCATCGGCTTCCTTGAGCGTGCGGTTGACAAGGCCGCCACCCGCGCCGCGGCCGAAAATCAGCGCGCTCGGTCCCTTCAGCACCTCGATGCTCTGGGTGTTGTAGAGATCGCGGAAATACTGCACGTCGTCGCGGAAGCCGTTGACGAAGAAGTTCGCGCTCGAATCGACGCCGCGGATCACGAGTTCGTCGCGGTTGCCTTCGCCCTGATGAATCGCAACGCCCGGCACATAGCGCGTGGCGTCGGTGATGTGCTGGAAGTTCTGATCGTCGATGAACTCCTTGGTCAGCACGTTGACCGACTGCGGAATGTTGATCAGCGCAGTGTTGGTCTTGGTCGCGACTGACGTGCTGTTGGCGATGTAGCCGGTCGTGCCGGTGCGCGCCGCCTGATTGTCCGCCGCCCAGCTCTGCTCCACGGTTTTCGGCGGGGTCTGCACGGGTGCCCGCGCCGCCCGGCGCGTGCGCGACGAGGTCGATGATGCGGTGCGCGGCCTGCGCTGCGTTCTCGGCTTGTTTGGCGAAATCACCACCGCCGGCAGCGTGCTGGCGCCTGATTGCGTTTGCGTCGCCTGTTGCGCGTCGGCATCCGTGATGCACATCGCGAGCCCCAGCACGATGTAGCTTGCCGACAGCAGTCCCGATTTTGCGATTGAGCGAGTTGTCTCGCGGACGCGATACATATCCTTCTTCACAGCCCCTGGCCCCTGACAAATGTCTTCGCCGCGGGAATGCGCGACGATCATTTTTCGCTCATGAAGGAAATGCGGCAAAACGTCCAGTGGACCTTTTCGAAAAAAGAAGTGTTCAAAATCGGGAATAAAGCGAGCCTGAATTGTTTAGAAAGAGTCTAGTTTTCAAGGCGAAACGGAAAGTCCCTTAAAAACAGAACGTTTTGCGTTTCATGCAACTCGCGCGCACCGCACGACGTCCCCCGGTGACACATCACCGCGTGTTTTCACTTTGAGAAATTCTAATCGGGACCAATTGGTGTACACAGACACCGCAATGCGTCGTGCACAAAGATCGAAGTAAGATATTCGATTCTGCGAAGACGCTCTCAGCGATCGCGATGACATGTGCCGAAGATTGCGATGTCGCGCAGGACCTCGTTGTCACATCCGCAAGGTCGCTCGCGCAAAGTGTTGAGATGTCAGCAGCCGCGATGAGGGCGGCCGGCGACAGAAAAGCAGCGCGAGACAAAAGACCAAGCCAGGTGCGATCGGCGACGTCAGAACCGCGTCAGAATCGTCGAAGAAAAAGTTAGGGGATTCAAATGGGTGACTGGTCGGGGCAGCAGGATTCGAACCTGCGACCTGCGGTACCCAAAACCGCCGCGCTACCAGGCTACGCCATACCCCGAGCGGCCAGTGGTTACACGCTTCCCCCGGCTCCAGCAAGCCGCGCCGAGACCCGGAACTGGCCTAGCGGTTCCTAAACTAGCGGGTGCCCAATAAAGGCGACGCCACCCGGTCGCCGGGCTGGATGCCGTATTTCCGCGCCGTCCCGGCAATGACCTCCAGGACGGCCCGCGCCGGCCCGCCCGAGGAGATGATCTTCTCGGAGTGCGGCTCGGTGTTTTCCGCAATCCGCAAGACGCGGCCATCGCCGCCGATGAAGATCATGTCGAGGGAGATGAAGGTGTTCTTCATCCACATCGAGATATTCTGTTCCGGCGAGAAGTCGAACAGCATGCCGCGGCCCTCCGCCAGTTCCTTGCGGTACATCAGGCCGGTGGCCCGCTCCTGATCGGTCCGCGCGATCTCGACGGTAAAGACCTGAACGCCCGAGCGGGTGACGATCTCCAGCGATTGCGTCTCCGCGGCCCGCGCCGGCATGACCAGCAGCATTGCGCCAAGCAGCGCCATCAGACCCAGCCGCGCCAACGCCTGAACCTTCCGAACCGGCAATCCAGCAGCCAACATCGTCGATCCCGTCTTCCAGCACACCACGCAGCAATCCAGCGGCCCGTCGTTACGGTCAAGGCAATAGCGGGATCGTTTGCCGGACGCCAGCATTGCGCCATCACAGCTTCGTGGGCGGTCTGCACCGAAAAACATTCAGCGCCAAGCCGTTATCGCAAAAACGACAGCAAGAACATGAGCCGGCCGCTGCCGGTCGGGGCTCTGAAAACGGAAGGCCGACCAGATCAGTGTGAGGACAGGCCGCCGGCGCCGGCCTCCGGCTGGATCTCCGCCGCCATCATGCCCTTGGAGCCCGGCCCGTAACGCACCAGCACATATTGGCCGGGGCGCAACTCGGTCATGCCGTAACGGCGCAGCGTTTCCATATGGACGAAGATGTCCGGCGTACCCTCGCCGCAGGACAGGAAGCCGAACCCGCGCAGCCGGTTGAACCACTTCACCTGCGCGCGCTCGAGGCCGCTGGTCGGGGTCACGCTGACATGGGTGCGGGGCGGCAGCATCTGCGCCGGGTGGATCGCGGTCGACTCATCCATCGAGATGACGCGGAAGGCCTGATAGCCCTTCTGGCGCTGGACGCATTCGCAGACCAGCCGCGCGCCTTCGTAAGCCGTCTGGTAGCCGTCGCGTCGCAGCACGGTGACATGCAAAAGGATGTCCGGCCAGCCATTGTCTGGCACGATGAAGCCGTAACCCTTGGAAGCGTCGAACCATTTGATGACGCCGCTGAGTTCGACCAGATTGGCGGCCGCGGTCTCCAGCCCGGAAAAGGGATCGGCCACGCTCTCGCGATGATGTCCGTCGTAATCACCCGGTGAAGACCGGCCGGCCGCACCCGGCCCGGTCAGCCTCTTGGACTCCAAATCGTCCGACCCCATGACCCCCGACCCCACACTCCAGGCGTCTGCCACTTGCTGCAGCGTTTGCCACGTTGATGGCAGCCCGCGCGGGCAACCCCACTTCCCTTGCGCGCATCGTTGCTGATTCAAGGATGCGGCGCGGCGATTCTCGCGATTCGAAGATAACACTCCGGTCGAGTCGGCAAAGCCAAAAAACCGATCAGCCGCAGGCTATGAACAGTCTTGCGCTCGATCGAATCAATGCGCGACAAAACCATCGAGCACATCGCCGATATCATGCCGGATCACAAGATCTGCGATATCGTCGAGATCGGTCGGCTCGCGATTGATGATCACAAGCCGCGCGCCGGCGTTGCGCGCGAGCAGCGGAAAGCCGGCGGCCGGCCACACCACCAGCGAGGAGCCGATCGCCAGAAACAGCTCGCAGTTTCGCGCAAGCTCCGCCGCGCGGCGCATCTGCGCATCCGGCATCGCCTGTCCGAACGACACCGTGGCGGTCTTGACCGGCTCGTTGCATGAGACGCAGTTCGGCGCGAGGCCGTCCTCGTCGAAACGCTGCTTCGCCCAGTCGAGTTCATGGCGCAGGCCGCAGCCGATGCACACCGCATAGGTGGTATTGCCGTGCAGTTCGATCACCGCGTCGGGCGCAAAGCCGGACTGCTGGTGCAGGTTGTCGATGTTCTGGGTAATCACCGCCGGCACTTTGCCGGATTTGTGGAGCGCGGCGAGCGCGAGGTGCCCGCGCCCCGGTCGGGCCGCCGCGAAAGTTGGCTGCATGGCGAAACGCCGCCGCCAGGCTTCGTTGCGCGCGTCGGGACTGGCGATGAATTCGTCGTAGGGAATAGGACGGTTACGCGTCCACAAGCCGCCGGGCGAGCGGAAATCGGGGATGCCGCATTCGGTCGAAATGCCCGCGCCGGTGAACGGCACCACCCTGGAGGCCGACGCGATCATGTCTTCGAGGCAAGCAACGGCCTCCTGCTGGCTGCTGGCAATCATCGGAACCGTTTCGCTTCGCATCGCCGGGACGGCGGACGGCTGCCATTATCCGCGCAGACCCGCCGGATTTTCAACATCGCGGCGGCGGAACCGGGCGCGCGGGCACACGTTATCCGCCCCGGAGATGTGACCGATGCCCTATGCGTTGTTCACCAACGACGAACAGATCAGCAAAGCCTACGGCACGCGGCAGGAAGTCTGGCGCAAGGCGGACGAGGCTGGCCTTGTGATCGAGGTTTCGCCCGACGGCGACGATCACAAGCCCGAGCGCGTGCTCGATGCGGATTACAGCATCAAGCCCTGCCCGCCGGATTCGGACGTCAGCCTGCAGCCGGAGCCCATGCCTGAGCTTAAAGGTATCCGGCGGCGGTCGAAGGCTCATGAAGGCTGAAAGGCTCTTGCGGCTAAAGCAGCGGGCAGACGCCGGAACCATTCGGCGGGCCTGCCGTTGTCTCTGCAGCAAGACCTCCCGGACCCTCGGCCCGCCATGCCCGGCGGGCTTTTTGTTTGCCGCCGGCATGCAAAGCGACCCCGATCACGACGGTCTCTTCAGCCACACTCTCATCATAACACGACGCGCAGGAACCAACCGCCCGGAGCGGCGTTGGTGCAGCGAAGCCCTTCCCCCCAAGGCTTCATCCCCCAAAGCCCCGCCCAGTCCCCGCTGGCGGGGCTTTTCCTTGGGCTACGGTTTTCCCGGTTCACTCACCGTCCGGGCCATGGCAACATAAAGTCTTTAGCCAGCCTGCCGGGCCTTACCGGCAAGAAACGCGATTGCTCGGGATCGGGAGGGTGCCAATGTTCGTCGTCAAGGGGACCGATACGTCGGGGAGCATTGAACTCAAGCGTGAAACCCAGAGTGGCGCTCTGAAAAAGGCAAAGGAATTGACCGACGACGGCTGCTGGGACGTGAGCATCACCGCGCCCGACGGACGGGTCTATCAACTGGACGAGTTCGCGCGGCTCGAAGCCTGAGCGGACGGCGGAACGCGCCCCCGCTAGCGGGAGCCACCGACGCCGATGTCGATCCCGCCCCCGATCCTCACGCAGGTATCGGAGCCCGGGGCGACCACAAAGCCGGCGCCGAATTGCGCGCAGGGATTGCCTGCGGCGGGTCTCGGTACCGCACGGTCGGAAGACGCCTTGCTTCGGGCGGTATGACTTGCCGTTCCACCATTTGCCGCAACACCGCTTTTCGATATCGGGTCCGGACGGACCTGATCCGCCATCACCGCGATCGGTGCGCTCTGAATCGCAAATCCCAGCGCCAGAATAATAAAGAGGACGTTCCGCATATCTCCTTTTATCCGATCCTTGCGTCTCTGGCGTCTTGATTTCTCATCCGTATCGCGCAACCTGCCGCCCGTTCCCACGTTGGTCATGCCATTCCCCGGAGTTCTCGATCCATGCGCTACCTTCACACCATGTTGCGAGTCCGCAATCTCGACGCCGCGCTGAAATTCTATCGCGATGCGCTGGGCCTCGAGGAGGTGAACCGCATGGAGAACGACAAGGGCCGCTTCACGCTGGTCTTTCTCGCCGCGCCGCAAGACCGGAATCTGGTGAAGCAATCGAACGGACGCGGCGCGCCGCTGGTCGAACTCACCTACAACTGGGAAGAAGAGACCTATGGCGAGGATCGCTTCTTCGGCCATCTCGCTTATGAGGTGGACGACATCTACGCCACCTGCGAGCGCCTGATGAAGCTCGGCATCACCATCAACCGTCCGCCGCGCGACGGGCAGATGGCGTTTATCCGCTCACCCGATCTGCATTCGATCGAGCTCTTGCAGAAAGGCAGCGCTCTGCCGCCGCAAGAGCCGTGGATGTCGATGCAGAACACCGGCCACTGGTAAGCTGATCGTTCCGCGCACCGGCGAAATATTCTTCATGGAACCCGCCTCCCCGCTCCGACTTGTCCCGTCATCTGAACTGGATGAAACGAGGAGAGAAAAATGGGTAGGGGAATTCTATTGTGGCTGCTGGGCGTGCCGATCCCGGTGATCATCCTGCTGTGGCTGTTCTTCGGCCGCTGACCACTACATCAAGACACCGTTATCAATCGAGAGCCTGATCCGCAGGCTCTCGATTGGTTTTCCATTTTCGGCTTCCGGCACGCTCTGTCCCTGAACGCCGACCCGCCATCCGCCCGCCGTCCGAGGCGGTGCTCATCGCGGCGCATGACGTCCTCTCGATGTCTTACATCGACATCACGGTCTCAAGCCCGAGATGACGTTCAGCGTCGCCTGCTGTCCGTCGGCTGTGGCTTGCAGGGCTTTTTCGATCGCCGGGACGAGCTTGGCCGGATCTTCGACCCGAGCGCCATATCCCCCGCAGCTCTGCGTCACCATTTCAAAATCGGCTGAAGGAGCAAGCGAAACCATCGGCATCTCGTTTTGCTTGACGGCTTCGCCATCCGGATAAAGCGCGGTGACGCCCCGAGCGACCGCATTCCATTGCGAATTGTTCAGAACGATCGTCAGTGTCGGAAGCTTGTATGCTCGCTCGACAAAATGGGCCGACAAAGGCACGGCGAACATATAGGAGCCGTCCCCCACGGTCGAAATCACCTGTCGATTGCGATCGACGAGCTTCGCACCGATCGCCTGTCCCACCGCCATGCCCAGACCACCCGAACTTCCGGTGATGAATCCGTCATGGCGATGCATATCCAGATAGTGGTACCCCACCCCCAGCTCATCGACCACGATCGCGTTCTTGTCGCGGACTTGATTGAGCGCATCCGCAACCAGAACCGGGCTTATCGGCGCTTTGTCGCGCATGGATGCGATCATGGCCTTGCGCTTGTTCCTGAGCTCCAAATGAAGCTCCGTCACTTTCTTTCTGCGCGCATCAACCGTCGCTGACTTATTCTTGAGGCGTGCGGCCAGGATGCCATCCAGCAGCTCGACTGCGGCTCCCGGATCGCCGGCGACGGTCAAATCCGAGGAGAATCCCCGCACAGGATAGGTGCTGTAGAGCGGATCGTGGGCAATGTGGACAATCTTCGCGTGAGGATTGGGCCGCATGATATGAGGCATCCACGGAACGGACGACTCCAATACGATGATCAGGTCCGCCGCCTCCAGCAGGCCGGCGGTGACGGCGCCGAGGTTCATATTGTGATCGGAGGAGATGTTGGGATGCGCTCCGCTCACAACAGGAATGGCCGCGTTGTGCGCCAGCTTTGCCAGAGCCTCGAAACTGCGGGCGGTGGTGCAGGCACGGCCCGCGACGATGAGCGGCATTTGCGCATTCGCAATCAGGTCCGCCGTTTTCTCCAGGGCATCAAGCGTGGGCACGGCGGCTACCGTGCCGCCTGAAGGCGCCCGGGCGGACATTGGCTCTTCAGCCATCTCGTCCATCAGCGTCTCTCGCGGCAATGTCAGATACACCGGACCGCGCGGCTCCTGCATCGCGATGCCCACAGCACGCTGCACGATGGAGCCCACGGGCTGACCGTGACGAAGCTCGTACTCCCACTTCACCGACTCGCGCACGATACCGGCCTGATCGAAGTTCTCCTGCATCCAGTGGATGATCCTGTCGCGCGAGCCGACATGCCCGTATTCGGTCAGCGGGGTGCGTCCGGCGGCCAGGAGAACCGGAACGTTGTCGCGCGCGGCGTTCATCAGCGAGCATATGGTGTTCGCCGTTCCCACGTTGACATGCACCATCACGCAGGAAGGCTCGCCCGAAATCTTCGAGTATCCCTGAGCCATGCTCATGGCTACGTGCTCATGGGGAACGGTTATGAATTCCGGTACGCGCTCGCCGGCTTTCTGCAGGCGCACCATGCCTTCGATGATGGGCGGAAAATCCGATCCGGAATTGACGAAAACATAACGGACACCTGCATCGCGCAGGGCCAGAAGATATCCTTCAGCGACCGAGGTCGCGCCCACTTTTTCCATGATAGTCCCTACATCCTTGCGTCATTCAGGTCTTGCATCGCGCATCGTCGCCGGCTTGTCTGGTTGCGCGCTACCGCATCGATCACGGCTAATCGACACTTGGCGGCAATTCGTGCCTTACACGGTGCCGCAGCTTTGATAGATGTGCTTGGTTTCCATAAAATCGATCAACGCATCGTAACCATGCAATCGACCGAGGCCGCTGCGGCGGTATCCGCCGGTTTCAGCTTCGGCGAAAAGCTTGTTGTGATCGTTGATCCAGACCGTCCCGTTGCGCACGGCGCGCGCCACGCGCATTGCGCGCGCGCCATCGTTGGTCCAGACGCTCGCCGACAGACCGAATTCGGTGTGATTGGTGCGGGTCACCGCCTCTCGCTCGTCCTCGAATTCCTCAAGAACGATAAAGGGGCCGAAGATTTCTTCCTGAACAAAGGACGCCGACGTGTCGCGATGCGCCACAATGGTCGGAGACAGGAAAAAGCCCTTCGCAAATTCTCCATTCAGGCGCCCGCCGCGAAGAACGACTTCATCGGCGGCATCCATCGCATCCTGGACTTTCCGGGAAACGGCGCCGATGGCGGCGGCATCGATCAGCGGCCCCATGTCAATTCCCGCCTCGAGACCGGAGCCGATTTTCAGCGCAGCAAGAGCGGATCGCAGCGCGATCTTCATCTCCTGGTAGCGCGAGGAATGCACCAGCACCCGGCGCGCCGCCGTGCATTGCTGTCCGGCGATAATCGTCGCAGCGGCAGCAAGCTTTGGCGCGACCGCGGCGACATCGATATCTTCAAAAAGCAGGCACGCCGATTTTCCACCGAGCTCGAGCGAGAGCTTTTTCATGGTGGGCGCAGCGGCGGCCATAATAAGCTGCCCGGTCGCATTCGAGCCGGTGAAACTCAGAACGTCGATATCGGGCGACTTGACAAGATACTCCGCAACGCGGTTCCCCTGCTCGGCCACGAGATTGACGACCCCTCCGGGCAGCGCATCAATGTCGGTCAGGCACCTGATCAGCTCCGCGCTGATCAGGGCTGTTTGCGGCGCCGGCTTGACGACGCTCGTACACCCGGCCGCCAATGCCGGAGCCAGCGCGCGGATCAACAGCACGGCCGGAGCATTCCACGGAATGATCAGCCCCGCGACACCTGCGGGTTCCCGCAACAAGGTGGAGAATGTGCCCGGCTCGACTTCGAGAACATGTCCGGGGATATGGCGCGCGAGCCCCGCATAGTAACGAATCTCCGAGACGCTGGCGGCGATCTCGGCGCTGGCGTGAGCGAGGGGTTTGCCATTTTCCAAGGTCAGAAGACGCGCCAGATCCGCGCGGCGCTGCTCGATGCGGGACGCCCACTCCAGCAGGATCAACTGCCGCAATCGCGGATTCTGCGACCAGCTCGGCTGTTCAAATGCCGCACGGGCTGCCGACACCGCCGCCTCAGCTTCATCCTTCCCGCCGCTCTCAACGCGACCGACAACGGCCCCGTTCGAAGGATCGATGCTGTCGATCACGTCTCCCGAGAATGATTTCTGCCAAACACCCCCGATCAAATTCTCAGCATGGAACGACATTACGCACCTGATTCATAGCAGCGCCGATGAAGATGGGAGGCTCCCCCGCGATTGGACGGAAACTCGGTTCTGAAACTGATCTGCCGGGCGGCCGTCTCGGCAATCTTCGCTCCGCATTCAAAAGCGTCATTCCTCCACGAAGACCTCTTCTCTTCTTTTCCGGATGGTCGGGAGAACCGCGACTACGATCAAGGATGCCGCAAAGAGCAGCAGTCCGGCGGAAATCGGCCTGGTTGCGAATACGGTCGCATCGCCATGCGACAGCAGCATCGCGCGCCGCAGGTTTTCCTCCAGGAGCGGACCGAGAACCCACCCGAGCGCGAGAGGCGCGGGCTCGAAGTCGTACTTGATCATCCAATAGCCGACGACGCCGAATGCACCCGCCATCAACACATCGAAGGTGGAGTTGTTGATGGAATAGATTCCGATGCAGCAGAACATCAGGATGCAGGGATAGAGCAGCCGATAAGGGATGCTCAGCAATTTCACCCAGATGCCGATCAGCGGCAGGTTGATAATCACCAGCATCAGATTGCCGATCCACATCGAGGCGACCAGAGCCCAGAACAGGTTCGGCTGCTTCGTAATGATCTGCGGACCGGGCACGATTCCCTGCACCATCATCGCCCCGACCATCAAAGCCATGACGGCGTTCGGCGGAATTCCCAGGCTGAGCAGCGGAATGAACGACGTTTGAGCCGCGGCATTGTTTGCGCTCTCGGGGCCGGCCACTCCTTCGATCACGCCCGTCCCGAATTTTTCGGGATGCTTCGAGCATTTCTTTTCCAGACCGTAGGCCGCAAACGAAGCGATGATATTCCCGCCGCCGGGCAGGATACCCAGAATGGATCCCAAAACAGTCCCGCGCGCAATTGCCGGCGCAGCCGCCTTCAAATCCGCAGCCTTCGGCATCAAGCCCGTGATTTTTGTCTTGAGAATATCCCGACTGGTCGTTCCCTCGAGATTGCGAATGACCTCGGAAAATCCGAACAGTCCCATCGCCACAACGGCAAGGGAAATCCCGTCCGCCAGCTCGGGCAGATCGAAAGTCATGCGCGCCGTGGCGGTCTCCATGTCCAGTCCGACCTGGGACATGAGAAGACCGAACAACACCATCATGATGGCTTTCGGCAAAGAGCCCTTGGCCAGCACCACGGCGAAAATCAAACCCACGACCATCAGGGAGAAATATTCAGCCGGGCCAAAACGCATTGCGAGTTTGGTGAGAGGCGCGCCCAGAGCCGCGACCAGGACCGTTGCAACCGACCCGGCGATAAACGATCCGATCGCCGCGATCGCCAGCGCCGGGCCCGCACGGCCGTTGCGCGCCATCTGATGGCCATCGAGCGTGGTCACGACCGACGATGCCTCGCCCGGAATGTTGACCAGGATCGAGGTGGTCGAGCCCCCGTACTGGGCACCATAATAGATGCCCGCGAGCATGATGAGCGCGCCCACCGGCGGCAGGCCGATGGTGATGGGCAGAAGCATGGCGATCGTCGCGACGGACCCGACACCGGGCAACACGCCGATCAGCGTGCCGACGACCACACCAATGAAACACAGAAAGAGATTCTGGAATCCGAGCGCAAGGGAAAAGCCAAGTCCGAGATTGGAGACGAGATCCAGCATTATTCAACTCACTGCAAAAAGCGAGGAAAGATAGTGAACTGAAGTGCCAGCCCGTAGACGAACAAGAGAATGGACGCGACCGTGAAGAGCACCGCCACGATCGTCACCTCGATCCAGCGGGTTTCGTTTGTTCCCAGCGCTGCAATCATGAAGGAAACAAACGTCGTGATCGCGAGTCCAAGAGGCTGAATGAGAACGGCGAAAACCACCACCGAGATGGAAACGACGACCAGCCCCCGCAGATGAAACTGGCCGGGATTTTCTCCCTCGGAAAACACCGACCAGATTGCAACCGTTCCGGACAGTAACAACAGGCAGACGGCGAACATTCGAGGCACGGTGCCAGGACCGAACTGCGGTCCGTCCATGCCCGGAATGTCTCGTGTCAACCAGAGCGCCACGAGAGCCAACAGCACCAGAGCCATGGAGCCCCAGAAGTCTCGCGGATTCCGGATACGGCGGCGGGCGTTCGTTTCACCTTTTGCGACGAGATGATCGGACACTCGAGGCTTCCTCCCTAGCTAGCTGCGAATCCTCCATAGAACTCGACAAGTTCTTGTTGTTATTTCTTCTCGACGATCGCTTTGAGGAGCGGACCCCATTGATCGGCCTCCGCCCGGATCTGCGCGGCGTACTTCTCAGGCGAACCCTTGACCGGCGCACTGCCCGCCTTGGCAAGCGATTCAACCACAGCCGGATCGTCCGCCATTTTGTTCAGGATATCGGCCATGCGCTGAATGATCGGCTTCGGCGTACCTGCAGGAGCCATGATGCCGTTCCAGCTTTCAGCCAGGAAGCCGGGAAGCAGCGCCTGATGGATCGTGGGAACGTTGGGCAGGAACGGAACGGGCTCCTGGGAGGTCACCGCAATGACCCTCACTGTTCCGGCTTCGATCTGCGGCAGCGCATCGGTCATGTTGCCGAAGGAAAAATCGATCTCGCCGGCCACAAGAGCCAAGGTGGCCTGAGAGCCGCCCTTGAACGGCACATGCTGCGCCTTCATGCCGGTTCGGGATTCAAACAGCCGGACAGCGTAGTGGGTCAGCCCGGCCACACCGCTCGATCCGTAATTGAGCTTGCCCGGCCTTTCCTTCGCATACGCAACAAGCTCGGCGATGTTTTTGACCGGCAGATCCTTCCTGACCATGACCGCCTGGGCCGCCGTGCTCACCAGCCCAACCGGCGCCAGGTCCTTGATCGGATCGTAATTGACCTTCTGAATGAAAGGCACGACCGAGATCGCGCCCACGCTGCAAACGCAGAAGGTGTAGCCGTCCGGAGCGGACTGGGCGACAAACTGCGTGCCGATCATCCCTCCTCCACCCGGCCGCACCTCGACGACGACGGGCTTGCCGATTTCCTTTTCGAGAGAATTGGCCACGATCCGTGCAACGACGTCGGTGTAACCGCCGGCGGCGTAAGGCACGATCAAAGTGACGGGCCGGGTCGGCCAGTTGTCGCTCTGGCTTTGAGCAAGCCCCGACGTCGACAGCAGTGCCGTCAAGCCCAAGATAAAGCCGATTGCGCGCTTCATGTCTGTCTCCTCCGAGTTTTTATTGTATGATTATAAGTCAAAACATTTGTGATAACATGATAAGTTGAAGCGACCTCGTCAAGAGATTTTTGGCTTGATGAGGATTATCGAATTTTATGCTGCAAATTCCGCGCAATAAGAATTGTTGCCGGGCATTCCAAAGCAACGTGCATGCGGCAATCGCGGCTTTCGCTCGACAGACCGCTCACACGAAGCTCGCAGATGCGAATTGCGATCGCTGCAAAACTCAACGATGCGGAGGTGCTTGTCGAAGCTGGAAGGATCGAAAGGCTGGCGAGCTACCCGTGCTGAGTCCCAGCGGTTCACGCACCGCGCGGCGGAGGCCAAAGCTTAAACCGGGGCCAGTACGGCTATGGTCAAAAACCGGATATATTCATGGTGATCCCGATTCTGCTCGCCCAAGACAATGTGGACTTCAACTTCTCTAAGAGGCTGTTTGAAAACTTTGAAAACCTCATCCTGAGGAGCCGTTTCGCCGGAAACGGCGTCTCGAAGTGCAAGTTTTCAAGGATAAAGTCCGCGATCCTTCGAGACGGCGCTGGGCACCTCCACAGGATGAAGACTTTTCAAACAGTCTCTAAGCCGATAGGACCTCAACATTGGCCCAACCTGTAGCAAAACGATGATCCCCAAAAATCCATCGCAGCCCTCGATGCACTCCAGCAATTTGACGGATCGTATTTCAACAATGCTGCGACAGGACATCCTCGCCGGAAAATATCCGCCGGGAACGCGATTGCCGCCGGGCAAAGACCTCAGCGAAGTCTTTGGCGTCAGCATCACGGTCGTCCGTGAAGCCCTCTCCCGTTTGAAATCGGATGGACTGATCGCCTCCTATCAGGGCAAGGGCGTATTCGTCGAAGACGATGTCAAGGCGCGCCCTTTTCGCCTGTCCACAGCGGGAGAGAAACAAGGTTCGATCGCCTGTATCTTCGAACTCCGGATGGCGGTCGAGGTGCAAGCCGCGAGCCTTGCGGCGGAGCGCCGCAGACCAGCCGACCTCAAGGCCATGCGAGCCGCTTTGAAGCATATGGAGCCGGCTGCGGCCCGATCCTTTGAGAAGGCGCTTAGCTCCGACATTGAATTTCATCTCGCCATTGCCGAGGCGACGAGAAATCCGTTGATTGTCAATTTCACGCGCTTCCTGCAGCCTCATCTTTACGAATCGATCGCCTTGGCCCGCGCCAATTCAGCGAAAAACACCGATACGGAAATCATCGCATATAAAGACCACTATGAGATTTACGAGGCCATTGAAGCCTCCGACGCCGATCGCGCCCGACGGGCGATCCGTCGTGTGCTGGAGCGAAGCCTGCACCGCCTGCTGCAGGAGTAAACGTCGCGTGGCGTGCGGCCGGCACGTCCATTGACAATACTCAAGTCACGGCCCCGCCGACGCCGATCTGCTCTCCCCATCTGCGCACCAGATTATTCGGCAGCCCAAAGAGATCGAGAGCCCGGCCGACGGAGTGATCCACCAGCTCCTGGACCGAGGCGGGACGCGCGTAGAGCGCGGGCACTGGCGGCATCACGATCGCGCCCATTTCCGTCACCAGTGTCATGGATCGCAAATGTCCGAGATGGAGCGGCGTTTCCCGGACCATCAGGACCAGCTTGCGGCGCTCTTTCAAAACGACATCCGCCGAGCGGGTCAACAAACTCGACGTGACGCCTGTTGCGATTTCCGACAGCGTCCGGATCGAGCACGGCGCGATCAACATGCCCGCAGTCGGAAACGAACCGCTTGATATCGCAGCGCCGATATCATCGATTTTATAGACGACGTCCGCCAGGGCAAACACGTCCGAGATCTTCATCTCCAGTTCATGCGCAAGCGTGATCTGGCCCGACTTCGAGATCACCAGATGGGTCTCGACGCCCATCTGTCGCAAAGCCTTCAGCGCCGTCACACCATATGCCGCTCCCGACGCTCCCGATATTCCAACAATGAGCCGCTGTTTCGTCATCTGTCCGTATTCCCAATTCAATCCCTGTGAGCGACAGGAACGCCTATCACGCAAACCGATGGCGAACGCGGCTGCGCCGCACTGCCAATCGCCCTACCCCAAATCCCCTGCCCAAACCGGCCAGAGGACATCGCAACCGTGTTGCAGCCGCTTTCAGTCATCCCGATTTCGACCGCCGCGGTACCAAAGTCTTCTTTTAAAGTCCATGTGACTATCGCCGGCGGCGTCGAAGAAGCGCAGCTTCAATATTCTGGATGATCAAATAGACAAGAAGCGACAACACACCCAGGATGACGATGGACATCATCACCATGTCCATCTTGAAGATCTGGCTACCGTAGAGAATAAGATATCCGAGGCCCGCCTTTGACGATTGAAACTCCCCTACGATAACGCCGACAAGCGCTAGGCCGACGTTGGCTTTTAACGCGGCAACGATGGTCAACAAGTTGCTTGGCAGCACAACTTTCTGCAATTCCTGGAAACGGGTTGCTCCGAACGTTCGTGCCAATTTGAGCTTGGCGGGGTCCGTCTGACAGAACCCCGAATACACCATCAGAATCGTGATGACGACGCTGATCGCAATCGCCACGCCATAGATGGAAAGCTCGGGCCCGAGCCAGATATAGAAAATCGGCACCAACGCGATTTTCGGCAGCGCATTGCCGACTACGATAAACGGATCCAGCACGCTATACAGGAATGGCGACAGCCACAGGAGCGTGGCGACCATAACGCCAATCACCATGCTGATGACAAAGCTGACGATAGTCTCCTGAACAGTGATGTACACATGAGCCCAAAGAGAGCCGTCACGCAGCATTTCCATAAAAGCTGCCCAAACCGCGCTCGGATAACTCGTCAGCATGGGATTGATCCAGTTTTGACGAGCTGAAATCTCCCAAGCCAGAACAAATACAACCAGAATGGCCAGCTGAGTTGCCAGGATAAACCAGCGGCGGCGCGTCTGTTGACGCTTCCATTTGGAATACTGCTCGCTTTGCGCCTTGTTGCTGGACGTTTCCACACTTGCGATCGTCGAAGAACTAGTCAACGGCATGGCCATCCAATTCCTCCCAGATCGTCTTGAAGTAGGCCTTGAACTCCGAAGCCTCGCGAGCCTTGAGCGGAGATGGTCGCGCATCGCCCATGCTGGGAAATGTAATCCGGTGCTCCGACTTGATCCGTCCGGGGCGGTTCGTGATCACGACAACTCTGTCCGCCATGCTGATGGCTTCGGCAATGTCGTGCGTGACGAGGATCGCAGTCTTGTTGTCCCTTCGGATGATTTCGGCGATTTCATCGGCGATCGACAGACGAGTCTGATAGTCGAGCGCGGAAAACGGCTCGTCCAACAAAAGCACATCGGGATCCGAACACATTGTCCGTGCCAATGCAGCCCGCTGACGCATTCCTCCGGAAAGCTGTTGAGGAAAATGCCGCTTGAAATCCTTCAGGCCATAGCTGTCCAGCAGCGCTTCTGCGCGCCTCCTGGTTTCTGCCGTAAGAGTCCCGCGAAACTCCGGGCCGAGAACTGTATTGCCAAGGATCGTTCGCCACTCAAACAACGAGTCGTGCTGCAGCATGAAGGCGGTGACGTGGCTAGGGCCTTTGACGCTGAGCCCATCGACAAGCACCTCGCCCGAGGTCGGTTTAACGATCCCGTTCAGCAGCGATAAAAGCGTGCTCTTTCCGCAACCGCTTTGGCCGACAATGCTTACAAACTCTCCCTCCGCGACAGAAAAACTTATGTCGCGGAGAGCTTCCGTCTCACCCTCATCGCTGAAATAACGCAGACAGACCTTGTTGAACTCGATCTTGTTGTTGATCCCGCTCGCTTCCAATGACATGGCGATCACCGTTCCCAAGCCGGATTCGTTAGCGAACGGTCTCGACGGCCTTGTCAGCAAAGCGCCGGTCAACCAGATCCTCGTATTTCATGTACTGGTTCGGCTGCAGCGATTTGCCGGCAATCAGAATGTCCTCGAACTTGCGAAGGAATTCCGGCCCGACGACGGGATTTTCGTTCCACAGCTTCTTATCGAGATGGCGCTCGATGGAGGACAGCAGGTCTTCCCGCGCAATCCCCGGAAAGTACGGCGCCAAAACGTCAGCGATCTGATCCTTGCTCGATGACTTAATCCATCGTTGAGCGCGGTATATGCCGTTTACCCAGGCTTGAACGATATCCGGATGTTTCTTGAGAAACTCGTCGGTCACGCTGAAGAGCGTGAAATCCACAGCGCCAACCTCTTCACCGATCGAGGCGACAATCTTCCCCTGCCCCTCGCGCTGCAGTCGAGAGGCATCGGGCTCGAAGAAAATCCCGTACTCGGCGACATTCGCAATAAACGCGCCGTAACGGGCTGCGACTCCGACATTGTCATCGACTTTCACATCCGCACCGGGATCCAGACCGTTATTGCGTAACGCGGCATTGAGGAACATCGTCGGCGTACTGCCCTGGCGCCACCCAAGCACGCGCTTTTGCTTCAGGTCGCTCCATTTGAAACCGTTCTCCGACTGACCTCGCCGGACCAGCAGCATCGGGTCTTTGGCGACCAGGCTGCATATGATCTTCACCTTAACGGGAGATTTGCCGTGCCAGATGTAAATGGGAAACTCCGGGCCGGTAAGCGCGACGTCGGCGTTGCCGGAAAGAAGCGCGGCCATGACCTTGTCGCTGCCCAGCGTTGTCTGAAGATCGACGTCCAGGCCCTCTTGTGCAAAAAATCCCTTCGCAACGGCGACATATGACGCCGCATAGCTCACCGATCTCGCCGTCTCGTGATACCTGACCTTCTTCAGTCCTTTTTCTGGAGCGCCAATGCTCTGGGCGGGAAGGAAGAAACAACCGGTTAGCGCAACAAGTGCCACGCACAATTGCCTTCTGAACAGCCTGTCCATCTCGTCCTCCCCTGTTTTGTGATTGTCAGTTTCTCAAAAGATCAATGACCTCGTCAGTGGTGTAAACATCGCCGTATCCCTGCAAGAACGAAACCAGCTCGGCATTGTGCTCATCGTCGTTTCGCGTCGCATTGGCATCGGCGATCATGATTGTTTTGTAGTTCAGCATCGAGGCGTCGCGGGCCGTAGAGCCGCAACACGTATTCGTCATGGTCCCGGTAATGAGTACCGTATCTATCCCGGCTGTTCGTAGAATTTCGTCCAGTTTCGACGCTCCTTGAATAAAAGCGCTAAACCGGTTTTTCTCGAGGATGTCGTCCGCCGGGGAGACGTCCAGCTCTGAATACAGTTTATAGCCGCTCGCACCCGGCTTGAGATGCTCGACCACGGCGAGTTGCCTCGCCGCGGACATGCCGTCGAAGTACGGAGTCCATGCGGACTTTTCTTTTTCCGTACAGACCATCTGGATCCAGACGACCTTTCCCCCTGCCTTCCGCACCGACCGCGCAAGACGATTGATGTTTGGAACAATGTCACGCGCGATCGGCATTTCAGCGGGCATTCCGGGCTGCATGAAGTAATTCTGCATATCGATGACGACAAGCGCGGTTTTGGACCGCGCGAGTGTCTCGTACACATGATACTTCCCGCGGCGCTGGATCACCGCCTGCCGCACGGTTTCAGGAATGCTGATTTTATGCACGCCTCATCCTCGCAGACTCTTCATCGCGGACGGTTCAACAACGTCCACGTCGCAGGACCGATACCCGAATGCACTCAATTGATATTGGCTTGAGACAGGATCTCCCTTGCCCGCGCGCGTTGCTCATCCGAGATCACCAATCTCTCGGCATATTTTTCATCAAGAGGAGCCGTCGCATCGATGCCCATCTTGGTCACGGTGAAATTATTGGGATCGGAGGTCGGATCGATGATCGCGGACTTCACGCCGGGAATCAAAAGCACGTCGCGCTCCGCACGCACGCGCGTCGCGACGGCCCACATCACGTCGTCCATGTCATAGATATCGACATCGTCATCCACGACAATCACCTGTTTGGTGTAGAGCTCCGTCCCTAACGTGGCCAGAACGGCCATCTTGGGCTCGCCTTCCGCGATCTTTTTCATCGAAATGATCGCCAGGAAGGCGCCGCATGTTTTGTGCGGAACATGGACGGCCTTTACGTTCGGCAGGTTGCGCTTCAGGGCATTCAGGATTTCACCTTCGCGCGTGATGCAGGTGATAAGAATATGATCACGCGACATTCCCGACACGACGCTGTGGAAATAGCAATTGCGCCGCATCCTCACGCGCTTGGCGACGAATACGTTTTCCGTGCTTCGGTAGGACGCATAGCCGGTGAATTCACCGAACGGACCTTCAGGCTCGTGAACGTTGGCGAGGATTTCGCCTTCGATCACAATTTCCGCACCCGCCGGCACCTCAAGACCCTCAACGCCGCAACGCGCCAGCCTGTAGGGCTCGCCGAACAGGCCGCCGATGATTTCGAACTTTCGCACGTTCGGCGGATAGGCGTAGACCATCGCCCCCATATAGTGGAGCGGATGGGTGCCGATGACGATCGCCGCGGGCAAGGATTGCCCCTTCGCCTCCGCCCGGCGATGATATTCGTACATGCGCCGCCGCGAATGAAGCGACACGCCGAGACGGTTCTTGCCTTTGAGCATCAGACGATGAAAGCCGGTCGTGTCGATTCCGGTATCGGGGCATCGCGCCGTGATTTGCCCGGCCGTGATATACGGAGCGGCATCGACAGTGAACTGAAACGGGATCGGCAGCTTCGTGAGATCGACATCGTCGCCTTCAAGAACAATGTCGTTCCAGGCCGCGTCTTGCACAATCTCGGGCTTGATGTAGTTCTGGCACCGCGCACGGAAGGCGGCGGGAAGATCCTCGACCGTTGCATTCAGGCAATTGGCCAGAAGCCTGCGGTTTCCGGCAACGTTCGTGACCACCGGCATATCGAAGCCCGTCACGTTCTCGAAGATCACGACCGGGCTTTTGTTCTGGCGATCCAATTCGAAAACCGTTGAGGTCATCTCGAGGTCCCGGCTGACCGGCGCAGTGATACGAAGCACGTCCCCCGGATCCGCCTTCTCCACCGTCTCCACAAATCCTCGCAGACTCTGGTTATCCATCTCAACTCCGTTGGGTCAGCTCAATCTAATAATGATACCATCTTATATGAAGAGTTGATCCTCGCAACTACTTTTGGTGACTGCGCACCGTTCACCGTCCGTGCGGACCCGATCACCGTCCGCGCACCGGAACAAATCGACAGATGTCATAAGGGAGGAATTCCTGCTCCATTTCAGCGACACCGAGCGAGGACGAATCCGGCATCCGCGCTAGGCTAGGCTAGGCTAGGCTAGGCTAGGCAGCGCCGAAGCGATCCGCGGCGCTTGCTGCAAGCCCGCAGAATCAAAGGATCAAGGCCGGCGGCCGCATTGGAAGAGACGCGGCTGACCTTCCCCACGCGGTTTGTTTGTTGAAAACAGACGCCCGCAGAGAGTTGGCAGCATGCAGCTTTCGGTTCGTCCGAAACGGCCGGGATGACGGAAACGCCGAACACATCGGAGCAGCAAAATGCGTCTCCCGTGGCCGATGTTCGTCGATATGTGCCGAAATGGCGCTCCCTAGCGGAATCGAACCGCTCTCTCCACCGTGAAAGGGTGGCGTCCTAACCGATAGACGAAGGGAGCGATTCCTGACCCGGTACAGGCTGTCCTGCACACGTGCCGGCGGGTCGCTTGAGCCCGATAACAACGCGGTTTCAATATCTTGTATTGAAATGCGAAGCTGCCGCGACAACTTCCGCAAAGCGGGGCCGCCGTCAGGCGAGGCAACGTATAGAGGCGTTTGCCGCCACCGGCAAGCGCCGATCCGCGCCCTGCCGCCGCCTTCTGCGAAGATGGTTCGAGACTACCTGCCGGCATGGGAGCGGCCCCCATGCAAACACGCCGCGAGGCGCCTATATTGACGGCATCGATACGGCATCCCCGCTCCCAGGCTGATCCATTCGCGCACGGAGTTCACAATGACCATGTCCGATCTTCCCCCTTCCCACGATTTTGAAAAAGCCGTCGCGGCCTCCGTCGCCAGACACTGGAAGGCCTATCTGATCGAAGGCATCCTGCTGGTCATCCTCGGCCTCGCCGCGATCGTCGTGCCGCCGCTGGCCAGCATCGCGGTCGCGATCTTCCTCGGCTGGATGTTCCTGATCAGCGGCATCGCGGGGCTGTTTCTGACCTATTCGGCGCGGGAGCTGCCGGGGTTCTGGTGGGCGCTGGTCTCCGCCATCGTCGCCATCGGAGCCGGCGTCATCCTGCTGTGGAAACCGCTGCAGGGCACGCTGACGCTGACCATCGTGCTCGGCGCCTATTTCCTGGCCGAAGGCGTCGCCACCATCATGTACGCGCTGGAGCACCGGCGCGAGCTGGTCGGGCGCTGGGGCTGGGTGCTGGTCGCCGGCCTGATGGACATTATCGTCGCCGGCATCATCATCGCCGGCCTGCCCGGCTCGGCGGCGTGGGCGCTCGGGCTATTGGTCGGCATCAACCTGACCTTCGGCGGCGCCACGCTGATCGGCCTCGCCTTCGCTGCGAGGGATAACAAGCTGAGCTAGCGCGTCTGAAACCTGGCCTTCATCCTGAAGAGCGCGCATTTTTCGCGCGTCTCGAAGGATGAGGCCAGGGACTCACGGCAGCATCCTCTCATGGTTCGAGACGGCGCTTACGCGCCTCCTCACCATGAGGAAGCAATGCGCCTCAGCAGCCCTTGCAGATGCTCTTGATCTTGCGATCCAGCGCCCTGTCCTCGGGCGTTTCCTTGTAGGGCGAATCCGCATCCGGGACGGCGTCGCGGCGCGGTTGGGCGTGGCCGACCGGCGCCGGCAGCACACGCGATCCCAATGGCGATGAAGCGCCAGGCGAGGATGGCGACAGGCTGTTCGTGCCGCTCTTGCCGCCCGTGCCCTGCGCCAGCGCGCCGGAGATCCCGAGTGCAAGCACGCAGCACGCACCGAGAAGCCAGGTCGGGATGGTTCGCTTGTGCATGAGGCCGCCCTGCATTCGATCCGTTTGCATGAGATTCCTCCTTTTGCACCTCTTCCGCACCAGAGCCCGCATCATCAACGATGGGCTCGATGGTGCACGCTGACGCAGATCAAGCCGATGACGACTCGTCCTGCGAGGCCTGTTCCGGCGGATAGTGATGCACCCCGCCGCAGTAATCAACGATACGATATCGCTCAGGCTCGCGCACCTCACCTTGCTGCGACAGATAATCCGGGCCTACCGGAATCTTGCCGTGACCGCCGGGAATATCGAGCACGTAATCGGGCTGGCACAGGCCGGAGACGCGGCCGCGCAGCGCCCGCATCAGTTCCTGCCCCTCGGCGATCGTGGTGCGCAGATGCGCGGTGCCCGGCGCCAGATCGCCGTGATGCAGATAATACGGCTTGATCCGGCATTCGACGAAAGCGCGCATCAATTCGGTCAGCGTCTTCGCATCGTCGTTGACGCCGCGCAGCAGCACCGACTGGCTCACCATCGGAATCCCGGCATCGACCAGCCGCGCGCACACCGCGCGCGCCTCCCCGGTCAGTTCGCGGGGATGATTGGCGTGCAGCGCCAGCCAGGTGGTCGCGCCGTCCGCTCGCATCGCCGCGATCATCTCGTCGTTGACGCGCGCCGGATCGGCGACCGGCACGCGGCTGTGGATGCGGATGACCTTGACGTGATCGATCGCGGCCAGATCGCGGGTCACCTCGCGCAACCGCCGCACCGACAGCATCAACGGATCGCCGCCGGTCAGGATCACCTCCCAGATCTCGGGATGCGCGCGGATGTAGTCCAGCGCCCCGCCATAGGCGTCCTGCGACAGCGCGCTCTCCTTGCCCGGTCCCACCATCTCGCGGCGGAAGCAGAACCGGCAGTAGACGGCGCAAACATGCACCAGCTTGAGCAGCACGCGGTCGGGGTAGCGATGCACGATGCCATCGACCGGCGAGCGGACCCGATCGCCGATCGGATCAGCCCGTTCCGCGGGCTTGATATCAAGCTCGCGCGCGTCGGGCACGTATTGCCGCGCGATCGGATCGTCGGGGTCGTTCGGGTCGATCAGTCCCGCAACGTGTGGCGTGATCGCAATGGCGTAGCGCGCCGCCACCGCTTCGAGTTGGGGCAGCGCGCTTTGCGGCGCAAGGCCGCTATCGATGATCTCGGAAGGCTGGCGCAGCGGTGCCGGTTTCATGACACGGCGTCCGCAGGCGCCCACACCACCTGATCGAGCCGGGTTGCGCCGCTGGCCAGCATCACCAGCCGGTCGAAGCCGAGCGCGACGCCGCTCGCCTGCGGCATGCGGGAAAGCGCGGCAAGGAAATCCTCGTCCAGCGGATAGCGCTCGCCATAGCGCCGCTGCTTCTCGTCCATCGCCTCATTGAAGCGGCGGCGCTGCTCGGCGGCGTCGGTCAGTTCGCCGAAGCCGTTGGCGAGTTCGACGCCGCAGGCATAGATCTCGAATCGCTCGGCGACCCGCGAATCGGACGACCTGGCGCGCGCCAGCGCCGCCTCCGGCGCGGGATATTCGTCGAGCACGGTGAGGCGGCCCTGCCCCAGTTGCGGCTCGACATGCTCGGTCAGGATCTTGCTGAAGATGTCGGACCAGGTGTCGTCCGGCGTCACCCGCACCGCGTCCTTTGCCAGCGCCGCCAGCGCGTCGCGATTCCCTGTCGCGCCGCTCACGGTGGCGAGCAAATCGATCCCGGCATAACGCGCAAACGCCTCGGCCACGCTGATCCGCTCGGCCATCGCGCGCGGATCGGCCTCGCGGCCCCGGAAGGAAAAGCGGCCGATGCCGGTCGCCTCGGCCGCCGCCGCGATCACGGCAAGAGTATCGGCGATCACCGCGTCATAGGGCGCAGCAGCGCGATACCATTCCAGCATGGTGAATTCGGTGAGATGCAGCGGTCCCCCCTCGCGGTCGCGGAACACTCGCGCGAACTCCACGATTCGTTCTTCACCGGCCGCCAGCAGCTTCTTGCAGGCGAATTCGGGCGAGGTACGAAGGTATCTTGTTACCCTTACACCGGCCGTCGAAGTGACATGGGTCAGCGGGGCGTGCAGATGAGTTTCATTGCCCGGCGAGACCTGCAGCACCCCGGTCTCGACCTCGGTGAAACCCTGGGCCTGGAACCAGGCCCGCACGGCACGGGTGATCGTCCCCCGCGCCCGCAGGAACGGCCGGCGGTCGTCATGGCGCGCCGGGGTCCACCACGGCGAAGGACTATCCGCCCGGTTCATCGGGCAAATCCCCAAAACCGCGGCAAAAGACTGGCATTGGAGGGGTAAATCAGTATGTTGCAGCCCGAAATCATCTGGCCGGGCCTCCTGCGTTCCCCGCGGGAGCGCGCCCGGCGCTTCATGTTAGGAAAGTGATCCGTGAAAGTCATCGCAAGTTCGATCCGCAAGGGCAACATCATCGAGCAGGACGGCAAGCTATATGTCGTTTTGACCGCCCAGAATATCCACCCCGGCAAGGGCACTCCGGTCAGCCAGATCGAGATGCGCCGCATCAGCGACGGCACCAAGATCTCCGAGCGCTACAAGACCACCGATCAGGTCGAGCGCGCTTTCGTCGAGGACCGCGACTACAACTACCTCTATCAGGACGGCGACGGCTTTCATTTCATGAACAATGAAACCTACGACCAGCTTCTGGTGCCCGCCGACGTGATCGGCGACGCCTCGCCTTATTTGCAGGAGAACACCTCGGTGACGCTGTCGATCCACGATGGCGTCGCGGTGTCGGTGACCCTGCCCCAGCGCGTCACGCTGGAAGTGGTGGAGACCGAGCCGGTCACCAAGGGCCAGACCGCGTCCTCGTCCTACAAGCCGGCTTTGCTGTCGAACGGCGTGCGTTCCGCCGTGCCGCCGCATATCGGCGTCGGCACCCGCATCGTGGTGATGACCGAGGACGGCTCCTACGTCGAGCGCGCCAAGGACTAAATTCGCCTCATAAAAATGCGGCCGGCGCGCTTATGTCGCAGCGGCCGCGCAGGTGTTTGACATCACCGATAAAATGCATAGCTTTGACCTGCGCAAGCATTCGCGGGATCGCGAACCAATGCGCGCGGGTAAGGCAACGCGTTACGCCGAACCCGAAATCGCCCGATAGGCCGATGTGCCTGCCTTTACAGGGTGGGATTGAAAAGCAACCGCAGCTATCGCTGCGCTGCTTCACATTGCGCGGAGGATGCAGCGCATCACCCTGCTTCGCGTGCCCCATGGACAGTTGAGGTCCGTTCACCCGCTCAAGGAGGTGCGAGCCATGTCAGTTCATCCCGGCAAAGATCCTTTGACCGCAAACGCCACCTCGAACGGCAAGGTTCAAAAGGACAACGTCCATCAGCTCTTTCCGCGCACCTCGCAAACATCTCGAACGAAATCTCCGGCTGTGCCGGAAAAACCGCCGATACGCGGGAGCGAGAATTTCAGTGGCGACGATGACCCCGGTCCAAGCGCTGCCTGACCTGGCAGGCTGGTGACGGCGGCTGAAGCCAGCAACCAGGCCAGACTGAACTCCCTGCGTTAAAGCGCGCCCTTCGTGCAACGGCGCGCTCGCAGCCATGCGGCCTGAATTCCGCAATCCGTTTCAACAGTGGCGCCGTGCTCCGCGCGGCGAACCGCTTTATCGCTTATCGCGCCGGCGCAAGCCGGCTCCGTGCTATCAAAATGGAGAACTGAATGAAGAAAATCGCCCTGCGCAACTCGGACGCGCGCCGGAATGGCCTGTCTCATGGCACCGAAACCCATCGCGGCAACGGATGGACGCATGCGCACGAATTAAGCGTGGAGCACAAGCCTTGCGCGGACAAAAGCGAGGCACGCTCTGCCGCGGCAGCCAGCATCGCATTCAACGACAACACCGATTATGACGGCTTCGTCGAGCGCGAAGGCCTGCGCTTTGCAGGCACCCATCTCATTCTCGATCTTTGGCAGGCGTCGAACCTCGATAATCTCGAGATCGTTGAAAACGCGTTGCGGCAGGCAACCGAAGCCGCCGGCGCAACGCTCCTGAGCATCGATCTCCATAGCTTTACGCCGACGGGAGGCATCACCGGCGTTGCGATCCTCGCGGAAAGCCACATCTCGATCCACACATGGCCGGAACACGCCTATGCCGCGCTCGATATTTTCATGTGCGGCAAGGCGAGCCCCCATAAGGCGATCGACGTGCTGCGTCTCGCCTTCAAGCCGGGCAAGCTGGTTCTGGCCGAGCACAAGCGAGGGTTGATGCCATGACCATTTTCCAGGAGACCATGTATCAAGGTCACGCGCAGGCTCTCACCGTCGAGGAGACCTTGTATCAGGGCCGCACCGATTATCAGGATGTGCTGATCTTCAGGAACGAGACGTTTGGCAACGTCATGGCGCTCGATGGCGTCGTGCAGCTGACCGATCTCGACAATCACGTCTATCACGAGATGATGGCTCATGTGCCGCTGACCGCGCACGGTGCAGCGAAAGATGTGCTGATCATCGGTGGCGGCGACGGTGGGACGCTGAAGGAAGTTCTCAAGCATCCGCTCGACCATGCGGTGCTGGTCGAGATCGACCCGCAGGTGATCGAATTGTCGAAGCGCTATTTCCCTGCCGTGTCGGCAGGCGCATTCGACGACCCGCGCGTGTCGGTGCGGATCGAGGACGGGCTCAAATATGTCGCCAATGCCGGCCGGCAATTCGACGTGGTGATCATCGATTCCACCGATCCGGTGGGTCCCGGCGAGGCGCTGTTCTCGGACGCGTTCTATGCCAACTGCCGCGCCTTGCTGCGCGCGGGTGGACTGATGGTTCTGCAAAGCGGTACGCCGTTTTTCCGACCCGCCGACCTTGATCGAATTTGCCGGCGGCTCGGCGTGCATTTCGGCGCGGCAAAGCCTTTCCTCGCGCCGGTACCGACCTACGCGCACGGCCAGCTCGCGCTGATTGCCGCCGGGCCATCGGCTGCTGCCCTGTGCCCGCCGCTGGCCATGCTCGAGGCGCGGTCTGCGCCCCTCAGCGACAGGCTGCGATATTATTCGCCGCAGGTTCATCATGCGGCATTCACTCTCGCTCCGGCGCTCCGGAACAGCGCCAGTGCTGGCGGCGCGCGGTGAGACGGCCTCCTCAAGCGCAAAAGACCCCCATCACCTAACCTGATACGGTTTTGGCTTTGGCATTGCTGGGCTAGACTGAACCGATGGCTGATGACGATTCCCTGTTGCCGCTTGCACTCACCCGCCGCAGCTTGCTGCTTGGCGCGGGAGCCGTCGCACTCACGCCTTTGCCCGGCCTTGCCGCCGCCCCACAAGGCTTCGATCAATGGCGCGAGGCCTTCCGCGCCCGCGCTTTGGCGCGCGGCATTTCGGAGGGCACTTATATTCGCGTGATGAGCCGTCTTGAACCCGACATGAGCGTGTTCAAGAAAATGCAGAAGCAGCCGGAATTCCACGAGCAGCTCTGGCAATACATCAACCGGCGCTGCTCGGACTGGCGCATTTCCGCCGGCAAGGTCGCGCTGCAGAAGCACGGCGCGCTGTTTTCCCGGATCGAGAAGGATTTTGGCGTCGAGCGCGGCACGCTGCTGGCGCTGTGGGGCGTCGAGACCGCCTATGGCGATCCCCTGGTCCAGCAGAACCACATGAAGCCGGTGTTTCCCTCGCTCGCCGCGCTCGCCTGGAACGAGCCGCGCCGCAAGAAATACTGGGAGACCGAGCTCATCAACGCCCTGCGCATCGTCGACAAGGGCTGGAGCACGCCGAACGAGATGCGCGGCTCATGGGCCGGCGCGATGGGCCACACCCAGTGGATGCCGGAAGTCTGGCTCAATGTCGGCTTCGACTATGACGGCGACGGCCGGGTCTCGCCGTTCGGCAAGCCGGACGACGCGCTCGGCTCCAGCGCACGCTTTCTGGTCAAGCGCGGCAAATATCGCCGCAATGAACACTGGGGCTACGAGGTCACCGGTGCGAGCAACGTCGCGGGCAGCCGCAGCTACGCGCAATGGGCGGCCGCGGGCGTTGCGCGCGCCGATGGTCAGGCGTTCCCGCGCCCGAACGACACCGCGCAGATGTGGACGCCGGTCGCGGGCGGGCCGTCTTTCCTGCTCGGGCAGAATTTCTACGCGGTGAAGAGCTACAACCCGTCGATGAACTACGCGCTCGCCATCGTCCATCTCGGCGACCGCATTCTCGGCGGCGGGCCGTTCCGCCAACCCTTCCCCGGCTCCGAACGCGCGCTGACGCTGGCCGAAGTGCAGGAAGTGCAGACGCGACTGACCAAGGCCGGGTTCGACACCGGCGGCACCGATGGCCGGGTCGGCAACGACACCATGAAGGCGGTGAAGGACTTCCAGACCCGCGCCGGCCTGCAGCCCGCCGACGGCTATGCCGGCCTCAAGGTGCTGGCGCGGCTGCGGCAGGGATTGTGAATGATTTGCGTCCGACTATCGGGACTTCAATGTAGGCTGATCGAATGGCTGCACATACAAATATCGAGGCGATTGCCAGAGAGGTCCTCACTTCACTCTCCAATCACGCGCAAATTCCAACTTTTTCCTCCCGGCCCGAGGGACTGACGCTAGCGCAAGCCTATCGTGTCACGCCGCTTCTGCGTGCGGCCTTTGAATCCCGTGGCGAGACAATCACCGGCCGAAAGATCGGTTTTACAAATCGCCAGATGTGGGACGTGTTTGGCGTCACATCACCCGTGTGGGGCTACACGACCAGCCGCACGACGCACGAACTCGCGGACATGCCGGTCATGGCTTTGAGCGAGTTCTGCGAACCCCGGATCGAACCTGAAATCATATTCGGTCTGAAAGCCGCGCCGACGCCTGCCATGGATGACAGCGCTCTGCTCGATTGCATCGAGTGGATCGCACTCGGCTACGAAATCGTGCACTCGATCTTTCCTGACTGGAAATTCTCGGCTGCAGATACGGTCGCAGCCAATGGCGTCCACGGGGCCTTGCTTATTGGAAAGCGTCACGACATAGCGCCGCGCAAGAGCGAATGGCAGCGAGAGCTATCCAGCTTCGAGGTGAGACTCCTTTGCGATGGCAAGCCTGAGCAACGTGGCAGCGGCTCGCTCGTGCTGGGTAGTCCGCTAAAGGCACTAGGCCATCTGGTCAAATTATTGGCTGATGATCGAGATAACCCGCCTCTGCGCGCGGGTGACGTGATCTCAACGGGTACGTTGACGCTTGCGATGCCGATCAAACCCGGCGAACGGTGGACCACCACAGTTACGGGCATTCCTCTTGAAGATATAAGTATTCAATTTAGCTGATGACTTGACTTAGCGGATCACCGCCGGACCATGATCGGGCACGGCGACATCCGTCACCCGCAGTTGCACGCGCTCGGCGCCCTGCCAGCGATCAATGGTCAGCGACCCCGCGACATGCAGTTGCTGGCCGCGGTTTTCCAGCAGCGCATTGCCGAGCTTTTGCCCCACCGCGCGAAACGCCATGGCGTTGACGATCGCGCCGTCGCCGGCACGAAAGCGCAACCGCAGATGCGCCTGCCCGACCTCGTCGGCATAGACCAGTTCATGCGCGGGCAGCGCGATGATCGGCTCGGGATTGCCGCTGCCGAACGGCCCCGCGCGATTGAGCGTCGAAACAAACTCAGGCGTCACGCCGCGCGCGCTGACCGCGCCGTCGATGTAAAGCTCGTTGACGTGACGCGCCTGCGCGACGTCCGCCGCCAGCGCGCTCTCGATATAGGCGCGAAAGTCCGCCAGCCGTTCCTTGCGCAGCGTCACGCCCGCCGCCATCGCATGGCCGCCGCCCTTCAACAGCAGCCCGTCATGCACCGCCTGCCGCACCGCTTTGCCGAGATCGACGCCGCTGATCGAGCGGCCCGATCCGGTGCCTTGGCCGCCCGGTTCGAGCGCAATCGCAAACGCCGGCCGGCCGAACTTCTCCTTCAGCCGCGAGGCGACGAGACCGACCACGCCAGGGTGCCAGCCCTCCGACGCGGTGACGATCACCGCGCCGCGATCCTCCAGCCCGAGCGAGGCCAGCGCCTCGGCCTCCGCCTGCGCTTCGGCCATCTGCTCGATGGTGCGCCGCTCGGTGTTGAGGCGATCGAGTTCGGCGGCGATGCGCGCAGCTTCCGACACGTCGCCTTCCAGCAACAGCCGCACGCCGAGATCGGCGCGGCCGATGCGCCCGCCGGCATTGATGCGCGGCCCCAGCATGAAGCCGAGATGCCAGGCTTCCGGCGGGCCGTTGAGCCGCGCGACATCCATCAACGCGGTGTGGCCGATGTGATCGCGACGGCGCATCGCAATCAGACCCTTGGCGACGAAAGCACGGTTGAGGCCGAGCAGCGGCGCGACATCGGCGACGGTGCCGAGCGCAACATGATGCAGCACGCCGAGCAGATCGGGCTCCGGCCTCTCCGAGGTCCAGAACCCGCGGGCGCGCAATTCGCGATTGACCGCGACCAGCGTGACGAACACGAGGCCGACGGCGGCGAGATGGCCGAGCCCTGAAAGATCGTCCGGCCGGTTGGGATTGACCAGCGCGTCCACCACGGGAAGCTCGTCGCCGCACTGGTGATGGTCGATCACCACCACGTCCATGCCGAGCCGCTTGGCCTCGGCCAGCGCCTCGATGCTGGTGGTGCCGCAATCGACCGTCACGAGAAGCGTCGCGCCCTTGCCCGCCAGCGCGCGCACGGCTTCGACGTTGGGACCATAGCCCTCGAAGATGCGGTCCGGAATATGGATGAAGGGGTCGAGCCCGCAATGGCGCAGATGCCAGGTCAGCAGCGCGGCGGAGGTCGCGCCGTCCACATCATAGTCGCCGAAGATCGCAACCCGCTCGCCACGCTTCACCGCATCGGCGATGCGTTTGGCCGCCGCCTCCATCTGCGTCACGGTGTAGGGATCGGGCAGCATCTTGCGGATGGTCGGATCGAGGAAATCCTCGACCGCGTCGATATCGATGCCGCGTCCCGCGATCACCCGCGCCAGCATTTCCGGCAATTGATAGCGCTGCGCGATGGCGAGCGCCTGCGCCGAGACGCGCGGATCGAGCCGGTCGCGCCACAGCTTGCCGGTCGCGGAGAGGCTGACGCCGAGGAAGGCCGGCGGCGTCTCGACAGGGATGGCGGTGGCGGGAGGCGTCATGATGAGCGCTGCAGATGGGGTGCGCGCGGGCGCGTTGCAATGAGGGACGACATCAACAGCCGAGCCGGTCCGCAAGATCGTTGAGGTCAGCGACCACGAGATCCCAGTCGCTCTCGGCCTTGAAATCCTCTTTCTGGTGCGGGCCGTATTCGGTGACGCGCGGCACGAACGCGGTCTTGAGGCCGCAGGCCCGCGCCGCCGCGAGATCGTAATTATGCGCCGCGACCAGCATCACCTGCTGCGGCCGCAAGCCGAGCAGCCGCGCCGCGCCGAGATAGACCTGCCGGTCCGGCTTGTAGTGCCTGAACAGCTCCGCGCTCAGGATCAGGTCCCACGGCAGCCCGGCGTGCTTCGCCAGATTGGTCAGCAGCGCGACGTTGCCGTTGGACAGCGGCGCGATGATGTATGTCGTCTTCAGCCGCGACAGCCCCGGCACGCTGTCCGGCCACGGCCTCAGGCGGTGCCAGCCGAGCGTGAGATGATCGTAATCGGCGGCGGTGAGACCCGTGATGCCGAGCTTGGCGGCAAGCGGCTCGACCGACTGGCGCTGCAAGTCATCGAGGGTGAGAAAGCCGCGCTCGGGATGGCTGCGCACCGCGTCCATCGAAGGCTTGTAGGCGCCGCGCCAGCCATCGACCAGCGCCGCCCAGTCGGCCTTAATGCCCCGTGCCTTGCCCCACGCGGTGAACTCCGCGATCAGGCTGCCGCGCCAGTCCACCACGGTGCCGAACGTGTCGAACAGCAGCGCTTTCACGTCCGGCGTCATCGTGGCCTCGCTTGAGACCGCCGCCCGCGCGGCGCGCCCTGATCAGTCGAGATGGAACTTTTCGAGCTGGCGGTGCTCGGCCTTGATATAGCGCACCGTGCCGGTGATCGAGCGCATCACCACGGTCTCGGTCTCGATGGTGTTCTTGCGGAACTTGACGCCCGACAGCAGCGAGCCGTCGGTGACGCCGGTCGCCGCGAACAGGCAGTCGCCCTTCACCATGTCCTCGATGCCGTAGATCATCGCCGGATCCTTGATGCCCATCTTGGCGGCGCGCTCGCGCTTCTCCTCGGTGTCGAGGATCAGGCGGCACTGCATCTGACCGCCGATGCAGCGCAGCGCCGCGGCCGCCAGCACGCCCTCCGGCGCGCCGCCGGTGCCGATATAGATATCGACGCCGGTGTTCTCCGGATCGGCGGTGTGGATCACGCCGGCGACGTCGCCGTCGGTGATCAAACGCACGGCCGCGCCGGTGGAGCGGACCGCGTTGATGATCTCGGCATGGCGCGGACGGTCGAGCACCAGAGCGGTGATCGCGGACGGATGCACATCCTTGGCGCGGGCGAGACGGCGGATGTTCTCCGCCGGCGGCGCGTCGAGCTCGATGGTATTCTTGGCATAGCCCGGACCGATCGCGATCTTCTGCATGTAGACGTCAGGCGCATTGAGCAGCGTGCCGCCTTCCGCCATCGCCATGGTGGCGATCGAGCCCGGCATGTTCTTGGCGCACAGCGTGGTGCCCTCCAGCGGATCGACCGCGATATCGACCTCGGGGCCGCCCGCTTCCGCGCCGACCTTCTCGCCGATGAACAGCATCGGCGCCTCGTCGCGCTCGCCCTCGCCGATCACCACGGTGCCGCGGATCGGAATCTTGTTGAGTTCGCGGCGCATCGCATCGACCGCCGCCTGATCGGCGCCCTTCTCGTTGCCGTGGCCGCGCAGACGCGCCGCCGACACCGCCGCACGCTCCGTCACCCGGACGATTTCAAGAGTGAGGATGCGTTCCAGCAGCAATTGGGGCGGAACGGAAATCGTAACGGACATCAATCTGGCTCCTCAAGTCGAAGGCCCGCCACAGGGCGGGCCAAGCTATTAATTCTTCTCGATACGGATCACCTGCGGGCGGCCGGTGATCACCTTGTCCTGACGCACCGCCTGCAAGGCGCGATGCACCGCGTCCTCGCTGGTCGCATAGGTGATCAGGATCACCGGCACCGGCGACGACTTGCCGTTGGCCGCCGCCGCGCCGCCATCGGGATGGCGCTGCACGATCGATTCAATCGAAATCTTCTGCTCGGCAAGCCGCGTCGCGATCGTCGCGGCGGTGCCGGCGAGATCGCGCGCCATCAGGCGGATGTAATAGCCGCCGGCATGGCGCTTCATCGGCGCCTTGCTGGTCTGCTTCAGTTTCGCGACCGGACGGCCGAACGGCAGCGCGCGGACGCCCCGCGCGATGTCAGCGATATCGGCCACCACGGCGGAGGCCGTCGCCGCGCCGCCGGCGCCGGGGCCAACCAGCGTAATCGGGGGAATGCCCTCGCCGTCGATCGTCACTGCGTTGGTCACGCCCATCACCTGCGCGATCGACGAGGTGCGCGGCACCATGGTCGGATGCACGCGCTGCTCGATGCCGGTCTCGGTCTTCACCGCGACGCCGAGCAGCTTGACGCGATAGCCGAGCTCTTCGGCGGCGCGCAGGTCTTCCGGCGCGATCGAGGAGATGCCCTCGACGTACACCGCCTTCTGGTTGACCTTGGTGCCGAAAGCGAGGCTGGCGAGGATCGCAAGCTTCTGCGCGGTGTCGTGGCCATCGACGTCGAACGACGGATTGGCCTCGGCATAGCCGAGCCGCTGCGCATCCTTCAGGCATTCGGCGAACGACAACCCCTCCTGCTCCATCCGGGTCAGGATGTAATTGCAGGTGCCGTTGAGGATGCCGTAGACGCGCTGGATGCCGGTGCCGGCAAGACCTTCGCGCAGGGTCTTGATGATCGGGATCGCCGCGCCGACCGCGGCTTCGTAGTTCAGCGCGCCGCCATGCGCTTCAGCGAGCGCGGCAAGCTTTGATCCGTGCTTGGCGATCAGCGCCTTGTTGGCGGTGACGACCGACTTGCCGTTCGTCAGCGCCGCTTCGATTGCCGACAGCGCCGGATCGTCGGCGCCGCCCATCAGTTCGACGAACACGTCGATGTCCGGATGGTTGGCGAGCGCGAGCGGGCTCTTCGCCCATTCGACGCCGCGCAGGTCGAGCGCACGCTTCTTGACCTTCGAGCGGGCGCAGACCGCCACCACCCGCACGCCGCGACCGCAACGCACGGACAGCGTGCGCGACTGCTGATCGATGAGACGCACCACCTCGGCACCCACCGTGCCGAGCCCCGCAATCCCCACTTTGAGCGGAGCCACCATGTCGATTTCAAACCTGCCGGAAGATTATCGCCGATTGGCGAGAGGAACCACGTTGTGCAACGTTTCGAGACCCGTATCAAGGAAACGGCGGATATTGCGCGCCGCCTGACGGATGCGCTGTTCGTTTTCCACCATCGCGATACGAACGAAACCCTCGCCGTGCTCGCCGAAGCCGACGCCGGGCGACACCACGACGCCGGATTTCTCGACCATCAGCGTGGCGAACTCCATGCTGCCGATGTGACGGAATTTCTCCGGCAGCGGCGCCCAGGCGAACATCGAGGCCGCCGGCGGCGGGATGTCCCAGCCGGCGCGGCCGAACGACTCCACCATGGCATCGCGCCGCTTGTGATAGGTGTCGCGCATCTCCTGGATGCAGTCCTGCGGGCCGTTCAGCGCCGCGGTCGCGGCGACCTGGATCGGCGTGAACGCGCCGTAGTCGAGATAGGATTTGACGCGGGTCAGCGCCGCGATGATGCGCTCGTTGCCGACCGCAAAGCCCATGCGCCATCCCGCCATCGAAAAGGTCTTCGACATCGAGGTGAATTCGACGGCGACGTCGATCGCGCCCGGCACCTGCAGCACCGATGGCGGCGGCTCGCCCTCGTAATACAGCTCGGCATAGGCAAGGTCGGACAGGATGAATATCTCGTGCTTCTTGGCGAAGGCGACGAGGTCTTTGTAGAACTCGAGCGGCGCCACATAGGACGTCGGGTTCGACGGATAGCAGGTGATCAGCGCGATCGGCTTCGGGATCGAATGCACGATGGCGCGCTCCAGCGCGGCGAACAATTCCGGCGTCGGCTCGGCCGGCACCGAGCGGATCACGCCGCCCGCCATCAGGAAGCCGAAGGCGTGGATCGGATAGCTGGGATTGGGAACCAGCACCACGTCGCCGGGCGCGGTGATCGCCTGCGCGACGTTGGCGAAGCCTTCCTTGGAGCCGAGCGTGGCGACGATCTGGGTTTCCGGGTTGAGCTTCACCCCGAAGCGGCGCTCGTAATAGGCCGCCTGCGCGCGGCGCAGGCCCGGAATGCCCTTGGACGCCGAATAGCGGTCGGTCCGCGGCTTGCCGAGGGTTTCCTTGAGCTTTTCGATGACGTGCGGGGGGGTCGGCAGGTCCGGGTTGCCCATGCCAAGATCGATGATGTCGGCTCCGGCATTGCGCGCGGCGGCCTTGGCCCGATTCACCTGCTCGAACACGTAGGGCGGCAGTCGGCGAATGCGGTAAAATTCTTCCATGGAATCAAGGCTCCGGAGCCGGGAGGTCAGGTCTCAAGGCCGTCAGGCAAATCACTGGCGGGGTTGGGTCTTTTTATCACGAACCTTGGGCAGCGCCACCCGAAGCTACTGATAATCGGGCTTGTTATCGGCTCTCGTGCGAATTTTGCGCCGCTGCGGCGTCCGGCGCCCGGCCGTGGGTCTGGCGGTCCCGTGCCGCCGCCAGTTCCTTCTCGATCCTGATCTGCTCCTCCGGCGTCAGAATGACGGTATCGCGAGGAGCCGGGATGTCGTGGACCGGCAGATAGGTCGCCGGGGTCTCCGGACGCGCCGGGGTGTTCTCCGGCAGGCCGACCACGGGCAGATCGCTGAGCGGCAGCGAGCAGCCCGCCAGGGACGGACCGCACAGCGCGGCCGCCAGCAGCGCGCGCGCCATGGAGCGCAAACGCGAACGGCGCATCAGCGGTATCCGACTCCCCTGCGTCACATGGCCCCCACGTCCCGTCCGTCAGGACGAAAAACTCTATCGATCGAACGGAGCAGATATCGCGTGAAAGCGTTAAATTTTTCCGGCCATCCTGCCGCCTGTCGATGATGCCAGAATTATGACCGATCCAAGACCCGCACTCGACGTCACATGCTGCGCTGCGACGACGAAGAATAAGCACCGTTAACTCCGAATATGGCATGATCGACAGCGACGGCAACTCGCCGGGCGATGTTTCATCAGCGGTCGATAGTCTCCCATGAACGATTCCACCCCTGTCTCCGACACCCGCAAAACTTTCGATCCGCACGCTTTCGCGCTCAATCTGGCGCGCGCGATGGAGAACACCGGCAAGGCTCTCTCCACCTATCTGCAACCGCGCGGCAATGCCGATCGCCTTCCGGGCGAACTCGGCGAGATGATCAAGACGCTGTATCTCATCGCCGACTACTGGCTGTCGGACGCCAAGCGCACGGCCGACCTGCAGTCCAAGCTCGGCAAGACCTATCTCGACGTCTGGGCCAGTTCGGTGAAGCGGCTCGCCGGCGAAGAGTCCGAACGGGTGATCAGTCCCGATCCGCGCGACAAGCGGTTCCAGGACCCGGAGTGGCAGTCGAACCCGTTCTTTGAATTCGTCATGCAGGTCTATCTGTTGACGGCGCGATGGGCGAAGGAGCTGGTGCGCGACGCCGAGGGCCTCGACCCGCACACCCGGCGCAAGGCCGAATTCTACATGGAGCAGATCTGCAACGCGATCGCGCCGTCGAATTTCGTGCTGACCAACCCCGAAGTGCTGCGCGAAACCTTCGCCAGCAGCGGCGAGAACCTCGTGCGCGGCATGCAGATGCTCGCCGAGGACATGGCGGCCGGAGGTGGCCGCCTCAAGATCCGGCAAACGAGCGCCGGTCTCGATGTCGGATCGCATCTTGCGACGACGCCGGGCAAGGTGATCTTCCAGAACGAGATCATGCAGCTCATCCAGTACACGCCGAGCACCGAGACGGTGCTGCGCACGCCGCTGCTGATCGTGCCGCCATGGATCAACAAGTACTACATCCTCGATCTCAAGCCGGAAAAGTCCTTCATCAAATGGTGCGTCGATCAGGGCATCACCGTGTTCGTGATCTCGTGGGTCAACCCGGACGCCTCGCTCGGCGAAAAGACCTTCGAGGACTACATGAAGCTCGGCCCGCTCGCGGCGATGGACGTGATCGAGAAGGCCACCGGCGAGATGAAAGTACACGCGCTCGGCTATTGCGTCGGCGGCACCCTGCTCTCCGCAACGCTGGCCTGGCTCGCCGAAAAGCGGCGGGTGCGCGTGGCCTCGGCCACCCTGCTGACCACGCAGGTCGATTTCACCAATGCCGGCGATCTTCTGGTGTTTGTCGATGAAGAACAGATCTCCGCGATCGAAGAGGAGATGCAACAGGCCGGCGTGCTCGAAGGCGTGCGCATGTCGATGGCATTCAACATGCTGCGCTCCAACGATCTGATCTGGCCCTATGTCATCAACAACTACCTCAAGGGCCAACAGCCTTCGACCTTCGACCTCCTGCACTGGAATTCGGATTCCACGCGCATGCCGGCGGCCAATCACTCCTATTACCTGCGCAACTGTTATCTGGAGAACCGCCTCTCCGCCGGCACCATGGTGCTCGACAACACCATCCTCGATCTGTCGAAGGTGAAGATCCCGATCTACAATCTCGCCACACGCGAGGATCACATCGCGCCCCCGCAGTCGGTGCTGTACGGCTCGCAGTTCTTCGGCGGGCCGGTGCGTTACGTGCTGGCCGGCTCCGGTCATATCGCCGGCGTGATCAACCCGCCCGCAACCGGCAAGTACCAGTACTGGACCAATGACAGGATCGATTATCCGGCTGTCGAGAATTGGCTCAAGGACGCCCAGGAGCATAAAGGCTCATGGTGGCCGGACTGGCAGGCCTGGCTGAAGGCGATCGACGCGGAGACCATCGCGGCCCGCCCGGTCGGCACCGGCGCTCTGCCGGCGATCGAGGATGCGCCGGGCAGCTATGTCCGGATGCGGGCATAGCGCATCCGATCGCGCCGGCGGGGAAACCCGGCCGGCGGCGTTGGCTTGCCTCCTGCGAGGCGTTGGCCTGCCCCATTCGATACGTTATGACTTCAGCGAAGGGTTGCGGTCGCAGCCTGTGTCGATTCGACATTGTCGATTCCACATCATCCGCCGTGCTTTGCGGCGCATCCGCATCGAGAGGACATTGCCATGACGCGAGAATTATTCTGGCTGACACTGACGGTGATTTTGACCGGTTTGATGTGGATTCCCTACGTGCTGAACCGCTGTCAGATCCGCGGCCTCGGCGGCGCGATGGCCAATCCCTCCCGCAACGACAAGCCGCACGCCGAATGGGCCAATCGCCTGATGTTCGCGCATGACAACGCGGTCGAGAACCTGATCATCTTCGCGCCGCTGGTTCTGATCCTCAATGCGGCCGACTATTCGAGCAAATGGACGGTGCTGGCCTGCGCGGTCTACTTCTGGTCGCGCGTCGCACATCTCATCGTCTATACGATGGGCATCCCCGTCCTGCGCACCCTCGCTTTCGCGGTCGGCTTCCTCGCCCAGGCCACGCTGGCACTGGCGATCTTCAAGGCGTTCTGAGACGGCAACACATTGCGGCAGTCAAAAAGAAAGGGACGGCAGATGCCGTCCCTTTTGTTTTGTGGTCAATATTACAGGAAAGGTGGATTTAATACTGAGTTCACATGCAGCCGGCGCTTACGGAAACATCGGCGCTTGATCGATGCCGGTGGTCTCGGGGAATCCCAGCATCGCATTCATGTTCTGCACCGCCTGTCCCGACGCACCCTTGGTCAGATTGTCGAGAGTCGAGATGATGATCGCACGTCCCGACAGACGATCGTTGGCGACGCCGATGAACGTCATGTTGGAGCCGCGCACATGCCGCGAATGCGGCGTCTTGCCGAACGGCAACACATGGACGAACGGCTCCTTCTCGTACTGCTTGACCAGAATCTCGTGCAGATCCTGAGCGGTCTTGCCGCGCCGGCCACGCACATAGATGGTCGCGAAGATGCCGCGATTCATCGGCGCAAGGTGCGGCGTGAAGGTCGCGATCACCTCCTTGCCCGCAGCCTTCGAGAATTCCTGATCGAGCTCCGACATGTGCCGGTGATGGCCGACGCCGTAAGCGTTGAAGCCGTCCGACACTTCCGAGAACAGCATCTCCTCGCGCGCCGAGCGGCCCGCGCCGGTCATGCCGGACGCCGCATCGATCACGATCTCGTCGGTCTCGATCGCCTTGGCCTTCAGCAGCGGGATCAGCGGCAGTTGCGCGGTCGTGGTGTAGCAGCCGGGATTGGCGACCAGCCGCGCCTTGCGGATATCGCGCCGATAGAATTCGACGAGGCCGTACACCGCTTCCTTCTGCAGTTCGAGCGCATGGTGCTCATGGCCGTACCACTTCGCATAGACCGCGGGATCCTCCAGCCGGAAGTCGGCCGACAGATCGACGATCTTGGTATCCGGTGCCTTCGCCAGCACGTCCTTGAGAACTTTCTGCGTGGTCGCATGCGGCAAGGCGCAGAAGATCAGGTCGAGCTTTTCCGCCGCCCAGTCCACATCGTCGATGGCGACGAGGCGCGGCAGATCGTAGGGCGCGAATTGCGGATAGACATCGCCCATCGCCTGCCCGGCGCGGCGGTCGGCGGTCAGCATCGTGATCTGGACGCGCGGATGGCGCAGCAGCAGCCGCACGAGCTCGGCGCCGGTGTAACCCGACGCACCGAGAATGCCGACTTTCTTCTTCTCAGCCATGATATCGATCCTTCCCAAGCGAACTAGTTCTAGCGCGCCAGATCAGGTCATGCGGCAGTTTGTGCAGGGAAACAAGATGCCGCGAACCATTCCAGCGGCATGGCAGGTGATCGTCAGACGCGACCAGCCGCCCGTGCCGTGACAATACGGCGGCGGCGCGTGGCGTTGGTGGTCAAGGTCCTGATCATGGCGCGGATATAAATCCGCGCCGGTACAGGGTCAAGGACGATACGGCTTACAGAACCGGTCAGATGACCGGCGACCATGGCGCCGGCACAAGACGATAGCCCGCGCCGTCCTTCTCGATGTTGCCGAGCGCCGGGAACGGATAGTGGAAACCCTGCACCTTGAGCCGTTCGGCCACCAGCATGTCATAGACCTTGCGGCGCGTGCTCTCCGCCTTGTCGCCATCCTGGTCGAAGCCGAGGTGCCAGCCGGGATTCTTGACGAACAGATCGGGGTGGTTGGTGACATCAGACTGGATGAACACCTTGTCCGAACCGGATGACAGCACATAGGAGGTGTGGCCCGGCGTGTGGCCGATCGTCTCCACCGCGAGCAGTCCGGGCGCGATGTCCTTGCCCCACTCATAGGGCGTGACCTTTTTCTGCAGACCGGCCTCGAACACCCGGCGGTTGTTCTTGAACAGATCCTGCATGCGGCCCGCCGGCGCGCGGCTCATCTCGCCGTCATCCATCCAGTATTTCCACTCCGTCGCCGGCACCAGCACTTCGGCGTTGGGGAATGCGAGCTGATTGTCGGCCGTGAGCAGGCCGTTCACATGATCGCCGTGGAAATGCGAGATCACGACGATATCGACATCTTTCGGATCGATGCCGGCGGCCTTGAGGTTGGTCTGGAATTGACCGACCGCACCCTTGCTCGCCGCATTGGCTCCAGGACCGTTACCAGTGTCGATCACGACAAGCTTGCCACCGGTGTTGATCGCGAGCGGCGCGAAATGAATCGTCATCTTGTCGCGCGGCAGAAAGGCTTTCTGTAGCGCGTCGCCAACCTGCTCCTTGGTGGCATTGACCACCAGTTTGTCCGGCAGCGGGAAGGTGTTGGCGCCATCGGAGACGACGGCGACTTCGATATCGCCAACCTTGTAGCGATAAAAGCTCGGCGCCTGCTTGTTGGCGGGCGGCACGGCGGCACGGGCCGGGACAGCGCTCAAGGCCGGCGCGGCCGCAATCGCAAAAGCTCCGGCAAGCGCATCACGTCTGGTCACAACCATAAGAATCCCCCGATGAAATTTAGACGGCTATCTTTAGTCGATTTTATGCAAGGTCGGGATCACGACAGCGCGACCTTGCCGCAATGTCGCAGTCTCGACCGGGCCGGTGTCTCACAAGATGCTCCAGAACCACGCGATGAGGCGCGAAATTCCGTCGCCAAACAGCAGCAGGGTCGCCGCCCACACAAAGGCCGAAAAAAAATTGGCGAACTGAAAGCGCCAATAATCCATCTCGAAAATGCCTGCCGCGAGCGGCACAGCGGCACGCAACGGCCCGAAGAAACGTCCGATGAAGATGCTGGGAACGCCCCAGTCCTCGACGAATTTTTCCGCACGCGGCAGAATGGTCGGGTAACGCGACAACGGCCATATCCGGGCAACGTTGCCCTTGAACTTGAATCCGAACCAATAGGACAGCCAGTCGCCAAGCCCGGCGCCCAGCGCACCCGCAATCCAGACCGGCCAGAAGCTGAGATCGCTAGCCCCCACCAGGGCGCCAATGCCGATCAGCGCACCCCATGCCGGGATCAGCAGGGACACGAAAGCAAGCGATTCACAGAAAGCCAGCACAAAGACGATAGGAGCCGCCCAGGCATGGTGATCGCGGACGAAATCGATCAGTCCGCGAAAAAGTTCATCAAGACCCATGAGGCATCCTAGTTCCCTTCGGCTCTCAGACCGATATCATCCTTTGCGAACGCCGGAGACAACCACAACGGCCCGCAGGATAGGTACTGCTTATCCTACCACGCGCAGGGGTGCCCGGAGTTCAACTTCGATCACGATCATTCCAACTCGCGGCAGACCTGACCGTGTCGGCACGCTGATACCGGAAACCGGGCTCTGCCCCGCCCCTTCACGCCACCATTCTACGAAGACCTGCATATCGTCGGAGCATGCGGTATGGCGCACCGGACCGTCGGCAAATCATCGGTCGACACAACCACCACCATCGCAATTACGACATATTCCGCCGAAGCAACTGTTGAAATCGCGGCGAAAATCGGCTTACCAGGACCCCTCGCTACCATTCATCTCACCGCGCGGCCATGACATAGTTTGTCAGAATGATTCGGCCCCGCCGATCCAATCTTTCCGAAATTCTTGTAGCAGCCGCCACCGTCATGACCAGAACCGTCAAGAAAAAAAGCGCCGCGGACGATCTGTTTGCGTCCGACGCCTCGAAGTCCCGTCCCCCCGCTGCAAAGAATCAGGCACGCGCGCCGGGCGCCGAGGCGGGCTACACCGCGCGCGACATCGAGGTTCTGGAAGGGCTCGAGCCGGTCCGCCGCCGCCCCGGCATGTATATCGGCGGCACCGACGAGAAGGCGCTGCATCACCTGTTCGCCGAAGTCATCGACAACTCGATGGACGAGGCGCTTGCCGGCCATGCCACCTTTATTGAGGTGCATCTGGGGGCCGACGGCTTCCTCACCGTGACCGACAACGGTCGCGGCATTCCGGTCGATCCGCATCCCAAATACCCCAACAAGTCGGCGCTCGAAGTCATCATGTGCACGCTGCATGCCGGCGGCAAATTCGACTCCAAGGTCTACGAGACTTCGGGCGGCCTGCATGGCGTCGGCGTGTCGGTGGTCAACGCCCTCTCCTCCACGCTGGAGGTCGAGGTCGCGCGCAACCAGAACCTCTACAAGATGACGTTCGAGCGCGGCAAACCGAAAGGCAAGCTGCAGGACCTCGGCAAGGTCCATAACCGTCGCGGCACCTCGGTGCGCTTCAAACCCGACACCGATATTTTCGGCGGCAAAGCGGCGTTCAAGCCGCAGCGTCTGTTCAAGATGACGCGCTCGAAAGCGTATCTGTTCGGCGGTGTCGAAATCCGCTGGCGCTGCGATCCGGAATTGCTGAAGGGGATCGAGGACGTTCCGGCGGAAGACACCTTTCATTTCCCCGGCGGTCTCAAGGACTATCTGGCGGCGGCGATCCATGCCGACACGCTGGTGCATCCGGAGATTTTCTCCGGCAGGTCCGGCCGCAACGGCGCACATGGCGCCTGCGAATGGGCGGTGGCATGGACCGCCGATGCCGACGGCTTCATGTCGTCCTATACCAATACGGTGCCGACTCCCGATGGCGGCACGCACGAGGCCGGCATGCGCAGCGCGCTGCTGCGCGGCCTGAAGGATCACGCCGCCCGCGTCGGACAATCGAAGCGCGCGGCATCGATCACCTCGGAAGACGTCATGACCGGCGCCGCGGTGATGCTGTCGGTGTTCGTGCGCGAGCCGGAATTCCAGGGCCAGACCAAGGATCGCCTCGCGACCGCCGAGGCGCAGCGCATTGTCGAGCAGGCGATCAAGGACCCGTTCGACCATTGGCTGTCGGGCAATCCGGTTCAGGCCAACAAGCTGCTTGAATTCATCGCCGAGCGCGCCGACGAACGCCTGCGCCGCCGCGCGGAAAAGGAAGTCTCGCGCAAGACGGCGGTGAAAAAGCTGCGTCTGCCGGGCAAGCTCGCCGATTGCACCAACACCGCGGCGGAAGGCTCCGAACTGTTCATCGTCGAAGGCGACTCGGCGGGTGGCAGCGCCAAGCAGGCGCGCGACCGCAAGACGCAGGCGATCCTGCCGCTGCGCGGCAAGATCCTCAACGTCGCCTCCGCCGGGCGCGACAAGATCACCGCCAACGCGCAGCTCGCCGACCTGATCCAGGCGCTGGGCTGCGGCACCGGCCCGCACTATCGCGAAGAGGATCTGCGCTACGCGCGCATCATCATCATGACCGACGCCGACGTCGACGGCGCGCATATCGCTTCGCTGCTGATCACTTTCTTTTATCGGCAGATGCCGCGCCTGATCGATGGCGGGCATCTGTATCTCGCCGTGCCGCCGCTCTATCGCCTGACCCACGGCAGCAAGACGGTCTATGCACGGGACGAGCGGCATCGCGATGAATTGCTGAAAGCGGAATTTCACGCCAACGCCAAGGTCGATATCGGCCGCTTCAAGGGCCTTGGCGAGATGATGCCCTCGCAGCTCAAGGAAACCACCATGGACCCCAGCAAACGCATGCTGCTGCGGGTGATGCTGGTGCCCGACGATCGCGAAGGCACCGCGGATTCGGTGGAGCGGCTGATGGGCACCAAGGCCGAGGCGCGTTTCGCCTTCATCACCGAGAAAGCGGAATTCGCTTCGGAAGAAATGCTCGACGTCTAGACGGCGCTGCGCGTGCGCACATGCTCGGGCCGCACGCCGATCCCGATCAGCCGCGCCGTCATACCCTGCAACACAGGGCATTTGCTGATCAGGCGGATCAGCAGCGGCGGTGTCAGATCGGCCCCTGACAGGGCACGGTTGATAACCCGGTTCTGGACCTGGACCTGAATGGCCTGAATGACCCGGGTCGGAAACATCCGCCGCTGCTGGACGCGGTCGAGATCGGCAAGCTTCAGCCTTTCACCCGCCGCAAGTTTATCCGCCAGCAGGTTGGCCGCCGCCACCGCATCCTGAACCGCAAGATTGACGCCGACGCCGCCGACCGGCGACATCGCATGCGCGGCATCGCCTATGCACAGCAGTCCGGGCAGCGCCCAGCGCCGCAGACGATCGATCTTCACCGACAGCAGCTTGACGTCGTCCCAGCTTCGAACGTCATCGATATGCTCGCGCAAGATCGGAGCCATCTCCGCGGCATTGGCGCGAAAATGATCGAGGCCCCTCGCCTTGACCTGATCGATGCCGTTCTTGGCGATGACATAGGCGCATTGCCAGTACTCATCGCGATCCAGCGTCACCATCATCTGGCCGGTGCGCAGACGGGCAAACATGCCATCGCTGGCGTCCTTGGACTTGCCGACCCGAAACCACAGCACGTCGATCGGCGCGCCGATGTCCTCGATCTGAAGTCCCGCCTGGGTGCGCAGGATCGAATGCCGCCCGTCGCAGGCAATGGTGAGGTCGGCCGAGATCCGCACGCGCCCCTCCGGGCCATTGGCAATCACGCCGGCGATGCGCTCTCCCTCACGAATGAGTTCGATCGCTTCGGTGCTCTTGCGGACCGAGAGGCCGGGAAACCGCCGGCCCTTCTCGTCGAGAAAGTTGAGGAAGTCCCATTGCGGCATGAGCGCGATGAAGGGACAGGGCGTGTCCAGCCGCGACAGGTCGGCAATGCGAACCGGCGTCGCACCAAACAAGCCTTCCAGCTTGCTGATCTGCTGATGCGGAACCTTGAGAAAATCCTCCAGCAGCCCCAGCTCCTGCATCAGCTTCATGGTCGAGGGATGCACGGTGTCGCCGCGAAAATCGCGAAAGAAATCGGCGTGCTTTTCAAGCACCACGGTTGTGATCCCGGCGCGGCCCAGCAAATAGCCGAGCATCATCCCGGCCGGCCCGCCCCCGACGACACAGCAGGTAACCTTGAGCGAGACGGGCGGATTCGCGGCCGAAGCATCCATCGGAACCTCCAGGCTGGTTTAAAGCGGCCCCTCGCCAAACCCTAGCGATGCACCTGAAAAGCCTGTGATATTAAGCCTTTCAGGCATTTTTTCTCGCAAATTCGTTGACTTTGGGCAAATCGGAATTATGTTCCGGGCACGCGGCCAGAGTCGAAACGCGACTATCTGATCAGCCGCTTGCCTGCGATTTGACCATCCCCGTGCATATAAGCTTGCCGTTCCGGGGCTGAGCGCAGCAGTTGTTTTCCGGGACGTCCGAACGGCACTCTCGTCTAGAGGCTCAATGTCCTTTTCCAATCTCGGCTTGTCCGA
>JAFKKO010000005.1 GCA_017305455.1 Hyphomicrobiales bacterium | reverse complement strand
AACTGCATCCCGACCAGGGGGGGTCGACGTACCTCGCGGCTCGCGTCAACGAGGCCAAGGATACCCTTCTTCGCACGCATCGCAGCTAACTCCACGCAACAAGACGCTACCGACTGCGAGCGGCTTTCCGTGTTCTCTGCTTGATGCCTTTGGTGCCCGCCGTAATCCGGCGTGGTCGCTATATGGTTAAGGTTTAGCGACCAAACCTTGAGAAAGGGTTTTCACGGGAAGGCCGTGCGCTGTTGTCGCAGCATCTGGATCGTCTCGCACAAATGAAAATGGCCGGGACGAACCCGGCCATTTTGATTTGCGCCAAGCGCCATGAGCGCCCGCTCAGTTCCTGATGGTGATGCAACTGATGTCGGAGCGCTTCAGCGTGCGGCAGGCGGCCTCCGCCGAATTCTGGTCGAGGCCGGCGAAGCGCGCGCGATAGAGCTTCTTGTGGCCCTTGGAGACGGTTTCGGTGAACGGATCGGCGCGGCCGAGCAGCTTGCGGGCGCTGTCGCGGGCGGCGTCGAGCCGCTGGCGGGCTTCGCTTTCGCTCTCCAGCGCGCCGACCTGAATGATCCAGCCGCTGCGCGTCTTGGCAGACGCAGCGTGTGCGGCGGTGTCAGCCGGAGCCGGGGCAGGCGATGCCATCGCGACCTGCTGCTGCGGCACGGCCGCCTGGGCTTCCAGCGCGTACGCTTGCGCGCCGAGCGTCGTCGGCGGTGCGCCGCGCGACGGATCGACGGGTGAGGCGACGGCGGGCATGGAGCCGACGGTGCCCTGACCGATGCCGGCAGAGTTGTGGCTGATCACGATCGGCAGGGGCGCGGGGAAGGCGGGCTGGGGGGAAACGCCGCGCGGCGTCTCGGCGACCCGCATCTGGGCGGCGCGCGGCTTCTCGGCCGTCTCGGGCGCGCGGGGCGGGATCGCGCTGGTGGCGACCGGCGCCAGCGGTTTCGGCGCGGCGGCGGACGCGACCTTGGCGCCGTTCATGCGAACCTGAACGGTCTTGATCCGAACCGGCGTCATCGGCTCGGTCGAGTCGGGCGCGGTGGCGATCGACGAGGAAATCACGCCGCTGGTGAGAGGCGCGGGAGCGGGTTTCGCCTCGCTGGGCGTCGCTGCCTCCGGAGCAAGCTGCATCGGCGCGTTCGGGGCTGCGCGCGGCGTGGGCAGCGGGATCGGCTCCGGCGTCGCGGAGGCGGTCTGGATCGCGCCCTGGACCTGCACGGCCGGCGTTGCGGCGCGGACCGGACGGGTTTGATCGGCGCTGTCGTCTGCATCGGCGACGACGTTACGTTCAGTGATCGCCGCGACAGTGCGGCGTGTTGCGGCGTCGTCAAGATGCTCGGCCAGCAGGTTGCGCATGATCGCATCGCGCGAGGCGCCGCTGCGGCCGCCCATCACCACGCCGACCAGATGGCGGTTGCCGCGACGCATCGAGGTCACGAGGTTGAAGCCCGAGGCGCGGACGTAGCCGGTCTTGATACCGTCCACGCCCTCGACCTTGCCGAGCAGGCGGTTGTGGTTGCGGATCACGCGGCCACGGAAATTGAACGCTTCGGTGGCGAAATAGCGATAATAGCGCGGGAAGCGGTCCTGAATGGCGCGGCCGAGGATCGACTGGTCGCGCGCGGTGGTGATCTGCTCGTCGTCGGGAAGGCCGGAGGCGTTGACGTAAACCGTCTTGCTCATGCCGAGCGCGCGCGCCTTGCGCGTCATCAGCTTGGCGAAATTCTCCTCGCTGCCGCCGATCGCTTCGGCCACCACAACCGCTGCGTCGTTCGCCGAACGGGTGACGATGCCCTTGATCGCGTCCTCGACGCGGATGCTCTGTCCGGGCTTCAGCCCGAGCTTGGTCGGTGACTGGATCGAGGCGTGCTTGGAGACATCCAGGGTGGAATCGAGCCGGAGCTTGCCGGACTCCAGACGCTCGAACAGCAGATAGAGCGTCATAATCTTGGTCAGCGACGCGGGATGGCGGGTGCCGTCCGCGCTGGTGGCCTGAAGCACCGCGCCCGAATTGGCGTCGACGATGATCGAGGAGAACGGCGGGTTGTAGGTGCTGCGTTCAACGCGGTGGTGGCGATGGCGCCGGCGCGCGTCGGCGGTATCGATGGTGACCACGAGGGTCGATACGACCGCGAGACCCAAAAGAATGCAGCGCGCGGCCCGATTGGACGCAGAACTGGCTCCAAACATGAAATTCCCCGTCCAATCCCCGGATCAATCGCCTCGTTCTGAGGCCAAATTTGGTCCGTCCGCAGTGTTTTCGTGCCGGCGGTCCGTTTCGTCAGGCGCTCCCGATCAGGCCTGGGTGAGGCGATCTATCGCCTTTTCTAAGGCATTGATCGGAAGCTGCTTTTAGACAACCGGCAAGGCTGCCCAAAGCGCAGGCGGTCAGGGTACGGGGGTGCGGTTTCCAAAGGCTTAACGAACCGTTTCCTGCGTTGCCTGATTTTTCGATCAATTGTCTATTGTGCGTCGCACAAATTTATTGACGCCTATTGTGCGGCGCACTATACTTTCATCGTGGTTCGGGGAGCCCAGATCTCCCTGCAGGTAATTGAAGTCAGGAAAGGACGATCGATGTTCAAGATTGAAGACCTGCAGCAGCAGGGTAAAGAGCAGATGGAAGCCGCTGCTGCGTCCGCAAAGACGCTCACCAACGGTTTTCAGGCGATTGCGACCGCGTTCAGCGACTATTCCAAGAAGTCCTTCGAGGACACCCGCTCGTTCGTCGAGAAGTTCGCTACCGTGAAGTCGTTCGACAAGGCGCTCGAGGTTCAGGCGGAGTTCGCCAAGAACAGCTACGACACCTTCGTCGCGGAATCGCAGAAGATCGGTGAACTCTACAGCGATCTCGCCAAGCAGAGCTACAAGCCGTACGAGACTCTGGTTGCCCGCTTCACGCCGGCTCAGACGCACTGATTTTACGATTTATCGATTACGGCAATGAAAAGCCCGGCCTTGCGGCCGGGCTTTTTGTTTTGGATGACGTTTCGCCTGATTTACTGCGCGATACGGAGTTGCGCCAGTTGTCCGCCGATCAACTGGAAAGCGGTGGCCATGCCGCTTGCAGTCGTGGTTGGAAAGAACTTGTCGCTTGACGTCGCGCAGTACTGCATCACGTCGGATGTCGCGGTGCCGTCGGTATTCACCTGAATCGTGTAGATCATGACCCCGTCCGCCTTGGCGTTGTTGCACAACAGCTTCTGCCGGGCGTCGATTGTCTTCTTGTTGGTCGAGAAGCGGTTCTCGGTGTTGTCGCCGTCCGACAGCAGGATCACGACTTTCGTGTATTTGTTATTGCTGTCTTCCGCCGGGGCGTTCAGCGGCGATTGCTGCAACAGGGACAACCAGCCCCATGCCATGCCGATGGCCTGGTTGGTGTTGCCGGCAGGACTCATATCGTCGATCTTGTTCTTGAGAGCGGTCCAATCGTAGGTCAACGGCATAATCTCGGTCGGGCAACTGGAGAATTGCTCGGTCGGGAAGAGAGTCTGGGTGTCTGCCGCATTGGGCGCGGTGCTTTTGACGTCGTAATCCTGATCGCGGTCGGTCACGCAGCCGTTCCATGTGCTATGAGCGGCCACCGTCCATTTGCCGCTGACGCTATCGCAACTGGCCTTGGTGGTGATGGTTTTGTTCTTGTTGTCTTTCTTGCTGCAACTTCCGTTGTTCTCGTCCCATGTGTCGGACGAGCCGCTCCACTTGAGCCAGCTTGCGCCCACGTTGGTTTTGCCGACGTTCACATCCTTGGCGAACGGAATGATCGAGACGTAAACGTCCTCATCTTTCAGCGCCACTGCCTTGAGCTGATCGAGCAGCTTTTTGGCGGCTGTTTTCAGAGCGGTCATTTTGCCCGCGCTGGACATCGAGCCGGTATTGTCCAGCGCCAGCGCCACGCGCAGGCGCGTGCCGCCCCAGGTTGTGGTGCTGGACGAGCCGAACCCGAGCTGTTTGTACTGATCGCCCATGATTTGAACGAAATCGCTGTTGATCTTGCTCCTTGCCGCGAGCGAGAGCGTCGCGCCTTTGCCGGTGTTGGGCGTGTAGCTGATCTGCAGGTCCGCCTGCGTGATCGGCGCTTCGGTGTTCTGGTAGAGCGAATTGAAATAGTCCCATGCCCGCTGCCTCATGTCGGAGTCCGACAGGCTGGCGGCGTCCTTGGAGATCATCAGGGCGGCGCTGTCGAGCGCCGACTGCAACTGGGTGCGTGCGGTGTTGAGACGGGTGTAATCGACCGCCGCGCCGACCAGACCGAGGATCGGCAACAGTGAGAAGGCGAATATCACGGCGATGTTGCCGCGCTCGTCATTGCGAAACCGCGCACCGATCTTGCGGATGCTGTTCGGGATCGATTTCGGGTTCTTGGAGCTCATGGCACTCACCAAGCCTGTTGGATCTGGAACTCTGCTTAGAGCGGGCCGGTGAAGAGGTAGTAAAATGATGCGAGGGAATATGGGGATACTCGGAAAAACGGGCCGATGTCCGGTTCTGCCCCCTGTATTATCGTCAACAAAGCGTTTGCCGGATCGCTCAAATTTTAACCTTCGCGCGGCGTCAGCCGGAGCGCAGACCACTGCGGGACGGCGGGTGGGTCAGGAGCGCTGACCTTGAAGCGCCGGTGAGAAAGCTGGCCGGCGGCCGGCACCGGAACGGTAGACCGCGGCTAGCGCGTCCGGGCCGCCGGCGTGCGTTCGGGCGGAACCCGCCGGCCGGGAATTTGGGCCGCCCGCCCTGTGCAAAACCCCCGGCAGGCGCGATTTCTCCTATTTTCGCAGCATGGTATGAGGTTGACCGGCCTGCTTGCGGCGCAGACAGGCCAGACCCATATTCCCAACCGGCGATTGATCCGTTCAGAATGGTCTGGATGCGATCGGCCACCGGGGTTTTCCAGCGCGAGTCATGTTGCAGCAACCTTTCATATCCCGTTCCGCCCGAAGCGCCGCGGCATGCACCGATCGTGCAGATTCGGGCGCGGACCTGACTGTTCCTGTTCGGATGGCAAAGGACGACGATCGCGGCGGCCGGAGCGGCCCGGTTACGTCGGTGATCACGCGAACCAAGCCGAAACTGAAACGACCGAGCCTCTATCGCGTTCTCATTCTGAACGACGACTACACGCCGATGGAGTTCGTCGTTCATGTTCTGGAGAAATTCTTTCAGAAGGATGTTGAGGCCGCGACGAAGATCATGTTGCATGTTCATCATCACGG
>JAFKKO010000004.1 GCA_017305455.1 Hyphomicrobiales bacterium | reverse complement strand
CTTACGTGATCGGCGGTCCCTCGTTTTGACTTGGTGTCGGGTCTGGCACCAAGCGACTCGTTCGTGGATGACACAATTCGGCGGTTTGAATGTTGCGATTCTTGCAGTTGCAGGAGAGTACCGTCGTTCGGCGGTCGCAGATCCTCAACGATCTTGCTCGTCTCGTTGATCAAGAAGCTCTCGTCTCGTCCTCAGAAGAACTAAGGGCGTTCGAGACGGACGCTCTTACCGCTTATCGCCGGCCTCCTTTGGCAGCCGTTCTGCCACGCACCACGGCTGAAGTCAGCGCGATTCTTCAATACTGTAACGCTCAGAATATTCGCGTCGTCCCTCGCGGGGCGGGTACATCCCTGGCGGGAGGAGCAATCCCTCAGGAGGACGCGATTGTCGTATGCATCTCAAAAATGACCGAGGTGATCGAGGTTGATTGCACGAACCGATTCATCAGGGTTCAGGCCGGCATAACGAACTTGCGTGTGACTGAAGCCGTTAGTCGATACGGCTTTTTTTATGCTCCCGATCCATCTTCTCAACTAGCTTGCACAATTGCCGGAAACATTGCGATGAATTCCGGAGGCGCGCATTGTCTGAAATACGGAGTGACGACTAACCATCTGATCGCGGCGGAGTTCGTTCTTGCTGATGGGACCGTAGTGGAAGTTGGAAGAGCAACGGACATCCCGGGTCTGGATTTGCTGGGGGTGCTTTGTGGATCAGAAGGGCAGCTTGGGATCGTGACGGAGGCAACATTACGGATTTTGCCTTCTCCGGAGGCCGTTCGTCCCGTGTTGTTCGGCTTCGCGAGCAGTGAAGACGCGGGTACCTGCGCGGCGGCAATCGTTGAGGCAGGGATTGTTCCTGTTGCTATCGAGTTCATGGACAAGCTGGCCATTGAAATTACCGAGGCCTACGCTCACGCAGGCTATCCCTTGGACGTAGAAGCCATGCTAATCGTCGAGGTCGAAGGGTCTTCGGCCGAGATATCGGAGCAGCTCGCCTTGTTGATCGAGATAGCGCGAGCCAACGGTGCCTGCACTATTAAAGAAGCGCAATCCGCCCTTGAAGCGGCGCTGATATGGAAGGGGCGTAAGTCCGCTTTCGGAGCGACTGGCCGCGTCGCAGACTATATCTGCATGGATGGGACAGTACCGATGGGCCAATTGCCCTTCGTGTTGAAGCGAACTCGCGAAATTGTGCAGAGCTACGGTCTTAGGGTAGCCAACGTCTTTCATGCAGGTGACGGAAATATGCACCCGCTTATCATGTTCGATATCAATGATCCTCAAGAACGCAATAAAGCCGAGCAAGCCGGCAACGACATTCTCAAACTGTGTGTTGAGGTTGGCGGTTGCTTGACCGGTGAGCACGGGGTGGGTTTGGAAAAGCGCGATCTCATGACCCTTCAGTTCAGCGCCGAAGATCTGCGACAGCAGATGGCAGTCAAGACTGCGTTCGACCCGATGTGGCTGCTAAATCCATCCAAAGTGTTTCCGCTCGATTTTCGGTGAGGATGCCAATGACCGCAAATCGAGCCATGCCGACTTCCGAAGCAGAGGTACAGGAGTTCGTGAAGTGCGCTCACGATTCCTGTGAACCGTTCTGCATTGAAGGCGGAGGTTCACGCGCGGTCTTGGGACGCAAGACTCCGGCCGGCCGTTTGCTATCCTTATCGGCGATGTCAGGGATCGTGCGTTACTCGCCGGCAGAGATGTTCGTTTCAGTACTCGCGGGGACGCCGGCTTCCGATGTCGAGAAGTTGCTTGCTGGTCGAGATCAGATGCTTCCGTTCGAACCAATGGATCACCGCGTGCTCTTTTCGACGAATTCTACTCCGAGCATCGGCGCGATAGCAGCATGCAACATCTCGGGGCCTCGCAGCGTGCAAGTGGGAGCTGCGCGAGACTTTCTGCTGGGCGTGCGTTTCGTGAATGGGAGAGGAGAGATAATCAAGGCTGGTGGTTGCGTTACGAAGAATGTGACAGGGCTCGATCTCACGAAACTTCAAAGCGGGGCGTTTGGAACTCTTGGAGTCCTTACGGAAGTTATATTCCGAACGCTTCCAAAAGCGCCTTTCAGTGCCACCCTGAGCTATGAAGGCTTGAATCCCACTCAGGCGATTTCCGCGTTCTCCACGGCTTTATCGACGCCGATGAGCGTGAGCGGTGCGGCCTACGCTCCCTCTTCCAGCGAGAACCCATCGCGCGCTCTGCTCCGACTCGAGGGGCGTCAAGCCTCAGTAAGTGAGCGAGCTTTAAAGTTAAGACGTTTGCTGAAGGAATTTGGAGAACCGGCGCTGATCGGCGACGAGGAGTCGATCGTCATTTGGACCAGTATCAGAGATGTCGTCGCGTTGGCTGAGCCGAATGCTTATACAGTGTGGAAGCTCACCGCGAAACCCAGCCTGATAGCGACGTTGGTCGACGCCTTGATGCAAAAACTCACCGCACGATATCTGCTTGATGCCGGAGGTGCGATCGCTTGGATCGCCGTTTCAAGCTCCTCCGTAGCCGACGCGCTGTTGTTTAGGAAAGTTGTCGCCGAGCATGGCGGTTATGCCACGATCGTCAGGGCGTCAGATGAGATTCGTTCCACTGTCGACGTCTTTCACCCTCAACCCGAAGCTATCATGGGGCTGACGCGACGGATCAAATGCAGCTTCGATCCCAATCGAATTCTCAATCGCGACCGCATGTATCGAGGAATTTGATAGTGCAGACCGACTTTTCTCCGACAAGTCTTGTTGATCCTCAAGTAAAGACGAGTGAAAAGATCATTAGATCATGTGTTCACTGCGGATTCTGCACGGCGACGTGTCCCACATATGTACTCTTGGGTAACGAGCTCGATTCGCCCAGAGGAAGAATCTATCTGATCAAAAACATGCTCGAGCGCAACGAGAAGCCGACTCCCGAGGTGGTGCAGCATCTGGATCGGTGCCTCAGTTGTCTCTCTTGCATGACGACGTGCCCATCCGGTGTGAACTACATGCACCTGATCGATCACGCGCGCAGCCATATTGAGAAGAATTACCGTCGTCCGTTAGCTGACAGAGTCTTACGTTCGGTGTTGGGAGTGGTAATTCCGAATGCTAAGATTTTCGAGCTGCTTGTCCAGCTCGGAACTCCCTTTCGCAGACCTCTGCTTTGGTTTGCAAGCGCGACTCGTTCGAAGCGTCTGGCGTCGATGATCCGGCTTTTGCCTCAATCAACACCGCGACGATCTCTAATGACCAGAGGAGCAACTAAGCCAAGCCAAGTATCTAGGGGGCGTGTTGCACTCTTGACGGGCTGCGCTCAACGCGTGCTGCGTCCCGAGATCAATGATGCGGCGGCAAATCTCTTAACGCGAAATGGCTTCGAGGTAATTCCATCCACCGCAGGATGCTGCGGTGCATTGGTGCATCATCTAGGGCATGAGAACGACGCAGCCACGGCTGCACGTCGCAACATCGATGCGTGGATTGCAGAAATCGAGGGATCTGGACTCGAAGCAATTATTATCACAGCCTCTGGATGTGGAACTGTCGTGAAGGACTATCACCATATTTTGCGTGATGATCTTCTATACCTAGAGAAGGCTCGGCGAGTAACACGCATCGTCTACGATATCTCGGAATTCATCGACAAAATCGGCCTGATTTTTACGAACCAAAATACTGTGTCGAACCTACGGGTAGCGTACCATTCCGCATGCTCGCTACAGCACGGCCAAAAAGTCAATGATGCTCCGAAGCGCATTCTCACTGCCGCCGGCTTCTCCGTCAAGGACGTGCCAGAAGGCCATCTTTGTTGCGGGTCCGCCGGCACCTACAACATCCTGCAACCGAAAATCGCCGACCGTCTAAAAGCACGAAAGGTCGCCAACATCGAGTCCACCGGATCGGATGTTGTCGCCACAGGAAACATCGGTTGCATTACTCATCTGTCCACCACGTTAAGCGTCCCGATCGTTCATACGGTCGAGCTTCTCAATTGGGCTGCCGGGGGGGAGATTCCAAACGAGCTCAAGGTAAAGCCATAGTCAGTGTTAAGGAGACTTAATGAGCGGCACGATTGTTAAGTGCCCCGCTAGGGACCGTGCATCGCTTGCTAACGACACTTAAAGGTCGTCGCTTCGTTCAATTCGATCGTAGTCAATCGAGATGGCACGTGGGCGCACAGAGCTTTGTTGTCGGATTCACCGTCGTACGGCGGCGCAACTTTGTAGTGCAAGCGCTGCCCTTCCTACCAAAACTGCGGGACCAACCCCGAGAGACGGTGAATCTCGCCGTGGTCGATTGACCTTCCCCCTGAGAAGTGACCGGTTTTGAGAGTTAGAGTTTCGGCTATTTTGGGCTTTGCAGGGAGCACGGAATGGCACGGAAGCCCTTCGCGACGCCGTGCTGGTGTTGCTCATGCCTGTGCGACGCTCTGTGTGTCCGAGTGTCGTGCATGTCGTGTGACTGACCAGCACCGCTCGACTCAGCGCCGGCGTTTGCAACCACTGTCCGATGAGAAGCGCCTGACGGCGGATATCGTCCGGCTGGCTTCGCACTACGGGCGTTATGGCTATCGCCGCATCACAGCCCTGCTTCGGCAGGAAGGCTGGACGGTGAACGCCAAGCGAGTCAAACGCATCTGGCGTCGCGAGTATGGTGGGCTGAAAGTGCTGCATCGACAGCCGAAACGAGGCCGTCTGTGGCTCAATGACGGCTCGTGCATCCGCCTGCGGCCGGAGCGGCCCAACCATGTCTGGTCCTATGACTTCGTGGCTGACCGCACCCACGACGGCAAGGCATTCCGCATGCTGACGGTGATCGACGAGTTCAGCCGTGAATGCCTGGCGATCCACGTCCAGCGTCAGATCCGGAGCGACGATGTGCTGGCGGTGTTGACCGATTTGTTCGCTCGGGATGGTCCGCCGGCGCATATCCGGTCAGACAATGGCACCGAATTTACCGCCATTTCCGTGCGCGACTGGCTGCGCCGCGTCGGCGTCAAGACGCTCTACATCGGGCCAGGATCGCCTTGGGAAAACGGATACTGCGAGAGCTTCAATGGCAAGCTTCGCGCCGAACTGCTCAACGGCGAAATCTTCTACACACTCAAGGAGGCGCAAATCCTGATCGAGAACTGGCGGCAACATTACAACACGATCAGGCCGCACAACTCACTCGGTTATGTACCGCCGGCACGCAAGCCATCTTGCCTCGCGACTGCTCTACGCTCCTCCACGGTCAGCCAATCTCGGCGACCACAACCGCCGGAGCTCTAACTTATCCAGCGGACCTCCCTAATGGGCAGGCCGCGCGGTCCGGTCCATGCTAGGATGTACCAAGGTTTTTTCCCAAGAATCACGATATTAAAGCGTGGAACGAGCAAAGCTCTCTATATAGTCGACCAGCCTGTCTGACGCCTCGGCAGCGGCACTCGCATTTCGAGCTGCCACAGCTTCG
>JAFKKO010000003.1 GCA_017305455.1 Hyphomicrobiales bacterium | reverse complement strand
CTCTCGACCGTCGTGTCGATCCAGACCGGCACCGATCCGAACGCGCTGACGCATTACAACCAGCTCAACTCGGCGACCTTCCAGGCCGTCGCGATGCCGGGCGTCACCATCGGCAAGGCGGTGGAATTCCTGGAGGAGCAGGCCAAGCAGTTGCCCGCCGGCTACAACCACGATTATCTCGCCGACTCGCGCCAGTATGTCCGCGAAGGCAACCAGCTTGCGGTGGCGTTCGGCTTCGCGCTGATCATCATCTTCCTGGTGCTGGCCGCGCAGTTTGAAAGCCTGCGCGACCCGCTGGTGATCCTGATTTCGGTGCCGATGGCGATCAGCGGCGCGCTGGTGCCGCTGTTCTTCGGCGTGGCGACCATCAACATCTATACTCAGGTCGGCCTGCTGACCCTGATCGGTCTGATCAGCAAGCACGGCATCCTGATGGTGGAGTTCGCCAACGAACTCCAGCTCAAGGAAGGCCTCGACCGCCGCTCGGCGATCGAACAGGCAGCCCGCGTCCGCCTTCGTCCGATCCTGATGACGACCGCGGCGATGGTCACCGGCCTGCTGCCGCTGCTCAGCGCGAGCGGCGCCGGCGCGGCGAGCCGCTTCTCGATCGGCCTCGTCGTGGTGGCGGGCATGACCATCGGCACGCTGTTCACGCTGTTCGTACTGCCGGCGGTCTATGTCGTGCTCGCGACCGATCACCAGGCCAAGCGCAACTCGCAGCGCACCAAGGACATCGAGGCGTTCGATCTGTCCCGCGCGTGAGGCGCGCCTCGCGCTGCCGCGACATCTCATGTTCAATGGCCGGGCCTTGCGCCCGGCCATTGCCGTCTCCAATATGCGGCCATGCAGGGGGACCATTCAGCAGCGCGGCGCGAGGAGGTGCGGACATTCTGGACCGGCCCGCCGCTCAGTCTCTATGAAGTCCTGTCGCTGAAAAGCCTGCTCGCCACCGGCGCGAAGGTGGTTCTTTATTCCTACGAACGTGATCTTACCGTGCCGGACGGCGTCGAACTGCGCGACGCCAACGAGATCCTGTCCGAGGAGGTGCTGCGGCAATACAACGCTGACAGCGACAAGGGCTGGTCGCGGCACTCCGACCTGTTTCGCTACATCATGCTGCATCGCTTCGGCGGCTGGTATGTCGATCTCGACGTGATCTGCCTGCGCGATCATTTGCCGTCCGCCGAGATGTATGTCGCCCGCGCCGATGCGGACACGATCTACAACGGCATCATGAAATTCCCGGCGGGCTTTCCGGCGCTTACCGATCTGATCGCGCAGGCGCAGACGATCCTGCCCGCCGCGGACAAGGCGCTGACCGAGAAGGCGCGCCTCGTGATCGGTCCGCGGTTGCTCAGCCGCGTATTGCGCGAGCACGGGCTCGACGATCGCGCGCAGCCGCGATCGAAGGCCTATGAGATTCCGTTTCAGGACGCGCTGGCGTTTTTCAATCCCGCGCAGTGCGGGCAGATCGAGGCGCGTCTCGCCGACAGCGACTTCACCCATCTGTGGAACGGCGCGTGGACCACGTTGCGGATTCCGAAAACCTACGGGCCACCGCAGGGAAGCTGGCTCGACATGATGTTTCGCCGCTTCGACATCCGCGTCTCGGAGCACGGCCGTCTGAGTTACGACGCGCTGATGTCGTGGGTGATGGAGGATTGCCTGCTCGAGGAATACAGGGCGCAAGCCGGCGGGGGCAGCATCGGCAAGGACAAGGTCGCGGCCTTCGCCGCCGAGATCGAGCGGATCGGCTGGCAGCCGCGCGAGCGGCTCTATCGTCCGCCGCCGGCGAAAGCCGAGGCCGCGCCGGCCGATGCGCCGCCGCTTCTGGCGCAGACAAGCGCGCCGCAGACCGTGCGCAGCTTCTGGCATGGCGCGCGGCTCGGGCCGTATCAGCTATTGTGTTTGAAAAGCTTTGCCGATCGCGGGCACCGCGTCGAGGTGTTCTCCTATGATGCGAACTTCACCGCGCCGGACTGGCTGACCGTCCGCGACGCGCGCGACATCCTGACGGAAGAAGAAGTGCTGTCGCCGCTGCCGCAGGGCGGGGAGGCGATCCACGGCGATCTGTTCCGCTACGCGCTGCTCGAACGGTTAGGGGGCTGGTGGACCGATCCCGATGTGTTGCTGATGCAGCCGGAGTTGCCGGACGCCGATCTGTTCGTCGCCGGCCACGATGCGTTCGGCCAGATCCCGCCCGCGGTGTTGAAATGTCCGGCCGCCTATCCGCTGATGAAGGCGGCGCTGACCCATGCCCGTGCCCTCGGCGGCGATCATACGCGCTGGCCGCGTGCCGGAGCGCCGCTGTGGACCACGCTGGCCGCGGGGCATGAGGCCGGCGGCTTGCGGCTGGCCAGCGAGCCGCTCGGGCCGGTGTCGTGGTTCACCGTCCCCGATCTGTTCGATCCGGCCAAAGCGGACAGATTGTCGCGGCAGGCGGCCGCGGCGCGTTTCCTGCGCTTGCAGGACGAGGTCTGGCGGCGGGCTGGAATCCCGGCCTGGCTGGCGCCGCCGGAGGGCTCGTTTCTGGGCGTTCTGTTGCAGCGGCACGGTATCGACACCGGCTTTCCGGCGAGCATGGAATTTCCTGAATTGAACAGGTGGATCAGGCACATGTACCGCGCTGTTCAAGCGGAGCGCGCCGACCCTTCCGCGGCTCTTGGCGGGCGGCTGTCCTGACCGGAGCGGCTTGCTTTCGTCCTTTTGATATATGTCATTGATCGCCGGTAACTTACGGCCGGCGCAGGCTTTTTTGTGCACATGCAGCGAAAGACATTTTGGTGAGTGTGTCCCGCGCGCCGTTGCCGGCCGGTTTTTTTTATGATTGTTGAACCGAAGTCTATATTGGCGAGACCAATTTTTATGTTCGGTTGGCTTCATTTATTGGCCAACGCCGGTCGCGCAGTGCGCATTTCGTGTGTGGCTGTATCGGCGTTGCTTGGTTTTTCCGCGTTGGCGGATGTTGCGCGAGCGCAGGACGCCGCCGAGCAGCAGGCGCTGTTTCAGCGCATGGTGCAGCAGCCCACCAATTACGAGGTGACGTTCGAATATGTGCGTGTCGCCACCGCGCGGGCCGACTATGAGGCCGCGATCGGCGCGCTGGAGCGCCTGTTGTTCTACAATCCGAAGCTGACGCGGGTGAAATACGAGCTCGGCGCGCTGTATTTCCGCCTCGGCTCCTACGAGATGGCGAAGCGCTATTTCCTTGAGGCGCTCGCCAGCCCCGACATCGATCCGGTGACGCGCCAGCGCATCGAGACCTATCTGCCCGACGCCAGCAAGCAGCTTGAGCGCAGCCGCCTGTCCGGCTTTGCGCAGACCGGCATCCGCTCGCAGTCCAACGCCAATTACGCGCCGACCTCGGGCAGCATTCTGCTCGGCGGCAATCCGCTGACCCTGCTGCCGACCGCGCAGAAGAAAAGCGACACCAACTGGTTCGGCCTCGCCGGCGTCAGTCACGACTACGATCTCAACGGCCGCGGTGACACGCTGGAGACCCGCTTTGTCGGCTATCTCACCCAGCAGCACCGCTTCGACCAGTTGAATGTCGGCCTGTTCGATGTCTCCTTCGGCCCGCGCTTCCTGCTCGCGCCGGATTTGCTGCCGGGCGCGACCATCAAGCCTTATGTGGTCGGCGGCAACACCTGGATTGACAACCAGTCCTATCTGTCGTCGGTCGGCGCCGGCCTCGACGTGCGGGTGCCGCTCAACGAGCGCGTCTCGTTCGGTCCGGTGTTCGAGTGGCGGCGCAACGATTTCAAGACCGGCGGCCTCGATCCGGTCTCGACCTTCAATTCCGGCAATTCCTACACCACGGGCCTTGGCGCCAACTGGCAGATCATGCAGACCATCCGGCTCGATGCGCGCGGGTTCTACCGCCGCGGCGATGCGGTCAATGCCTTCCAGTCGTTCAACCAGTGGGGCGCCGAAGCGGCGCTGACCTTCGAATTCGCGCCGCCGCTGCTCTCGATCACCCGCAACTGGAGCGTCTCGCCGTTCGTGCGGCTGCTGGAGACGCGGTTCGACGCGCCGAACCCGTTCATCGATCCGATCACGACCCATCGCGATACCATGTGGACGGCGGGCGCGATCTTCAACGCGCCGATCACCCGCACCTTCGGTATTTCGACCGCGATCCAGTACGACAAGACCAACTCATCGCTGCCGAACTACCGGCTGGATAATTTCTCCGTTATGTTCGGCCCGACGGCCCGGTTCTGAGGTGACATCATGAAGCCGCGTGTCCGTTCCTGTCTCTCCCGTTTGCTGACGGTGCTGCTGTCATCGGTCGCGCCGCTCGCGCTGGCGCAGGCGCAGACCATGGGCCGCGTCGGCGCGGTCAATCAGGACGCCACCGGCACACCGCCGGGCAGCGCGTCGCGCTCGCTCACGATCGGCGGCAACGTGGTCTACAAGGAGAAGATCCAGACCTCGGCGGCGGGCTCGACCCAGATCCTGTTCCCGGATTCCTCGACGCTCAATGTCGGCCGCAATTCCAGCATCGTGATCGACGAGTTCGTCTACGATCCGAACGCCGGCACCGGCAAGATGGTGGCCTCGGTCGGCAAGGGCGTGCTGCGTTTTGTCGGTGGCCAGATCAGCCACACCACGGGCGTCACCATCAAGACGCCGGTGGCGACCCTCGGAATTCGCGGCGGCGTCGCCACCGTGGTCTATCCGATCCCGCCGAGCTACCTGTCCGACCCGAACCTTGCCAACGCCAAGGGCGAGCTTGTGATCGGCCATGTCGGCACGGTGACCATCACCAACAATGCGGGGTCTGTGACGCTGCGGCCGGGCTTCGTGACCTTCGTCACCGGGCCGAACGATCCGATCCCCGAGCCGTTCCGCATCAGCGATGCGCTCTTGCAGCAGATCATGGCTTCGCTGCGCTCCAAGCCGGGCCAGCAGGGCGGCGCGGTCGATCTGCCGACCGACTCGATGGCCTCGCGGCAGGGTTACGGCACCAGCAACCTCAACGATCCGGCGCATCCGCCCGGCAGCGATCCGCTCGGCTATTTCTCGATCTTCTCCGCCGGCGATGCTCTCGCCAGGAACAAGTCGCAGGCAGGTCAGACCACACAGACCCAGCAGCCCGACGACAATAACACTGGCGGTGGCTACACCAGCGGTGGCGGTTACAATAGTGGCGGCGGCTATACCAGCGGCAGCTGCTATGGTTCGGGTTGCAGCGGCCCGCTTTAACGCGGCCGCGTTTCGGACAGCGGAATTCCGAATCGAATAGACTTGAGCCGACCGGCGCGGGCATCGTGCTCCGGCTGGCGGAGCGCTTTTGGATAAAACCTACGATCTTGCGATCATCGGCGGCGGCGTGAACGGCTGCGGCATCGCGCGCGATGCGGCGGGCCGGGGCCATTCGGTGTTCCTGTGCGAGATGAACGATCTGGCCAGCGGCACCTCGTCATGGTCGAGCAAGCTGATCCATGG
>JAFKKO010000151.1 GCA_017305455.1 Hyphomicrobiales bacterium | reverse complement strand
ATCGTATAGACCACGGCATAGAAGAAGATCGTGAAGGCGAGCAGCGCGCCGGCCAGCCAGTTGACCAGGGTGCCGAGCGTCATCACCGAGAAGAAAGCGAGCGTCAGCGCGAAGGCCAGCGCCTCGGGCCGCGTCACCCGGCCGCGCGGAATCGGACGGTTGGCAGTGCGCGTCATCAGCGCATCGATGTCGCCCTCGTACCACATGTTGAGAGCGCCGGCCGCGCCGCCGCCCACCGCGATGCAGAGGATCGAGGTGATCGCCAGCACCGGATGCATCGGAACCGGCGCGATCACCAGACCGACCAGCGCCGTGAACACCACGAGCGACATCACCCGCGGCTTCAGCAGCGCGACATAATCGGCGACGCTCGCCTCCGAAATCCGGGGCAGCTCGACGGCATGGTTCTCGACGATCGACAAGGCTGAACTCAACTCCCTGGCAAACAATCCGCGCGTAACGATGCTGCGGACGACAGAACCGGCCGCGGCGCGAACGCCGCGACCGTGATCACGTTACTGCACGCGCGGCAGCGTCTCGAACTGATGGAACGGCGGCGGCGACGACAGCGTCCATTCCAGCGTGGTCGCGCTCGGACCCCACGGATTATTGCCGGCGGGCACCTTGCGGGCGAATGCCTGCATCACGCCGTAGAGGAAGATCAGGATGCTGAACGCCGAGATGTAGGAGCCGATCGAGGAGATCAGGTTCCAGCCGGCGAAGGCATCCGGATAGTCGATATAGCGGCGCGGCATGCCCGACAGGCCGAGGAAATGCTGCGGGAAGAACAGAATGTTCACGCCCACGAACATCACCCAGAAGTGCAGCTTGGCGATGCCCTCCGAGTACATGTAGCCCGACATCTTCGGGAACCAGTAGTACCAGCCGGCGAAGATGGCGAACACGGCCGCGACGCCCATCACGTAATGGAAGTGCGCGATGACGTAGTAGGTCTCCTGCAGCACGCGGTCGACGCCCGCAATGGCGAGAACCACACCGGTGA
>JAFKKO010000126.1 GCA_017305455.1 Hyphomicrobiales bacterium | reverse complement strand
GGCAGCATGGGGCCGAAGGTCGATGCCGCGATCCGCTTCCTCGAGGGCGGCGGCAAGCGCGCCATCATCAGCCACCTCGATCACGCCATGCCCGCTTTGCGCGGCGAAACCGGAACGCATATCGTCGCAAAATAAACTGCGCGGCGTCCTTCCAGAATAAAACTGCCGCGGTGTAAACCGCGGCAGTTTTCATTTGTGGATCGCGATCCGGTCCGGTCGGCCCGACGTTCACAAAGCGTGACGTCGGCGTCGATCACGGTGAAGAGTGTGAAGCGCCGTTGGTCATGCCCGGCACAGTGATCGGAACCGACAAGCCGGTCTTGACGCGATCCATCGCGACCAATGTGCGGAATCGTCTGACGCCGCGATTTTCAAAAAAAAGACGGCGGGTTAAATCCTCGTATTCGCTCATGGTGGCGACCGTCACCACCAGGACGAAATCCGCGCCGCCCGCGACATAATAGCATTGCTGGACTTCCGGCGCGGCGGCGAAGCTGCGCTTGGCCTCGTCGATCGCGCCGACATTCTCGCTGCCGATCTCGACTTCGACGAAAATCGTGATCCCGCGGCCAATCTGTGTCGGATCTACAACAGCTACGTTCGCAATGATGACGCCGGCTTCATGCATCCGCTTGATTCGGCGCTGAATGGCGGGTGCCGACAGATTGACCGCCTCGCCGATAGCGCGTTGCGGCGTGCAATTATTCTGCTGCAAAATCTTGAGGATAGCGAGATCGAAGCGATCAAGGCCAACCGATGCTTGAGATGAGCGCCTCGCCATCCAATTTCTCCACGAAACAAACTTGCAAAAGCCGCCAGGCAGTTCGGCGACGGGCTCCCGTCACAACGCAAGAATCTAATTCTTGCTAGAAATAAGAATTTACTTACTAGTAAATCATCTTCGAGGCTGTGGGTAGTGATTTTTATCTGCGGCGTTTCGACGACCGAACCCGCCCGTGCCGGCCGTTCTGGGGTGCTGACCACGGGCGTTGCTCTGTAGCTATTGAATTGGGGGGAATTCCGAATGTCGCTACGCTCCAGCACGCTCGCGGCAGCCTTGCTGTCCTTTAGTGCCCTGCTGCCCGCAGCCGGCTCCGCCGTCGCAGCAGATATGCCGGTGAAGGCGGTTAAGCCGATCATCGACGTGCCGTTCTTCATGGTCAACGACAACCGTCTGACCTACGCCTATCAGTTCACCGCGACCGATCCGGGCGATCCGGGCAAGGTGGCCAAGCAGGTTTATGCCTTCACCCACTTCGACGTGTGGGCCTACGGCACCAACTTCCTGACTATCGAAATGCTGAAGTCGGACCGCAATGACCCGGCCGCGCCGTGCCCCGTGGGCGTCACCGGCTGCGCCGGTGCGACCGAGTTCTACGGCCTGTTCCGCAGCACCCTCGGCTTCAACGAGATCTTCAACACCAAGCAGTTCTCGGCGGGCCCGCTGCGCAACGTGTCGTTCTACTTCGGCGCTGACTTCAACAGCAAGAACGACTTTGTCGGCCCTGCGAAGCGCTCCGTCGTCGCCGGTCTGCAGTTCGCCTTCAACCTGCCGTACAAGGGCTACTTCAACGTGGCGCCCGTGTACTACAACGAGTTCAGCAACCACAACTCGTTCCTGATGCCGGCCTTCAACGGTGGTATCGGCATTGCCGACGGCAACACCCAGTTCCGCGGCACCTGGGCGGTCGAGACCAACTACTACATGGATCTCGGCTTCCTGCCTGACTACCTGCCGCTGTCGATCTCGGGTCGCGCTGCCTGGTACGGCCCGAAGGGCCAGGGCACCAGCATTCCGATCCCGGGCAACATCAACACTGTGACCGAGTTCAACTCCGAACCGATCCGCCTGACCCTCGACGTCTCCAAGATGATGTGGGGTCCGAAGTACTCGCACCATCTCGACGTGTGGGTGGCTTACCGCTACTGGCAGAACAAGTTCGGTATCGATCACAAGAACAGCCCGGTCTGCACCGGTGCCAACGCCGGAAGCTGCACCGAGCAGTCGCTGTACTCCGGTGTCTCCGTCAAGTTCTGACCTGAGCACGTAGGCCACATCGAAAGGCGCCGCGAATTCGCGGCGCCTTTTTTATGCGTGAAGCGATCGCGCAAGCTGACAGGGTCTCGCGCCGAAACCTGTTTTCTTGCGCGGCTTCCGCAGGTGCGGAAAATACACGGCCTGCGAGCGCTGAATTTTGAAATGAATGCAATCGGCAGCGGCCAGAATGTTTCTGCCGCTGTTTTTGTCTGGTGCTGGCGTGATGGTGCAATGCGAACGGTTCGTCCGCCGGACCGATCTGTCGCAATCGCCGATACGCGCGGGTGCGACAGAAATACTCAAAGCGCGCATGCGTTTCCGTGTCTCTGCATTTTTGCCGAAAGACTTCTTGAGCAAAGGGTTGAGTGGGAAAGACGCATTCAATCCAGCACGGCGGGATGATGTTTTCGCATTGCGGCTTGACCGCCGGCAACCGCCGCGCGGCCGCGCCAAATGTACGACTTGCGTTTCGCGCTGATATTCCAGGGGTTGCGTGCATCGCGCAAAACAACGTCACGCATGAATTTTTGCAGCCGACGTCTGCGCGCTTGACATAAGTAAGTTTCTTCTTACTATCGAAGATCGGATCGACCGCAATGCATAGCTGGCACGGATGCGTTGAGGCGGTGATCGAACTGATAACGGCCGCACGATGTCCCGGGTATTTTGAAGGGAAACGCAAGCAGGCCGGCAGGGAGTGAGCGTCATGGGCCTTGAACGATTTCGCATGTCCCGTCTGTGGTTAGGCGCGCTTGCGCGCCGCCATACGCTTTCGCTTCCGGTTGTCTGACATGTCGACAGCGGAGAAAAAACGTATGACGGGTCCAGTCGGAATTGCCTTTCCGAGCAGTGCGCCGCGTCTTGAGTTGCGTGGTATCAGCAAGCGCTTTCCTGCGGTGCTGGCGAACGACCAGATCAACCTGAAGGTTGCGCCTGGCGAAATTCATGCCGTTCTCGGCGAAAACGGCGCCGGCAAAAGCACCCTGATGAAAATCATTTACGGTCTGGTGAAGCCGGACTCGGGTGAATTCCTGTGGGGCGGCGAGCCGGTGCAGGTGACGAGCCCGGCGCATGCGCGCCGTCTGGGCATCGGCATGGTGTTTCAGCACTTCTCGCTATTCGAAACGTTGACCGTGGTGCAGAACATCGCCCTCGGCATGACGGGCAAGCCGGATCTTGCGCAACTGTCGGCGCAAATCGTGTCGGTGTCGGAGCGCTACGGCCTGCCGATCGATCCGAACCGCCTGGTGCATACGATGTCGGTGGGCGAGCGCCAGCGCGTCGAGATCGTGCGCGCGCTGCTGCTCAATCCGCGTCTCTTGATCATGGACGAGCCGACCTCGGTGCTGACGCCGCAGGCGGTGGAAAAACTGTTCGAGACACTGCGCCAATTGTCGGACGACGGTTGCAGCATTCTCTACATCAGCCACAAGCTGCATGAGATCAAGGCGCTGTGTCACAGCGCGACGGTGATGCGCGGTGGTCGCGTCACCGGCGAATGCGATCCGCGTCAGGAATCGCCGCACAGCATGGCGAAGATGATGGTGGGCAGCGATCTGCCGGTGTGCCGTCCCTCCTCGGTGGCGAGCGGCACCGAGCGCTGCCTGGTGGTCGACAAGGTATCGCGCCCGGCGGATTCGGCGTTCGGCACCGCGCTCGATCAGGTCGATCTCGTCGTGCGTGCGGGCGAGATCGTCGGCATTGCCGGCGTGTCCGGCAACGGCCAGAAGGAATTGCTCACCGTACTATCGGGCGAAACTCCGATTGCGGAGAACGCTCGCGTCGAGCTGCTCGGCACGCCGGTCGGCAACGCCGATCCGTTGACGCGGCGTCGTCTCGGCATGTGTTTTGTGCCGGAAGAACGGCTCGGCCGCGGCGCCGTGCCGACGCTGTCGCTGGCGGACAACGCAATCCTCACCGCCCATGACAGCGGCATGGTGAAGGGCGGGCTGCTCAATTTCGGTGCGATCACGGCGTTCACCCGCCGTTGCATCGAAGGTTTCCAGGTCAAGTGCGGCGGCCCGGACGCCGAGGCGCGTAGCCTGTCGGGCGGCAATCTGCAGAAATTCATCGTCGGCCGCGAGGTGCTGCAGAAACCGAAAGTGCTGATCATCTCGCAACCGACCTGGGGCGTCGATGTCGGTGCGGCGGCGTTCATCCGCCAGACCCTGATCGATCTGCGCAATGCGGGCACCGCGATTCTCGTGATCTCCGAAGAACTCGATGAGCTGTTCGAGATTTGCGACAGCATCGCGGTGATGGCGAAGGGACGCCTGTCGCAGCCGATCCCGACTGCTGAAACCGATCTCACCGAGATCGGCCTGATGATGACCGGCCTGTCGCAGCGACAGGACGGTCGCACCATGCAAGCCGGGGGAGACCGTTCATGAGAATCAAGCTTGAGCGCCGGGCCGAACCCTCGCGCATAATGCAGTATCTGTCGCCGCTGATCGCAGTGGGCCTCACCGGTCTCACCGGTCTGTGCCTGTTCATCGCCATGGGCAAGGATCCGGCGAGCGCGTTCTACGTGTTCACCGTGCAGCCGGTCGAAAATCTGTACGGCGTCGGCGAATTGCTGATCAAGGCGTCGCCTCTGATCCTGATCGCGCTCGGCCTTGCCATCGGCTTTCGCGCCAATGTCTGGAATATCGGCGCGGAAGGCCAGCTCACCATCGGCGTGATCTTCTCCGGCGCGGTGGCGCTGCATTACGGGCCGCAGGGCGGTTTCTGGGTGCTGCCGGCGATGCTGCTCGCCGGCGCGTTCGGCGGCATCGTCTGGGCGGGGATTCCGGCGTTTCTGCGCACGCGCTTCAACGCCAACGAGATCCTGACCAGCCTGATGCTGACCTATGTCGCGCAGCTCTGGCTCAGTTATCTGATCTACGGTCCGTGGCGCGATCCGGCCGGCTTCAACTTCCCGCAGTCGGAGCCGCTGGCACCGAGCGCGATGTTCCCGATCCTGATCGACGGCACGCGTCTCAACGCCAGTGTGCTGATCACGCTCGCCGCTGCCGTGCTGACCTGGTTCATCCTCAAGCGCAGCTTCGTCGGCTACCAGCTTCAGGTCTCCGGCCTGTCGGAAGCCGCGGCGCGTTATGCGGGGTTCAAGAGCAGCCGCGCGGTGTGGATCGGCATGCTGGCGGGGGGCATTGCAGCCGGTGTCGCCGGCGTCGGTGAAATCGCGGGCCCGCTCGGCCAGCTGTTTCCGACCGCCTCGCCCGGTTACGGCTTCGCCGCGATCATCGTCGCCTTCCTCGGCCGCCTGCAGCCGGTCGGCATCGTGCTCGGCGGTCTGTTGATCTCGCTGCTCTATCTGTCGGGTGAAGCCGCGCAGATGACGCTCAATCTACCCTCCGCGATCACCGGCCTGTTCCAGGGCGTGCTGCTGTTCTTCCTGCTCGGCGCCGACGTGCTGATCACCTATCGCGTCCGTATCATCTCCGAAACGCCTGTCATGAAGAAGGTTGCTGCGTGATGGAAACGTTGTCCGCCATTCTCATCGCAACGCTGGTGGCCGGCACACCGCTGGTCTATGCCGCGCTCGGCGAGCTCGTCACTGAAAAGTCGGGCGTTCTCAACCTCGGCGTTGAAGGCATGATGCTGTTCGGAGCGGTCACTGCCTTCGCGGTCACCCACACCACGCACAATCTGTGGCTCGGCGTGTTCTTCGCCGCCTTCACCGGCGCGTGCCTTGCGGCGATCTTCGGCGTGCTGACGCTGACGCTGAAGGCCAACCAGGTCGCGAGCGGTCTTGCGCTCGCCATCTTCGGCGCGGGCGCCAGCGCCTTCGTCGGCAAGCCTTATGTCGGCGTCGCGCTGTCGCGCGAGCCTTCGGAATTCGCCGCATGGATCAGCGGCATTCCGCTGATCGGCCCGCTGCTGGTGCAGCTTCATCCGCTGGTCTACCTGTCGTGGGTGCTGTTCGCCGGCGTGCTCTGGTTCCTCTATCGCACCCATAGCGGCCTCGTGCTGCGCGCGATCGGTGAATCGCCGTCGTCCGCGCACTCGATCGGCTATCCGGTCAACAAGGTGCGGTTCTATGCGGTGCTGTTCGGCGGCGCGATGGCCGGTATCGCCGGCGCCTACCTCGCGGTGGTCTACACCTCGCTGTGGACCGAGGGCATGACCGCCGGCCGCGGCTGGATCGCGCTGGCGCTCGTCGTGTTCGCGACCTGGCGTCCGGAGCGCGTGCTGCTCGGCGCCTATCTGTTCGGCGGCGTCACCACCGCGCAGCTGTTCGCGCAGGGCGCGGGCATTCCGGTGCCGCCGGAAGCGATGTCGGCGCTGCCGTATCTTGCGACCATCCTCGTGCTGGTCCTGATCTCGCGCAATCCGACGCTGGTGCAGCTCAACGCGCCGGCTTCGCTCGGCAAGCTATTCCACGGCGAAGCCTGATTTCGATTTCGGTGTTCGCCCATCCGGCGAGCGCCACCATTTTCTGCCGCGCAGTCTTAATACAACCGGTTCGTCTGCGCCGGACCGTCAGGAGGAAATGAATATGTTTTCGATTACACGGCGTAATTTCCTGCTTAGTTCCGCCGCAGGCGCGACTGTCGGTTTTGGTCCGAGTCTGAAGGCTTTTGCGCAGGAGCCGGTTCTCAAGGTCGGCGTTGTTCATCAAGGACCGATCGCCGAGCTCGGCTGGGAGGCGTTTCATGCCCGCGCCTGGCGTGCGCTCGAAGCCAAGTCCGGCGGCAAGATCAAGGTGACGGTGCTGGACAACGTGCAGCAGGCGCAGGATGCCGAGCGCGTATTCCGCCAGCTCGCCACGCAGGGCCATCAGCTTGTGATGGGCACCACGTTCTCGCAATACGCCACGCTGCGTAAACTGGCGCCGACACTGCCGAAGACCCGCTTCGAGTGCTGCGCGGGGATCGCTACGCTGGATAACCTTGGCGTGTACGAGGCGCGTTCCTACGAGGGCACCTATCTCACCGGCATTGCCGCCGGCAAGATGACCAAGAGCAACATCCTCGGCTGGGTCGGCGCGTTCCCGGTGCCGCAGGTGATCTACGGCATGAACGCGTTCCTGCTCGGTGCACGCAGCGTCAATCCGAACGCGGTCTGCAAACTGATCTGGGCCAACGCCTGGAGCGATCCAGCCAAGGAAAAGGACGCCATCAACGCGCTGGTCTCGCAGGGCGCCGACGTTCTCTCCGGCAGTCCGAATACCCCGGTGCAGGGTCTTGCGGCGGAAGAGAAGGGCGTGTGGTCGATCGGCTCGTCCGGCGACTTCTCGACCTTCGTCAAGAACAAGCAGCTGACCTCGTTCGAACTCGACTGGTCCTCGGCCTATGCCGAAGCGGCGCAGGGCGTGATGGACGGCACCTGGAAGGCGGTATCGAAGTGGCGCGGCCTCGGTCCGAACGGCTTCGTCAAGATGACGACGCAGAACGCGGCGCTGCCGGAAGACGTGCGCAAGCTGATGGCGGATAAGGAAAAGGCCATTATCGACGGCAAATTCCATCCGTTCTCCGGCGAGATCAAGGATCAGTCGGGCAAGGTGCGCGTCGCCGCCGGCGCCAGCCTGCCGGACGATCAACTGCGTGGCATGAACTGGCTGGTCGAAGGCATTCAGGGCCAGCTTCCGCGCACCTGATCGGGTGACCATCATTGACGGGCGCCGCCGCAAGGCGGCGTCCGTTCGCCGTTTTCGGGATACACTCCTGCTCTCTGTCCTAAGGTCCGGTCCATCATGTCATCGCTCGATCTTGTTCTCGATCATGTTCGCCTGCCCGACGGCTCGTCCGGCTCGATCGGAATTTCCGGCGGCCGCATCGCCAGTGTGGGTAAGGGGAAAGCCGGCGAGGCGCGCGAGCGTCATGATCTCGGGGGTGCGCTGGTACTGCCGGGCCTGGTCGACGGCCACAACCATCTCGACACCACCTTTTTCGGTGACGTCTGGCGTCCGCATCAGCGCTGTGTCGCGGGCTTCAATGTCGGCGAGCGTCTGGCGATCCAGAAGGACTGGCTGTCGCGCGGCGCGCCGCTGGCCGAGCGTGCCGGCGCGCTGGTCGAGCGCATGGTGAGCCGCGGCACCACGCATATGCGCACCCATGTCGAGATCGACACCGATTTCGGTCTCACTCATCTTGAAGGCATTCTGGCGGTGCGCGAGCGCTATCGCGATGTGGTCTCGATCCAGATCGTCGGGCTCGGCCGCGGCCTTGTGGTGCGGCCCGGCACGCGCGAGTTGCTCGATGCGGCGTTGTCGCAAGGCGCCGATGTGGTCGGCGGTCTCGATCCCGCGATCTTCGAAGGCAATGTCGAGGCGCATCTCGATGTGGTGTTCGGCCTTGCCGAGCGTCACGGCAAGGGCATCGACCTGCATCTGCATGAAGGCGGCCATCTCGGCCTGCATACGCTCGGCCGCATTGCCGAGCGCACCCGCGCCAGCGGAATGCAGGGCCGGGTGGTGGCGAGTCACGCCTATGCGCTCGGCGAAGTGCCGCTCGATGCGATGCTGCCGACCGCGGAGAAACTCGCCAAAGCGGGCGTCGCGATCATGACCAACGCGCCGGGCGATCATCCTTTCCCGCCGGTGCTGGCGCTGCGCGAGGCCGGCGTCACCGTGTTCGCGGGCAATGACGACATCCGCGACTCGTGGTGGCCCTATGGCGACGGCGACATGCTCGAGCGCGCGATGATGATCGGCTATCGCTCCGGCTTCTACACCGACGACGAATTGCTCTGCGCGTTCGATCTTGCCACCGCCGCGCCGGCGAAGGTGCTCGGCCTTACTGACTATGGTCTGCGTGTCGGCGCTTCGGCGGATCTGATCGTGCTCGATGCCGACCACGCGCAGATGGCGGTGGTGGCGCGCCCGGTGCGCCGCGCGGTCTACAAGGCCGGCCGCGTGGTGGCGCGCGATGGCGTGTTCCTCGGCGCGCAGGGCAACGCCTGACAGGCGGGTCACACTCTATATATAGAGGCAGGATAGAGAGACAGGTGGCTGCGGAATCGCGACCACCTGTTTTGCATTGCGGGAACTTTTGGCCGCCCTGATCGTTGTTAGAAGTCTGAATTGCCACGTTTTTCCCCGAAACCGGAGGCGTCGGTAAGTCCCGAGGTCTTTTGCGTGTTCCATGCGTGGCGGGATCGCGTGATGATGTAACGGAAAGGATGGCGGCATGTCCGGGCTGGCCCTTCACTCCGGCTCCGTATCGCCATCGCTTGCAGCCTGTTCCGACGCGGCGGCCCGTCTGGTCGAGACCGATATCCCTGCGCGCCTCGATGCGTTGAGATGGGGCCGCTTTCACACCCGCGTCGTGCTTGCGCTTGGCATCACCTGGATTCTCGATGGCCTTGAAGTGACACTGGCCGGCGCGCTCGCGGGCGCGCTGAAGCAGAGCCCTGTCCTGCAGTTCAGCAATGTCGATGTCGGCCTCGCCAACAGCGCCTATCTCGCCGGCGCGGTGCTCGGCGCACTCGGTTTCGGCTGGCTGACTGACCGCATCGGCCGCCGCAAGCTGTTCTTCATCACGCTGTCGCTCTATCTGCTGGCGACGGCCGCGACAGCTTTCTCCTGGAGCGTGACGAGTTACGCGCTGTTCCGTTTTCTCACCGGCGCGGGCATCGGCGGCGAATACACCGCGATCAACTCGGCCATTCAGGAACTGGTGCCGGCGCGTTATCGCGGCTGGACCGATCTCGTGGTCAACGGCAGCTTCTGGATCGGCGCGGCGCTCGGCGCGGTCAGCGCCATCGTGCTGCTCGATCCGGCGCTGATCGATCCGGAACTCGGCTGGCGGCTGGCGTTTTTCACCGGTGCGGTGCTGGGACTGATCGTGTTCGTGATGCGGCTGTGGATCCCGGAAAGTCCGCGCTGGCTGATGATCCATGGTCGGCCAGAGGAGGCGGAGAGGATCGTCGCGGAAATCGAGCGATCGGCGGATATTATGCCGACGCATGCGCATCCCACCATCAAGCTGCGCATGCGCACGCACACGCCACTGCGCGAGGTGGCGCACACGTTGTTCATGGCCTATCGCCGCCGCGCGCTGGTGGGCCTTGCGCTGATGGCGGCGCAGGCGTTCTTCTACAACGCGATTTTCTTCACCTTCGCGCTGGTGCTCGGCGATTTCTTCGGCATCGCGCCGGAGCATATCGGCTGGTACATCCTGCCGTTCGCGGCCGGCAATTTCCTCGGCCCGCTTTTGCTCGGTCGTCTGTTCGACACGATCGGACGGCGCAGGATGATCGCGCTGACCTATGCGATCTCCGGCATTCTGCTGGTGATCTCGGGCTATCTGTTCGCCATCGATGCGCTCAGCGCCCGCTCGCAAACCATCGCCTGGATGATTATCTTCTTCTTTGCCTCTCCGGCGGCGAGCGCGGCCTATCTCACGGTGAGCGAGACGTTTCCGCTGGAGGTGAGGGCGCTGGCGATTGCGTTGTTCTACGCGATCGGCACTGCGATCGGCGGCGTCGCCGGGCCGGTGCTGTTCGGCGCGCTGATCGATACCGGCTCGCGCACCAGCGTGTTCGCCGGTTATGTGTTCGGTTCAGTCCTGATGATCGGTGCGGCGTGGATTGCCTGGCGATTTGGCGTCAATGCCGAACGCCGATCACTCGAGACAGTGGCGCGGCCGCTGGCCGCGACGGAGTAAAAGATGAAGCAGGTTTTTGAAGATATTCTCACGCGCAACGCCGAGCCGGAGCCGCCGGCTTTCGCGCCGCTGCTGGAGGAGTGCGCGTTTCTGCTCGATATCGACGGTACGTTGCTGGAACTGGCGCCGACGCCGAGCGAGGTCGAGGTGCCGGTGGGGCTCGATCGGGTGCTGAGTACCTTGCATGACCGTACCGACGGCGCGCTGGCGCTGGTCAGCGGGCGCTCGCTCGGGGATATCGATCAGATTTTCGCGCCGATGCGGTTGCCGATCGTTGGCGGCCACGGCGCCGAAATGCGCCTGTCGGTCGATAGCGAGGCGGTCGCGGTGCATGCGCCGCCGATGGACAAGAATCTGAAGCGGCGCTTTGCGGCGATTGCCGATCTCAGTCCCGGCATTCTGCTGGAGGACAAGGGCTATTCGCTGGCGCTGCACTATCGTCTGGCGCCGACATTCGAGCGCACGATCTATGAAGCGGTGTCGGCGATCCGCGCCGATCTGCCCGAAGCGCCGGTTGACGTGCTGCCGGGCAAGGCGGTGTGCGAGATCAAGCATTCCGGATTTACCAAGGCGACAGGCGTGATCGAACTGATGAAGCACGAGCCGTTCGTCGGCCGCCGTCCGATCTTTATCGGCGATGATGTCACCGACGAGTCGGTGTTCGCGATCATGCCGGGAATGCAGGGCCTCGCCTTCTCTGTCGGTCGTCAGGCGCAAGGCGTCGATGGCCATTTCGCTTCGCCGCGCGAGGTGCGTGCGTGGCTTGCGAGTCTCGCGCGCGATGATGACGACATTTGATACGGGTCAATCACGCGATCACGACTGTTGCGTGTGTCCACAGCGCAAGAGGGAACCTTGGAAAAGCCGGGTTCCATTTTTCACAAATCCGAATTTGACCGTATTCTGCAAGAAAGGTGGCGCGGAACCATATTGATGAACAGTCGTTTATCTGGCGATTTCAATCCCGGAGAGTTCCCGTGAAGTTGGTCGTGGTTTCAAATCGTGTGGCACGCGCCAAAGCGAACGAGCCGATGACAGGAGGACTCGCGGCAGCTCTGTTGCCCGTTGTGGAAAAAACCGGTGCGATCTGGGTCGGATCGAGCGGGCATGTGCGCGAAGGCTCGCACAAGGATCCGTTCGCGGAGATTCAACCGCTCGGCGCCGGTGCTTTGGCGTTGCTCGATCTGCCCGCGGCGCATTACGGCGGCTACTACGAAGGCTTCGCCAATTCGGCGCTGTGGCCCGCGCTGCATTCGCGCCCTGATCTGATCAGCGTCTCGCACGACGATTATCGATCCTATCGTGAAGTGAATGCCTTCATGGCGCGCGCTCTGCTGCGCTTCTGCGAGAGGGAGAGCGCATTCTGGGTGCAGGACTATCATTTCCTCGCGCTCGGCGCGGAGCTCCGCGATCTTGGCGTGCGCCAGCCGATCGGTTTCTTCCTGCATACGCCTTGGCCGGACCGCAGCATCATCTGCAGCGTGCCGCATCACCGCGAACTGATCGAGGCGATGCTGGCCTACGACCTGATTGGTTTCCAGACCAAGGACGACTGCGCGAATTTCGCGAGCTATCTCAAATCCGATCTGGGTTATGAGGTGCGTGGCGGCGTCGTCACCTCGCCTCACGGCAGGTCGCAGCTGGCGGCGTTTCCGATCGGCATCGATGTTGAGGGATTCGCCGCGCAGGCGGCGCGCGCCGTGCTGCATCCGGATGTCTCGCGCCTGCGCAAGAGCCTGCATGGCGAGCGACTCGCCATCGGCGTCGATCGCGTGGATTATTCCAAGGGGCTCGCCAACCGCATCGCCGCGTTCGACCGGCTCTACGAGTTGCAGCCGTCGCTCAAGCGCTCGGTCTCGCTGTTGCAGATCGCGACGCACTCGCGCGGCAACATCGAGGCCTATTGCAATCTGCAGGACAAGCTCGCCCGGATGGTGACCGACGTCAACGGCCGCCACGGTGAGGTCGACTGGATGCCGATCCGTTATCTCAACAAGGGCTTCAGCCAGACCGTGCTGTCCGGCTTCTATCGCTCGGCGCAGGTCGGCGTGGTGACGCCGATGCATGACGGCATGAACCTGGTGGCCAAGGAATATGTCGCCGCGCAGAATCCGGCCGATCCCGGCGTGCTGGTGCTGTCGAAATTCGCCGGCGCGGCGAACGAATTGACCAGCGCGCTGATCGTCAACCCGCACGACATCGACGGCATGGCGCGCACCATCGCCCAGGCTCTGGCGATGTCCGCGCCGGAACGGCGGTTGCGTTGGGAAGCGATGATGACGGCGCTGCGCGCCGGCAATATCCAGAACTGGTTCGCCTCTTTCATCCGCGCGCTCGAGCAAGCGCATCGCGACGGGCCGCAGACCGACGGCGAGGACTGGACCAGGCGCAAGCGGGTGCCGCCGAGCGGCGGCTCGGTGATCCAGCTTCGCACCGCCAGCAACGCGCTGCATTAGCGCGTTCGCAAGCGCGGGGACACCGCACATGTCGAAGCGGAAAAGACGCAGATGGCGTAACGGTCAGCGCTGCGCATTTCGGACCGCGATCGGAGCGCGGCGCGCAAATCCATCGAACGGCGGGAGAGGTCAGAGCGTTGCGATTCCATCGGCGGCAGCCTCGCATGGCGGCCGGACCTCGCGGGAAAGCGCCGCGCAGGGCGTCGCGATCCAGGTAAAATCGTAATATTTCCAGTATTTTAGGGAAAAGTTTCGATTGCCGCGCCGACCGGCTTGCAAAACGGCGCGGGCACCGCCATGAGAGGCGCACGGAGAGGTGGCCGAGTGGTTGAAGGCGCACGCCTGGAAAGTGTGTATACGGGAAACCGTATCGCGGGTTCGAATCCCGCTCTCTCCGCCAGCTTTGGCAAAAATCCCTTTTAAATCAATGATCGGTGGTTGCGGTAGATCGTCGTACCCATACTTTGTCCCATACATAGTCTTTCGCTTGAGCATCGCATTAAGGTGATGCTCAGCGTGGGTTGTCCTGCTGAAACGACAGTAAGTTTGTGGTGCGGTCTGCTGTCCGAGCAATATCTGCGATAGCTTTGACGTTTTCCGGGTGCCCAAATCGAACAAAGCCGCAGCCGTTGTGCCCTTTGTCGACGATGGCGCGCGCCTTTGCTTTTGAGTCATCTTCGGCCCGATAAACGAGGTCGCAGATCAAAAGGAAGTCACCGTCGAACATAGCATTGTAGCCGCTTAACAGGCCCATGTGCCTGGCAGGCAAGCTCTCCATGCAGCGCGTTTCAGTTGAAGTGACGAGTAGGCGACTGTCATTCGCCATGGCGGTCGACGATAAATCGTCGAGAGCCGCCGTCGTGCCGACGAGGCGAGCGGTGATGTTGGCTATTGTGTTGTCTGATTCATTGCAAAGGTAGATATCGCTTTCATACCCTTCAGCATGATTGTCGAAGAAGAGTGAAAGCCCTTCAGGAGCATTCTTCGCGGCGGGTTTGATGTAGCCTGGTGCGCGTCGCGGCGATGGCAGCTTGATAAAAGGGACGCTGGAAATGCGCGGATAAAATGGTTCGCCATGTCCGATCGCTTCAGTGCTAGCGATAAGCAAACATGCGCCCTTTTCTTTGCATTCCTGCATCGCCGCTTTCAGAATTGGCCGCTCTGAACACCCATTTTCATATTCCGTGTGTTCAGCGACGACCTTACAATCCTTATGGCTCGCGACCCATCCAGCAATGGCGCTCCGTTGCTCTGAAATCGATTGCTTCGACGCGCTTGGGTCGCAGGGGCGTGTGCGGTAGTAAGCAATGGCGCGCATTGAACCCTCGTCTGACTTAGCGCTTCCATCTCGGATGCTTCAGGGCGTTATGGTCAATATGCTCAGCGTTTGAACGACGTGCGTGCCAGCTACCACAGGCAAAAAGAGAACATCTACTGGCCGCGCCACGCGCAGGAATGCGCGTAAGGGGGTACCTGCGGTTCAGTCCCCAATATCGGATAGTTGGTTGATCACTGGAACAAGGCGAGCCCCGGTGATGACCTTAGTTCCGATTTCGATTTGATCGAGCGTAGCTTGATCATCGGCCGTTCTGGTGAAGTGGAAGATCATTTCGCCCTTTGGGCGTCGCTCATTCATGCAAGCAAAAACGAACTCCGGATCTTTCTGCGCAGCAACGAAGCAGACGTAGCCTTTGATTTGCATTTGCAGCAGCACGAGTGAGACCTGACTAACGGGATTGGGCTCTTTATCTACCTTTACGTTGAGCGCCCATTTTTCAGCCTCTTCGAGCGGCACTTGGAAGCTATTAAACTTGGCTTGGCGCGGCTTCTTCACAAACTCGGCGAGTTCAGCTCCCTCAAGATCCTTTGCATTACCATCGGGCCCTTAAACGGAGGCGCTGTAAATCACCCAATTCTTTACTTGAGGGGCTGTCAGGAGCGTGAAGATGATTCTCCGCCCTTTATAAAAGACAGGGCAGTTATAGAGGTGCGCCTTGAGCGTGCGATTGCTGAGTTCAGGCGCGAAGACCAATTCGCAAACGAACGGTGGATAGTCGCTCATAAACTTCTCAAGAGACCCAAACGAAATAAGTCGATCCAATTCGGGTACTCGAATCTCCATCGGCCCTGGTCGAGTGCGGAGAGTTGCACGCGCTGGAAGATCGTTAGCAATTGCCGTGCTGTCCGAGAAAACCGAAAGGAAGAAGGCCGAGGCCGCAATGCACAAAACTCGCAGCCTCTCAGAGTATCGGGGCAAAGGCGCAGGAAGTGGAAGACTTTCATTCTTGGTTCTGGAGTTGGAAAGCAGACCAACCTTACAACGAAAACTTCGGCGGCTGGGAGCGGCAACAATTGGTCAAAACATTAGAACAGACCATGCAATCCCGGCTTTCTTTGCGCTAGCCGGGCAAAAAATTTGGCCCCTCTTCTCCAGAGGGGCCCGCTTTGGGTGGATGGCAGCTATTTTCTGGAGCGTTAGGTTCTATCTTACGATTGATCGTTAAGCGATTGTAAGACTACGCACGTCTTGATCTGGCCTTTGAAAAATAAGCGCTTGTCAAGACAGGCGCAAGTTTCAAAAGGCCCTACACCTAGAGCGTTGCGATCATGGCACGATGCATTTCGAGGAGTTCGAGAAGTGCATCGAGGCCCTTGTGAGGGTGACGCCGGCTCGGATCGACAGTAATTGTGCCTTTGTGTGGATAGTAATTCACCATACCAATTTTGAGCTGATAGTCGCTCGGGCGTTCGACGTAATAGCCTTGGTCGACGATCTTGCGAATTTAGTCGCGGACGTCATCCGTGTCGATCGAGAGATAGAGTCGCTCATATTTTGATTCCCGTCCGAAGTGTTGGAACCGGTGCTGCAGGACCGAAGCCAACGCTCAGCTTCCTCCATCGGGACGATGGTACGAGCGCAAACCTTGACGGGGCGAAGGCGCCCCTCCTTGATCTCCTTCCAGGCGGTGGTGCGGCCAATGGCGGCCCAAATGGCGAACTCGTTCACGGACATTGCGCCGCGTTTAGTGGTGATGTTGGACATGGGTAATCTTTCTAAATGTGAGCCGGTCCATGCCGGCGATAAATATAGGAAGGCGATCTGCTGCGCAGACAGGCAGTGACAGTTAGACCGCAGCGGATTCGCAAAAATCTGCCCAGGCCTGTGCGAGATTGCGGCGCTTCTCGAATAGATCCCCGCGCCGATAGGCGGCCTCGACTTTGTTGGAGATTGTGTGAGCGAGGGCCATTTCGACGACCTCATTTGCGAAGTCGGTGCGCTCCGCGGCCTAATCGCGGAACGTCGACCTGAAGCCATGAGCAGTTACGTCGGGCTGGCCGTGACGCTCCAGCGCCATTCCGAGCACGGAATTACTGAGGGGTCGATTCCGGCGCAGACCAGGAAACACGTAGTCACTGAACCGAAGCTTCTGCATCTCCGATAGGATGGTGAGTGCTCTTGCTGATAATGGAACGCGGTGCTCGCGTGCCGCCTTCATACGATCAGCGGGAATGGTCCAAAGCCGATTTTCGAAATCGAGTTCGTCCCATTTCATTTCCAAGGTTTCGCTTGTTCGGCTTGCGGTTAGAACACAGAACTCGAGTGCCCGCGCCGTGACAGAATCTTCCGAGCGTAGGCGCGCAATAAATGCTGGCGTTTCGTCGATCGGAAGCGCGGCATGATGGACAACCTTCGCCACTTTGTTGCGGGGTGAGAGAAGAAAGCTGAGATGACCTTGCCACCGTGCTGGGTTTTCGCCTGTCTGCAGGTTTTTGACGCGAGCCCAATCCAAAATACGCTCGATACGTCCGCGGACGCGCGAGGCGGTTTCCGTCTTCTTGTTCCAGATTGGCTGGAGCACCTTCATGACCAAGTGGACGTCGATATCCTCGACGGAGGTTTTCTTGAAGACGGGATAGACGTAGGTTTCTAAGGTCGACGTCCACTGCGCCGCGTGCTTGGCGTTCTTCCAACCGGAAGCATGGGACGCAATATATTCCTTGGCGCATTGCTCGAAAGTGATGACGGTTTTGGGTGGCGCAGGTGCTTCCGCTTTTACGGCTTGCTGGCGTTCGGCTAGCGGATCGGTTTTATTCTGACGGTTGACGCGAAGCTCCTCCGCAAGCTGCCTCGCTTCCACGAGCGGCACCGTATGAAGCGGCCCCAATCCCATGTCGCGTAACCGCCCGCTGGCGCGGTACCGATAAATCCAGCTTTTGGCGTTGCCTGTGCCGACTCGAAGGTAAAGACCGAGGCCATCCGAATAGAGGCCAGGCTTAAGCTGGCTTCTAATTTTCTTATCCGAGAGTCTTTTGAAGTGAACCACGCCGATAAACTCCGCATTCCGGCGATATAGACGGAAGCGGATTCAGTTCAGGCTCCGCGATCTTGCGTGGAATCTGGTGGGCAGTGGGGCTGCTTATGGCTGCGAATTATTCTTCAACGAAGAAGTCTTCGTCGACCCGTTTAACCTCAACGGTCCGACTGACGCGCACGCCTACGCCATGTTCAATCATCAGCTCGGCAAGACGATTGCCGTCGATCAGAATGACGCGCTGTGGCAGATGTTCAACAAATTCAAGCGCCGGCGCGCTGAAACTCGAGGTTGTAACAAAGGCACCTTTGCTGGCTCTCAACCCAACAAGGCTGCCGACGAAGCCTTGCACTTCTGGTCGACCAACGCCGACGTGGGAAGCATACCGTTTGGCCTGAACATAGATGCGATCGAGGCCAAGCCGATCTTCGTCGATTACGCCGTCCACACCGCCATCGCCGCTGCGGCCCAGCCGAAGCGCAGCATCCTCATGGCTTCCGCCATAACCCATTGCGACCAGAAGATCGACGATCGCCCGCTCGAAGAAAGCAGAGCTTTGCGCCCAAATGCGCTGAAGTAGGTCAGCCTTTAATGCGGCATGAAGCACTGAATGGGCGGCATCAATCTGTTCTTCTGGTGTGGCAGTTCCTTCAGCTGCAGTAAGCGTTGCAGGAGCTTCATCAGGGGACGTTGCGTTGCCCGCTTTATAGAACTCGACGAAAGCCGGGTATTGTTTGAGTGTCTCGACATTGATGGTAGAAGGACTGGATTGCAGTAGCATCCTGCCGGCGTCACTGGCGACAAATCGGCCACGTGCGGGACTATCTATCAGGCCTGCCTTGCCCATGTAGAATTTTGCCCAATGGATGCGATTTTGCAGCACGCGCTGGCGGCCGCTGGGCAGCAGTTCCGCGCGCTCGGCTTCGCTTAGTCCAAGCTGATCCGCGATGGCATCCGCTGCGGCGGGCACACGCGTTTCGCCCGCAGCGGCGATGCGAAGAACGGGAAGCATCAGAGCCTGATAATCCGGAATGCTCACGCTGTCGTACTTTCTGCCTCGCCAGCAGCGCGGCGACCGCGTTTTGGTTTCGGCGCGGAGGCTCGCTGGGCTCGAATGCGTTCGAGAAGCACGCTCGCAGGCTCGTCATTGTCGTCCTGCGGCACCAGTTCGCCGCGAAAGGCTTTTGCTAGGATAGCTGATTCAAGCCGATCGAGCAGTGCGCGGGCACGGGCAGCTTCGGTTTCGAAGCGGTCGGCGCGGGCGAAGGCAGAAGTAAGCAATCGGTTCATTTCCGTTTGTTCGCCCACAGGCGGCAACGGAAAGCCGAGCGCCTTCAATTTCGTTCCATTGACGTTAGCCTGTCCAACCTGCTGGCTCGCAACACGATTGACCCACGCCCGTCCTACCGGCGAATTGAGATAGCGCACCAGAAGATCGGGCGCGATCCCTGAGCACCGCAGCCGAATGAGATATGAAGCAAAAGAAATAGGTGCAGGTTTTCCACGGAACACTGCACTCTTTCCAACAAGCTCGAAGCTGTTTGTCCTGTTGAACAAGACATCGCCCGTTGAGAGTAAGAGGTCAGGAAACTCGTCATGATCGGATGGCAGATATTTCAAGCTTGTCCAGTCCAGCTCACCGCTCTGAATATTACCCATGCGAAGAACGGGTACGCCGTCGGCATCGTCGGACGTTTTTGACGAAGTTCCATATTGGGCGGCGGCGATGACCTGATCGACAGAGACCCATCGCCATGATGCGGGGATTTCCAAATTCGGTTTCCAATCAATAACGATTGGGGGCTTTCTACGCTTCGAGCCTGCGACCTTGGCGGCCGCAGCTTCGAGTTCGTCATCGGATTGCGCGGACTCAGAATTTGTCGCTCGCCACTCGGCAGTCAGCATTCCAGTGAATGCAGCCATTGACGCGGCTTGTCGGAAGTTCTCTGTGAGCATCGGAACGCGATTTAACTCCGTCCGCGCGCGAGCTATGCAGGCGGTCAGCGCGTCCAGCTTCGCGACGATGCGGCGCTGTTCCGGGAGAGGGGGGATGGGAAGTGGCAATTCAGCCAGTGTCCGCGAGGACAAATGCTTCACGGTAACGGAGCTAGTCGCTTGATTAATTAGTCGCAGATAGGCCGGCAACAAGTATTCGAGCAAATAGGTATCATATTGGTCCGGATCTACGGTGATTTTGCAGACCCGCTGGTTCAACAAACCGCGTTCTGCCGACCAGCGCCGTACATTAAAATCACCGTCCATGCCCACAAGAAGGTCGCCCGGGTTGATCCAATAACCCTCAGTGATAGGGCCGTCATAGAAAGTCTCTGTCTGACCAGTCGTGACATCGCGTATACGAATGAGTGGTGTACCAATAGAATTATTGAAACGCTCGGATTTCCATGGGAAGCCGTTGAGGATCACGGCGAATTCGCCAAGCGACACTCGCGGCCAGTGAGCGGCCTTGCCCATTAGGGGATTTTTGGAGACTTCGACAAGCTCGCTAATGTTTTCACCAAAACTCACGGATGGGTCTCCGCCGCAAGTGCCTCGGATGTCGCGTCGTCTAATTCACCCACAAGTGCCGCAATCTCCTCCAGCGCGATTTTCAGATGGCCTTCGATCGCCGCGGCGATGTCCTCGGGAGTGTCGAGTCCATCCTCGACCTCGGCGCTGGTATCCCTGAGCCAAGTGATATCGAGGTTGTCGCCTCGCGCGGCGATCTCTTCGCGCGTGAAGCGGCGGAATCGGCCCTCTTCGCCTTGGTCTTTGCGCTTGGCCTTACCATTTGCATCCTTGCCGAATGCTTTGGCAAAATCTTCAAGGTCCGATTCCTTAAAGGGATTTGTCTTGCCATAGGGCGGCGCACCTGAACGCGCATCATAAATCCAAACTTCGCGCGTCGCATCCTTGGTCGGAGCTTCTTCATCAGAACGTGTGAAGAATAACACGTTTGTCTTCACACCTTGCGCGTAGAAAATGCCTGTCGGCAGACGTAGGATGGTGTGGAGATTGCACCAGTTCATCAGTCTCTGGCGCAGAATCTTGCCGCGCCCGTCATCGAACAGAACATTGTCAGGCACAATAACGGCGGCGCGGCCGCCGAGCTTGAGCGCGCGGATGCAATGTTCAACAAAGGGCAACTGATAGGATGAGACTCGATCTGTAATCGTCAAGTCATCGCGCGTCGGTAGCCCGCCGGCAGGACCGAACGGAGGATTGGTCAAGATCAGATCGGCGTCTTTATATTTTCGATGCGAGCCAGCAGGGCCAAGTGTGTCGTTTAGCTCGAAATTATCAGGCTTGATTGCGTGCAGATGCAGGTTCATTAACAGCAGGCGGAAAGTATCGGGAACGTTCTCAATTCCACGAAGCGCTTTCTCCAGCTGAAATACCTGATGACTCGGCGACAACTTGTAGTATTCGTCAGTAGCTTCCTTCATCATCGCGTTTGCTGCAATCAAGAAGCCGCCGGTGCCCGCCGCTGGATCTTGGATTACTTCACCCGGCTGCGGTTGCATGAGGCGAACCATAATCTCGATCAGCGCGCGAGGCGTGAAGTATTGTCCTGCGCCGCGCTTGGTCTCTTCTGCCATCTTCTGCAGTAGGCCCTCATAGGCATCGCCGAACGCATCGCGCTCAACACTAAACCAGTGCAGGCCATCGATCGCGTCGATCAGTTTTCGCAGGTTGGCAGGTTCGCGAACGATGGTTGCGGCATTCTGAAAAATGGCAACGACTGAGCTATCTGCCCCCTTCTTCGTGCCGTCACCTAAATCAATGAGCGTTTGCTTGTAACGCTGCAACACCTCGGTTTCGTTGGCGCTTTTCAGGGCACTCCAGCGATATTTTTTCGGGATGCGGCTTTCGTCCTTTTGCTCCGACGCCATCTTGAGAAACAGCAAATAGGTCAGTTCGGTGACATACTGCTGGTAAGTGACGCCATCCTTGCGGAGCAGGGCACATAGGCGCCAGAGCTTGTTCACCAGATCGGAAGACGGATTCATGGTTGTTCTTTCTTAAGCAGCGGTACCGTCAGTCCAGATGGCGGCATTCAGGTCTTTGAGCACCTCTCCTAACCCGGAATTGAACTCGCGGTCGATGACTTCGAAGCCGCCTGCCTGTGCGAAAAGCGGATCAGAGAGAATTTCCGGATCGCTGACTGGCTGCGCCTTCAGCGCGCGACCGATGCGGGTGAGCCATTGTTTCTGCTTTTGAGTCCACGTGCGGCTGGCGAGGATTCGCTGCACCCCGTTCTCTACGCGCGTCTCATAGGGTACGAGCGGGTCACCGACCGCTGCCTGGCGGACGAATCCGATAATGTGGGCCGCAATATCAGCGTTACGTGTGCTTCCGTAGGCGCGACGAAGGGCTGCTTCAGAAAACCCTTTGGAATCGAGCAGAACGGCAAGTTCCTTCAGTTCCTTGCGGGTCAGTTCACGTGGGCGTTGGGTGGCGGCGATCATGGCCGGTACCGCGTTCATATTTGCCCGAACGAAGGTCTCGAAACTCTCGATGTAATCGCTGGGGGTTGCCCGGCCACCGAAGTCGTCCTCGATTGAAACGAGTTCATCCTGATGTTCGGAAATATAGATGCCGTCGCCGGGGCGTGCCGGCCTGACGGCATCGAGAATTGTAGTGAGTGAAGGATGTTGCCGGAACAACGCAATGGTCTCGGCGGGCGGGCACGACTTGAGACGATCCGGCAACTGGTCGAGAGGACCCAGGGCCTGCTCAAGCGTTTCCCGGTAAGAGTCATCGATGTGACGCACGCGCTGTCGCAGCTTCACGACGATTTGGTCACGCACGAAGGAGCGATCATCGTCCGTCGTTGCTCGCTCCAGATCGCTGACCAGCGTTGCAAAGCTCAAAGCTGGATCGACCACAACGGGCCGCATATCGGTGACTTCCTGAAGGTTGGTATAGATGTCGACAGCGTCGAAGATTCGGAAATAGTCCTTCCCAATTTCGTCGCAGCGGCGCGTCGCGCGGCCAATCATTTGGTCGTAGAGAATGCGGCTGTTGACGCGGCGAACGAACACAAGGTTGACGATCGACGGAATGTCGATGCCAGTGGTCAGAAGGTCAACGGTGACGACATATTTGGGTCGAGGATCGTTCTTGAAGGCTTTGATGCGGTCGAGAGGCTTATCCACGGAGCCTGTGATCTTTTCGACCAAATCGTGCGCTTGTGGCCCGTATTCGTCGGTAAGGGCGGCACGCAGTTCTTCAACGAGAATATCGGCGTGGTCGTCGCGGGCAGCAAAGAGGAGCGTCTTTCCGGGTTGATTCGGTGGACACTCCGCCGCGACCGCCTCGGCTACCGAGCGATTAAAGGCGCGCGTATAAACCTTCTTGTTGAATTCGGCGACCTCGAAATCGACGTGATCGTCCAGATTGAAGAGGTCGATCTGCCCTGTCCGCGAGTCAACGATGTTGACCTCTTCACCCTTATCAAAACTGATACCGGTCTGGCTCAGAGCTGTCGTGATGCGGCGCGGTGGGCGGTGGTCGATGAGATAGCCATCGATGACGGCCTGACGATATCCATAATGGAACACAGGGGCGCCAAAGATTTCGCGAGTATGAAGCGCAGGCGTCGCCGTCAATGCAATCTTGGGTGCATCGAAATAATCGAGGACGCGACGATAGGCTGACAGGTAGTCGTCAAGATTACGGAAGCCGAGGTCTTCCTCACGAAGCTCAGCGTCAAGTGTATAGCCGCGATGAGCTTCATCGACAATGATAAGGTCATAGGTTCCAGGTGTAGGGCGTTCTGTGTCGGGATCATCGAAGATACGGCGGATCATCGCCTGGACCGTGGCAACTTGGACTCTGTCGGTAGCCTCCGGAAACTTTCGAGCCATGTCTGCAATTGGGAAGACCTGATCGAATTTGAGGAAACCACTGGTATCCGTTGTGCTCATCGCGTCCAAGGTTTGACGCCCAAGAGCATTGCGATCGACGAGGAAAAGAATGCGGCGGAATCGTTTGGTCCGAAGCAGTTCGTACATCAACGCGATGGCTAGTCGGGTCTTCCCGGTACCCGTGGCCATTGCAAGTAGAATATGGTCCCGGCCCTTGGCAACGGCGTCCTCGACGGCAAGGATCGCGTGCTGCTGATAGGGGCGCAGCCCGGTGACACCCAATTCGCGTTCAGCAAGCCCGGTAACCTCTTCGCTGAGGTCTTGTTCGATCCGTTCCGTTAGGTCTCTTGGTGAGAACCACTCCGCCAATGCCCGGGGTGCCGCTTTGGATCGCGCGTCCCAAAACCAAGTGCCGGACTTGGTGGCAAGTTGTTTCACGTAAGGACGGCCGTTCGTAACAAAGACAAATGGCACACGGAATTCGTCGCTACCATCAACCCACGGACTTCCGGGCGGCCTCTCGTCGGAAGATAAGATGATGTCTCGGGAATAGCGCTTCGCCTGTCCCATTCGGCCTGGCACGTCTTTGATCTGACGCTTAGCCTCAATGACACCAATGCAATGGCCGTCAACAAACAGTGCATAGTCTACAGGTCCACTCCGCGTTGGCCATTCGGCGATTGCGATGGCCTCGCCGGATTGAGGCCGAGTACCATTTCCGTGGCGTAGAATTGCACTATCGACTTTCCAACCTGCCGCGCGCAATTGTTCGTCGATCAGAACGCGGGTGGTTGATTCATCGATATCGATCGTTTCAGCGCTCTTAGCGGCCACCTGAGCGAGCAATTCGAGCTGATGCGCAGGAGCTGCGGTGGCTTTGGCTTGCATGTCCGTCAGCGAGCGCTCGGCAGCACGCAAGGCTGCTTCGGTATCCGCTGCATAGGACTCCCAGAATGAGCGCTCGCGTGCCTCGGCTTCCGCTCTTCCTTTAAGCGCTCGGCGAGTTGCTTCTGTTTCCTGTATAGCGAGTTGGGCCTTGGCCTCAGCATCAGCGCCGGCAGCGACCGCCTGGCGAAGGGTCGCGATTTCTTGGTGTAGTGCAGCGCTTGCATCTTCCGGTGCTGTCGGCGGTACGAACGGCCCTAGCCGGAACGAAGGCGCGTTGCCGTAGGTCTGGTGAAACCAACCTCCGATCGCCCTGGCGATCTTGAGCGCAGTGAGGGCGTCGCTCGCAGTGCCCTTGTCTTCATGAGCGGCATCGTTGCCGGCGCGCTTCAAATGATAGAAAAGATCAGCGATTTCTCGTTGGAAAATGGAGCGCGCTCGCAGGATCCGTAGGATGTCGTCAAAGGACGCGCGGCCATCGGGAAGAAGGGCCTGTCGTGCGGCGACTTCCTTTGCCGTGATTTCCGCGAACTGGCGGAGCTTGACTAAAGCCGTCGGTGGGTCATCGGCAAAATACCGCTCAGCCAGTCGGCCAAGCTTCGCCAATTGAGGGCTGTTAGCCTCAAGAAAGCTGAAATTCCCAGTGTTTGCCCCCATAATCGTAGAGTAGCGGTTTTGCTGCACTCCTCAAGATAGACCCTTTAATGAGGTACGGAGTCATCCGGAATTGATCGGCCAAAGAGTAGAGATCTCAATCGGCTGCGATCTCAATAATTGTATTTAAAAACAGTATGTTATTCGAGTTTCGGAACAGTCAGTAAATCGGCCATAAAGATCGGCCAATAAATCGGCCAAATGATAGCAATTATTAGAGATTGTGCTTTAATCTCATACAAATAAGCCAGACATAGTATCGGCCAAATGATCGAATCGGTTCAGCGAATAGAGCCAGCACTGCTGGAAGAGCCTAGCGCGGCAATCAGCGATATTGTCGCCGAGCTATCGGCTGCAACAGCAACGCTCGGCAAAGCGCTCCACCCGCGCACAGCGGCAAATCTAGCATCTCTCATACGCATCATGAATGCTTACTATAGCAATCTGATCGAAGGACATAACACGAGGCCAAAGGACATCGAGCGTGCTTTGGAAGGTGAGCTCGATGTCGATGAAGACCGACGCAATCTTCAGCTTGAGGCAGCTGCACATGTTCATGTGCAAGCTCAGGTCGATAGCTTGGCTGCGGAGGGCCGACTGCCCGAACCCGCCTCGGTGGACTTCATCCAATGGCTGCACCGGGAATTTTACCGCGACGCGCCGGAAGAAATGCTGCACATCCGGGGAGCTGGTCGCGATTTCATCATGAAGCCGGGGGCCTGGCGGTCAGATTCAGCACACGACGTCGCCGTCGGACGGCATGTTCCTCCCGCGAGCGAACGAGTTCCTGATTTTATGAAGTACTTTGCCGAGCGTTATTCTTTCGAGCGCCTCGGTAAATCAAGCCGCATCATCTGTATGGCTGCAGCACATCACAGATTGAATTACATCCATCCCTTCCCCGATGGGAATGGGCGCGTCAGTCGGCTCATGAGCCATGCGATGGCGCACATTGCGGGCATAGGCTCACATGGCCTGTGGTCTATTTCGCGGGGCCTAGCCCGCGGCCTAGAGAGCCGAGGCGAATATAAGCGCAGGATGGATCATGCAGATACGTCACGCCAAGGGGATCTCGATGGCCGAGGGAATCTTTCCCAGCTCGCCCTTGCCGAGTTTGTTTTGTGGTTTCTCAAGGTTGCTCTCGATCAAGTGCAGTTTATGACTGGCTTATTCGAGCTCGATACCTTGTCGAAGCGCTTCAAGATCTACGTTGAGCAAAATGAGAAGCTAAAACGCGAATCTATTCCGCTTCTCGAAGAGGCCTTGATACGTGGTGAATTCGAACGAGGGGATATCGTTCGCATCACTGGGTTGCCGGAGCGATCGGCGCGGCGTGTCCTGAGCGATGTTATTGAGACAGGCCTTCTTGCGTCAGATACGCCGAAAGGGCCGGTCTCATTGAGGTTTCCAATCGATGCGCAGGAAATCCTTTTCCCGCGCCTTTTCCCCCAGACTTAAGGGCTAGCAATGGCGAGTCTCCGCCCAACCTTTTGTCCCATACTTCTACCCATACACGCGCCGTGCCTTGAGGCGATTTTCGGCAGAATCGGTCGAACAGAGCCGAACTGTAATCCCTGAAAAATGGGCATTTATCCAAACGGGCGACCTAAGCCGAACTAGCAAAACCGTCCCATACAGGACGCTCTCTCCGCCATTATTTCGCTCGCGGCAGTTTCGCTTCGCTTCGCTGAGCGCCTGCGCGGAGCGGATTTTCGGCCGGTCGCGCCGCTGCGTTCCCGCTGCAGAGTTCGAACTGACGTCCAAGCCCTCCGCCGGACGACCAAGCACTCAGGTTGGCCGCACCGTGGAGAAAGCCCGATAAGCATTCGGCGCTTCAACAGTGTCGGCCTCGCAAGCGGCGACAGTGCCGCCTGTTATGTCTCCTGCACCCAGCTTGGTCCGTTCGATCCGGCCTCGATCCTGCCGAAGCCGGGCGGCGGCATGTGATACACCGCGACCCTCGTCCGATCCGCGGCTATCCGGTCGATCATGCGCTGGCGCGTTTGCGTTGCAATAGTTGAATCCTGATCGGTGCCCCATCGCCATTTGGGATGGCGCACGGTCAGCGGATGGGAAAACACATCGCCGGTCAGCAGCACCGGATCACCTGCGATATGCAACATATAGCTGCAATGTCCCGGCGTATGACCGGGCGATCCGATGGCCTCGATACCCGCAAGCGGCTGCGCACCGTTCTCGAAAAATTTCGCGCGCTCGGCGATGCGCGGAAGTCGTGATTGTGCGCCTGCCACGAATGTCTTCAGATGTTCCGGTACGGATTGCAACGTATCCTTCCCGGTCCAGAAATCGTATTCTTTTCTGGCCAGATGATAGCGGGCGTTCGGAAAAGTGAGCTCGTTGAACTCGTCGGTCACGCCCCAGAGGTGGTCCGGATGACAGTGGGTGAAAACGATGTCCGTGATCTGGTCGGCTTCGACTCCTGCGCTCTTTAGCGAGGCAACGAGACGACCGGCGCTTTCCATGAAGGCGGGGCCCGCTCCCGCATCGAACAGGATCAATCGATCGTCATGACGCAGCAAGGGCACCGTACACGGCAGAAGCAGAGGCGTGGCGGGATCGGTGGTCTTAAACTCGGCGGCCAGCACATCTGACGGTGCGTCGGGGAAAACGAAACCCGTGGTGAGCGCCAGGTGGCCGTCGCTGCACATTTTCTGCTTCGCCGTGGTGTCGGACAGCGCGGAGCGCGGGTTGTTGATAGCCGCTACGGCCATCGAAACTCCCAGAAATTGCAACACTGCACGGCGGCCGAGTGTGACCGAGTGGATAACGCTCATTTTGTAGATCCTCCGTTGAGCCGTACTCAGAATGTGCAGTTCACAACGCTGGTCGCGATGAGAGACGCGACGCCCGATTTTCACGCGAGAAAGCAGGAGTCATCAATTCGGGACATGCGAAGGCCCGTGACTTATTCCATAGATTCAATAACTCTATATGAGACGAATTTTGAAGTATCCGCTTTCAAGAACGTCTGTTTCAAACCGGCGCTTTTCGTTTCAAATCTCTGTTTCGAATGAAACGCGGCCGGCGATGGGACGCAAAGCGTCCGACAGTGATGTTGATATTGCGTCGCCCCGTAACATCTGCGTGCCGTTGCAGGCGATGCCTTGCGGGATGCTGACCATTGCCTTGGCCCGGTGCCTGATGCGTTCGATGCTGAAAGCTCGACTGCGCTCTACGGCGCTGCGCCGAAACATTGAGAGGGTCAAATCCGCGCCGACAGAACTCTCACGCTTGTTTTAAACTGAGAGAGAACACGAAAACGGTGGAAGAGAATACGAAAACAAAGTCGGTGCTTCCTGAATCATCGGGTGAGTTTCAAACATCCGCGTTTGTTTGAAGAAGAGCCGATCTGCCGCGCGGCATGTCGTGAGATGTTTCTCAAGTCAGTTGATGTCTTCACCGATATGATGCGGCTTTCTTTCTTCATCCGGAAATAACAGATCCAAAACCGTCGGCGTTGTCTCGCCCGTTTCCGTAACAGTCGTGCTCTCAATTTCAATTCGATAAAACAATTATGATCAATCGACGTCATCGATAGAGAAATTGTTCGGCGTGCGGTCGGGCGCCGCGCTCGTAAAATATTCCGCGACGCAAACCCTTATGTTGTCGCACTGCGGAATAATGTCATTCATTCAAAATATAGGTTTTTACCTAATCATGCAGACTCAGTTGAGTCGCTGCGTTCGATTCCGGCCGGTCCGGCCTCCCCAATTTTTCCGCTGTGCTGCTTTCACCTAGGACTGAGAGGTTTCCCGCATGCGCGAGATGTCGACGAAGATTCTTTCCCTGACGATCGCGGTCGCGTGGGCCGGGGGCTTCACTGCAAGTGTTCGGGCCGAAGATGGCGTCACCGCAGACAAGATCGTGCTGGGTCAGGCGGCGGCGTTGACCGGGCCCGCGGCGGAGTTGGGTCTGGGCATGAAGGTCGGTCTGGAAGCGGCGTTTGCCGAAATCAACAGGGCTGGCGGCATCAAGGGCCGCAAGCTCGAACTCAAGAGCGTCGATGACGGCTACGAGCCGACGCGATCGATCGGCGTGGTGAAGAAGCTGCTGGCCGAGGACAAGGTGTTCTCCATCATCGGTACTGTCGGCACGCCGACCGCCGCCGCGATCCAGCCGATCACCAGCAACGCTGGCGTTCCGATGATCGGCGCATTCTCCGGCGTCGAGTTTCTGCGCGAACCCTATAAGCCGTTGGTGATGAACGTCCGCGCCTCCTATTATCAGGAGACCGAGGCGATGGTTGAGCATCTCACCAAGGATCTCGGTTACACCCGCATCGGCATCATGTATCAGGACGACGCCTATGGACAGGCGAGCCTCGCCGGGCTGCAGCGTGCGCTGGAGAAGCGCAACATGAAGCTGGCCGGTGAAGGCACCTACGAGCGCAACACCGTTGCGATCAAGGGCGCGCTGCTCGCGGTGCGAAAAGCCAGACCCGAAGCCGTGGTGATGATCAGCTCCTACCAGCCGGCGGCTGAATTCATCAAGCTGGCGCGTCAGATCAATTTTGATCCGACCTTCGTCAATGTGTCGTTTGTCGGCTCCGATGCCCTGGCCAAGGAATTGGGGCCGAACGGCGCCGGTGTGGTGGTGACGCAGGTGGTGCCGTTTCCGCTCGACAGCAAGATCCCCGTGGTCGCGCGCTATCAGGCGTCTCTGAAAGCGGTGGCGCCGAAGGAGCAGCCGGGATTCGTTTCGCTGGAAGGATATCTCGTCGGGCGGACCTTGATCGCGGGACTCGAAAAGATCGATGGCGAGCCGACGCGCAAGGGCTTGATCGAGGCCGTACATCAGGTGAGCCCGTTCGATCTCGGTGGCCTGAAGCTTTCCTTCAGCGCCACCAGCAATCGCGGCTCGGATCAAGTGTTTCTCACCGTGATCGGAGCCGACGGTCGCTTCAAATCCGTCGAGCGCCTGAGCAAGACCGGAAGCTGATGTCGTGTGATGGGCGGTCGCGGCGCTGTTCCGCCGCGACCTCGCCGATATGACGACAACATGGATCAAAAAAGGGATTTGGGGGAAACGATGAGGGGTTTGCTGTCAAGATTGCAGATGGGTCTGCGGGGACGCCTGTTCATGGCATTCGGATTGGTGGCCGCCCTGACCGTGATCGCCAGCGTCAACGCGATCGTCTCCTATAACAGCCTCGGAAATTCGCTCGGCGTGATCGCGGAACGGAGCCTGCCGGAAATCACGCGGTCATCGCATGTCGTCAAGGCCGCGGGGGATGTCGGCTCGGCCGCCCCGAGCCTGCTTGCGGCCGCCAGTGACGCCGAACGCGCAGAGGCCGCCAAAGCGCTTGCTGCCTCCCGCGACGAACTTACACGCGCCATCGGCACGCTCAGTACAGAGGATGCGGCGCTGCTCAACAAGACAGCACAACCGATTCTGGGCAATCTGGCCCGGCTTGAGACCTCCGTCACCGAGCGTCGCTCGCTCGCGGCCGCACGCGCGGCGCGGATCGCCGAGCTGCGAAAGACGCATCAAAAGCTTGCCGAGAAGCTGATCCCGATCGCCGACGACGTCGGATTCACGCTGGCGATGGCGCTCGAGACCGCCGCTGACAAGCAGGATGTCGCCGTGATCCGCAAGACGTTGCTCGGGCTTGCGGACAACGAGCTGGGCACGCTGCAGGCCGTGCTGGCGCTGCGTGCGGAATCGAATCTGTTGCTCGGCATCCTGGTTGAGGCTGCCGATCTCGCCTCCGTCGATCTTTTGCCGCCGGTGAAGGACCGCTTCAACGCGACGGCGCGGCGCCTCGGCAAGGCGGCCGCGGTTCTGCAGAATGCCGACACCACCGGGCTGGTCAGCCAGCTTGTCGAGATCGGCAGCGGCAAGGACAACATCTTCGATCTGAAGCTGAAGGAAATCGCATCCAGCAAGGCCGGGACCGACGTCGTGGCGCGGAATCGCGAGCTCACCTCGGAACTCGAACTTGGCGTCAAGCAGCTTGGCCAGCGCAGCGAGGCGGCGGCTGCGGCCAGCGTCAGCGCATCGGAGGCGGAAATCAGCAGCGGCCGTGTCGTGCTGATCGGCCTCGCCGTCGGCAGTCTGCTGGCCGCGCTCCTGATCGGTTGGCTCTATGTGGGCCGGGCCGTCGTGCGCCGGCTGGTCGGGTTGCAGGCCAGCATGAAGGCGCTTGCCTCCGGCGATCTGTCGACCCAGGTGGCGACCGGCGGTTCGGATGAGATCGGCGCGATGGCGTCGGCGTTGCAGGTCTTCAAGGACAATATGGCAGAATCCAATCGTCTGCGCGCCGAGCGTCTTGAAAATGAAAAGCACGCTGCTGCTCAGCGCCGCGCCGACATGTCGCGGCTGGCCGACGAATTCCAGGCCGCGATCGGCGAGATCATCGATACCGTCTCTTCGGCTTCGACCGAACTCGAGGCGTCGGCCAAGACGCTGACCCACACGGCATCGGAAACCCAGCAACTGTCGGGAATGGTGGAGGCGGCTTCCGGCGACGCTTCCAACAACGTCAATTCGGTCGCCAGCGCGACCGAGGAAATGACGGCCTCGATCGCCGAGATCAATCGGCAGGTGCAGGAATCAACCCGCATCGCCGCGGAAGCGGTGCGCCAGGCGGAATTGACCGATGCCCGCATCAATGACTTGTCCCAGGCCGCGATGCGGATCGGCGATGTGATCAGCCTGATCACCACGATTGCAGAGCAGACCAATCTTCTGGCGTTGAACGCGACCATCGAGGCTGCTCGCGCGGGTGAATCCGGCAGGGGCTTTGCGGTTGTGGCGCAGGAGGTCAAGACGCTGGCCACCCAGACCAGCAAGGCGACCAGCGAGATCAGTGCGCAGATCGCCGGCATGCAGGTGGCGACGCAGGATTCGGTCGCCGCCATCAAGCAGATCGGCTCCACCATCGGCCGCATTTCGGACATCGCATCGACTATCGCAGCATCCGTCGAACAGCAGGGTGGGGCGACACAGGAGATTGTTCACAACGTTCAGGATGCGGCGAAATCGACCAGTCAGGTCGCGGCCAATATCATGGAGGTGAACAAAGGAGCCCATGAAACGAGTTCGGCCTCCTCGCAGGTGCTGGCGTCGGCGCAATCGCTGTCCGGTGAAAGCAACCGCCTCAAGCTCGAGGTCGATCGCTTCCTGGAGACCGTGCGCGCGGCCTGAGCGGGGATCGGCGCCGTCGTTGCACGTCAATACGTCGGAGGTGTATTCATTCGGATGGATCCGGGCGTCTTGCCCGAGCGCATGAGGTGTTTCCGATCAGGGGCAGCGACGCGGTTCCCGCAGCAAGGTGATTGGCATGGGCCAGCCTTTCTTCACCATCGGGCATTCGACGCGGACGATCGCGGAGTTCGTCGAACTGCTGCAGGTGTCCGAGGTGCGGCTGGTGGTCGATGTCCGCACCATTCCGCGCTCGCGCACCAATCCGCAATATAATCGCGACACGCTGCCGGAAAGTCTCTCCGACTTCCAGATCGGCTACGAGCACATCGCCGCGCTGGGCGGCCTGCGCAGCAAGAAGAGCGTCGATCCGCAGCTCAACGGCTTCTGGCAGAACAAGAGCTTTCACAACTACGCCGACTACGCGCTGAGCGAGGACTTCGACGCCGGCCTGATGCGGCTGATCGAGATCGGCGGCAGAACGCGCTGCGCCATCATGTGCGCGGAAGCGGTGTGGTGGCGCTGTCATCGCCGAATTATCACCGACTATCTGCTGACAAAAGGTGAACAGGTGTTTCACATCCTCGGCAAGGGCCATGTCGAGCCGGCGCGCATGACGCCCGGCGCGGCGCCGGGGCCGGACGGGACCGTGCTTTATCCTGCGGGCGAAGGTTCAGAAGATTCCACGCCAAAGGTGAAGTAAGGAAAAAGGTGACCGCTCATGGATGACGTCGCTCTTGCCCGTGCGCTGCATGTGCTCGGGGTTGTGATCTGGATCGGCGGCGCTTCGATGGCGACCACGGTGATCCTGCAGGCGCTGCGGCGCGGTGACCTCGGCGACAACCGTCTTGCGATGTTCGAGGCGGTCGAGCATCGCTTCATCTGGCAGGCGCGCATCGCGGTGCTGGTGGTGGGTCTGACCGGTCTCTACATGACCTGGCGCTTCGATCTGTGGGACCGCTTTCACTCGCTGTCATTCTGGTGGATGCATGCGATGGTCGGGGTCTGGCTGCTGTTTGCCTTCGTGCTGTTCATCGGCGAGCCGTTGATCCTCAAGCGCTATTTTCACCATTGGGTCGAGACCGATCCGGATCGCGCGTTCCTGTGGCTGCATCGCGCGCACTGGCTGCTGGTCGGCCTTGCCTGGATCACCGTGCTCGGCGCGGTCGCCGGCAGCCATGGCTGGTCGTTCTAATGGCTGGTCGTTCTCCTGACCCAAGGCGCGCTGCGCCTCACGCGGCGATGTCGGTCCACGTTGAAAACGTCGCCGCCTGTCCGTGCAGCGCGCCGCTCGCGTCGATCAGTTGCCAGACAATGGCATTCTCGATGCGGAAGCGCCGGCCGGATCTGGCGATCCGGATGCCGGAATAATCGGCGATGAAGCCGTCGCGGCCGACGCGCTCAAGCAGAAGCTGCCGCGCGGCACGCTCCGGTGCCTCGGCGGAGAGGCGCGAGGGTAGGCCGATCAACTCATCCGCCGAATATTCGAAACAGCGTTGCGCCGCCGCGTTGGCGTAGATGAAGCGCGGATCGGCACCGCCGTCATGCGCCAGCACCACGAACGGCGCGTCGTGATAGAGCCAGCCGGAACCGGCCGCGGGATCGGCGAGATCGCGTCCGGTCAGGCGGCGGAAGCTGCCGGTGATCAGATCGAATAGCGCGGAATCGCCGGCGATGCGGTCGGCCACGGACATGTCATCGGTCTCACACATCGGCAAACACTCGGGTCTCGCGCCTAATGAGGCGGGATGTCGCGGCCGCAAGGCGCTCTGCATTTTACGGGATTGCGCCGTGATCAGCTATCGCTAGATTGCGCCCTGACCAAAACGCCCCCTCAACCGGAAGCCTTTCATGACCGTCCGCATCGTCGATATCCGCGAAGTCACCAAGCCGATCGCCTCGCCGATCCGCAACGCCTATATCGACTTCTCCAAGATGACGTCCAGCCTCGTCGCGGTAGTCACCAATGTGGTCCGTGACGGCAAGACCGTGGTCGGCTACGGCTTCAATTCCAACGGCCGCTACGGTCAGGGCGGGCTGATCCGCGAGCGCTTCGCCAAGCGCGTGCTGGAGGCCGATCCGACATCGCTACTCGATGCGACCGGCGACAACCTCGATCCGCACAAGGTGTGGGCGGCGCTGATGACCAACGAGAAGCCGGGCGGCCATGGCGAGCGCTCGGTCGCCGTCGGCACCATCGATATGGCGGTGTGGGACGCGGTGGCGAAGATCGCCGGCAAGCCGCTGTTCCGCCTGCTTGCCGAGCGGCACCAGCGCGAGGCCGATCCGCGCGTGTTCGTTTACGCCGCCGGCGGCTATTATTATCCGGGCAAGGACAATTCGGCGCTGCGCGCGGAAATGCGCGGCTATCTCGACCGCGGCTACAATGTCGTGAAGATGAAGATCGGCGGCGCGCCGCTGGAAGAAGACCGCATCCGCATTGAGGCGGTGCTCAAGGAAATCGGCAGCCAGGCGCAGCTCGCGGTCGATGCCAACGGCCGCTTCGATCTGGAGACCGGCATCGCCTATGCCAAGATGCTGCGCGACTATCCGCTGTTCTGGTACGAGGAGGTCGGCGATCCGCTCGATTTCCAGTTGCAGGCGGCGCTGGTCGAATTCTATCCGGGGCCGATGGCGACCGGCGAGAACCTGTTCAGCCATCAGGACGCGCGCAATCTGATCCGCTATGGCGGCATGCGGCCGGACCGCGACTGGCTACAGTTCGACTGCGCGCTGTCCTACGGTCTGGTCGAATATCTGCGCACGCTCGAGGTGCTGCACACTTATGGCTGGTCGCCGTCGCGCTGCATCCCGCATGGCGGCCATCAGATGTCGCTCAACATCGCGGCCGGGCTCGGCCTTGGCGGCAATGAGAGCTATCCCGATCTGTTCCAGCCTTATGGCGGCTTCCCCGACGGCGTGCGGGTCGAGAACGGCCATATCACCATGCCCGATCTGCCGGGCATCGGCTTCGAGGGCAAATCCGATCTCTACAAGGAGATGAAGGCGCTGGCGTCGTAAACGCCCACGAAGTGGCCGACCAATCATTCCGAAATTTAAAACCGTTCTAATCTGACGGCGGATCAAGCGTCATTGACTTGATCGCAGGCGGTGCATGGGTCAGTTGATGTCTTGAGGGATCAAGACATGACCGACGACCACAAGCCGATCGACTGCGCCGCGCGAACCTGTCTGGGCCAGACGCCGCGCGGCTTTCGCGGCACGATCGAAGCCATCGCCGTGACCGGCGATCATTCCAGCGGCATCCCCGCCGCCGAGATCGAGCGGCGGCTGCTGGAGTTCGGCTTTGTCGAAGGCGCGCAGGTGCAGGTGCTGCATGAAGGGCCGGTCGGCGGCGATCCGATCGCCGTGCGGGTCAATAACACCACCATCGCGCTGCGCCGCCGTGAGGCGATGGCGATCTTTGTGGTCTGACCGGGGATGACATGACGAGCATCACCGAAGGCCGGGCGTGGCGCTTCGCTTTGGTCGGAACGCCCAACAGCGGCAAGACCGCTTTGTTCAACGCGCTGACCGGCAGCCGGCAGAAGGTCGCGAACTATCCGGGCGTGACCGTCGAGCGCAAGACCGGCGCGTTCCAGACGCTGTCCGGTCATCGCATCGAACTGGTCGATCTGCCGGGCACCTATTCCCTGCGCGGGCGCAGCCCCGACGAGGAGGTGACGCGCGACATGGTGCTCGGTCGCGTCGCCAGCGAAGTGCCGCCCGATCTTCTGCTCTGCGTGGCCGATGCCACCAATCTGCGCGTGGCGCTGCGCCTCGTCACCGAGTTGAAGCGCGCCGGCCGGCCGATGCTGCTGATCCTCAACATGATCGACATCGCCCGCCGCCGCGGTATCGAGATCGATCTCGATCGCCTGTCCACCGAGCTCGGCATTCCGGTGGTCACATCAACGGCGGTGCGCCGGGGCGGCACCGAGGATCTGTTGCGCCGGATCGACGAGCTTGCCGCCACGGCTGCGGGCGCGAGTCGCGAAAGCAGCTGGAGCACGCCGAGCATCGCCGACCTGCGCGCTGCGCAGCGCGAGGCCGACCGCGTCATCAAGGCCGCCGTCAGCGAGCCGGTGCGGCCCGATACATTGACCGGCCGCATCGACGCGGTGCTGCTGCATCCGGTCGCCGGCCTCGCCATCCTGCTGCTGGTGCTGTTCGTCATGTTCCAGGCGGTGTTCGCCTGGGCGCAGCCGCTGATGGAATTGATCTCCGCCGGTTTCGGCCTGCTCGGCAATACCGTGCATGATCTGCTGCCGGACGGACTGCTGCAGAGCTTCCTGCAGAAAGGCGTGATCGCCGGCGTCGGCAGCGTCATCGTGTTCCTGCCGCAGATCATGATCCTGTTCCTGTTCATCCTGCTGCTGGAAGATCTCGGCTACATGGCGCGCGCCGCGTTCCTGATGGACCGCATCATGGGCGGCGCAGGCCTGCATGGCCGCGCCTTCATTCCGCTGCTGTCGAGCTTTGCCTGCGCCATTCCGGGCATCATGGCGACGCGGGTGATCGACAATCGCCGCGACCGTCTCACCACCATCATGGTGGCGCCGCTGATGACCTGCTCGGCGCGCATCCCGGTCTACACTTTGATTATTTCGGCTTTCGTGCCCGACGAGAAAGTGTGGGGGCCGATCGGCCTGCAGGGCCTGGTGATGTTCGGGCTCTATGCCATCGGCATCGCCAGCGCGCTTGCAGTGTCGTTCGTCGCCAATCATTTCTTCTGGCGCGAAAGCGCGACGCCGCCCTTCATGCTGGAATTGCCGGACTACAAGCTGCCGCAGCTGCGCAGCGTGGCGATCGCGCTTTATGCGCGGGTAATGGCGTTCTTGTATCGCGCCGGCACCACGATCTTCTCGATGATGGTGGTGATCTGGTTTCTCGCCTCGTTCCCGCGCCCGCCGGAAAGCGCGGCCGAAGCAGGCATCAATTACAGTCTCGCCGCCATGATCGGCCGCTGGATCGAGCCGGTGCTGGCGCCGATCGGTTTCAACTGGCAGATCAGCGTCGCGCTGATTCCCGGCATGGCGGCGCGCGAGGTCGCGGTGGCCTCCTTGGGTACCATGTATGCGATTGCCGGCGGCGATGAGGCGTCGGCGGAAATCGGCCGCGCGCTCGCTGGCAACTGGAGTCTGGCCACCGCGCTTGCCTTCCTCGCCTGGTTCATCTTCGCGCCGCAATGCGCCTCGACGCTCGCGGTGATCAAGCGCGAGACCGGCGGCTGGCGCTGGATGTTCATCACCTTCGGCTACATGCTGGCGCTGGCCTATCTCGCGGCCTTCATCACCTTCCGCATCGCGCTGGCGCTGGGCTGGGGGTAGTCTTTCGCGATGTTGGTCATGCCCGGCCCTATGCCGGGCATCCACGTCTTCGCATAATTACGGCATTGTGGTCGCATCAGGCGACGAACGCATGATCCTCATCCTGAGGAGCGGCTTTTGAGCCGCGTCTCGAAGGATGAGGGCATAAACATGCCCGGTCATTCAGATATGCAGCCTCATGGTTCGAGACGGCGCTTCGCGCCTCCTCACCGTGAGGAACTAAGTGCCGGGCGCGACGAGATTCCACCAAGCTGTCATTGCGAGCGAAGCGAAGCAATCCACACCTTCCACCCCAACCCTCTCCCGTTTGCGGGGAGGGAAATGGAGGGGGCTTCGCTGCTTCGCCGCTTCGCATCAACGGCGAGTGGCGATGTTTCTCCGTGCCGGAGATATGTCGCCGGAGCTTATCCGACATACGCCGTTGATGCGATTTCCACCAGGAAATCCGGGCGCACAAGCGGACTCTGGATGCAGTAGCGAGCGGGCAGATGCTCGTTGAAGTACTGCTTGTAAATCTCATTCATCGCTGCGTAGTCGGACATATCCTTCAAGAAGATCTGATTGAAGAGAACGTCCTTGAGAGTGCCGCCGCCGGCCTCGATCGTTGCTTTGACGGCCTCCAGGACCACGCGGGTTTGCTCGCGCGCGTCACCAACTCCCAGGGTCTCGCCGTTAGTTCCGATGGCGAGGGTGCCGGAAACGTAGATGAAGCCTGCCGCCTTCGTCCCTGAGCTGTACGGAGCGAGCGGCGGCGGCGGATTCGGTGGGGTGATAATTTCAACAGGCACAGTCACGTCCTCCTAGTTCAACTTGATATTCATCGACTTGATCAGATCGCCCCAGCGTTTGGTCTCGTCGGCGGTAAATTGCGCCAGCTCCTCAGGGGTCGATGATTTCACGTCGAACCCCATGGCTTCAAATTTATTCTTGAACGCAGGGGAATCCACGATGGCGGCCAATTCCTTGGCAAGGCGATCGACGACCGGTTTCGGCGTTCCCGCTGTGGTGTAGAGGGCGCCCCAGATCGCGCTTTGAAGGCTGGGATAACCAAGCTCCCTGGTGGTCGGCACATCAGGCAGAACTTTCGACCGCTTCTCCGCCATGATCGCGATGGCCCGCAACTGACCGGATTGCAGCATCGCAATCGCGTCCGGGATTGACGGGAACATCATGTCGAGGCGGCCGGCCACCATATCCGTGATCGCTGGCCCCTGACCGCGATAAGGCACATGCATCAGATGCGTGCCGGTTTCCCGATTGAAAAGCTCGCCTCCCAGATGCGTGGGGGAGCCGACGCCCGAAGAGCCGAAGTTGAGTTTATCTCCGTCCTTTTTCAGCGCGATGATGAGATTGGGCAGGTCGAGGGATTTGTAACGATCATTCGGCGTAATGACCTGAGGATAGATCGTGACCAGCGTCAGAGGCTGGAAGTCCTTGACCGGATCGTAAGGCAGCTTCTCGTAGAGATTGATATTCGCGGCGTGTGTCCCGGTCGTCGCCATAAAGAGCGTATGGCCGTCCGGTGTGGAATGGGCGGCTTCCGTGGCTCCGATATTGCCTCCGGCGCCGGGCTTGTTTTCGATGATAACGGCTCGTCCGACTTTCTTCGAAAGCTCGTCGGCGATCACTCTTGCCTGCGTGTCCGCGCTGCCGCCGGCGGGGAATGGGACGATGATTCGTAAATTCTTCGTCGGCCAGTCATCGGCATGCGCCGAGACCGACATCAACAAAAAAAATGCTGCCGCGAAGTACTTTTTGCTCATGAGTGCAACCCCGTGAAAAAGTCGATGGCGATTCTGTTGAACGTGTCAGGTTCGGTCCGCGAGAGGGCATGACCGCCTCGGGCCTCCCAGTGATGGCGAGCGCCCGGGATGAGGCGGACATACTCTTCGGAGAAGTATTTTGGCGTCAGAATGTCGTCGTCGGCGCACACCACCATGGTCGGGATGTCGATGCGGGGAAGTTCGCTGCGGCGATCAAAATTCAGGATCGCGTCGAATCTCGTCGCCTGGATCTCCGGATCGGCAAGCGCGGTCGCCGTCGTGGCCTCGATCCTGGCGACTTCCTCGGCGTGTGAATTGATCCAGTAAGGAGGATAGAGAAGAAGAGTGCTGTACTGCGCGTAGGCCTCAATACCGAGACCTTCGAATATCGCGTTGCGCAGGCCGAGCACTTTGCGACGATAGTTGTCGCCGCAGGTCGTGCTGGCATAGATCATCAGCGCCGAGAAACGACCGGGGGCGTCCAGAGCCGCGGCGACCCCAATGGCTGCTCCGGTGGAGTGGCCGAGATACATCGCAGTCGCGAGGCCGGCATCATCCATCATGGCAACAAGATCGGCGGCCATCTGCTCGATCGATGCCACCGGCATCCGGCTCGACTGTCCCGTTCCGCGCTGATCAAAACGGTAGACCGTGAAATGCTCGGTGAGCGCTGACAGATTAGGTTGCCAATATCCACCCACGCCGCCGAGGCCAGCACCAAGAATGAGAGCCGGCCCCTCTCCCTGTCTTTCCCAGAATAGCTCGCAATCCTGCCGCTTCGCCCATGGCATCCGTCATCGCTCCCCAGGTCTTCTTTTGTCTCGTTTTTGAATTGACCATCTTATATTAGAACGCAAACTTAAGTTAAATGAAAAAGGCAACAACGCGCGCGCGGTGATGCAAGGTGATGAAGGCATCGTTGAATGGTGCGAGCTCGATGCAACGCAAAGGCTGGCCGACGCCGATAATTTGCGCCTCGCGTGAAAGAAGCAAAAGAAGGGGACGCGGCGATGAGGCGTTATTGCTCAAGCCTGTGCATTTTTACCGGATCGGCGGCGCGTACTGGATGCCGCCGGCATTCCAGAGCTGGTTGAGGCCGCGCGGAATCGCGAGCTTGGAGCCGCTGCCGACATTGCGCTCATAGACCTCGCCGTAATTGCCGACATGGCGGATGATGCGCGCCGCCCAGTCGCGGGTCAGGCCAAGCTCCTCGCCATAGGCGCCTTCGGTGCCGACCAGACGCATCACGTCGGGCTTCTTCGATTTCAGCGCTTCGTCGATGTTCTTGGAGCTGACGCCGAGCTCCTCGGCGTTGAGCATGGCATAGACCGTCCATTTCACGATCAGCAGCCAGTCATCGTCGCGCTGGCGCACCACCGGTGCCAGCGGCTCCTTGGAGATCACGTCGGGCAGGATGACGTGATCGTCGGCCTTGGCGAGGCGCTGGCGCAGCGCATAAAGCTGCGAGACGTCGGCGGTCAGCACGTCGCACTTCTCCGACTCGTAGGCGGCGACCACCTCGTCCAGCTTGCCGAAATTGGCTTCCTGATATTTGACGTTGTTGGCGCGGAAATAGTCGGCGAGGTTGAGCTGCGTCGTGGTGCCGGCCTGGACGCAGACCCGGCTGTCGGCGAGCTCGAGCGCCGACTCGATGTTGCGCGCCTTGCGCAGCATGAAGCCCTGGCCGTCATAATAGGACACCGCGGCGAAGTTGAGCTGGTAGTCGGTCTCGCGCGACATGCTCCAGGTCGAATTGCGGGCCAGAATATCGATCTTGCGCTTCTGCAATTCGCGGAAGCGCTCGCTGGCGTCGAGCGGCACGAACTGCACCTTCGATGGATCGTTGAAAATCGCGGCGGCGACCGCGCGGCACAGATCGACATCGAAGCCCGACCAGTTGCCGTTGGCGTCATGGCTGGAGAAGCCGGGCAGGCCGGTGTTGACGCCGCACAGCACCGCGCCGCGGCGCAAGGTGCGCTTCAGGGTCTGGGTGTCGTAACGCTCATAGGTGATGGCGGCGGCCGCGACGGCGATGGCGATCGCCGATCCCAGCAGAAGTCCGGTGCGGAAGGTGCGCGAAAAGAGTGCCATAAACGATGTCCATCAATCCATGAAAGGGAAGAACGAAAGCACGAAGCGCGGTCCCGCGGGGAACGGTCCGCTCAGATTTCCGGCTTCTGCCGCACGATCACCTTGGTGCCGACCGGAATACGCTCGTAAAGATCGATGATGTCGGCGTTGACCAGACGGAAACAGCCGGAGGAGACGGCGCTGCCGATGGTCTGCGGCTGGTTGGTGCCGTGGATGCGATACACGGTGGCGCCGAGATAGAGCGCGCGCGCGCCCATCGGATTGCCCGGCCCGCCCGCCATGAAGCGCGGCAGATAAGGCTGGCGCGCGATCATCTCCGGCGGCGGGGTCCAGTCCGGCCATTCCTGCTTGCGCGAGATCTTCAGCAGGCCCTGCCACTGAAAGCCTTCGCGGCCCACCCCGATGCCGTAGCGCAGCGCGCGGCCGCCTCCCTGCACGACATAGAGATAGCGTTCGGAAGTGTGCACGATGATGGTGCCCGGCGCTTCGGCGGTGCGGTACAGCACCGCGGTGCGCTTGAATTCCGGCGGCAGCTCCTCGTCGGGCGGAATGTAGCCGGGCTGATCGGCGATGTTCATCTCCCGTCCCTGGGCGAGAGCATGCGGCGTCACGCCGATTACGGCGGTGGCGATCAGGATCGCCAGAGCGGTCAGTCGGGCATGAAACATGTCGGAAGTCCTGCGTTGACTCGGTCGTCGCCGCATCAAAGCCGAGCCGTCCGCCGCTGGCAAGGTGTCCGCGGCGGAGCCGGCGGTATTCAATGCGGGGCGATCCACCAGCGCAGCAGGACGGAGATCAGCGCGACAGTGCCGACGCCGCCGGCCCACAGCGTCACGAACCAGATCAGGCGTGTGGCGAGAGGGCGCGGTGCTGGATCGGGCGGCGTCATCAGTGATAGCCGCTGCCGGCCTCGACCTTGCCGCGAAACACCCAATAGGCCCAGCCGGTATAGGCCAGAATCAGCGGCACCAGCACGGCGACGCCGAAGCTCATGAAGTACAGGCTGTTGTCGGGCGCGGCCGCCTGCCAGATGGTGACGCTGGTCGGCACGATATGCGGCCACATGCTGACGCCGAGCCCGGCATAGCACAATCCGAACAGCAGCAGCGACAGCAGGAACGGCTGATAGTCGCGCTTGTTCTTGAGCGCGCGCAGCAGCAGCAGCGTCACCGCCGCCACCGCCAGCGGAATCGGCGCGGTGAACAGGATGTTCGGCCATTCGAACCAGCGCCGCCAGTATTCGGCCTCCAGGAACGGCGTCGCCAGGCTGACGGCGGCGATCGCGATCAGCGTCGCCAGCAGGAGGCGAGAGCTCAGCCGGTACGCCTTGTCGCGCAGCGCGCCTTGCGTCTTCATCACCAGCCAGGTGGCGCCGAGCAGGCTATAGCCGGCCACCACCGACACTCCGGTCAGGATGCTGAACGGCGTCAGCCAGTCCCACCAGCCGCCGGCGTAATGCCGGCCTTCGACATGCACGCCCTGCAGGATGGCGCCGAGCGCGATGCCCTGCGCCAGCGCCGCAACCAGCGAGCCGCCGGCGAAGGCGATGTCCCAGCGGTTGCGTTCGCGCGGCGAGCGCCAGCGGAATTCGAAGGCGACGCCGCGGAAGATCAGGCCGATCAGCATCGCGATCATCGGCGTGTAAAGCGCCGGCATCAGGATCGCATAGGCCAGCGGGAACGCCGCCATCAGCCCGCCGCCGCCGAGCACCAGCCAGGTCTCGTTGCCGTCCCACACCGGCGCGACCGAATTCATGATGACGTCGCGGTTTTCCTTGTCGGGAAACAGCGGGAACAGCATGCCGAGGCCGAGATCGAAGCCGTCCATCACCACATACATGAACACCGCGAAGGCGATGATGACGGCCCAGATCATGGCGATGTCGATGGCGCCGGTCATGTCAGGGCCGTCCCGATGCGGTGGCGGCGGCCGGCGTGATGCCGGCGGCGCGCGCGGGAATATCGACGCGCGGCCCTTCCTCGCCGTGATGCGGCGGCTGCGCCATCAGCCGCAGGATGTAGAGCACGCCCATCGTGAAGACGATGAAATAGACGATGACGAAAGCGAGCAGCGATGAGGCGACCGCGGGCGCGGCCAGCGGCGAGGCCGAGTCGGCGGTGCGCAGCAGACCCCACACCGTGAACGGCTGACGGCCGGCCTCGGTGGTGGTCCAGCCGGCGAGCACCGCGATGAAGCCGGCCGGCGACATCATGAGTGCGTAGAGATGCAGCGGACGCCAGCGATACAGCGTGCCGCGCCAGCGCGCCCACAGGCTGGCGAGGCCGATGCCGAGCATCAGAAAGCCGATACCGACCATGATGCGGAACGCCCAGAACACCAGCGGTACGTTCGGCCAGTCGTCGCGCTTGATAGTGTCGAGCCCGGCGAGCGGCGCATCGGGCGAATGCTTGAGGATCAGCGAGGAGGCTTTCGGAATCTCGATCGCGTATTTCACTTCGGCGGCGCTCTGGTCGGGCCAGCCGAACAGGATCAGCGGCGCGCCGTCGGGGTGGCTCTGGAAGTGGCCTTCCATCGCCATCACCTTGGCCGGTTGATGCTCCAGCGTGTTGAGGCCGTGCGCGTCACCGGCGAAGATCTGGACCGGCGCCACCAGCGCCGCCATCCACATCGCCATCGAGAACATCACGCGCGGTCCCTCGCGGGTGGAGTGGCGCAAGAGATGCCAGGCGCCGACGCCGCCGACCACGAAGGCGGTGGTGAGATAGGCGGCGAGCACCATGTGCACGAGGCGATAGGGGAACGACGGGTTGAAGATTACCTTCCACCAGTCGGCGGCGACGAACTGCCCCGACGAATTCATCGCGTAGCCGGCCGGCGTCTGCATCCACGAATTGGCGGACAGGATCCAGAACGTGGAGATCAGCGTGCCGATCGCCACCATCAGCGTTGCGACGAAATGCAGGCGTGGGCCGACGCGCTTCAATCCGAACAGCATGACGCCGAGGAAACCCGCCTCGAGGAAGAAGGCGGTCAGCACCTCATAGGCCATCAAGGGGCCGATCACCGATCCGGTCTTGTCGGCGAACACCGCCCAGTTGGTTCCGAACTGGTACGACATCACGATGCCGGAGACGACGCCCATGCCGAACGCCACCGCGAAGATTTTCAGCCAGTAATTGAACAGGTTGATGAACACCTCGCGCCCGGTCCACAGCCAGAGCGCTTCCAGCACGGCGAGGTAACTTGCGAGGCCGATCGAAAAAGCGGGGAAGATGATGTGGAACGACATCGTGAACGCGAATTGCGCACGGGCCAGATCAATGGCGCTGATACCCTCGAACATCGCGCACCTTCCGTCAGAAGGAGTTCAGAGTGATGTCGCAGTCCCGTGTATATCACGACGGGACAGGCGTTCAATTGCGCTTGTCGCAATGCAGCATCAACCGACACGCACCGATCGTTCAAGCAGATGTGAACCTGCGGCGCTGTTCGTGTTCAGCGCATCGAGAAGCTGAACGGCACCGGGAAGGTCAGCGCCGATTGCTGGATCTCGGGCGGAATCGCCGGCAGCGGCTGGGCGTTGCGGATCGCGGACAGCGCGGCGTTGTCGAGCGCGGCATTGCCGGAGGAGCGCATGACGCGCACGCCGGAGACGCTGCCGCTGCGATGGACCGTGAACACCGCCAGCACCGTGCCGCGCGCGGCCGAAGCGCGGGCTTCGCTCGGATATTGCTTGTAGCGTTGCAGATGTGCGGCAAGCCGCTGGCGATAGGACGGCAGCGCCGCCGCGGATGCCGCGGCGCCGGCGCGCGATTGCTGCATCGGCGCGTCATGCTCGGCGCGTGGCGCGGCGCTGGTGCGCGGCGCTGGCGCGGGCGAGGGTTTCTTCGGCTTCTTTTTCGCCACCACGGGCTTGGGCTTCTCGCGCACCTCCTCGACCTGCTTCTTCGGCTCGGGCGGCGCGACCACTTCGGGGTTCTGCTGCAGCGGCGTCGGCGCGATGGTCTCTTCCACCTTCTGCTGCTGCTCGGGTTCGGGCGCAGGCGGTTCCGCCGCCTGCATGGTCGGGCCCGGCGCGAGGTCGAGGTCCGTGGGCTGCGGCGCGGCCGATGCCGGCGCGAGATCGACCGCGATCGCATCGAGCGGGCGGCCCGGCGGCGGCGTTGTCGTGTACCAGAACAGACAGCATGCGATCAGCGCGGCATGCACCGCCACCACCAGCGTCGCCGCCGCGCTCCAGCGCCTGACCTCGGCCTGATCGATCCCGCCATGCAGCGCGAGCGTGGTCATTTGCTCTCGCCCGGCGCTTCGAGGCCGACCAGCGCGATCTTGAGATAGCCGGCGTTGCGCAGGAGATTCATCGCCTCCATCAGGTCGCCATAGCTGATCGTCTTGTCGGCGCGCACGAAGATGCGCTGATCGGTCTTGCCTTCGGTCAGCGTGTCGAGCGTGCTTTTCAGCGCGTCGCGGGCGATGGTGTCCTCGCCGACCGCGAGCGTGAGGTCAGGCTTGACGGTGACGAAGATCGGCTTGTCGGGGCGCGGCTGCTGCTGCGCGGTGGAGGCCGGCAGATCGACGCCGATATCCACGGTGGCGAGCGGCGCCGCCACCATGAAGATGATCAGCAGCACCAGGATCACGTCGATGAACGGCGTGACGTTGATCTCGTGCGTGACCGCGAGATCCTCCTGCGTGGTGGAAAGATTGCCGCCGAGCCTTGAGCCCATCGGTTGCCTCCGAATTGTCCGCCGCGTTATTCCGCGGCGCGCGCGAGGCGATGGGTGCGGCCGCTCTGCTCGCGGCTGATCAGCAGCATTACCTGCGCCGCGGCATCCGCCAGCAGCGCGCGATAACCGGTGATCACGCGCACCAGATGATTGTAGATCACCACCGCCGGGATCGCCGCGACCAGACCGAGCGCGGTGGCGAGCAGCGCCTCGGCGATGCCCGGTGCGACCACGGCAAGATTGGTGGTGTGGGCTTCGGAAATGCCGATGAAGGAATTCATGATGCCCCACACCGTGCCGAACAGGCCGACGAACGGCGCGGTGGCGCCGATGGTGGCGAGAATGCCGGTGCCGCGCGCGACGCGCCGGGCGACCGCGGTCTGCACCCGCTCCAGCCGCAGTGCGACGCGATCGGTGAAGCCGCTGTCATAGGTGACGTCGGAGAGTTCGGCTTCCTGCGCCGCCGAGCGCACCAGTTGCGCCACCGCGTCGTCGGCCTGGCCGCAGTTCAGCGCGGCGCGCGCCAGCGTGGTGTTGCCTTCGAGAATGGCAAAGCGCTGCCGCGCAAGTCTGGCGACGCTGCGCAGCTCCAGCATCTTGGCGACGCAGACCGTCCAGGTCAGCAGCGAGGCGAAGGCGAGGCCGGCCATCACCACCTTCACCACGATGTCGGCGCTCATGAACATGCCCCAGGGCGACAGGTTCTGCGGCAGCAGGGCGTTCGGCGCGGTTTCGGCCAGCGCACCGCCGGCCGCGAGCAGCGCAACGGCGCTGACGGCACAAGCTCCGGCGAGGCGGCGGAACGAAATGGCGGAACGGTGGGGGCGAGTCATGATGTCGGTCCGGAAATGAACACGCGGATCGCTATTCAATCGACCAAAATGATGGCAGCGTCACCCCGAAATCGGCCTTTCGGAAAGGCGGATTTTAGAATCCCTCAAAGAAACATGCGGGGCGGATGTTTGATCGCGCGCGCATGCGCGCCGGATTCAGGCCGCATCGACGCGGCGGAAGCCGTTCCACACCGCGGTCGCGGTTCCGGAAGTGAGCACGGACAGGAAACGGGTGCTTTGATAATTGCCGTTCAGCGAAATGCGCGGCAGCGCGGTCAGATGTTCGGCGTGCTCGGCGAACAGCACGCCGGGGCGCGTGGTGACGGCTGTGTCGAAGCCGAGCGCGCGGGCGGCGGCGAATTCGCGCGCCGCGGCGGCGTCGCGGTCGCCATAGGGATAGGCGAAATGCCGGACCTTGCATTCCAGCCGCGCTTCGATGCGGGCGCGGCTGATCTGCATTTGCTGCGTCATCATCTCGGCGCTCTCATGGGCGAGATTGCAGTGGCTCACGGTGTGCGCGCCGATGCGCACCAGCGGATCGCGCGCGAAATCGCGCAGTTCGTCCCATGACAGGCACAGCTCGCGGCTGATCGCCTCGTCGTCGATGCCGTGCATCCGCGCCAGCGTATGGACCTCGTGCTGGACGTCGTGATCGGTCGGCAGCTTGCGCAGCATCTCATGAAGCCGCACGAAGGCGGCCTGCTTCTCCTGCGGCGTCTCGGTGCCAAGATGCAGATGCGCGCCTGCGATGCCGGCGTCGATGCGCGTGGCCGCCGCGATCGTGCGCTCCAGCGCCACCCACCATATCCGGCCGGCGCCCTGCGCGAAGTCGGCCGCGACATAGACCGTGAACGGCGCGCCGAACTCGCGCATCACCGGCAATGCGTGATCGCGGTTGTCGCGATAGCCGTCGTCGGCGGTGAAGCAGGCGAAGCGCCGCGTGAAATCGCGCTGCGTCAGGCGGCGATGCGCGTCGTCCAGCGTCACCGGCTCGATGTCGAGACGGCGCAGATGGAGCAGCGTCTCGCGCAGGAAATCGGGCGTCACTTCCAGATGGCGGTTGGGCTGGAACAGGCCGCTGCGGGCCGGGCGCACATGATGCAGCATGAAGATGATGCCGACGCCGCCGAGCACCGGGCGCAGCACATGGTGCAGGCCGCTGACCGAGATCGCGTCGAAACCGGCGCGGATGAGGGCGTTGCGAAGCTGCTTCATGGTGGATCCGGCAGGGCTGTCAGGTTCTGCGAGTCCTGCCAGAAACGGTTGAACAATGGGTTAGCCCGGCCCATCCGCCTTGTGTTATTTCTAAATTGACACCTCGCCAAGGGTTTGATTTCTCTCAGGTCTCACGCGAAGGTTCCGAATGACCGATTTTTCCGTCTGGGTGCGTAAGTGGTGGCCGGGCCTCATTCCGCTGGCGCTGCTGTGGATCGTCGCCGTCTGGAACGCCATGGTTCCGGTCGAGCAGACCCTGACGGCGGCCGCGGCCGACGCGATCAAGGGCAGCGTGCTGGACAAGACCCGGATCGAGGTCTCGGGCCGTGATGTCCGCTTCGCCGCCGACGCCTTCTCCGAGGAAGGTCGCCGCAGCGCGGTCTCGCTGGTCGAGGCGGTGCCGGGCGTGCGGCGGGTCGAGGATCAGACCCGGCTGGTCCCGGAAGCCAATCCGTATGTCTGGAGCGCGCAGCGCGACGTGGTGCGGATCACGCTGGCCGGCAATGCGCCGCTGCCCGCGATCCGGGCGCGGCTGATGGAAGCGGCGCGGACGGTCTCGGGCGGCGCGGAAGCGGCCGACCAGATGGTGCTGGCGCGCGGCGCGCCGCCGCGCTTCGACGCCGCCGCCCTGCTGCTGATCGATCAGGTCGGCAAGCTGAAGGAAGGCAAGATCACGCTGACCGGCACCTCGGTCAGCCTTGCCGGCATGGCGCGCGAACTCGGCAACCGCGAGGCGATCATCGCCGCGCTGAAGAACCTGCCCGAGGGCTACACCATCGCGGAAAACGCCATCAAGGCGCCGCCTTACATCTTCCAGGCCAATCATGATCCGGTGACCGCGACCCTGACGCTGAGCGGCTATGTGCCGGACAACAACGTCCATGCCGCGGTGGTGGCCACGGCGCAGCGCAAGTTCATCGGCGACACCAAGATCGTCGACAAGCTCAAGGCCAGCATCGGCGCGCCGCCCGGCTTCGCCCAGGCGGTGACGGCGGCGCTGGGCGGCCTGTCGCGACTGTCCACCGGTTCGCTGACGCTGTCGGACCGCGAGGCCAAGCTGTCGGGCGATGCGCTCTATCCGGTCGCCTCCGAACAGATCAAGACCGATCTCACCGCCGGTCTGCCGCAGGGCTGGACCCGCGTCGCGGAGATTTCGGTCAAGCCGGTGGCGAGCGCGGTCGATGCCACGGTGTGCCAGCAATTGTTTGTCGATCTGCTCGGCAAGGGCAAGATCCGCTTTGAATCCGGCCGCGCCACCATCGACGCGGATTCGATGGGCCTGCTCGATCGCCTGATCGAGACCGCGCTGCGCTGTCCGACCGCGCATCTGGAGATCGCCGGCCATACCGACAGCGACGGCGATGCCGCCAGCAACCTTGCGCTGTCGACGCGGCGCGCCCAGGCGGTGGTCGACTATCTGGTCAAGGCCGGGCTGCCGCGGGATCGCGTCACTGCGGTCGGCTTTGGCAGCGACCGGCCGGTCGCCGCCAACGACAGCGAAGAAGGCAAGGCGAAAAACCGCCGCATTGATTTCCTGGTGAGGTGACGGCGATGGCCTTTCTGGTGACCTTCCATTGGGGCTGGCTGCTCGGCGCGGGCCTGATCGGGCTCGGCATGGGCTGGATTTCGGTGGTCCAGCGCGGCGGTCTGTCCACCGTGGCGTTCCGCCGCAGCCTTGCCGCGATCCTGGCGCTCGTCATCCTCTCGCTCACACATTTGCTGCCCGGCCGGTTCGGCTATGGGCTCGACCTTGGCCTCGTCATGTTCGGCGCCTATCTGATCGGCTGTGTGATCGGCGCCTGGCTGCGGCATCTGGTGGTCTCGCGTCCGGGCGCTGCAAATTGACGCGATCGCCGCATCGGTCGCCGATCGCGCGGCATATTTCTCGCGGTCGTCAAACGGGTCTGCTAGGAAACCCGTGATACCGGATATCGCCGCGCAGGCATCGCGCGGTGCGTCCGGACGCTGAGTGGATTCGAGGACTGGATGGTTGAGCCGTTACGCAGGATCGCGGCGTTCCTGCGGGAGAAGCAAATCCTGCACAAGCTCGGCGTCGTGATCAGCATCACGATCATCGCGGTCGCCTGTTACATCCTCTACCATATGCTGCGCAATCTCGACGCCGACAAGGTGATCGCGGCGCTGGGCAAGACCGAGTGGCACACCATCGCTCTGGCGACCCTGTGCGTCGCGGCCGGCTATTTCACCCTGACCTTCTACGACCTGTTCGCGCTGCGGGCGATCGGCAAGGCCGACGTGCCTTATCGCGTCGCCGCCTTCGCCGGCTTCACCTCTTATTCAGTGGGCCACAATGTCGGGGCCAGCGTGTTCACCGGCGGCGCGGTTCGCTACCGCGTCTATTCGGCATGGGGCCTCACGGCGATCGACGTCGCCAAGGTGTGCTTTCTCGCCGGCCTGACCTTCTGGCTCGGCAATGCCGCGGTGCTCGGCATGAGCGTCGCCTACCATCCGGAAGCGGCGTCCTCGATCGACCAGTTGCCGCCCTGGTTCAACCGCATCGCCGCGATCTGCATCCTGCTGGTGTTGTGCCTTTATGTCGTCTGGGTGTCGGCGAAGCCGCGTCTGGTCGGCCGCGGCAACTGGACCGTGACGCTGCCGGGCGGCTCGCTGACCTTGCTGCAGATCGTGATCGGCATTGTCGATCTCGGCTTCTGCGCGCTGGCGATGTACATCCTGGTACCGGAGGAGCCGGACGTCGGCTTTGTCGTGGTGGCGGTGATCTTCGTCTCCGCCACGCTGCTCGGCTTCGCCAGCCATTCGCCCGGCGGGCTCGGCGTGTTCGACGCCGCCATGCTGGTCGGCCTGTTTCAGTTTGACCGCGAGGAATTGCTGGCCGGCATGCTGCTGTTCCGGCTGCTTTATTACATTACGCCGTTCATCATCTCTCTGGTGCTGCTGACCGGACGCGAGATCATCATCGGTACGCGAACGCGGCGCGAGGCCAGCCGCGTGCGCGCGCTGAAGGATGCCTCGGCTCCGGAATCCCCTTGATCGGATTTTTCTTGATCCCGGCGCGCGCTGCGGGCACCACTTGAACCTGAGCGGAGACGTCAGGTCCCGCCGCTTCGATCCGCAACGTCCTCGCAGCAAAAGTCATCGCAGCAATGGCCGCGCCTGTTCCGTCCCTTTCCAGACCGAGATCACCCTGGTCCGACCGTCTGCGGCGCTCGGGCATCGTGGTGCTGGTGACGGCGGCGGCGATGGTCGCGCTGGTCGCGATGCACGATCTGGCGCTGCCGCGCGCGGTACTGGTGTTCATCTGCATCGCCGGCGCGGCGCTGGTGCCGCTGCAACTGCGCGATACCCCGCTCGCGCAGGACGAGGCTGCCGACGCGCCGCTGGCCGAAGGCGCGGCGGTGCAGGCGCTGATTTCCGGCATGCCTGATCCGGCGGTGCTGCTCGACCGGGTCGGCCGCGTGCTGCATCTCAACGCCGAGGCGGCGCAGGTCGCGCCGGCGCTGCGGCGCGGGGAACTGGCGTTGTTCGCGTTGCGCTCGCCGGAGATCATCGCGGCGGTGCGCGCGGCGATCGCCACCTCGCAGCTCCAGCGCGCCAGTTTCGTCTCGCGCGGACCGATCGAGCGCTGGATGGACCTTGTCATCACGCCGGTCGCGGTGCCGACCCATTTCGGCGGCGCCGACAACTGCTTCCTGATGACGCTGCACGATCAGACCCAACTGCGCCGGGTCGAGGAGATGCGCGTCGATTTCGTCGCCAATGCCAGCCATGAGCTGCGCACGCCTTTGGCGGCGCTGTCGGGATTCATCGATACGCTGCAGGGGCCGGCGCGCGAGGACGCGGCGGCGCGCGAGCGTTTCCTCGGCATCATGCATGCGCAGGCCACCCGCATGGCGCGGCTGATCGACGATCTGCTCTCGCTCTCACGGGTCGAACTCAGCCAGCATATGCGGCCCTCCGCGCCGGTCGATCTGGTGCCAATCCTGCGCCAGGTGATCGACGGCCTCGAAGCGCTGGCGCGCGAGCGTCAGGTGACGATCGCGGCCGATCTGCCGGACCAGCCGGTGATGATCGCCGGCGAAAGCGAGGAATTGCTGCGGCTGTTCGAGAACCTGATCGAGAACGGCCTCAAATACGGCGCGTCCGGCGGTCGCGTCACGGTGACGCTGACGCCCGCGAGCGAGGAGACCCCGGAGATCCGGGTCGCGATCCGCGATTTCGGACCGGGCATTGCGCCCGAGCATCTGCCGCGCCTCACCGAGCGCTTCTATCGCGCCGATGTCGGCGGCAGCCGCGCCCAGGGCGGCACCGGCCTCGGCCTTGCGCTGGTCAAGCACATCGCCACCCGCCATGGCGGACGGCTGATGATCGAGAGCGTGGCCGGGGAAGGGGCGACCTTCACCGCGGTTTTTCCACCGCTCAAGACCGCCCCGGAAAGCTGAAACCTCCACCGCGATCAGTGGCTTAGCTCCTGTCACAGAGCTGTCATCGAACCCTCATAAAAGCGCAATGTCCCGCTTTTAAAGCGGCGGCGTGAGCGCGATCGGGCGTCATCCAGCGCTTCGCTCACCTGAGATGGAGACAGCCAGTGAATTTCATCAAAACCCTCGTCGCTGCCGGCCTTGTGGCCGCATCGACCTCCGCCATGGCGGCCGACATTACCGGCGCGGGCGCGACCTTTCCGTTTCCGGTCTATTCGAAATGGGCCGATGCCTACAAAAAGGAAACCGGCAACGGCCTGAACTATCAGTCGATCGGCTCCGGCGCCGGCATCAAGCAGATCCAGGCCAAGACCGTGACCTTCGGCGCCACCGATGCGCCGCTCAAGGCCGAGCAGCTCGACAAGTTCGGCCTCGCCCAATGGCCGATGGTGATGGGCGCCATCGTGCCGGTGGTGAACCTCGAAGGCATCAAGTCGGGCGAACTGGTGCTGTCGGGCGAAGTGCTCGGCGACATCTATCTCGGCAAGATCACCAAGTGGAACGATCCGGCGATCGTCAGGCTCAACCCGAACCTGAAGCTGCCGACCGACGCCATCGCGGTGGTGCGCCGCTCCGACGGCTCGGGCACCTCGTTCAACTTCACCGATTATCTGTCCAAGGCCAATGCCGAATGGAAGGCCAAGGTCGGCACGGGCACCGCGGTCGAGTGGCCGGTCGGCGTCGGCGCCAAGGGCAATGAAGGCGTCGCCGGCAACATCGGTCAGACCCGGAACGCGATCGGCTATGTCGAGTATGCTTACGCCAAGCAGAACAAGCTGACCTCTGCCGCGTTGATCAACAAGGCCGGCAAGACCGTGCAACCGACCATCGCCGCATTCCAGGCCGCAGCCGCCAATGCCGACTGGGCCGGTGCGCCGGGCTACTACGTGATCCTGACCGACCAGCCGGGCGATGCCTCTTGGCCGATCACCGCCGCGACCTTCATCCTGATGTACAAGGACCCGGCCGACAAGGCGGCGTCCGCCGAGGCCATCAAGTTCTTCAAATGGGCGTTCGAGAAGGGCGGCAAGATGGCCGAAGATCTCGATTACATCCCGATGCCGGACGGGGTCGTCAAGCAGATCGAGAAGACATGGTCGGCCGACATCAAGAGCTGACGCGTGCGTGCGGTGGAGGAGGGGCCGCCTCTCCTCCACCTGTCTTTCCGATGGAATTATTCCCGCGCGGTAGAGCGACAGAGCTTTTCAAAATCCGGCATCCGGCTTTAAGAATCGCAGGACACAGGGGATCAGCGTGACACAGATGGCGATGGCTGAAAGCTCGTCGATGGAAGCTGCCGCCGGCCCGCATGATCGCGCCCGCGCGCTTGGCGCGTTCAAACTCGGCGATGCGGTGTTCTACTGGACCACCCGCATCTGCGCGCTGTCGGTGCTGGCGATCCTCGGCGGCATCATCCTGTCGCTGATTGTCGGCGCCTGGCCGGCGATGCAGGAATACGGCTTCGCGTTTCTGTGGACCCAGCGCTGGGCGCCGTCCGCCGATCCGCCGGTGCTCGGCGCGCTCGGCCCGATCTACGGCACGCTGCTGACTTCGGTGATCGCGATGATGATCGCCATTCCGGTCGGCCTCGGCATCGCGATCTTCCTCACCGAATTCTGCCCGCAATGGCTGCGCCGTCCGATCGGCATGGCGATCGAACTGCTCGCCGGCATCCCCTCGATCATCTACGGCATGTGGGGCTTCTTCGTGCTCGGCCCGTTTCTCGCCAACACGCTGCAGCCGGCCCTGATCGCCGCATTCGACGGCGTGCCGGTGCTGGGCGCGATCTTCGCCGGTCCCCCGTCCTATCTCAGTCTGTTCAACGCGGCCCTGATCCTCTCGATCATGGTGCTGCCCTTCATCACCGCGATCTCGCGCGACGTGTTCGAGACCGTGCCGCCGGTGCTCAAGGAAGCAGCCTACGGCGTCGGCTGCACCACCTGGGAGGTGGTGCGCAACGTGGTGCTGCCCTACACCCGCGTCGGCGTGATCGGCGGCATCATGCTCGCGCTCGGCCGCGCGCTCGGCGAGACCATGGCGGTGACCTTCATCATCGGCAACTCGTTCCGCATCTCGTCTTCGATCTTCGCGCCCGGCACCACGATTTCGGCGGCGATCGCCAGCGAGTTCGCCGAAAGCGACGGCCTGCACCAGTCGAGCCTGATCCTGCTCGGCCTCCTGCTGTTCATTCTGACCTTCTTCGTGCTCGCCGCCGCGCGGCTGATGCTGCGGCATCTGGAAAAGAAGGCGGGGAAGTAGCCATGAATCCGCTTTACGCGCGCCGCCGCCGCCGCGACCGCATCATCAGGGCGCTGTGCTTTCTCGCCGCCGCTTTCGGCGTGGCCTGGCTCGGCCTGATCCTGTTCACGCTGTTCTATAACGGCTTCGCCGGCCTCAGCCTGCAGGTGTTCACCCAGAACACCCCGCCGCCCGGCTCGACCGAGGGCGGTCTGCTCAACGCCATCGTCGGCTCGCTGATCATGACCGCGATCGGCGTCGGCATCGGCGCGCCGCTCGGTCTGTTCGCCGGAACGTATCTGGCCGAATACGGCAAATACGACCGCCTCGCGCCGGTGATCCGCTTCATCAACGACATCCTGCTCAGTGCGCCCTCGATCATCATCGGCCTGTTCATCTATGGCGCGGTGGTGATCCCGATGGGCGGCTTCTCCGCGCTGGCCGGCGCGCTGGCGCTGGCGGTGATCGTGGTGCCGGTGGTGGTGCGCACCACCGAGGACATGCTCGGCCTCGTGCCCAATCCGCTGCGCGAGGCGGCATCCGCGCTCGGCCTGCCGCGCTCGCTGGTGATCCGCCGCGTCGCCTATCGCGCCGCGCGCACCGGCCTGATCACCGGCGTGCTGCTCGCCACCGCGCGCGTCACCGGCGAGACCGCGCCGCTGCTGTTCACCGTGCTGAGCAACCAGTTCTTCAGCCTCGATCTGACCCGCGCGATGGCCAACCTGCCGGTGACGATCAACAACTTCGTGCAGAGCCCCTACGCCTACTGGAAGGAACTGGCGTGGACCGGCGCTCTGGTGATCACCCTTGCGGTGCTGGCATTGAATATTGGCGCGCGCATTCTCGGCGCCGAAAGGACAGCAAAATGACCGAGCTTTCGTCTTCCCTCGCCGCCGCCATGCGTCCGCCGGCGCCGCCGCCGCGTGTCTTCACGCCCGAGGAGCCGGCCAAGATCACGGCGAGTCATCTCGATTTTTATTACGGCGCGCACCATGCGCTGCGCGACATCAACCTGTCACTTGCGACCAATCGCGTGACCGCCTTCATCGGCCCGTCGGGCTGCGGCAAATCCACCTTGCTGCGCATTTTCAACCGCATGTACGATCTCTATCCCGGTCAGCGCGCCGAGGGCGATGTCGAACTCGACGGCGTCAACATTCTCGACCCGCGGCTCGACCTCAATCTGCTGCGCGCCCGCGTCGGCATGGTGTTCCAGAAGCCGACGCCGTTCCCGATGACCATCTACGAGAACATCGCCTTCGGCGTGCGGCTGTACGAGAAGCTGTCGCGCGCGGAAATGGACGAGCGGGTGGAGCGGGCGCTGCGCAGCGGCGCGCTGTGGAACGAGGTCAAGGACAAGCTCAATGCCTCCGGCCTCAGCCTGTCCGGCGGCCAGCAGCAGCGGCTGTGCATCGCGCGCACCGTCGCGGTGCGCCCGGAGGTGATCCTGTTCGACGAGCCGTGCTCGGCGCTCGACCCGATCTCGACCGCCAAGATCGAGGAACTGATTACCGAACTGAAGAAGGACTACACCATCGCCATCGTCACGCATAACATGCAGCAGGCGGCGCGTGTCTCGGACTACACCGCGTTCATGTATCTCGGCGAACTGATCGAGTTCGGCGAGACGACGCGGCTGTTCACCTCGCCGGCCGACCGGCGGACCCAGGAT
>JAFKKO010000110.1 GCA_017305455.1 Hyphomicrobiales bacterium | reverse complement strand
TGGGGAAGGTCACGGAGCATGCGCGCGGCGTCGGCGTGACCCTTTTCATCAACTGGGCGGTCAAGCCGTTCTCCATGGCTTTGCTCGGGACGCTGTTGATCGGTCATGTGTTCGCACCCATGCTCCCGGCCGACCAAATTCAGTCCTACATTGCCGGACTGATCCTGTTGGCGGCTGCGCCCTGCACGGCCATGGTTTTTGTCTGGTCCAATCTCGTCGGCGGTGAACCACACTACACGCTGGGTCAGGTGGCGCTCAATGACGTGTTGATGGTGTTTCTGTTTGCGCCGTTGGTTGGCCTGCTCCTCGGCGTGGCCTCCATCAGGGTGCCTTGGGAAACGCTACTGCTGTCCGTGGCGCTCTACATCGTGGTGCCCGTCATCATCGCACAAGCGTGGCGGCGCGCCCTGCTCAAGAGCGGTCCGGCGGCATTCAATCGAACCCTGAGCCGTCTTCAGCCGCTGTCCCTGACCGCCCTGCTCGCCACCTTGGTCTTGTTGTTTGCCTTTCAGGGCGAACAGATCGTCGCACAGCCCGCCGTCATTGCGATCCTCGCCGTTCCGATCCTGATCCAGGTCTACTTCAACGCTGGTCTCGCCTATCTGCTCAGTCGGCGGTTCGGAGTGGCTTGGTGCGTGGCCGCGCCCGCGGCGCTCATCGGCGCCAGCAATTTCTTTGAATTGGCGGTGGCCGCTGCCATCAGCCTGTTCGGGGTGAATTCCGGAGCGGCACTCGCCACGGTCGTTGGCGTCCTCGTTGAGGTGCCTGTGATGCTCTCTGTCGTGAAGATCGTGCAATTGTCGCGTGGTTGGTATGAATCCCGGCATCCGAACGAAGTCAAAAATGTCGAGGTTCGCTCATGAGCGCCACCATCTATCACAATCCCGATTGCGGAACGTCCCGCAATACGTTGGCGATGATCCGCCAAAGCGGTGTCGAACCGGAAGTGATCGAATATCTGAAACAACCGCCGTCGCGCGAGAAGCTGGTGGAATTGATCGCCCGCATGGGCACATCCC
>JAFKKO010000109.1 GCA_017305455.1 Hyphomicrobiales bacterium | reverse complement strand
CGCGCCTTCGACGTCGTCGCCGACAATCCCGGCGACTGGGCGTTCCATTGTCACAAGTCGCATCACACCATGAACGCGATGGGGCACGACATGCGCAACCTGATCGGCGTGTCGAAAAAAGATCTGGCGAAGGCGGTCGGCAAGCTCGCTCCGGACGCGATGGTGATGGGTTCGACCGGAATGGCGATGGGAGAAATGGAGATGCCCGCGCCGGATAACACGCTCCCAATGATGACCGGCACCGGACAGTTCGGTCCGATCGAAATGGGCGGCATGTTCACCGTGATGAAGATCCGCGAAGGCATGGCGCGCGATGATTACAGCGATCCCGGCCCTTACAAGTTTCCCGCCGGCACCGTCGCTTACGAGGTCGATGTTCCGAATGGCCAGCCGCCGCGGCAAAGCGGCGCGAAGCCGACCGACAAGTCGGAAGACAAGAAACCCAAGAAGGAAATGAACATGAAGGGAATGAAGGGAATGTAGCTCCGCGGAACGTCCCGAGGCGTCGGCCTCAAATATGGTTCGAACGAGTACTCAAGGAGACGAAACATGAAGAATTGGCGCGAATTTGGAATCGCATTGATCAGCGCAACCGCCATTTGCTCATCGGCATGGGCAGGTGCGGGCCCGACTGGGCACGGTCATGACGGGTCGTTCTCCGCCGGTGAACCCGGCGATGCGAAAAAGCCTGCGCGGATCGTGCAGGTCACGATGAGCGAATCCGACGGCAAGATGACGTTCACGCCGGACAAGGTCGAGGTCAGGAAGGACGAGCAGATCAAGTTCGTCCTGCGCAACAATGGCGAACTCGACCACGAGTTCATTCTCGCGACCACCGCCGACAACCTCAAGCACGCCGAAGCTATGAAGAAAAACCCAGATATGGAGCACGACGATCCAAATGGCACGCGTCTGGCGCCCAAGAAAACCGGCGAGATCGTCTGGAAGTTCACGATGCGCGGCACGTTCGAATATTCCTGCCTGATCCCCGGTCATCGCGAGGCGGGAATGATCGGCACGGTCATCGTCAAGTGAAC
>JAFKKO010000098.1 GCA_017305455.1 Hyphomicrobiales bacterium | reverse complement strand
GGCGGTTGACGTAGTCGCGGCTGCGGAACAGCGCGCCGAGCACCGGAATCTGCGAGGCGCCGGGCATGCCGTTGATCGCCTGCTTGGTCTGCTCCTGGATCAGGCCGGCCATCGCCATCGAGCCGCCGGAGGGTATTTCCAGCGTGGTCTCGGCGCGGCGGGTCTTGATCGAAGGCACCGTGAGCGCGCTGGCGGTCGAGGAGCCGGAGCCCTGGGTGATGGTGATGGAGTTGTCGTTCGACAGTTCCGACACTTCGGTCATCACGCGCAGGCTGATGCGGCCCTCGGTCATCACCACCGGGGTGAAGTTCAGCGAGATGCCGAACTTCTTGAAGCTGATCTGCGTGGTGCAGACATGGGTGACGGGATCGCAATTGTAGCCCGCCGGCACCGGAAATTCGCCGCCGGCGACGAAGGTCGCGGACTCGCCGGAAATCGCGGTGAGATTAGGTTCGGCCAGGGTGCGCACCACGCCGGCGCTTTCCATCGCGCGCAGCGTCGCGGTCACCGATTTGAACGAGCCGGCGAGATTGTTGCCGCTCACGAGCTGGCGGCCATAGGCGGTGAACGGGTTGGTGTTGTTGAAGTTGACGACGGCGGTGCCGTAATTGAGGCTGGCGCTGAGATCGACGCCGAGCTGCTTGATGATGTCGCGCTGCACTTCGGCCACGGTGACCTTCAGCATCACCTGGTCGCGGCCGCGCACCGCGATGCTGTTGACGACATGGTCGAGGCCGCCGGCAAGGCGCGCCGCGAGTTCCACCGCCTGCTGCGCCTCGACCTGGTTGGCGGCCGAACCCGACAGCACGACACCGTCGCCGAGGCCCTCGATCTGGATCTGGGAATTCGGCAGCGCCTGCCGGATCGCGGAGCGGATGCCGTTGAGATCGCGTGTCACCGCGATGTCATAGGCGGCGATCTGCTGGCCGCTGGCGTCGAAGAACACGATATTGGTCTGGCCCACCGCCGCGCCGATGATGTAGGCGCGCTGCGCCGAGCGCACCACCGCGTTGGCGATCTTGGGGTCGGCGACCAGCACATCCTTGATGTCGCGCGGCACGTCGACGACCAGCGACTTGCCAATGCCGAGCGCGAGGGTGCGGGCGTTGAGGCCGCCACCTTCGGCGCCGGCCGGAATCGGACGTGCATCGCCCGCGGCCACCGGGGAGACAGCCGGATTGAGCACGAGGGCGGATACCGCCGCGGCGCAGAGGGCGCGGACCAAGGATGTTCGCACGACGCGAGAGGCGGTTGTCATACGCTTCACTTTCCAACTTCACGCTTGCGACGGCTCGTCGCAGTGAAGGGATTTGACCAGCTATTCGTCAAAGCATGGTTAATGAGGCGTATCTAAATGGCGTTAACGGGACCTTATCGTGCCTGTCAGTGCAGGGTGAAGCGGGTAAGGTCCACCGCCTGCACCCAGGCGGTCTGCGGGTAGACCATCAGCGCGCCGAGCGCGAGCGCGATGCCGTAGGGGATGCCGCTGTCGCGGCCATGCAGGCGGCTGAGCCAAGGCTGCGCCGCCAGCGCGTAAGGCAGCGGCCATTGCCGGAACTGCAGCATCAAAAGGGTCAGCGCGCCGCCGAACACCGAGGCGAACACGAGATAGGGCATCAGATGCTCGAAGCCAAACCACAGCGCCGCGGCCGCCGCGACCTTGGCGTCGCCGCCGCCGATCCAGCCGAAGGCGAAGCAGGCGAAGGCGACCACCAGCACGGCCATGCCGGCGGCGATATGCAGGCCGATGGCGGCGAGCGGCATGCCGCTGAGCGGAGCAAGGATCAGGAAGCCGGCGATCAGCAGCAGCGAAACCCGGTTCGAGATCGTCATGGTCAGAAGATCGCTCGACGCCGCGAAGGCCATCAGAGCGGGAAACACGAACAGGCGGGCGAGATCGAGGATCATGGAGGCTGCCGATTGCTGATCTTGAGACCCCACTTTAGGGCGCAGGAGTGAACAATCGAAAAACGCCGGTCACCAAATGCTGGCGATCCGGCAGACCAGGGCGACCCACGCCAGCGCCAGCGCGGCGCAGACAAGGCCGAGCGGCTCGCGGCCGAACACGCTGATCGGCAGGGGAATGGCGCGTTCGGCGGCGATATGCCGGCCTCGCTCGCGGCGGCCGGAAGGATGCTCGCTTGATGTCATGTCGATACGCCACAGCACAGGGTTGATCGGAGCGGAAACAAGAAAGGGCCCCGGTTGCCCGAAGCCCTTTTGGCTCTTGCAAGCGGCTCGGCTTACATCGTGCCGACCTTGCTGGAGATGTCCTTGAACTTGGTGTCGAGCGAGCTGCCGACACCCTGCACGGCCGCGATGATCGCGAGCGCAATGCCGGCGGCGATCAGCGCGTATTCAATCGCGGTGGCGCCGGACTCGTCCTTGACGAAGCGGGAAAACAGATTGGTCATTGGTAACTCCATGGTACACGTGGCTGTCGAACTAATTGGTCCGTCGGTGTGGTGTGCACCGTGGCCATGGCCGGAACTTAACGAGGCAGGAATTTCGGCACGGTTAATCCGATTGCAGAAACTCGGCTGTATCTGGCTGTTCTGACTCACGGTAAATGCACGCTTAAGCCAAATGCAGAATCTCGGCGGCACGTCATCCGCTGCTTTGCGTAGGGGCCTTTGCGCGTTCTTGCGGCCGCTTGATACCTGAGGCGGCGCGCTGCGGCCGCCATGCGCCGCGCCGGCTATTTGCACTTCATTCATCAATTAACGGCAGATTTGCCATGTCGGGCTGCCGTGTCGGCGGCCGATGCGTTGTGTAGAGAGTAAAGCGTATGAACAGAGCGCGTATCGCCGTTCTTGCCATAGCCCTGGTCGCCGGCGCATTCGCCGCCTATCTCGCCAGCGGCTCGAATCCGCCCCCGGCGCAGACCGCGGCTCCCGTCCCTCAGATGGAAACCACCGACGTGCTGATCGCCAAGTCCGACATCGGGCTCGGCCAGACCGTCACCGCCGACGATCTGAAATGGCAGGCCTGGCCGGCCGCCGCCACCAGCGCGAATTTCATCAAGCGCAGCAACCGCGCCGATGCGATCAAGGACATGACCGGCACGATCGCGCGCTCGCCGCTGATGGCCGGCGAGCCGGTGCGCGAAACCAAACTGGTGAAGGGTGATGGCTCCGGCTTCATGGCGGCGATCCTGCCGAGCGGCATGCGCGCGATCTCGACCGAGATTTCGCCGGAGACCGGCGCCGGCGGCTTCATCCTGCCGAACGACCGCGTCGACGTGCTGCTGTCGCGGCGTCAGAAGGCGATCGATGCCAATGGCAACGTGTCGAACAGAGAGATCATCTCTTCGGACATCATCCTGAGCGATGTGCGGGTGCTGGCGATCGACCAGACCATTGAAGAAAAGAACGGCCAGAAGGTCGTGGTCGGCAAGACCGCGACGCTGGAATTGCGGCCGCGCCAGGCCGAGACTCTGGCGCGCGCGCGCCAGAGCGGCACGCTGTCGCTGGCGCTGCGCAGCCTGGTCGATGCCCATCGGCAGGTCAAGGCGGACGCCAATGACAGCGACGGCAGGTCGATCACCATCTACCGGGGCGCCGACCGCAACGTCTATAACTGCTCGCCCGACTGCAAGAAACAGTCGAGCGACGGTGGCTAGCACCCGACTGCGCTTCTCCTCATGGAGCGAGGCGGTAGCCTCGCGTCTCGAACCATGAGGCCGCAGAAGGCGTCTTTCCATCCGGCCTCATCCTTCGAGACGCGCGCAAATGCGCGCTCCTCAGGATGAGATAAGCCACGCCGTACGCCGCACCGCCCCTCAGGATCATGGTTTACATCCGGTAAACGCCGGCACGCGGTTTGTCCGGATCGGCCGCAAGCTTTCGACAATCTCTCTCGGATAGTTTCAACGGTAGCCTTCTAACGCCGCTGTTGAGGATAATACGATGTCTGCGCCGTCCCGATCCTTCGCGTGTTTGCGCGCTGCGCTCCGAAGTTTTCCGCGCCAACGGCGGGGCTCGGCGGCGATCGAGTTCGCGATGGTCGCGCCGATATTCTTAGCGCTGATCTTCGCGATCATGGAAACATCGCTGGTGTTTTTTGCGGGGCAGGTGCTGGAAACCGGGACTCAGGACAGCGCACGTCTGCTGCTGACGCAGCAGGCGCAGAACAAAGGCTGGGGCCAGGCCGATTTCAAGAAAGACCTGTGCGACCGCGTCTCGGCGCTGTTCGAGTGCAGCGGCATCTATGTCGATGTGCAGTCCTATGCGCCGAACGCGCCGATCGTGATTGCCAATCCGATCGACGGGGCCGGCAACTTCACCAACAATTTCGTCTATCAGCCGCCGCCGCAGAACAGCGCGAATACCGTGGTGGTGCGCGCGTTCTATCAGTGGCCGCTGTACGTCACCCGGCTCGGCTACAACATCGCCAATATCGGCAAGGACACCAGCAGCCCGAAGAAGCTGCTCGCGGCGACCACCGCGTTTCGCGTCCAGTAAGGATCGCTGTCATGATGGCGTCTGAATTTCTCAAACGGCTGCGTTTGGCATCCTTCGCACGCGATGCGCGCGGCATCGCCGCGATCGAGTTTGCGCTGATCGTGCCGGTCATGCTGATGATTTTCTTCGGAGCGATCCAGGTCTCGACAGGTTTTGCGGTCGAGCGCAAGGTGACGATGGTCACGCGCACGGTGTCGGATCTGATCTCGCAGGCTTCGCAGATCAGCGATATCGACATTGCCAACGCCTTCGTGATGGCGGGCGCGGTCATGACGCCGTATCCGGCAACGCCGATCCAGGCGATCGTGTCGCAGATCTATATCGACGCGAACAAGGTGGCCAAAGTGAAATGGAGCAGGGCGAGCAACGCGACGGCGCGCGGCTGCAACGACGTCATCACCCTCCCCACGGGACTTCAGGTGCCGAACACCTATCTGATCATGAGCGAGGTCACCTATAATTTCCGGCCGGTGGTCGGTCACGATTCCGCGCTCAATTACATCTCGCCGGTCTTCCCGCTCCACGACCGCACCTTTACGCGCCCGCGCCAGTCCCTCAGCGTTCAGTATCCGACCGCGCCCGCATGCACCTGAACTCGCGCACTTGAATTATGGAATCGAAGTATGAGGTCGTCCCGGCGCAGGCCGGGACCTATAATCACGAACCTCTCAAAACCGGGCGCTGACATCTCGTTTTAAAGTGTCGACAGCGAATGGATCGCGGCCTGCGCCGGGACGACCGTGGGCATAACACGCCGCAAATCAATCGGGCAAATCAATCAGGCAAATAAAAAGGCCGCATGCGATGCGGCCTTTTCATCATTTCAATTCTGCTTCCGGTCGATATCGCAGTTCGAAACCGCGATATCCCGATCAGCCTTCAATCAGCCCGCGGCGCGGAGATTGTCGGCCGACGACTTGCCCGAGCGGCGATCGGCGACGATCTCGTAGCTGATCTTCTGGCCTTCGCGCAGCGTTCCGAGACCAGCGCGTTCGACGGCGCTGATGTGCACGAACACGTCATTGCCACCGTCGTCCGGCTGAATGAACCCGTAACCCTTGGTCGCGTTAAACCACTTCACTGTTCCCATGCTCACGTGGGGTAGTCCTCTCAAGTAGATAATCGAAGCCCACGTTTAGATGGGCTGGTGAGATCGAAATTTGGAAGAGGTCGTCAGCGTCTGCCCCGGCTGTACCGGTGATAGCTAATGTCGTCCGGCCGAAATTCGATGGCGGGCATCCTATGGGAAACATGCTGCCAAAACAATCCTGCCATGCGCAGATTTTTTACCACCGTTTCCGTG
>JAFKKO010000125.1 GCA_017305455.1 Hyphomicrobiales bacterium | reverse complement strand
GCCAGCAAGACCACGGAAATCTTCGTCGGCCGCACCCGCGGCGGGCTCACCGCGGCCCAGCGCGCCGACATCGGCGGGCTTGCCCGCGACTGGCTGCGCGAGGGCACCGGCGTGATCAATGTCGATGTCCCGCATGCAACGCCCAATGCGCGTGCCGCCGCCGATTCGGCACGGGAAATCCGCGCCATTCTGCTGGGTTCGGGAATTCCGCCGCGCGGCGTCGTGCTGCGCGACTATCGTCCGAGCGATCCGCGCCTGTTCGCCACCGTGCGCGTCAGCTATCCGCGCATCGCGGCCGATGCCGGGCCGTGCGGCCTGTGGCCGGAGGACCTCGGTCCCTCGATCAAGGACAAGAGCTATCTGGAGAACCGGCCGTATCAAAATCTCGGCTGCGCCACCCAGCGCAACCTCGCCGCGATGGTCGATAACCCGGCCGATCTCGTGCAGCCGCGCGCGGAGACGCCGCCTTATGCCGCGCGGCGCGACATCGCTTTCGACAAATACCGCAAGGGCACGCCGACCGCGACCGTCTATCCGGACGGCGACAAGGCCAAACTCAGCGATCTGGGCAAATGATCAGTTACGCGCGTCAGAACGAGGATAACGAGCAGGCCGCGCCGATTGCGGCCGACGAACATATCGCGCCGGCGCCGCGGGTGTCGGTGCAGGCGTTCTGCGAGACCGTCGAGACCGCCGCGGCCGTGCAGGCCGCCGGCGAGGATCGCCGTCTCGCCAAGGCTCACCTCAAGGTGCAGATGGGCGGCATGACCGCCGCGGTCGAGGCCTATCGCACCGCGCCGACGCCGAACGTGATCGTGCTCGAGACCGAAGGCCGCGGCGACCTGCTCGCCCAGCTCGACCAGCTCTCCGCCGTGTGCGACGCCGGCACCCGCGTCGTGGTGATCGGACGGATCAACGACATCACGCTCTATCGCGAACTGGTGCGGCGCGGCGTGTCCGATTACGCCATCGCCCCGGTAACGCCGATCGACGTGGTGCGCTCGATCTGCAACCTGTTCTCGACGCCCGAGGCGTCGGCGGTCGGCCGCATCATCGCGGTGGTCGGCGCCAAGGGCGGCGTCGGCGCATCTACTATCGCCCACAACGTCGCCTGGGCGATCGCGCGCGACCTTGCGCTGGATTCGGTGGTCGCCGATCTCGATCTCGCCTTCGGCACCGCCGGGCTCGACTACAACCAGGACCCGCCGCAGGGCATCGCCGACGCGGTGTTCTCGCCGGACCGCATCGACACCGCGTTCCTCGATCGCCTGCTGTCCAAATGCACCGACCATCTCAATCTGCTGGCGGCGCCGGCGACGCTCGATCGCGTCTATGATTTCGGCGCCGAAGCCTTCGATGCGGTGTTCGACACGCTGCGCACGACCATGCCCTGCATCGTGCTCGACGTGCCGCATCAATGGTCGGGCTGGACCCGCCGCGCGCTGGTCGGCGCCGACGACATCCTGATCGTGGCCTCGCCCGATCTCGCCAACCTGCGCAACACCAAGAACATCTACGACATACTGAAGGCGGCGCGGCCCAACGACCGCGCGCCGATCTACTGCCTCAATCAGGTCGGCGTGCCCAAGCGGCCGGAAATCTCGACCGGCGAGTTCGCCAAGGCGATCGAAAGCGAACCGATCGTCTCGATCCCGTTCGAACCGCAGATCTTCGGCGCGGCCGCCAACAACGGCCAGATGATCGCCGAGATCGCCGCCAGCCATCGCACCACGGAAATTTTCCTGCAGCTCGCGCAGCGCCTCACCGGGCGCGCCGAGGCCAAGAAATCCCGCGGCTCGTTCCTGGCTCCGCTGCTCGGGAAACTGCGGGGAAAATAGCTCTGGCGTGAGAGGTTGTAGTGTTCGGCAAGCGTAGCGGAGAAGACATCGCACGGGCTTCCAAGCCCGCGGTCCGGCCGGAGGAGTCGCCGGCCGCTGCCGCGCGCCCGCTCGCCGCGCCCGACGCTCCCGCAATGTCCTCGCCGCCGCTCGCGCCCGCCCGCTCGGCTGCCGCGCCGTCACCGGCCGCGCCCGAAACCCGGCGCTCGGACAATTATTACCAGATCAAGGGCGCGATCTTCGGCGCGCTGATCGAGGCCATCGATCTCGCCCAGCTCGCCAAGCTCGACGCCGAATCGGCGCGCGAGGAAATCCGCGACATCGTCAACGAGATCATAGCGATCAAGAACATCGTGATGTCGATCGCCGAGCAGGAGGAACTGCTCGACGACATCTGCAACGACGTGCTGGGATACGGTCCGCTCGAGCCCTTGCTGGCGCGCGACGACATCGCCGACATCATGGTCAACGGCGCCGGCACCGTATTCATCGAAGTCGCCGGCAAGATCCAGAAGACCGGCATCCGTTTTCGCGACAACCAGCAGCTTCTCAACATCTGCCAGCGCATCGTCAGCCAGGTCGGCCGGCGCGTCGACGAATCCTCGCCGATCTGCGACGCCCGCCTCGCCGACGGCTCGCGCGTCAACGCCATCGTGCCGCCGCTCGCGATCGACGGGCCCGCGCTCACCATCCGCAAGTTCAAGAAGGACAAGCTGACGCTCGATCAGCTCGTCAAGTTCGGCGCGATCTCGCCCGAGGGCGCGCAGATCTTGCAGATCATCGGCCGCGTCCGCTGCAACGTGCTGATCTCCGGCGGCACCGGCTCCGGCAAGACCACGCTGCTGAATTGCATGACCAATTACATCGACGACGACGAGCGCATCATCACCTGCGAGGACGCCGCCGAGCTTCAACTGCAGCAGCCGCATGTGGTGCGCCTGGAAACCCGCCCGCCGAACATCGAGGGCGAAGGCCAGGTGACGATGCGCGACCTCGTCAAGAACTGCCTGCGCATGCGGCCCGAGCGCATCATCGTCGGCGAAGTCCGCGGCCCCGAGGCGTTCGACCTGTTGCAGGCGATGAACACCGGCCACGACGGCTCGATGGGCACGCTGCACGCCAACAACCCGCGCGAGGCGCTGTCGCGCTGCGAATCCATGATCACCATGGGCGGTTATTCGCTGCCCTCGCGCACCATCCGCGAGATGATCTGCGCCTCGATCGACATCGTGGTCCAGGCCGCGCGCCTGCGCGACGGCTCGCGCCGCATCACCCACATCACCGAGCTGATGGGGATGGAAGGCGACACCATCATCACCCAGGATATCTTCCTCTACGACCTGCTCGGCGAGGATCTCAACGGCAACATCATCGGCCGTCACCGCTCCACCGGCATCGGCCGGCCGAAATTCTGGGATCGCGCGCGTTACTATGGAGAGGAAAAGCGGCTCGCCGCGGCGCTGGACGCCGCCGAGGCCCCCGATCCGGAACGATAGGGCATGCAAATGAAGCTGCAGACATTTGCCATCGCCTTCATGAGCGCAATCACGCTGGGCGGCCTCGCCTGGGTGTTCCTCTACCCGCTGCTGTCCGGCGAGAAGCAGGCCGAAAAGCGCCGCGCTTCCATCGCCCGCACCGAGCCCGTCGCGCGCCGCTTCGACCGCACCCAGCAGCGCTCGCGCCGCGAGCAGGTCGAGAACTCGCTGCGCGAGATCGAGGAACGCGCCAAGAAGGCGCAAAAGCAGCAGATCGCCACCCGCATCACCCAGGCGGGCCTCTCCTGGACCAAGCAGCAATTCATCATCGGCTCGGCCGTGCTCGGCGTGTTCTTTCTCGTCGCGCCGCTGATGGCGGGCGTCGGCCTCGTTCCGGCGGCCCTGCTCGGCCTGTCGGCCGGCTTCGGCCTGCCGCGCTGGGTGCTGAACTATCTCAAGAAGCGCCGCGAGAAGAAGTTTCTCGACGCGCTGCCGGACGCGGTCGATATCATCGTGCGCGGCATCAAGGCCGGCCTGCCACTGTTCGATTCGCTGAAAGTCGTGGTCGCCGACGCGCCGGAGCCGATCAAATCGGAATTCCGCGCCATCGTCGAGACCCAGAGCATCGGCATGCCGCTCGGCGAAGCCTGCCAGCGGCTCTACGACCGCATGCCGCTGCCCGAGGCCAATTTCTTCGGCATCGTGATCGCGATCCAGACCAAATCCGGCGGCAACCTCTCCGAGGCGCTCGCCAACCTCTCCAAGGTGCTGCGCGACCGCAAGAAGATGAAAGCCAAGATCCAGGCGATGTCGATGGAGGCGAAGGCTTCCGCCGCGATCATCGGCTCGCTGCCGCCGGCGGTGATGATGATGGTCTACATCATGTCGCCCGATTACATCTCGCTGCTGTGGACCCATCCGACCGGCCGCCTGATGATGGCGGGCTGCGTGGTGTGGATGACCATGGGCATCCTGGTCATGAAGAAGATGATCAATTTCGATTTCTGAGCGGGCGCCATGCTGGACCTTCTGATCGAGAAATTTCACGACATCAAATTCATGACGATGATGCTCGCCGCCATCGCCGCGGCCGCCACCGTCTACGCCCTGGTGACGCCGCTTCTGGCCGGCGATTCGCTGTCGAAGCGCATGAAGGCGGTGGCGAGCGAGCGCGAACGGCTGCGCCAGCGCGAGCGCGACCGCATGGCCCGCACCGAGAAGGTGACGCTGCGGCAGACGCCGAAACAGCTCGTCGGCCGCATCGTCGAGGATTTCAACCTCAGCAAATGGCTGGCGCAGGAAGAGGCCCGCGACAAGCTGATGATGGCCGGCTATCGCGGCCAGGCGCCCTACGTCACCTTCCTGTTTTTCCGCCTGGTGATGCCGATCCTGTTCCTGGCCGGCTCGGCACTCTACGTCTTCGTCATCACCCATATGGACCGGCCGCTGGTGATGAAGCTTGCGATCTGCCTCGGCGCGGCCTGGCTCGGCATGCAGGCGCCGATGCTGTTCCTGAAGAACGCCATCAAGAAGCGGCAGCTCTCGATCAAGCGCGCCTTCCCTGACGCGCTCGACCTGCTTCTGATCTGCATCGAATCCGGCATGTCGATCGAGGCCGCGTTCCGCAAGGTCAGCCAGGAGATCGGCTCGCAGTCGGTGCCGCTGGCCGAGGAATTCACGCTGACCACGGCGGAGCTGTCCTACCTGCAGGACCGCAAGCAGGCCTACGAGAACCTGCAGAAGCGCACCGGCCTCGACGGCGTCAAGTCGGTCTGCCTCGCGCTGCAGCAGTCGGAGCGCTACGGCACGCCGCTCGGCCAGACCCTGCGGGTGATGGCGCAGGAAAACCGCGACATGCGCATGAACGAAGCCGAGAAGAAGGCCGCCGGCCTGCCGCCGAAGCTGACGGTGCCGATGATCGTGTTCTTCCTGCCGGTGCTGTTCGTGGTGATCCTCGGCCCGACCGGCATCAAGGTCTCCGCCTATATGAATTGAGGCGCGCGCCAATCGATCAATATGAGGCGCAATGTGATTGTGCCCCGGACGCGGTGCGACATGAAATGTCGCTCCGCTGAGCCGGGGCCGTTCCACATTCGAAGTTTGGAACGATCCCGGTTCTGCGAAGCAGCGTTGCACGCTGCATCGCGCCCGGGACAAAGAGGCCTCATCCTTCGCGACGCGCGCAAAAGCGCGCTCCTCATGATGAGGACATACAACTGGTGAATTCAGCTTCTTAGGAGCGATGCGACGCGGCCGAGCTTGCCTGCGCGCCGCCGGGACCACCGCCCTGCAGCATCTGGCGCAGATAGGCGACATTGGCCTCCGCCTGGTCCGGCGGCAGGTCGGCCTTCACCAGCGCCTCGGCTTCGGCGAAGCGGCCCTGCAGGCCGATGGCAAGGCCGAGATTCTGCCGCACCCGTGGATCTGCGGCGTTGCGCTGATAGGCGCGGCGCAGCGCCGCCTCCGCCTTCGGCAATTCCTTGGTCAGCACATAGGACAGGCCGAGATTGGACAGCACCGAAGGCTCTTCCGGCGCGATCTTGAGCGCGCTGGCATAATAACGGCGGGCGTCGTCGTGCTTGCCCATCTGGTCGAGCACGGTGCCCTGAATGGAGAGGATACGCCAGTCGGGGTTCGAGGGCGTATGCGCGCGCGTCAGCGTGTCGAACGCCTGCTGATAATTGCCGTTGTCGGCGAGCGCGCGGCCATAGGCGCCGAGCAGCATGCGGTTGCCCGGATTGGCGATGGTCGCCTGCTCCAGCACCGCCACCGCCTGCTGGCGCTGACCGTTGTGGCGCAGCGCGCTGCCATAGCGCAGCGCCGCCTCGGCATCGCGCGGATTGGTGCGGTAACGCTCGCCCATCGCCTCGATCGCACGATGGCTCTCCGGCTCCGGTGGCAGTTCCGCCCGCGCGCCCAGCGCGCCGGTCACTTCCGGCGATCCGGTGGTCTTGCAGCCGCCGAGCCCGCTCGCCAGCAGCGCGACCACGGCCGCGGAGCCGAGCAGACGGGCCAGAGAAGAGACAGGGCTGGACGAATGACGCATTGCAGTTCGCTCGCGAGGAACCGGCGCAGGCCGCCCGGTGTCCCAGCAATAAAGTGTTAACCCTAATGACTGGTTAATCCCCGTCTGCTAGCTGAAACGGACAGCGCCGCGCCGCCGCCCGCGCTGCTACACTGCCGCCTCCATGATCCCGGGACCCTCCATGACCTCCGCCTTTGCGCCTGCCGTCGCCGCCGCTACGCCGATCACCTTCGCCACCATTTCGACCTGGGACAGCGTGAAGGCCGGGCTTTCGCCCGCCGCGCGGCAGTTCGCCGAGGCCAGCGGCTTCACCGGCAAGGCGGGCAAGCTGCTGGCGCTGCCGGATGCCGAGGGCCGCATTACTCAGGTGCTGTTCGGCCTCGACGATTCCAGCCGGCTCCACCCCGACCGTTTCCGCGCCGGACAATTGCCGGCGCTGCTGCCCCCCGGCACCTACCGCTTCGACAACGCGCCGCAGGACGCGCGCCTTGCCGCGCTGGCCTTCGCGCTCGGCAGCTATCGCTTCAATCGCTATCGCAAGGCCGAGCCCTACGACGTCAAGCTGGTGCCGCCGCAGGGTGTCGAGATCGCCGATGTCGCGCGCATGGCGGAGGCCGCGACGCTGGCGCGCGACCTGATCAACACGCCGTCCAACGACATGGGCCCGGACGAGCTTGCCGCAGCCGCGCAGGATCTCGCCAGGCGCTATGGCGCGGAGTATCGCTGCATCGTCGGCGACGATCTGATCGCGCAGAACTTCCCGCTGATCCACGCCGTCGGCATGGCCTCGCCGCGCGCGCCGCGGCTGATCGATTTCACTTGGGGCGATGCCGCGCATCCGAAAGTGACGCTGGTCGGCAAGGGTGTCTGCTTCGACACCGGCGGGCTCGATCTGAAACCCTCCAGCGCCATGCTGATCATGAAGAAGGACATGGGCGGCGCCGCCAACGTGCTGGCGCTGGCGCAGATGATCATGGACGCGAAGCTGAAGGTGCGGCTGCGGGTGCTGATCCCGGCAGTGGAGAATGCCGTCGCCGGCAACGCCTTCCGCCCGATGGACATCTTCCGCTCGCGCAAGGGCATCACAGTTGAAATCGGCAACACCGACGCCGAAGGCCGTCTCGTGCTGGCCGACGCGCTGGCGCTGGCCGATGAAGAGGCGCCCGAGCTGCTGATCGATCTCGGCACGCTGACCGGCGCGGCGCGGGTCGCGCTCGGCCCCGATCTGCCGCCGTTCTACACCCATGACGAGGCGCTCGCCGCCGATGTCACGCGCGCGGCGCAGGAGGAGAACGATCCGCTCTGGCGGCTGCCGCTGTGGGCGCCTTACGATTCGTGGCTCGATTCGAAGGTCGCCGACATCAACAACGCACCGTCCGGCGGCTTCGCCGGCTCGATCACCTGCGCGCTGTTCCTGCAACGTTTCGTGCAGGCGGCGACAAGCTGGCTGCATGTCGACATCTATGGCTGGACGCCATCGGCCAAACCCGCGCGCCCCGAAGGCGGCGAATGCCAGGCGGCGCGCGCGATCTACAGCGTGTTGAGTCGGCGCTATGGCTGAGTCGTTCGACCCCAGACTGACGCCGGCGCGGCCCGATCTCGCGGCAAAACACCTTGAAGGCAAGGTGAAAGCGGATCGCTTTGCCGAGGGCGAACTTTATGCCGTGAGCGATGCGCTGGCGCCGGTGCGCCGCGCGCCCTCGCCCGATGCGCCGCTGGAGACGCAGGCACTGAAGGGCGAGCGCGTTACCATCTACGATCGCAATGACAATGGCTGGGCCTGGGGCCAGCTTGCCAGCGACGGCTATGTCGGCTGGCTGCCCGAGGCCGCGCTGACGCAAACGATGATCACGCCGACCCATCGCGTCATTGCGCTGCGCACCTTCGCCTTCCCCGGTCCCTCGATCAAACTGCCGCCGGTGGAACAGTTGCCGCTCGGCGCGCGGATCGAGATCGTCGAGCAGGACGACACCTTCGCCGTCACCGGCCAGCAGCATTATCTGCCGCGCCGGCATGTCGCGCCGCTCGAAACGCACGAGCCGGACTTCGTCGCGGTGGCGGAGCGCTTCGTCGGCACGCCGTATCTGTGGGGCGGCAAATCGAGCTTCGGCATCGACTGCTCGGGGCTGGTGCAGGTGGCGCTCGATGCGGCGGGCATCAAGGCGCCGCGCGACAGCGACATGCAGGAACGCGCGCTCGGTAGCGTGATCCCGCCGTCGCAATGGCAGGCGCTGCGCCGCGGCGATCTGCTGTTCTGGAAAGGTCACGTCGCCATCGTGCGCGATGCGGACAGCATCGTGCACGCCAACGCGCACCATATGGCGACCGCGATCGAACCGCTGACGGCGGCAATCGCGCGCATCAAAGCGGCGGGCTACGAGATCACCAGCGTGAAGCGGCTGGTGTCGGCCTGAACGACCGAACATCCCGTCATTGCGAGCCAACGCCCACCCCACCGTCATGCCAAACCCCATCGTCATGCCCGGGCTTGACCCGGACATCCACGTCTTGGCGATAGGGAAAGGACGTGGATGGCCGGAACAAGTCCGGCCATGACGACCGAAATCGCAACTTCAATTTCCACAGTGATCGACAAGCACGCAACGTGCACCATCCATTCCCTCTCCCCATCGGGGAGAGGGTCAGGGTGAGGGGGAATAAATCCATCGATAAATCCTAACCCCTCACCCGCTCGCTCGACCGGCTCTACCGTCATTGCGAGCGAAGCGAAGCAATCCAGCTCTAAAGATGCCGCTCGCAGAAGCTGGATTGCTTCGTCGCTTTGCTCCTCGCAATGACGACTGAATAGCAACGCCCCGGTCACCCCTCCGGCGCGATCGAGCCGGCGGCCTCGATATTGAACGCGGCGGCGAACAGCGCGCGGGTGTAGTCGGTCTTCGGGTTCTGGAACAGTTCCGACGCCGGGCCTTCTTCGACGATCTTGCCGTGGCGCATCACGATCAGATGGCTCGCCAGTGAGGCCACCACCCGCAGATCGTGCGAAATGAACATGTAGGTCAGATCGCGCTGGCGCTGCAGATCACGCAGCAGATCGACCATCTGCGCCTGAAACAGCATGTCGAGCGCGGAGGTCGGCTCGTCCAGCACCACGAAGTTCGGCTCCAGCACCACGGCGCGCGCGATGCTGATGCGCTGGCGCTGGCCGCCGGAGAATTCGTGCGGATAGCGGAAGCGGCTGGCCGGATCGAGGCCGACATCGGTGAGCGCCTTGACGACCCGCGCCTCGCGCTCGTCCTCCGAAAGCTGCGGCTGATGCACCGACAGCCCTTCGGCGATGATGTCGCCGACCGCCATGCGCGGCGACAGCGCGCCATAGGGATCCTGAAACACGATCTGCATGTCGCGGCGATGCGGCCGCATCTCGGCAAAGCGCAGACCCTGAATGTTGTGGCCGAGAAACACGATCGGCCCGTCGGACGAAATCAGCCGCAGCAGCGCGAGGCCGAGCGTGGTCTTGCCGGAGCCGGATTCGCCGACCACGCCGAGGGTCTCGCCCTTGCGCACCGCCAGCGATACGCCATCGACCGCCTTGATGTGACCCACCGTCTTGCGCAAGAGCCCGCGCTTGATCGGAAACCACACTTTCAGATCGTCCGCCTGCATCACCACCGGCGCATCGGGACACGGCGGTGCGGGATCGGGCTTCGGCTCGGCGGCAAGCAGCGCCTTGGTGTAGGGATGCCGGGGCGCGGTGAACACCTGCTCCACCGGCCCCTGCTCGACGATCTTGCCTTGATTCATCACGCACACGGTGTCGGCGATGCGGCGCACGATGCCGAGATCGTGGGTGATGAACAGCATGCTCATGCCGAGCCGGGTGCGGATATCGGCGAGCAGTTTCAAAATCTGCGCCTGCACGGTGACATCGAGCGCGGTGGTCGGCTCGTCGGCAATCAGAAGGTCAGGCTCGTTGGCCAGCGCCATCGCGATCATCACGCGCTGGCGCTGGCCGCCGGACAATTGATGCGGATAGGAGCCGAGCCGGGTTTCCGGTTCGGGAATGCCGACCTGCGTCAAGAGTTCGATCATGCGGGCGCGGGCTTTGGCGCCGCGCTGGCCGCTGTGCAGGAAGATCACCTCGCCGATCTGCGCCTCGATGGTGTGCAGCGGATTGAGCGAGGTCATCGGCTCCTGGAAGATGATCGAGATGTCGTTGCCGCGCACCTCGCGGATCTCGCCTTCGCTCAGCGCCAGCAGATCGCGGCCCTTGAAGCGGATACTGCCGGAGGGATGCGAGGCGTTCGGATACGGCAGCAGCTTGAGAACCGACAGCGCGCTGACTGATTTGCCGGAGCCGGATTCGCCGACCAGCGCGACGCACTCGCCGCGATTGATCGAAAACGAGACATGATCGACCGCGAGCGTCTGGCTCTTGCCATGGCGGAACGCCACCGACAGATCGCGCACATCGAGCAGAGGCTGGCTGAGCACATCCATCGGCGTCACTCGAATGTCTTGCGCGGATCGAAGGCGTCGCGCACCGCCTCGCCGACGAAGATCAGGAGCGAGAGCATGATCGCCACCGAGAAGAAGCCGGTGAAGCCGAGCCACGGCGCCTGGATGTTGGCTTTGGCCTGCGCCAGCATCTCGCCGAGCGAGGGCGAGCCCGGCGGCAGGCCGAAGCCGAGGAAGTCGAGCGCGGTCAGCGTCATCACCGAGGACGAGACGATGAACGGCAGGAAGGTCATGGTCGCGACCATGGCGTTCGGCAAGAGATGCCGGAACATGATGGTGGCGTCGGAGACGCCGAGCGCGCGCGCCGCCATGATGTATTCGAAATTGCGGCCGCGCAGGAATTCGGCGCGCACCAGACCCACCAGTGACACCCATGAGAACAACAGCAGGATTCCGAGCAGCACGAAGAAGCCCGGCACCAGCACTGACGAGAGGATCAGCAACAGATAGAGCGAGGGGATCGCGGTCCACACCTCGATGACGCGCTGGAAGGTGAGATCGATCCAGCCGCCGAAATAGCCCTGAATGCCGCCGGCGGCGACGCCGATGATCGACGACACGATGGTCAGCGCGAGGCCGAACAGCACCGAGATGCGGAAGCCGTAGATCAGCCGCGCCACCACGTCGCGGCCCTGATCGTCGGTGCCGAGCCAGTTGTATTCGAGATCGCGGCAGCCCTTGAGGCCCTTCTTCTCGACCACGGCCTTGCAGTCCTGCTCGCTCAGCATCCAGGTCGGCTTCGACGGCGCAGGGGTGGGCAGATCGAGATTATGGGTGTCGTAGGAATAGCGGATCAGCGGCCAGATCACGGTGCCGCCTTTCTGCGCGATCAGCTTCTGCAGGAAGGGGTCGCGATAGTCGGCCTCGGTCTCGAAGTCGCCGCCGAAAGTGGTCTCCGAATAGCTGACGAAGGCCGGGAAATAGAGATGGCCGTCATACTTGATCAGGAACGGCTTGTCGTTGGCGATCAGTTCGGCGAACAGCGAGACCACGAACAGGATCATGAAGATCCAGAACGACCAGTAGCCGCGCCGATTGGCCTTGAAGTTCTGCCAGCGCCGCAGATTGAGCGGCGACGGCGAAAAGCGATGCCGCGTCGGCGGCACCGCCTCGCCAAGCGGCGCCTGCGCCGTGGTTTCCACCGGCACGCTCATGCCTCGCGCGCCTCGAAATCGATCCGCGGATCGACCCACATATAGGTGAGGTCCGAGATCAGGTTCACCACCAGGCCGACCAGCGAAAAGATGTAGAGCGTGCCGAACACCACCGGATAGTCGCGGTTGAGCACGCTCTCGAAGCCGAGCAGGCCGAGCCCGTCGAGCGAGAAGATCGTCTCGATCAGCAGCGAGCCGGAGAAGAAGGCGTGGATGAAGGCGCTGGGGAATCCGGCGATCACGATCAGCATGGCGTTGCGGAAGATGTGGCCGTACAGCACCTGCCGTTCGTTGCAGCCCTTGGCGCGCGCGGTGACGACATACTGCTTGCGGATTTCATCGAGGAACGAATTCTTGGTCAGCAGCGTCATGGTGGCGAAGGCGCCGAGCGCCATCGAGATCAGCGGCAGCGTCAGGTGCCAGAAGTAATCGGCGATCTTCTGGTACCACGGAAAGTCCGACCAGCCGTCCGAGGTGAGGCCGCGCAGCGGGAAGATGTCGTAGAACGAGCCGCCCGCGAACAGGATGATCAAGAGAATCGCGAACAGGAAGCCCGGAATCGCGAAACCGATGATGATGATGCCCGAGGTCCAGATGTCGAAGCGCGAGCCGTCGGCAATCGCCTTGCGGATGCCGAGCGGAATCGAGATCAGGTAAGTCAGCAACGTCATCCAGATGCCGAGCGACATCGAGACCGGCAGCTTCTCCTTGATGAGCTGGATCACGCTGACGTCGCGGAAATAGCTCTTGCCGAAATCGAAGCGGGCGAAATTCCACACCATCAGCGCGAAACGCTCATAAGCCGGCTTGTCGAAGCCGAACTGCTTCTCCAGGCTCTTGATGAAATCGGGATCGAGTCCCTGCGCGCCGCGATATTTCGAGTTCATCGCATCGGCCGACGCGCCGGGCTGAGCGCGCGCGCCCATGTCGCCGCCGGAGGAGCCGGAGATGCGCGAGGTGCCGCCGGTGTCCGCGCCGGAGAGCTGCGCGATGACGCGCTCGACCGGACCGCCGGGCGCGAACTGCACCACCACGAACGACACGAACAGGATGCCGAGCAGGGTCGGAATCATCAGCAGGATGCGGCGCGCGATATAGGCGGTCATTGCTGCGGCACCTTCGGATCGGTGGTCAGCGCCGGGCTCGATGCCTTGGCCGGCTCCGACCACCACAGGTCGGGCACGCCGACGCCGGCATATTTCGGCAGCTTCGCCGGATGGCCGAACACGTCCCAATAAGCGAGGCGGTGCGAGGCCGAGTACCATTGCGGCACCCAGTAGCGCCCGGCGCGAAACACCCGGTCGAAGGCGCGGCAGGCGGTGCGCAGCGTGTCGCGGTCCGGCGCCGCGATGATGCGCTCGATCAGCGCGTCGATCACGGGATCGGCGACGCCGGCGAGATTCTGCGAGCCCTTGATGCCGGCGGCCTGCGAGGAGAAGAACGTGCGCATGCCGTCGCCCGGCGTCGACGACATCGAGAAACGCTGGATCGCCAGATCGAAATCAAAATCGTCCACCCGCGCGCGGTGCTGTACCGGATCGACCAGCCGCACGCTGGCCTCGATGCCGAGCGTGCCGAGATTCTTCACATAAGGCGCGTGGTGGGCCTGAAACGCCGGCTCGTCGAGCAGGAATTCGATGCGGAACGGCTTGCCGTCGGGCAATTGCCGCTTGCCGCCTTTCACCACGCAGCCCGCCTCCTGCAACAGTTGCGAGGCGCGGCGCAGCAGCGCGCGGTCCTGTCCCGAGCCGTCGGAGACCGGCGGAGTGAACGGCGCGCCGAACACTTCATCCGGCACCTGGCCGCGGAACGGCTCCAGCAGTTTCAGCTCCTCCGGCGAGGGCGGGCCCTCCGCCATCAGATCGGAATTCTGGAACGGCGAGAGCGTGCGCGCATAGGCGCCGTACATGATGGTCTTGTTGGTCCACTCGAAATCGAACGCGCAGATCAGCGCCTCGCGCACCCGCGGGTCCTTGAACTGCGCGCGCCGCGTGTTGATGAACCAGCCCTGCGCGCCGGACGGCGTCTCGTCGGGCAGCTTTTCCTGCTTGACGCGGCCATCCTTGATCGCCGGAAAATCGTAGCGCGTGTTCCAGATCCGCGCGGTGAATTCCTCGCGGTAGAGATAGTTGCGCCCGGTGAAACCTTCGAAGGCGACATCGCGATCGCGGTAGAATTCGTAGCGCACGATGTCGAAGTTGAACGCCCCGCGGCAGGCCGGCAGATCGCGGCCCCACCAGTCCTTGACGCGCTCATATTCGATATAGCGCCCGGCCTCGAAACGCCCGACCTTGTAAGGACCGGAGCCGAGCGGCACCTCAAGGGTCGATTCTTCGAAGTTGCGCCTGGTGTAATAGGCTTTGGAGAAGATCGGCAGCCCGGCGACATAAAGCGGCACGTCGCGGCCGCGCTTCTCCGCGAACGTCACCACCAGCGTCGCATCGTCCACCGCCTCGGCGGAGACAAAATCGCGCATCTGCTGATGGATGATCGGATGACCCTTCGCCTTGAGCAGCGTCAGCGAGAACGCCGCGTCGTGCGCCGTCAGTCTGCTGCCGTCGTGAAAGCGCGCCTCGGGCCGCAGCGTGAAGCGATAGGTCAGGCCATCCGGCGAAATCCGCACGCTGCGCGCGGCAAGGCCGTACATCGCGTCGGGCTCGTCGCCGGCGCGGGTCATCAGCGTGGTGAAGGTCTGCTCGATGCCGACCGCGCCATCGCCCTTGAGGATGAAGGCGTTCAGCGAATTGAAGGTCTGGAACGACTGGTTGTAGGCGCGGCTCGAGGGCACGGTCGAGAGCACCCCGCCCTTCGGCGCGTTCACGTTGACGTAGTCGAAATGCGCAAAGTCCGCCGGATATTTCAGGTCGCCGAACGCCGACATGCCGTGCGCCTCCGCGCCATCGGCGGCGCGCGCCGGGGCGAGGCAGCCCGCCATCGCGGCGCTGCCGCCGAGGGCAAGAAGATGGCGGCGCGTCAACGCGGTCAAGAACGCCGTCCGATCTTGTTGGCCTTGTCCTTGTCGAACCACCAGATCGACGGGAACGCGGAGAGCCCGTATTTCGGCATCTGCGCCGGGCGGCCGAAGCGGTCCCAGCGCGCGGTGCGCACTTTCGGGTAATTCCACTGCGGCACGACGAAATTGTGCCACAGCAGCACGCGGTCGAGCGCCCTGGTCGCGGCGACGAGATCGGGGCGATCTTTCGCGAAGATCACCCGCTCGATCAATTTGTCGATCGCCGCATCCTTGATGCCGATCAGATTGCGCGAGCCCGCCATGTCGGCGGCCTGCGAGCCCCAGTATTCGCGCTGCTCGTTGCCGGGCGACAGCGATTCCGGCCACGAGGCGGTGACGATGTCGAAGTCCCAGTTGCGCTGCCGGTTCTCGTACTGGATCGGATCGATGGTGCGGACATTGACGGTGATGCCGAGCCGCTCCAGCGAGGGCTTGTAGAACAGCATCACGCGCTCGAAGCTCGGGTCCTGCGTCAACAGTTCGACCTCGAACGGCGCGCCGGTCCTGGCGTTGACCAGCCTGCGCTCGCGCACCTCGTAGCCCGCCTCCTTCAGAAGCCGCAGCCCCTCGCGCAGATTGCCCCGCACGTTCTCCGGATTGCCGCCGACCGGGTTGGTGTAGGCGGTGGTGAACACCTCCGGCGGCACCGCATCCTTCACGCTCTGCAAAATCTCGAGCTCGCGGCCTTCGGGCAGGCCGGAAGAGGCGAGCTCGGTGCCGTCGAAATAGCTCGCGATCCGCTTGTACTGGCCGAAGAAGATCTGCTTGTTCATCTCCTCGAAATCGAACGCATAGTTCATCGCGCGGCGCACCCGCGCATCCTTGAACTTGTCGCGGCGGATGTTGAAGGCGAACGCCTGCATGATGCCGGAGGAGCGGTTGGGGAATTCCTCGAGGATCACGCGCTTGTCGCTGACCGCGGGAAAATCATAGGCGGTCGCCCAGTTCTTGGCGCTGTTCTCGGTGCGCCAGTCGACCTGATCGCCCTTGAAGGCTTCCAGCGCCACCGTGGAGTCGCGGAAATATTCGTAGCGCAGCTCGTCGAAATTATTGCGACCGATGTTCACATTGGTGTCGCGGCCCCAGTAATCCTTGACGCGCTCCAGCACGAAGCTGCGGCCGGGCACGAATTCCTTGATCTTGTACGGCCCGCTGCCGAGCGGCGGCTCCAGCGTGGTCGCGGAGATGTCGCGCCTGGCGCCGGACGCATTGGTCCCTTCCCACCAGTGCTTCGGCAGCACGCTGAGCTGGCCGACGATCTGCGGCAGTTCGCGATTGCCCGGCGCATCGAAGGTGAACTTGACGTCGCGCTCGCCGGCCTTCTCCGCCTTCACCACATGGCGGTAATAGGCCGAGTACATCGGATGATAGGTCTTGAACGCATTGAGCGAGAAGATCACGTCCTCCGGCGTCACCGGCTTGCCGTCATGCCATTTGGCGTTGGCGCGCAGCCGATAGATCACGAAGGAGAAATCCGCCGGATGGCTCACCGCCTCGGCGAGCAGGCCGTATTCGGTCGAGACCTCGTCGAGCGAGCCGGTGGTCAGCGTCTCGTACAGCCAGTTGATCGGCGCGATCGCGCCCTTCACCCCGGCGACGGTGATGTTGAAATTGTCGAAGGTGCCGATCGCGATCTGCCGCACGCTGCCGCCCTTCGGCGCATCGGGATTGACGTAATCGAATCGCTTGAAGCCGGCCGGATATTTGATGTCGCCGAACAGCGACAGGCCGTGCTTCCACTCCGCCGTCTCATTGGGCGTCTGCGCCCGCGCCGCGCCGATCAAGGGCAGTCCGGCCGTGGTCTCGATCAAGGGAAGGGTTGCCGCGGCGACGCCGCTTTGCAGAAGATGCCGTCGGGAAATGCTCAAACGTCAAAGTCCTCTGACTGCCATAACCACTGCCATAACCACTGCCATAACCACTGCCATAACCGCTGCCATAACACGGCCGTCAAACCTGCCCCGATGCAGGGCCAAACTCGTCAGCGATTATGTCGCTTTTTGGATCGGACGCCACCCCACCCCGGCAGCTTCTTTGCGGCCAATGGTCCCGGCGTTTCGGATCTCCGCAGCCTGAAACGTCAACCGGACGCGCCGTGAATTTTTCTTAATGATTCACACGCTTCTCAATCGTCATGCCCGGCCTTGTGCCGAGCATCCACGTCTTAGCGATGCCTGCAAAAACCGGCCATGACGGACTTTAACAAACGCGCTGATCCGTCGTCTTCATTTCAAGCCGGACTTTCACCAATCCACACGCACCACCACCCCGACAGCAAAACGGCCGGGCGACCCCAAGGTCGGCCCGGCCGCTGATGCTACGCGCGTGGCGCGATGTTACTTCTTGCCCGGCAGCGGCGCGGGGCTATCCGACAGCGAGTTCAGATAGGCCAGCAGGTCGGCGCGCTCGCTGTCCTTGGCGATGCCGGCGAAGCCCATCGCGGTGCCCGGAATAAAGCCCTTCGGGCTCTCGATGAACTTGTTGAGGTCGTCGATGGTCCACTTGCCGGTCTTGGCCTTCATGGCCGCCGAGAAGTTGAAGCTGTGGCCGACGCCGCGCTCCTCGCCGACGATGCCGTAGAGGTTCGGACCGACCTTGTTGGCGCCGCCCTTATCGAAGGTGTGGCAAGCCGCGCACTTCTTCGAGGCCGCCTGGCCTTTCTCGACCGAGGCGTTGGCGAGCAGGGTCTCGATCGGCACCGCGGCGGCGGCCTTGGCCGCGCCGGCGCCGCCGCTGGCGTCTTCCTTCACCGCGATCTCGTATCCCGGCTTCTCGACCTTCGACGGTGCGAAGATCGCACCGGCGGCCATGCTGGTGACCAGCATCAGAAGACAGGTGGCGAGCACCGCGCCCATGATTTTGTTGAGTTCGAAGGAATTCATCGCGATCAGGCTCCGGCCTGGAAATGTTGTCTTGGGGGCATGCCGCGCCGCGAAAACGGCCAAAACATGCATGAAAACCGTGGAAGCGCCGCCGCAGGGCAGCGATTGGGGAATAACGGTTTGCCCGCGTTCTGGCAACCCGTATAAATGCCCCATGCGCGGGAAAGCTCCCGCATTTTCTCACCGAATTCGCGCTTTCGCCCCTGCCCCAATCCCTGCCCGATGGCTGACCATTCCAACCTGATCCTGATTCCGGCCCGGATGGCCTCGACCCGCCTGCCCGGCAAGCCGCTCGCCGACATCGCCGGGCTGCCGATGATCGTCCAGGTGCTGCGACGGGCGCAGGCAGCCGGGGTCGGCCGCGCCGTGGTGGCGACCGACGCGTCGGAAATCGCCGCCGCCGTGACCGCGCAGGGCGGCGAGGTGGTGATGACCCGCGCCGATCACCCCTCCGGTTCCGACCGCATCTTCGAGGCGCTGCAAAGCCTCGACCCGGAGGGCAAGGTCAAGACCATCATCAATCTGCAGGGCGACCTGCCGACCATCGCGCCGGGCGACATCCGCGCCGTGCTCGCCCCGCTCGCGGAGCCGGCGGTGGATATCGCCACCCTCGCCGCCGTGATCCGCAAGGAGGCCGAGCACACCGATCCCAACGTGGTGAAGGCGGTGGGCAGCGAGATTTCGCCCGGCCGGCTGCGCGCGCTGTACTTCACCCGCGCCACCGCGCCCGCCGGCGAGGGTCCGCGCTACCACCACATCGGCATCTACGCCTACCGCCGCGCGGCGCTGGCGCGGTTTGTCGCGCTGCCGCCCTCGCCGCTGGAGCAGCGCGAGCGGCTGGAGCAGCTTCGCGCGCTGGAGGCTGGCATGCGGATCGACATTGCCGTGGTTGACTCGGTGCCGCTGGGGGTCGATACGCCGCATGATCTCGAAGCCGCGCGCCAGGCGCTGGCAGGACAGTCCTGATGACCAAGACTCTGAAGATCGCCTTCCAGGGCGAGCCGGGCGCCAACTCGCATATCGCCATCACCGAAGCCTATCCCGCCGCCGAGGCGGTGCCCTGCGCCACTTTCGAGGACGCGCTGGCCGCGATCTCCTCCGGCGAGGCCGATCTCGGCATGATCCCGATCGAGAATTCGGTGGCCGGCCGCGTCGCCGACATCTACCACCTGCTGCCGCAGTCCGGCCTGTTCATCATCGCCGAATGGTTCCTGCCGATCAGCCATCAACTGATGGCGCCGCGCGGCGCGACGCTCGCCGGCATCAAGACCATCGAGAGCCACGTCCACGCGCTCGGCCAGTGCCGCCGCATCATCCGCAGTCTCGGCGTGAAGGCGATCGTCGCCGCCGACACCGCCGGCTCGGCCCGCGCCGTTGCCGCCGCCGGCGACAAGAGCCGCGCGGCGATCGCCCCGCGCCTTGCCGCCGAGATCTACGGTCTCGACATTCTGTCGGAGGACATCGAGGACGAGGAGCACAACACCACGCGTTTCGTGGTGCTGGCGCGCGAGCCGCAATGGGCCGCGCCGGAGTCCGGCCCGGTGGTGACGAGCTTTGTGTTCCGGGTGCGCAATCTGCCGGCCGCGCTCTACAAGGCGCTCGGCGGTTTCGCCACCAACGGCGTCAACATGACCAAGCTGGAAAGCTACATGGTGGAGGGCAATTTCTTCGCCACCCAGTTCTACGCCGATGTCGACGGCCACCCCGACGACAAAGGCCTGAAATTCGCATTCGAGGAGCTCGGCTTCTTCTCCAAGGAATTGCGCATCGTCGGCGTCTATCCGGCGCATCCCTTCCGCGTCGCCTTCACCGAGAAGAACGGGCGCTGACATCGCTGAACCTCATGGTGAGGAGCGAGGCAACGCCTCGCGTCTCGAACCATGAGGACGCCACAACGCGTCACAGCCGGGCATAACCGTTTGAAAAACGGCGTCGCTTCGCTCGCCTGCGCCCGGCCATCCACGCCTTTTCTCACTCTTCGCATAGGCCTGGATCACCGGGACAAGCCCGGTGATGACGATGGAATATGCGGAGCGCGCAGATTGAATTGTCGTCATTGCGAGGAGCGTCAGCGACAAAGCAATTCAGCCCTCTCCCTTTCCCTCCCCCGCTCGCGGGGGAGGGTTGGGGTGGGGGAACCTGGATTGCTTCGCGGAGCCTGTCATCGGGCGGCGCCATAGCGCGTCAAAAGACGCGCGTAAACGCGCTTTTGGCGCCGACCCGTTGGCTCGCAATGACGGCGGAGAGTTACCTAAGCGGGGAGAGATGAACATCACCCTGCCTGCTGCGCGACCCCGAACGCCTCGGCGAGCAGCGAATACGACCGCTTGCGCGCCTCGTGATCGTAGGTCGCGGTGATCACCATCACCTCGTCGGCCTCGCTGGCCTCGATCAGCGGCGTCAATGTCCGCAGCAAGGTCGCCGGACTGCCGACGAACAGTTTCGTGCGGTTGCGCGCGATGAGGGCGCGATCCGCCTCCGAATACGGATAGGCCTTCGCCTCTTCCACGCTCGGCAGCGGCAAAAACTGACCGCGGTCGCGCAGCAGGCGGTTGAGATCCATCGACGACGCCAGATCCTCGGCCTCCGCGTCGGTCGGCGCGGCGATCACCGCGACCGCGAGAATGGCATGCGGCGCGCCGCGCCAGCGCGAGGGCACGAAATGCGCGCGGTAGTGCCGGAGCGCCGTCACCGCGTCGAACGAGGCGAAATGATGCGCGAACGCAAAGCCCATGCCGACCTGCGCCGACAGCTGGGCGCTGTAATCGCTGGAGCCGAGCAGCCAGATCGGCGGCAGGTCCACGTCGTTCGGCATCACCGTGACCTTGCTATAGGGATGGTCCGGCGGAAACCCGGTCTGCCACAGCATCAATTCCTGCAGCCGCTCGAGGAAATCGTCGCCCTCGCGCACATCGAGCCGGCGGCGCAGTGCATGCGCGGTGACGCCGTCGGTGCCCGGCGCGCGGCCGAGCCCGAGATCGATCCGGCCCGGAAACAGCGCCTCCAGCATCCGAAAGCGTTCGGCCACCACCAGCGGCGCGTGGTTGGGCAGCATCACCCCGCCGGAGCCGACGCGGATGCGCTGTGTCGCCGCCGCGATCTGGCCGATCATGATATCGGGTGCCGGGCTCGCCACCGAGGGCAACCCGTGATGCTCGGCCAGCCAGTAGCGGGTATAGCCGAGCCGGTCGGCATGGCGCGCCAGATCGATGCTGTTGCGCAGCGCCTGGGCGGGCTGTGTGCCGGTGGTGACGACGGAAAGATCGAGAACGGAGAGCGGAGGCATCGCTCTCAGCTAGTGCTTTTCCACTCCGATTCAAAGCGATAAGTGGGCAAAAATGACTCTATTCACAAGCTTGAGAGAAATACCCACCTTAAATTATAAGCATAATATTGAAATTACGTGATTTTATCTGCCCACTTTGATGCAATGTAGGATTATTTTAGTCGCCCTAGCAACATCAGTGGGCAAATTCCCATGGGAGATGCACACTCAATGGGCTGTCGGAATCCCGCCGTTTCGCCTATTTTAGGCTTTGATCGATAACCTGGCGGCCTTCCCGGCGTTCTTATCGCCAGCGAGGCCGATTTCCCCACTCCCTTTGATTGTCGTGGACACCGCTCGAGGCGTCATGAGTGAAACCGCATCCATCGTTCCAGCCGGCGAAGCCAGGCGGCCTTCGATCTCGTTCGAGTTCTTCCCGCCCAAGACCGCGGAGATGGAGCAGAACCTGTGGAGCGTGATCGAGCGCCTCGCACCGCTGGCGCCGGATTTCGTCTCGGTGACCTACGGCGCCGGCGGCTCGACCCGCGAGCGCACCCATTCCACCATCGCCCGCATCCTCAATGAGACCAGCCTGACCCCGGCGGCGCATCTGACCTGCGTCGATGCCGCGCGTGCCGATATCGACGAGGTGGTGGACCGCTATCACGAGGCCGGCGTGCGCCATATCGTGGCGCTGCGCGGCGATCCGTCCGGCGGCATCGGCACCGCCTATCAGGCGCATCCGCAGGGCTATCAGACCTCCGCCGAACTGGTCGCATCGATCAAGCGCCGCCATCCCGACATGGAGGTCTCGGTGTCGGCCTATCCGGAAAAGCATCCGGAGAGCACGAGCCTTGATGCCGATATCGACGTGCTGAAAGCCAAGGTCGATGCCGGCGCGACGCGCGCCATCACCCAGTTCTTCTTCGACAACGACCTGTACTTCCGCTACCTCGACCGCGTCCGCGCGGCGGGCATCGAAATCCCGATCGTGCCCGGCATCCTGCCGGTGCAGAATTTCAAGCTGGCGAAGAATTTCGCCACCCGCGCCGGCGCCACCGTGCCGGACTGGCTCGCCGCCAAGTTCGAAGGTCTCGACGACGATGCCGACACCCGCCGCCTGGTCGCCGCCACCGTCGCCGCCGGGCAGGTGCAGAAACTCTCCAAGCACGGCGTGCAGCATTTTCATTTCTACACCATGAACCGCGCCGACCTCGTCTTCGCCATCAGCCACATCCTCGGCATCCGCCCGAACGGCGCGCAGAAGGCGGCGTAAGTGCTCGCTCATCCGCATGCGGCTAGATGTGCTGCCGCTTCCTTTTCTTCCTTTGGGAGCGCAACGTCTCTTCTTCGAGCCGCGCTTTCTTCCCCCTCTCCCCATGGGGGAAAGGGTCGGGGTGAGGGGGTTCGGAAGCATCGAGCAACGCCGATGACGAAAAGCACACCCATCGCACGCCGCCTGCGACGATCACAAACGGATGCCGAACGCACTCTCTGGCTTCGGCTGCGCGACCGTCGGCTTGCCGGCTGGAAGTTCAAGCGCCAGATGCCGATTGACAGATTCGTTGTCGATTTCTGCTGCACCGACGGCAAGCTCGTGATCGAACTGGATGGCGGGCAGCATGCCGTCCAGACCTCACAGGATGCCGGACGCACACAGACATTGTCTGCGATGGGCTATCTCGTGCTGCGCTTCTGGAACAATGACGTTCTGACCAATATCGACGGCGTGCTGGAAACCATTCTGTCAACGCTTCCACAATACGCGCCGGTCTCCCCTCACCCCAACCCTCTCCCCCAAGGGGAGAGGGAGTAAAGCTCGAGTTCGCCGATGTCCTCCCGTCTGACCTCCCCCACCGCCGACAAATTCCGCGCGCTCGCCCGCGAGCGCATTCTGGTGCTCGACGGCGCCATGGGCACCATGATCCAGCGGCTGGAATTCGACGAGGCCGCCTTCCGCGGCGAACGCTTCAAGGAGTTTCACCGCGACGTGCGCGGCAACAACGATCTGTTGATCCTAACCCAGCCGCAGGCGATCGAGGACATCCACTACGAATACCTCAAGGCCGGCGCCGACATCGTCGAGACCAACACTTTCTCCTCGACCTCGATCGCGCAGGCCGACTACGACATGTCGGCCCTCGCCTATGAGCTCAACCGCGAGGGCGCGCGCCTCGCGCGCAACGCCGCCAACCGCGCCGAAGCCGACGACGGCAAGCCGCGTTTCGTCGCCGGCGCGCTCGGGCCGACCAACCGCACCGCCTCGATCTCGCCGGATGTCGCCAATCCCGGCTATCGCGCGGTGACCTTCGACGATCTGCGCATCGCCTACAGTGAGCAGATCAACGGCCTGCTCGACGGCGGCGCCGACCTGTTGCTGGTCGAAACCATCTTCGACACGCTGAACGCCAAGGCCGCGCTCTACGCCATTGCCGAAATCTGCGAGCAGCGCGGCATCGACGTGCCGGTGATGATCTCCGGCACCATCACCGACAAGTCCGGCCGCCTGCTCTCCGGCCAGATGCCGGAAGCGTTCTGGTACTCGGTGCAGCACGCAAGCCCGATCACCATCGGCTTCAACTGCGCGCTCGGCGCCGAGGATCTGCGCGCGCATGTCGCCGATATCGGCCGCGTCGCCGACACGCTGGTCTGTGCTTACCCCAACGCCGGCCTGCCCAACGAATTCGGCCAGTATGACGAAACGCCGGAATACATGGCGCGCCTGGTCGGCGAGTTCGCCCGCGACGGCCTCGTCAACGTGGTCGGCGGCTGCTGCGGCACCACGCCCGCGCACATCAAGGCGATTGCCGATGCGGTCGCGCCGCATCAGCCCCGCATCGTGCCGAGCATCGAGCCGCGGCTGCGGCTGTCCGGGCTCGAGCCGTTCGTGCTCACGAGCGACATTCCGTTCGTCAATGTCGGCGAGCGCACCAACGTCACCGGATCGGCGCGTTTCCGCAAGCTGATCACCGCGGGCGACTATACCGCGGCGCTCGCGGTGGCGCGCGATCAGGTCGAGAATGGCGCGCAGGTGATCGACGTCAACATGGACGAGGGCCTGCTCGACTCCAAGCAGGCGATGATCGACTTCCTCAACCTCGTCGCCTCCGAGCCTGACATCGCCAAGGTGCCGGTGATGATCGACTCCTCGAAATTCGAGGTGATCGAGGCCGGCCTGAAATGCGTGCAGGGCAAGCCGATCGTCAACTCGATCTCGATGAAGGAAGGCGAGGAGAAATTCCTTGCCGAGGCCGCGATCGCGCGCCGCCATGGCGCCGCCGTGGTGGTGATGGCGTTCGACGAGGTCGGACAGGCCGATACCTTCGCGCGCAAGACCGAGATCTGCAAGCGCGCCTATGAGTTGCTGACGACGAAGCTGAACTTCCCGCCGCAGGACATCATCTTCGATCCGAACATCTTCGCCATCGCGACAGGTCTCGAAGAGCACAACAATTACGGCGTCGATTTCATCGAAGCGACGCGCTGGATCCGCGCGAACCTGCCGCATGTCCACATCTCGGGCGGTGTCTCCAACCTGTCGTTCTCGTTCCGCGGCAACGAGCCGGTGCGCGAGGCGATGCATTCGGTGTTCCTGTATCACGCGATTGCGGCCGGCATGGACATGGGCATCGTCAATGCCGGGCAGATGGCGATCTATGACGACATCGATCCCGAACTGCGCGAGGTCTGCGAGGACGTCATCCTCAATCGCGATCCGGCCGCGCCGGAGCGGCTGCTGCAACTCGCCGAGAAATTCCGCGGCCAGGGCAAGCAGGCCAAGGAGCAGGATCTCGCCTGGCGCGAATGGCCGGTGGAGCAGCGGCTGTCGCATGCGCTGGTCAACGGCATCACCGACTATATCGAGGTCGATACCGAAGCGGCGCGTCTCACCGTGGAGCGGCCGCTCAACGTGATCGAGGGCCCCTTGATGGCCGGCATGAACGTGGTCGGCGACCTGTTCGGCTCCGGCAAGATGTTCCTGCCGCAGGTGGTGAAGTCCGCGCGCGTGATGAAGCAGGCGGTCGCCTATCTGATGCCGTTCATGGAAGAAGAGAAGGCGCGCAACAAGGCCGCTGGCCTTGCCGAGGGCGTGCGCTCCTCCGCCGGCAAGATCGTGATGGCGACGGTGAAGGGCGACGTCCACGACATCGGCAAGAACATCGTCGGCATCGTGCTCCAGTGCAACAATTTCGAGGTGATCGATCTCGGCGTCATGGTGCCCGCCGCCAAGATTCTGGAGACCGCGAAGACCGAGAGCGCGGACATGATCGGCCTGTCCGGCCTGATCACGCCCTCGCTCGACGAGATGGCGTTTGTCGCCTCCGAGATGGAGCGGCTGGATTTCAAGATGCCGCTCCTGATCGGCGGCGCCACCACCAGCCGCGTCCACACCGCGGTGAAGATCGACCCGCGCTATCGCCGCGGCCCGGTGGTGCATGTCAATGACGCCAGCCGCGCGGTCGGCGTCGCCTCCTCGCTGCTGTCGTCGGAGAAGCGCGGCGATTTCCTGCGCGACATCCGCACCGAATACGACCGCATCACCGACGCGCATTACCGCGCCCAGCAGAACAAGAAGCGTCTGACGCTGGAAGCGGCGCGCGCCAACCGCCTGAAGATCGACTGGTCCAAGACCACACCGAAGAAGCCCACCTTCCTCGGCGTGCGCACCTTCCACAATTATCCTCTCGCCGAACTGGTCGAAACCATCGACTGGACGCCGTTCTTCCAGGCGTGGGAACTGGCGGGCCGTTTCCCGGCGATCCTCGACGATCCGAAAGTCGGCGATGTCGCGCGCTCGCTTTACGCCGACGCGCGCAAGATGCTGGAGACCATCGTCAAGGAGAACTGGTTCACCGCCAACGCCACCATCGGCTTCTGGCCGGCCAATGCCGAAGGCGACGACGTCGTGCTCTACAGCGACGAGGCGCGCACCAGGCCGCTGACCACGCTGCACACGCTGCGCCAGCAGCTCGAAAAGCGCGAGGGCCGTTATAATCTGGCGCTGTCCGATTTCGTCGCGCCGCAGTCGAGCGGCGTGCCGGATTACATCGGCGCCTTCGTCGTCACCGCCGGGATCGGCGAGGACGCCATCACCATGCGCTTCAAGAAATCCAACGACGACTATTCGTCGATTCTGGTGAAGGCGCTGGCCGATCGTCTCGCCGAATCCTTCGCCGAGCGCATGCACCAGCGCGTGCGCAAGGAGTTCTGGGGCTACGCACCGGACGAGACGCTGTCGAACGAGGATTTGATTCTGGAAAAGTATCAGGGCATCCGCCCCGCGCCGGGATATCCGGCGCAGCCCGACCACTCCGAGAAGATCACGATCTTCAAGCTGCTCGATGCCGAACGCAACGCCGGCGTGACGCTGACCGAGAGTCTGGCGATGTGGCCGGGCTCGTCGGTGTCCGGCGTCTACTACAGCCATCCGCAGAGCGAGTATTTCGGCGTCGGCAAGGTCGAACGTGATCAGGTCGAGGATTATGCCGAGCGCAAGGGCGCGAGCGTTGCCGAGATCGAACGCGCGATCGCCTCGATCCTCAATTACATTCCGAGCGGCGATCCCAAGCCGGAAGCGGCCGACGACGCTGACGACGTCGCCGCGCTGCCGCTGGCGCAGCACCCGCCGGGCTGCGGCTGCGCGATGCACATGCGGCTCAACATGAAGCCGCGCGGAGACGCGACCCTGAACTGAGGATCGCGGCGGTCATCCGCGGCGCATCCATCGAGGCCTGCTCACTCCTCTCGATCATCCGGCGTAACGCTGACTGCGCCGGACACGGGGATAGCGGCCAACATGACAGGTAATGTGGATTTAATCCTGAGTTCATGTCGATTTCACATGACCTCAAGAGTCAGTCGCGAGCACGCCCTTCACCGCCTGCGCCCAACCATGCAGCTTGCGCGTCCGCGTCGCCTCGCTCATCGCCGGTTTGAAACGTCGCTCCAGCCGCCACAGATCGGCAAAGCGTTGCGGTTCGGGATAGACACCCGCCGCAAGCCCGGCGAGATACGCCGCGCCCACCGCGGTGGTTTCCTGAATCACCGGACGATCGACCGGCACATCGAGCAAATCCGAAAGGCGCTGCATGGTCCAGTCCGACACCGTCACGCCGCCATCGACACGCAGCACCGCATGCGCGCCCGCAGCGTCCGGCCAGTCGGCGCGCATCGCGGTCCACAGATCGTGCGTCTGGTAGCACACGCTCTCCAGCGCCGCATGCGCAAGCTCGGCCGGGCCGGTATTGCGCGTGAGACCGAACAACGCGCCGCGCACCCGCGGATTCCAGTATGGCGCGCCAAGTCCGACAAACGCCGGCACCAGATAAACCGACTGCGCGGCATCGGCCTGCTCCACCAGTACATCCGCGTCATGCGCGTGCTTGATCACCTTGAGGCCATCGCGCAGCCACTGCACCGCCGAGCCGGCAACGAAGATCGAGCCTTCCAGCGCGTAGGTGCGCTGGCCGTTCAACTGATAGGCAATCGTGGTCAACAACTTGTTGCGTGAGGTCACTGCCGTGGCGCCGGTGTTGAGCAGCGCGAAGCAGCCGGTGCCGTAGGTCGATTTGATCATGCCGGGCGCAAAGCAGGCCTGTCCGATGGTCGCTGCCTGCTGATCCCCCGCGATGCCACGGATCGCGATCGCGCCATCAAACAGGTCCGGCGCAGTGACGCCGAAATCGCCCGAGGAATCGCGCACCTGCGGCAGCATCGCGCGCGGCACGCGCAAGAGCTTTAAGAGATCGTCATCCCATGCGCCGCGATGGATATCGAACAGCAGCGTACGCGAGGCATTGGTGGCGTCGGTGGCGTGCACTGTGCCGCCGGTCAGCCGCCACAACAGATAGCAATCGACGGTGCCGAACAAGAGTTCGCCGCGCTCGGCGCGCGCGCGGGCGCCGGGAACGGAATCCAGAATCCATGCGATCTTGGTGCCGGAAAAATAAGGATCGATGATCAGCCCGGTTTTCGCGGCGATCATCGGCTCATGACCCTCCGCCGCAAGTCGCGCGCACATCTCGGCGGTGCGGCGATCCTGCCAGACGATGGCGCGATGCACCGCGCGGCCGGTGAGGCGATCCCACACCACCGTGGTCTCGCGCTGGTTGGTGATGCCGATCGCGGCGATGTCGCGCGCACCAAGACCGGCGGTCCGCATCGCCTCGCGGCAGGTCGCGAGCGTCGACGACCAGATATCATCGGGTTCATGCTCGACCCAGCCCGACGCCGGGAAGTGTTGCGGGAATTCCTGCTGCGCCTGCGCCGCGATCGACATGTCGTCGCGAAACACAATCGCGCGCGATGACGTGGTGCCCTGATCGATGGCGAGAACATACGGCATCGCGCGATCAGACCCCGTTTAAGGAATAACCTCGAACAAACCCGCCGCGCCCATGCCGCCGCCGACACACATCGTCACCACCGCATGCTTCGCCTTGCGGCTGCGGCCCTCGATCAGCACATGGCCGGCAAGCCGCGCGCCGGTCATGCCGTAGGGATGGCCGACCGCGATCGCGCCGCCATTGACGTTGAGTTTGGCGGGATCGATGCCGAGTCGGTCGCGGCAATAGATCACCTGCACCGCGAACGCCTCGTTGAGTTCCCACAAGTCGATATCATCGATGGTGAGACCATGCCGCGCGAGCAGACGCGGCACCGCGAACACCGGACCGATGCCCATCTCATCCGGCTCGCAGCCCGCCGCGACAAAGCCGCGGAAGATGCCGAGCGGCGTCAGACCTTTTTGCGCGGCGAGCTTGTCACTCATGATCACGCAGGCGCTGGAGCCGTCCGACAACTGGCTGGCATTGCCGGCGGTGATGCTGAAGCCCTCGCCTTTCACGGCCTTGAGCGCGGCAAGCCCTTCGGCCGTGGTGTCGGGCCGCGGTCCTTCATCCTGCGAGAGCGTGATGTCCTTGAACGACACGGCGCCGGTCGCCTTGTCGGCGACGGCCATGCTGGTCGCGATCGGCGCGATCTCGTCGTTGAACCTGCCGGCCTGTTGTGCGGCGGCGGTGCGGCGCTGGCTTTCCAGGCTGTATTCGTCCTGCCGCTCGCGCGAGATGTTGTAGCGCTTCGCCACCACCTCGGCGGTGTCGAGCATCGACATGTAGATGTCGGGCTTGATTGTCTGCAGCGCCGGATCGACGGCGCGAAACATGTTCATCTTGTCGTTCTGCACGAGACTGATCGACTCGCCGCCGCCGCCCACCGCGATGCCGACGCCATCGAACAGCACCGAACGGGCCGCCAGCGCGATTGCCTGCAGTCCCGACGCGCACTGCCGATCGACGCTCACGCCTGCGGTTGCGGCCGGCAGACCGGCCCGCAGCGCCGCCTTACGGGCAATGTTGCCGAAGGTCGCGCCCTGCTGCAGGGCCGCGCCCATCACCACATCCTCAACCTCGTCCGGCCCGATGCCAGCCCGACTCACGGCAGCGGCAATGGCATGGCCCAGCAGAGTGGCGCCCTCGGTGTTGTTGAGCGCGCCGCGATAGGCCTTGCCGATTGGGGTTCGGGCGGTGGAGACGATCACGGCGTCGGTCATGGCAAGGTCCCCTGGAGGGTGAAGCCGCATTTGCGCATTTTTGGCGAGTCGTGGCTACCGCCTCCCCGCGGCAGTCCAATCCGGGATCACATCGGACCGGCCGAATGTATTTCCCACTCATTGAAATGGTCGGCCACGGTCTGTAAAAAGCCGCAGGCTGGCAGTCCCTTGCTTACTTGCGAGGGATTTTTCTTGCGATAAGCGTCCGAGGTATTTTGCGAAGCTCGCAAACCGTGCATAAGGTATCTAATGACCGATAAACGCTCCCTTCTTCGCGCGATTTTCGATGCCGCCGTTGCGGCGGCTCATCCCGACAAGATCCTTCGACGCCATCTGCCGCCACCGCCGCGCGGCCGTGTGATCTGTCTGGCCGCGGGCAAGGGTGCCGCCGCGATGGCCGCCGTCGCCGAGCGACACTACATGGACGATGTCGGTCTCAGCGAGAACCAGATCGTGGGCATCGCCACAACGCGGCACGGCCATGGCGTGCCGACCCGCCGGATCGAGGTGATCGAGGCCGGACACCCGGTGCCGGACGAAGCCGGCCTCAAGGCCGCCGATAAAACGCTGAAGCTGGCGGAAAGCGCCGGCGAGGACGACCTCGTGCTGGTGCTGATGTCCGGCGGCGGCTCGGCCAACTGGATCGCGCCGGCCGAGGGCATCACCTTCGCGCAGAAGCAGCAGATCAACAAAAGCCTGCTGCGCTCGGGTGCGCCGATCTCCGAGATCAACACCGTGCGCAAGCACCTGTCGCGCATCAAGGGCGGTCGGCTGGCGCGCGCGGCCTATCCGGCGCAGCTCGTGACGCTGGCGGTCTCCGACGTGCCGCACGACGACCCGGCAACCATCGCCTCCGGCCCTACGGTGCCGGATCCGACCACGCTGAAGGATGCCGCGGCGATCATCGCCAAATACAACCTGCAGATCGACGACGCCGTGCGCCAGGCCTTGAGCGACCCGCGCAACGAAAGCGCCAAGCAAACCGAGCCAGCCTTCGTGCGCTCGCGATTCGAAATCGTCGGCCGGCCGCGCGATTCGCTCGATGCCGCGATCCGGGTCGCGACCGAAGCCGGTTATGAGGTGATCGACCTCGGCGCGGATCTCGAGGGCGACGCCCGTGCCACCGCCGCCGAGCACGCCAGGCTCGCGCTGAACGCGCAGGCCCAGGGCAAACGTGCCGCGATCATGTCGGGCGGCGAACTGACGGTGACGGTGCGCGGCAACGGCCGCGGCGGTCCCAATCAGGAATACGTGCTGGCGCTGGTCGAGCATCTCGCCGACAGCAAGAATATCTCGATGCTCGCCGCCGACACTGACGGCGCCGATGGCGGCGCGGGTTCACCCGCCGATCCGGCCGGAGCGATGGCGGACGGGCGCACCTTCGCCAAGATGCGCGAACTCAAGCTCGACCCCGAAGCCTATCTCGACAACAACGACGCCACGACCTTCTTCGAGGCGACCGGCGATCTGCTCGTGGTGGGACCGACGCTGACCAACGTCAACGACATCCGTGTCATTCTGGTCGACTGACTCTCATTCGAGGCCCCGCATGGACGCTCCCGTCAGCATTTGCCAAAGCTGCGGCGCGTGCTGCGCCTATTCGCGCAACTGGCCGCGATTCTCCACCGAGGACGACGCGGCGCTGGAACTGATCCCGGCGAAATTCGTCAACGACAGGCTGTCCGGCATGCGCTGCGAGGACGAGCGTTGCACGGCGCTGACCGGGAAGATCGGCGTCTCCACTGCCTGCGGCATCTACGAGGTCAGACCCGAAGTGTGCCGCATTTGTCAGCCCGGCGACGCCGAATGCACCATCGCGCGGCGCGGCTTCGGCCTCGCCGCAATTGCAATGCAGGATCAATGAGCGTTTAAGAGACCGTTTGAAAAGTCCTCATCCTGATGAGGCGTCAACAGCCGTTCACGCGCGTCTTCCGACGCGCTATGGCGCCGTCTCGAAGGATCGAGGACTTTATCTTTGAAAACTCGCCCTTCGAGACGCCGTTTCTGACGAAACGGCTCCTCAGGATGAGGTTTTCAAAGTTTTCAAACAGTCTCTAAAATCCGCCTGCTCAGGCGGTGGCGGCCTCGGGCTCGCCGTCGGGCAGATCGTCGAGCGGCATTACATTGCTCAGCGGCTTGGTCGAGAGCGTAATGGCGCGGCGACCGCTGGTAGCGGCAGGCGCCGGAGCCGGGGCTTCGCGCGACATTGCAAACAGGGTCGCGCCGACGGCGCCGCCCTGATCGACCAGATCGCGCTCGCTGCAGGTCGCTGCGATTGCAAGGCTCATCGAATGAAGATGGCTGCGGCGATAGCAGAACAGCGCAAGCATGGCGCGAACATCCGCCGAGACCGATTCGACCAGAACCGGCAGGCCATGTTCGCTGGAACGGTACAGATGTCCGAGCATATCCTCGCCGACCGGGCAAGTATCGCTCTCGATGTTGGTGCGGCTCGACCACATGGCAGATCTCCTTGCAAAAAGCATGCAATGCAATCTGCTAACGATCGGTTAACCATGATCGGCCGCCGGCGTGAAACCCGCGCCCGGGCCGAAAGCCTCGTGGTCGCCTAGCGCGGCGCCATGCGGATGGCGCCATCGAGGCGGATGGTCTCGCCGTTCAGCATCGGGTTCTCCACGATATGGACGGCAAGCGCGGCGTATTCTTTCGGATCGCCGAGACGCGCCGGATGCGGAACCTGGGTGGCGAGGCTGCGCTGCGCCTCCTCTGGCAGGCCGAGCAACAGCGGCGTCAGAAACAGCCCCGGCGCGATGCTGTTGACACGGATCAGCAGCGAGGCGAGATCGCGCGCGATCGGCAGCGTCATGCCGACCACCCCGGCCTTGGACGCGGAGTACCCCGCCTGCCCGACCTGACCGTCATAGGCCGCGACACTGGCGGTGTTGATGATGACGCCCCGTTCCTCACCGATCGGCGGCGCGCTTTGCATCCGCTCCGCGACCAGACGGATCACATTGAAGGTGCCGATCAGATTGACGTTGATGTGACGCCTGAACTCAGCCAGCGGATAGGCGCCGTTCTTGTTGACGGTCTTGATCGCGCTGGCGACGCCCGCGCAATTCACCAGAATGCGCACGATGCCATGCGCGGCTTCCGCCGTCGCGAGCGCCGCCTTGACCGGCGCTTCCTCGGCGACATCGGCGATCAGCGCCACCCCGCCGATCTCCGATGCAACCTGCTCGGCCGCATCCTTGTTCATGTCGAGAACGGCGACCTTGGCGCCCTTCGCCGCCATCGCCCGCGCGGTCGCGGCACCGAGACCGGAAGCGCCGCCCGTCACCAGAACCGAAAGACCGTTGAGTTGCATCGAAGGACCTTCCGCAAGACGCGCTTCGATCAAGCGCTCAGTTTTCCTTGAGCCAGCGCGCGACCGGCATCACATCCGGCGCCTCGGCATATTTCTTCGGCCACATATCGACCACCCATTCGGTGCCGGTCGATTTATCGACCAGCACCGCGGTGTTGTGCGGCAACTGGCCGGCGAGGAAATTGCCGCGATACCTCGGATCACCGATGGTGTGATGCTTCAGAAGCCCCCACTCCCGCAACACCAGCAGCAGGCTGGCGGCATTGCGCGTGGTGTCCCAGCAATCGAAGTTGGTCGCAGCAGACCCCGCGCGAATATCGGCATTGGCGACACGCTTGTCGGTGCCGATCATCGGACCAACACGGCGATCGAACCAGATCACCGCCTTCTGAATCGCGGCGCGCTCGGCGGCGGGACTGGCTTTGCCCGCGGCAAGAATTTGCGTCAGCGTTCTGCGGTCGGCCGCGGAAAAATCCAGCGAGGCACGGCGGCGGCAGCCAAAACCGTAACAGACCGTCATCTCCTGCGCGGACGGCGGATTGATCGAAACCGAGGAATAAAGATAGGCAACGGGTCCGCTCAACTCGACGGCAAGAGCAGGGCCCGCGCCCAGCATCGCAAGACCTGCCAACGCGCTCACGCCCGGCACAAACAACCTGACAGAGGACGAGATGGACAACCGTATCATGCCAAACGCCTGATTGCGGACCATTCGCGGGCGACCCCGCGCAAGACAACACCGATCGAAAAGCTAGCCTGCGCTCCCTATCCTGCCAAGAGCCGTAGCTGTGGTTTTCCTCATCGCCCGCACAATCGCGCGATGTGATGCATTCGCGGCACGATTCCTACAGCACCACCGGGTCGTCCGGCAGTTCGTTCGCGTGTTTGTCTTCCGCTGGGAAATGCCGCGCCAAATGCTTCGTCACCGCCGCGATACCGGCAAGCACGCCCGCCTCGAACTTCGCGCAGCGGAACTCGCTTTCCATGGCGGTGCAGATATCCTGCCAGCCGGCCTTGCCGACTTTGGCGTCGATACCGCGGTCGGCGACGATTTCAACATCGCGATCGGCTAGCAGCAGATAGATCAGCACGCCATTGTTGTGCGCGGTGTCCCATATCCGCAGGTGAGAGAACACATCGATCGCGCGCGCACGCGCGGGCTGATCTCCGAGCAAGGGCCGCCCCTCCAGCGCGCCTTCCACCACAAAGCGGATCTGGCCGATGTGCAACTTCTCGCTCGCCGCGATCGCTTTCTCGATCCTGGCAAGCGACTCGCGCGGAAATGCCTTGCGCACCTGCCGGCGTCCGAGAATAAGATGCGTTCCGATGCGTTTGATGCCCATGATCACCAGTTGCCCGAAGCCCCGCCGCCGCCGAAGCTGCCGCCTCCGCCGCTGAACCCGCCACCGCCCGAGCCGCCCCAGCTCGATCCGCCGCGGGAGCCGCCGCTGGAGAAGCCGCCCGGCCCGCCGGATGTGACCGCGTCACCCACCAGGGTGAAAACGAATCCGATCAGGCCGACAATCAGCGCGACACTCCACAATCCGACGAACAGCCACGCCAGAACGGCAAGCCCGCCGCCGGTCAAGAGCGCGCCGAGCAACCGGCCAAACATCGCGCGAAATATGCCGCCGGCCACCAAGGCGCCGATGATGATCACAGGGAAAAATTCGCCAAGCGCATCGAGCGCGCCGGGCGACATCCGCTGCAGAGGCTCCGGCGCCGGCAGCGGTTCGCCGTCGATCACGCTGATCATGCGATCGACGCCGGCATTGATGCCGCCGGCGAAATCTCCCGCCTTGAAACGCGGCGTGATGATCTCGTCGATGATACGTTTGGTCGTGGCGTCGTTCAGCGCGCCCTCAAGGCCATAGCCGACCTCGATCCGCAGCTTGCGATCGTTCTTGGCAATCAGCAGCAGCGCGCCGTCATCGACTTTCTTGCGGCCGAGCTTCCATTGCTCGACCACGCGAATGGCATATTGCTCGATGGCCTCCGGCGCCGTGGTCGGCACCATCAGCACCGCGATCTGACTGCCCTTGCGATCCTCGAAGGCCTTGAGTTTCTGCTCAAGATCCGAGACATCCGCCGCGCTCAGGGTCGCGGTCTGATCGACAACGCGGCCGCTGAGCGGCGGCACCGCGACATCGGCCGCGGCCGCCAGCATTCCGCACAGCGACAGAACCAATGCGATGACGGCACAGCGAAGGGCGGTCATCAAATGCCTCGTGGCGACACGCTACTTGGCGGGCACTGGCGCCGGCGCCGGTGTGGCAGGGGCCGGTGCGGGCGCAGGAGCAGGTGTCGGCGGAACGTTGAAATCCACCTTGGGCGCGGTCGAGATCGACTTCTCGTTCTCCACCGTGAAGTTGGCCTTTTCCTTGTAACCGAACACCATCGCGGTCAGGTTGTTCGGGAAGGTACGGATGTCGACGTTGTAGTCCTGCACCGCCTTGATATAGCGGTTGCGCGCCACCGCGATGCGGTTTTCGGTGCCTTCGAGCTGCGCGACGAGATCGCGGAAAAGCTGATCGGATTTGAGCTGCGGATAGTTCTCCGTCACCACCAGCAATCGCGACAACGCGCCGGTGAGTTCGCTCTGCGCCGCCTGGAATTTCTGCAAGGCGGCGGGATCGTTGATCACATCGGGCGAGATCTGGGTACTGCCGACCTTGGCGCGGGCATTGGTGACGCCGAGCAGGACATCCTTCTCCTGCTGGGCGAAGCCTTTCACCGAGTTGACGAGATTCGGCACCAGATCGGCGCGGCGCTGATACTGGTTCACGACTTCCGACCAGCTCGATTTCACCGCCTCGTCGTTCTGCTGGATGACGTTATAGCCGCAATTGGTCAGGCTGAGCGTCGCCAGAGCCGCGAGAACCGTCCATAACTTGCGCATCAAAATCTCCCGTCGATCTGCCGCTCTCTTGCGATGAGCCGCCTTCGGACCGGCGAGCATATATCAGTCGGATAGCGCTGCCCATGTCGCATTCAACGAATGGGCGGTATCCCGGAACGTGGCCGATCTCCCGCCGGCACCGGAGTAGCCAGAGCGCCCGATTATGTGTTTGAATGCGCAATATATTTCAAACGCCGTGAAAAGCTCGCGGCAATCATCGGGACGCGCAGGACGGGGCACGACATGGCCAAGTATGACGACCAGAACATTTTTGCGAAAATCCTGCGCGGCGAACTGCCGGCCTACAAGGTCTACGAGGACGACAAGACCTTCGCCTTCATGGATATCATGCCCCGCTCGGCCGGGCATGCGCTGGTGATTCCCAAGGCGCCGGCGCGCAACCTGCTCGATATCGCGCCGGACGATTTCGCCGCCGTTGCCCGCACCGCCAAGACCATCGCGATCGCCGCAATGAAAGCCTTTGCCGCCGACGGAATCATCGTCCAGCAGTTCAGCGAGCCGGCCAGCGGTCAGGTCGTGTTCCACCTGCACATGCATGTGATGCCATGCAAGGAAGGCGTCGCGCTGCTGCCCCCGCAAAGCCGCAAGGAAGACCCCAAGGTTCTGGAAGATCACGCCGCCAGGCTGATCGCCGCGCTCAAGGGCTGAGCGCGGCTCCAAGCCGTCTCGTCAGACGCCGAGATAACGCTGAAGGACTTCCGGCTGCTTTTTGATTTCAAGCGCCGGTCCCTCATGAACGATGTGGCCGTTGTTGATGATGTAGACCCGCTGCGCCAGTGCCAGCGTGGCGGCCAGATTCTGTTCCACCAGGACGATGGTCTGGCCCGCGGCGGCAAGATCGCGGCAGGCATTGACCAGATCGCGAACGATCACCGGTGCCAGTCCCTCGAAGGGTTCGTCCAGCAGAATGATCTGCGGATCGCGGACCAGCGCGCGGGCAATCGCCAGCATCTGCTGCTCGCCGCCCGACAGATCGGTGCCGCGACTGCCGCGCCGCTCCCTGAGACGCGGAAACATCTCGTAGATCCGATCGAGCGGCCAGCGCTTCGGCGCGGTGATGCCGGCCAGAATGATGTTCTCCTCGACATTGAGGCTGCCGAAGATGCGCCGATCCTCATGGACGAGCTGCATGCCGGCCATCGCGATGGTGTGGCTCTTCTTGCCGGCGAGCTCGGTACCCTTGAGCACGATGCTGCCGGATTTCGGCGTGACCACGCCCATCAGGCTTTTCAGCGTGGTGCTCTTGCCGGCACCGTTGCGGCCGAGCAAAGCGACCACCTCGTTCTGCTCGACGCGCATCGCAACATCGAACAGAATGTGGGAATCCCCGTAATAGCTGTTCAGGTTGCTAACCTCGAGCAAGCTCATGCTTCAATCACTCCGCCCAGATAGGCCTCCTGCACGACGGGATTGCCCTTGATCTCTTCCGGCGTGCCTTCGACCAGCACGCGGCCTTCCTGCAGCACCGTCACCTTCTCGACCAACTCGAACAGCGAGTCCATGTCATGATCGATGATGATCATGGTGCGGCCCTGGCTGATCGACTTCAGCAGCTTGACGGTCTCGACGCGCTCCTGCGGGCTCATGCCTGCCAGAGGCTCATCGAGCAGCAGCAGGCTCGGCGAGTTCGCCAGTGCAAGGCCGATTTCCAGCCGCCGCTTTTCGCCATAGGCCAGCGCGGAGACCGGCGTATCGGCGCGCGCGGTAAGGTTCACCATGGTCAGCGCGTCGGCGACACGCTCATTCAGGCCGGACACGCTGTCGATGCGGCTGAACAGGTCGAGCCGGAACCTGCCGCGCAGTTCGGCAAGCACCGCAATGATCAGATTTTCCCGCACCGTGAGGCGCGTGAACAACTGATTGACCTGATAGCTCTTGGTCAGACCGAGCTGGCAGACATCCGTGACGTTCATGCCGGTGATGTCATTGCCCTCGAACACGATCGTGCCCGAGGTCGGCGCCACCTCGCAGGTCAGCATCTTGAAGAAAGTCGACTTGCCGGCGCCGTTGGGGCCGATGATGCCGCGCCGTTCGCCGTGATTGACGGTGAAGTCGATATCGCTGTTGGCAAGCAGACCGCCATAACGCTTGGACAGACCGCGCGCCTCCAGGATTGGGCCGCTCTGATGACTGGCGGCGCTCAGGCTCGCCGACATATGGGCGGCGGCGACTTCGCGAGCCGCATCAGCCTCCGCCTCGGACCGACCATTGGACGCAGCGCTGACCGATTCCTCCGCGGGCTCGGCGTGGACATTCCTGCCGGTGATGTAATTAAAGAGATCGACAATGCCGCCAATCAGGCCGCGGCGGAAGAAGCAGACCAGCAGCACGAAGATCAGGCCGAGCACCAGCTTCCAGGCAGCGCCAAGACCGAGCGCGCTCTGCAGGAAGTCCTGCAGGAACAGCCAGACCGCCGCGCCGAGAAGAGGTCCGAACAGCGTGCCGGCGCCGCCGATCGCGGTCTGCATGATGAGCTGCGCCGAAGTGTCGAACATGAAGGCATCAGGCGGCATGAACGCCTGCATGACGCCGAGCAGGCCGCCGGCGAAACCGGCGTAAGCCGCCGCGACGACAAAGGCGGTGAGCTTGTAGCTGTGGATGTTGTGGCCCACGGCCGAAGCGCGCAGCGGATTGTCGCGGATCGCGCGCAGCACCGCGCCGACCGGCGAGCGGATGATGCGCAGGCCGATCACAATGCCGATGAAGTACCAGAAAGCGAGGAAACCGTAGAGCGACCAGCCGCTGGAGAAATGGAACTGGGCAAAGCCGAGATCGAAGGACGGGCTCGGCACGCCGGGCAGGCCGTTCTCGCCGCCGGTCCAGTCCGCCAGCGGATTGAATTCGACGAAGAAGAAAACCTCGGCGATCGCCACGGTGATCATGGCGAAGTAGATGCCGGTGCGGCGCAGCGCAATCAGGCCGACCAGATAGCCGACCACCGCCGCCGCGATCATGCCGATGAACAGGGCCGTGACCACATGCGGAAACCCCGCTTGCGTCAGCAGATAGGCGGCGACGAAGCCGCCGGTGCCATAGAGCGCCGACTGGCCGAACGACAACAGTCCGGTGAAGCCGAACAGGATGTCGAAGCCGATTCCGAACAGGCCCCACACCAGAATGCGGTTCACCGTATTGGGTGCAAAGCCGAGATGAGGAAGGATGAACGGCGCCACGATGAGGCCGACCGCCGTCAGGATTTCGATCAGGAAGGGACGTTGTTTCAGCATTTTTTTGACCGATTTATCCGCGGCTCTGGGAGCCAAGCAGGCCGTGAGGCCGCAGCAGCAGCACCAGCGTCATCGCCGCGAACAGCATGACGTAGGCATAGCCGGGGTTCACCATCGAGGTGAGGCTGATGATCTCGCCGGCGATCAGGCCGCCGAGGATGGCACCGGGGAACGAGCCGACGCCGCCGATCACGACCACGACGAAGGTCTGCACCAGGATCGCCTCACCCATGTCGGGCGTCAGCGACACCACCGGCGCGTTGACGATTCCCGCGAAACCCGCCGCCATGGCGCCGATGCCGAACACCACCATGAAGATCCGGTAGACGTTGATGCCGAGCGATCCGACCATCACCGAATCCTCGATGCCGGCGCGCACGATCATGCCAAGACGCGTGCGGTAGAGAATTACAAACAGGACCAGCAATGCCACGGCGACGATGCCGACCAGCGCCAGGCGATAAGTCGGGTAGAACATGAAGCCGAGCGAGGTAATGCCCGACAGCGCCGCGGGCGCCGGCACCACGTAAGACAAGCTGCCGAAGAAAAACCGGACGATCTCGACCATGCAGATGCCGATGCCGAAGGTGACCAGCAACTGGTCTTCGTCGGGCCTGCCGTAGAAATGACGGATGATGACCCGCTCCATCACCACGCCGACAACCATGACGAACAACGATCCGGCGATGATGGCGAGGATGAAGGAATTGGTGTAGCTGAAAGCGACATACCCGGCGTAACCACCGAGCATGAACATGGCGCCATGGGCGAGGTTGAGAACACCCAGCGTTCCGTAGATGATGGTCAGTCCGGAGCTGATGAGAGCGAGCAAGGCGCCAAGCACCAGCCCGTTGAACAGCTGCGAAACGAAGTTAGCCCAGTTGATCAATTTATCCTCGCCCGTTTCTGCGCTCGATGAAGCGCAGCAATTGCCGCGCCGCCGGACAGACGCGCGACGCAGGCCGGAAACCCGCTCCGCACGTCAGTCTGTTGGTGGCTTCCGCCGGCGTCGGGTTTCACATCAACCCGGTGCCGGCGTCAGTTCAGCAATTTACTGAAAGTCAGGTGTAATCGCCGAGATTGCAGCCGAACGCGTCAGGTTTCTGCATCAGACCCTCGCCGGGGACGATCTCGACAACCTCCCAGAAGTCCTCCTTGTTCTTCATGTCCTTGGCTTCCTTGCCACGAACGATGATGACGGGACGGATGCACTGGTGGTCTTCCTTGCGGTAGTACACTTCGCCGACCAGCGAGGGGATCTTGTCCTCCTTCTCGTAGGCCTTGATAACCTCCGGCGGATAAAGCGTACCGGCTTCCTCAACCATGCGCGCCCAGTGCACGAAGCTGATGTAGCCGTTCTCCGCGCCCCACTCGGGGTTGTAGCCGAACTTCGCGCGGAAGGCCTCGTTGAACATCTTGGCGAGCGGGAACTTGTCCTCGATCGTCCACCAGTAGTCGGTCGCGGCGTAGACGCCGGCAAGCAGATTGCCACCGACCTCGGGAGCGAGGAACGGGATCTGATACGGCACCGCGAGCTTCATCTTGTCGAAGATGCCGAACTGCTTGGCCTGCTGGATTGACAGCACGGCGTCGTGACCCCAGTTGACGTTGATGAGCACGTCGGCGCCGGAGTTGGCGACGTTGAGCAGGTAGGACGAATAGTCGGGCGCGCCGAGCGGCGAGACCTGGTTGGTCACCGTGGTCCAGCCGGCCGTCGCAAGATAATCCTGCATCGACTTGGTCACGGTGTGACCGTAGGTGTAGTCCGGCGTCATGTACGCCGCCTTCTTGCCCTTGCCGAAGGTCTTGACGAGCTGCGGGCCAACCGCGGCCGCAGCCGTCTGACCGAAGAAGCACTGCCGGAAGCCGTAGCGAACACAGTCCTTGCCGGTGGTGTCGTTGGAGCCAGAAATGGCGGCGACGTACATCACCTTCTCGCGCTGAGCGAGCTTGTTGAGCGCGACTGCCACAGCGGACGACGTCGAGCCGGTCATCAGCACAATCTTGTTTTCGGTGATGAAGCGCTGCTGCGCCTGCACTGCGATATTCGGCTTGGCGCCGGAGTCGGCGACCACCAGCTTCACTTCCTTGCCGAGCACGCCCTTCTTGGTCTTGGGCGAGATTTTCTTGACGAGATCATGGGCGCTGTTGAGGTGCTCGACAGCGAGTTGCATGCCCTTGAGTTCATCCTCGCCCTGCACGGCATAGGTGCCGGTGCGCGGCACCGCCGCGCCGATGGTGATGGAATTGCCTTCCGAACCTGCCGGCCAGGTTCCGATCGGCGGACGATCGGCGGCAAAAGCCGGCATGATCATTCCGCCGGGAAGCATTGCGCCGCCCAAAAGACCCGCGCTGCCCTGCAGCAAGGTTCGACGCGAAACGTCCATGCGAAGGGATTGTTCAAACTTTTCGTTCTTTGTCATCGATTATCCTCCCGGATAAATTTTGTTCTCGTTCACGATGAACCGGTTGCAAACAAAAACGTATCAACCGGCAAGCGCTTTAAAAACACGTCAGAAAACAGCGCCGTCGTTCCCGTGAATTTGAATTCCTTTCGCACCAACCCTGTCAATGTGCCTTTCGTCGAAGCACGTCAAAATTCTTGCATAACTAAACACATCGTTTTACGATGTTCTTATATCGCAGTGCGATATATTTTGACGAACAAACTTCTGCGAAAAGAAGCGATGTCGTGAAAATCTATCGCAATATGCAGCAGATCGTTCACGGGAGCGGGAATGACACGCACCGCACATGCGAGAAGGTCTCGTGCATGGCTCGACGGATCTGACGTCGCGGCAAAAAGTCACGGAACGGCTCGCTCCGTCCTCTCCAAGGCATCTTCCGCTTCTAAAACCGTTCCTGCCGAACCCGATCATGTCGCACCCTTTGCCGGAGTGGTGGCCGGCCGCGAGCCTGCCCGACCCTCCGGATCAGGCCAGCATGCGTCGATCGCCGGCCTCAGCGTTCGAGCCCAGAATGTCTTGAAAGAACTGGCGCTCGAACTGACCGGAAAAACGCCGCCCCAGGGGTCCTGGACACCGCCGCTCGAACTGGTGCGGCAACTGACCCATCAGCACCTTGCGACCGCACGCAATTGCGGGCGGCAGACTACGGCGGAAATCATCCGATGGGCCGAAGCTCAGGGCACGGCGATCCGCCCGCGGTTCTATTCGGGCAAATCGCTGTCGGCGATGTGGCAGGATGCGGTGACGAAGTTCTCGTCCGGCGAATTCACCAAGACCGAGATCATCCAGGCTCTGGAGAGATCGACCCGGCGCCGGAACACTCAAATTCCGATCGCGCTGCAACTCGTCGTCCTGCAAATCCTGCGCTCAACTTGCGAATAGGCGGGCATCGCGCCTCTTGCGCTAGGCCCGGACGATAACGCCGCCCGGCGCGGGGGCGCCTGTCAATGATTTCCTGCAAACTCCGTTGAAAAATCATCTCACAGTGAACGCATGGCGATATTGCATTGCCACCATTCACGCGCAGATAAATCTTGAATCTCGTTATCGCATTTGTAACGTGACGCAACACCGGTTTGTTGCATCGGCGAGTTGCCGACGCCGGGTCCGGATGCCTGCGAGATATCCATGCTTCAGTCGAAGCGACGCTCCGTCAAGACGACACGTCCTGCCAAAAAAAAGTCTCCTGTCGCATCCGCATCGATGGGCACGGCCGATTACGAAGCTCTCGCCAGGTTTCGTTATCAGATCCGCAAGTTTCTGACGTTCAGCGAAGAGGCGGCACATCAGTCCGGGCTGACGTCCCAACAGCATCAGGCGATGCTTGCGATCAAGGGTTTTTCCAAACAAGGCGCTATTTCCGTCGGCGAACTGGCGGAATTCCTCCTGATCAAGCACCACACCGCGGTGGAACTGACCGACCGGATGACCAAGCTCAGCCTGCTCAGCCGGGAAGTCGACCAGGACGATGGCCGGCGCGTCCTGCTCAAGCTGACGCGGAAGGGCGAACAGCACTTGCAGCGGCTGTCCAAGGTCCATCTCGACGAGCTGCGTTCCGCCAGCCCGACTATCGCCAAGATCCTGAAATCATTCCGGGCGATCTCGCAGGGCGCCCTGTTCTGGGCGGGCGCCGCCTCAGCCTGTCAGATCTGGCCTGATGTCTCGTCAATCTACTTTTCATCGATCGGCCCCTGTTAAGATATATCCAGCGTATTGCTTTTTGATCTGGATCACTTAAATTGCAGCCAGATAGGTATGCCACGGGGCTGCACGAGCAGTATTGAACTGCCGGCGCATATCAACCAGCGGCAAGGAGAGTTCCCATGAACAGAAAAGTCGGGTCCTGGGCCGTCATCGGCGCCCTCGTTCTCATTCTTCTGGCCACGCTATGGTGGGTGATTGCCGCCTGGAATGGCTCGGCCGATGTTGCCATGAACAAGCACGGTTACATCGCCATGGTCCTTGGCATCGTCTTCTCGATCGTCATCGGGTCGGGACTGATGGCGCTCACGTTCTACAGCAGCCGCCATGGCTACGACGATCTGCCCCAGGCGAAAGAAGCACATTCCCACGACAACCGGACAAAGTAAGATTTGTCCTCTTGCGAGGCCGCAAGAACTTCTTTTCCGATCGCGATAACGACATCATGCGCACCCGCGCATGATGTCGTCTGCTTTTCCGGCGGAGCTGTGCGAACCGTCCGATCGCGGACACGCTGCGTTGCGGTCCAATAAAAAAGCAGGGATCGCGGCGGCGATCCCTGCAGGGCACGTCGGTCAGCGGGGAAGGATCTTCTCGCCGTGCCCCATCGACGGATCAGCCTTGTTGCTGATCATCAGTACCGCGATCGCGCCGGACAGCGCGGCACGCATCGAGTGGTTCACCAGCGCATAAGCTCCCTCATTCGGCGGAACGATATCGAAGGTCGCGCCATCGCCGGGCGCCACCGTATAGTTCTGCATCCCGCTCATCACGTTCTTCGGATTGCCCGACGGATAGACCTTGTCCCAGATGCCGGCGATCGGATGGAACCCGGAGAACTCGTTCGGGCCAGCATTGATCAGGTAGATGCGCACGCGCTCGCCGGGCTTTGCCTCCAGCGTCTGTGTCGCATTCACGTCATGCACGGGATCGTACTGGAACGGCGTAGCATTGAAGACGTCGTGTTTCCAGTTGTTGGCCATCATGCCCTTGACGTCTTCGGGGTTCTCGAAGGTCTGGTGCTCGACCAGAACATATTCGCGGTCTGCCTTCGGCATCGCGTTGGGGTCCTTCGGGTCGATGATGATCGCGCCGATCATGCCGCGGGCAATGTGCTGAATCATCGGGTCAGCACCGCAGTGATAGAAAAAGGCACCCGGGTTGTCGGCGGTAAAGGTGAACTTCTTCGTCTCACCCGGCTTGATCGGCGCGAACGAGGTCAGCACGTCTGCACGTGCTGCATGAAAATCGATTGAGTGCGAATTTTTGTTGGCGGCATCATTGGTGAGGGTGAACTCGATGGTGTCCCCCTCGGTCGCACGCACCACTGGACCGGGAATCTGGCCATCGAACGTCCAGCCGATGGCTTTGTGCCCCTCATTGTCGATCGTGACCATAGTTTCCTTGGCGGTCAGTTCGACCTTGACCGTCTTGGCATTGGCCGCCGTGATCGCGGCACTCGACAGCCAAAGGCTGGTGGCAAGGCCGCCGGCCACTGCGACGCTCCTGAACAACTCACTTTTCATTCCATTCTCTCCGTATTTACGTTTCACGTTTTCTTTGCTGTCACGGGTCACACGCCGAGCGTCAGGTGCCGCATTTGCAGACCTTCCGCAGGTACTTGACCATTTCGGTGATCTGCTGATCGTTGAGGACAGCGCCCCAGCTCGGCATCAGCGCGGACTTGTTCACGGCAAGGCCACCGTCCTTGATTGCCTTGAACAGTTCTTCATTGGGCGTATCGCCCATGCCCTTGGTGTCGGTGTGATCGCGCGGTCGCACGGACAACCCCGGCAGATTGACGCCGGTCCCGTTGCGCTTGAGGCCATGGCATTGCGCGCAATACACATCATAGACCTGCTCGATCGGCGGATCGGCGCGGCTGGGCGTTGGAGCGAGCAGCAGCGCCGCGCCTGCGAGAGCAGCCAGCAGGTGAAGCCGCTTCCACGCCGTGGAAACCGGCGACATGGACAACGATGCGACGAACATTGATGGGTGTCTCATTACTTGCCTCCCCGGCCCTGCTGCGACAGATACGCGGTCAACCGCTGGATATCTTGATCCTTGAGGTTCAGCGTCGGCATCCAGACATGCGGATCGAAGCGTTGCGGGTCTGCCGTGTAGGCCGCAATGAAGTCGGGTTGCAGCCGCAGACCGGCCTCGGTCAACGAGGGACCGGACGCACCGCCCTTGCCTTCCTCGCCCTGGTGACAAGCTACGCAACCGCGCAGTTTGGTGAACGCCAGTGCGCCCATCCGCGCGCCAGCGGCATCACCCTTGAACGCACCGGCCGTCACAAGGTCGGCGGGGCCCTTCAGTTTCATGAGCTCCGCCGTCGCCGCCTCGGCTGCGGCCTTTGCCAGCTTCGGATGCGCCACGACCTTTGTCGGATCGGCAACGTCGTGCTCAGTCCCCTGCACGATTGTCTTGAAGTACGGATATCCCACCGGCCGGATCGGCTTTGGATCCTGCAGCCACGCCGTCAGCCAGTCGGCGTTGAATTTGTTGCCGGCGTACCAGAGGTCTGGCCCCTTGCGCGCCAGCAGGCGATCAAGCGAAGCATCGGTCGGCTTGACCAGCGCGTGGCAGTTCGCACAACTCGCATCGAGCTTGTCCGCCGCGCGCGCATCTCCCAGTAAGGCCGCGGTCAATCCCACGGCCGCTATCAGCAGCCTTTTCATCATGTTTTCTCCTTGCAAGGCGATCACGGTGCGGGAACGCCCTTGAACGCGGCGCTCTCATGCATGCCGAGCGGCTTCTTCAGCGATTCCTCGTAGAAGAAGTCCGGCACGAAATTCTTGTTCTTCCAGCTATAGAAAGCCTGATCCTTCACCGGGATTTCTTCATACTCGATGGTGGTCATGATGCCGCCCATCGGGGACTTGCCGTTCACGGTGTGTCGATCGATATGGTCATGGACCATCCAGATGCCGGGATTATCGGCGCGCAGGATCAGGTCGTAGCGCTCGCCCGGTCCGAGCAGGATGGTATCGACCATGATCGGATTGGGCAGCGGCCGGCCGTCCTTGGCATAGACCTCAAGCAAATGACCATGGATGTGGATCGAGTGCAGCTCGTCACCGGCGCCGATCAGACGGATGCGCACCACATCGCCCTGCTTGATGCGCAGAGGCTGGGTATCGGGAAACGCCTTGCCGTTGAGCGTGAAGTAATCTGCCTCATCACCGGGAATACCGCCCTGCCCAGGCTTCTGAGACCAACTCGAGACCCAGCTCGAGAACATCATGATGTAGTCTTTGGTAACTTCCTTCTCGATCGCAGGGGGCGTCTTCGGATCGACAATCAGCGGACCCCACATGCCGCGCATCGCGACATGCTCGTTGACGTTGACATGGCAGTGGTACCACATCGTGCCCGATGGCTCGGCCTTGAAGCGATAGGTGAAGGTTTCGCCCGGTGCGATCGCGGGCTGCGTGGCATCCGGCACGCCATCCATTTTCCAGGTGCCGCGCTGAAGCATACCGTGCCAGTGGATGGTATGCGGCAGCGTCGTCTGGTTTTCGACTGCGACCTCGAGATCGTCGCCTTCGGTGACGTGAAGCAGCGGTCCCGGAGTCTGGCCGTTGAAGGAGAAGGTACGGAAGGTCTGCTTGTCGACAAGGGTAACGACCGTGTCTTCGATCGTCATCGAGAACTTGCGGGTCTCGGCCCAGGCGGACGAATCAAGGACACAAAGTCCTGCACTCGCAGCAAGGATGAAGGCAAACAGCCGCTTGCGCAGCCGATAGGGGTTCATAACCATGGCTGTAACATTCATTTATAATAGATGTTTTAGGAGATGTTTCGACGTGAAGCCGAATCTGACGACAGCGAAGCGCTATCTGTCAGTCGTCATCCGGACGTTGCTGTCATGTGTGGAATTCCTCAACCCAAGCCGACGCAGCGACTGTGGCACCAGCATTGACGTAAATCAACATTTTAAATGCATCTTATACGGAGATGATGGAAATGATTTCGCGATGCTGCCAATCGGCAACATTCCGCAATGACGCACAGCGCTGTTAGAAAAAACACCAACGCACACGACGACACGCCGCAGCGGGCAGCTACATTCCGGCGACGCACAGCGCCTCAAGCGCAAGCCGGCTGATGCCGACCTCCTGTGCCGCCATTGGCATCACAGTCCACAGCCGATCGTACCAGACCTGATCGCTTCCCACCGTACGCATCAATCCGACCCATTTGACAAGCGCGGGCTTGGCTTTCCCGTTCTGCAGCAACCAGTGCGCCATATAGAACCGCGCAATCAGATCATTGGGATCAGCCTGCAGCGCGATCTCGAACTGGGTTTTCGCTTCATCGGTAATTCGTTCGCCGTTCGATAGCGCCAGCGCTTCGCCGAGCGCCACACGAAGCACGTTATTTTCCGGATTGCCTGCGACCACCTTCTCCAGAATCGGCACGCTGAGCTTGCTCAACCCCACCTGCATCAGAGCGCCGCCGACCACTGCCCATGGCTGATCGAGCTTTTCTCCGGCCAGAAGCCGAGGCAAATCCTGCAATCCTCCGAGCGCGACGGGAGGCGTCGAGGCGGCGCTGTTCAATGGCACCGCAACACGATGCGTCGCCAGCGGCGCAAGGTAGGTCAGCATGATTGCGATGATCACACTTATTCCAAGACCTGCGGCCGAGGCGCAAGCATAGAGCCACACCCGCGCAATATTTTCTCGATTCATGATTGGACTTCCAACGCGCCGCCAACACATCGTGGCAGGTGCACGCGATCCTATAATCGAAATCTATAACATGTAAATAATATACATGTTAACATTCGCCCGCCGATCTCCGGCGAAGTTCGGTTGTTCTTTTCCTATTTGAGAAATCGATTGACTTATGGCCAGCCTGCGCGAAATTGACGCACCCCTGAAGACGGATTTGACGCTCGCCCTCCCCGCCCTTACCACTTTTTGCTCCACACATGCGGCACCCGACAGCGCCGTCACCCTTAACTGCTTATCATTAGCCATGTCATTAGTTTTGCGGGCTTTTTGCTCCACAAGCTGACGTTCATGCTGTTGAAATCCGGGACAAAAATGCTCGACGAAAAGCTCCAACCCATCTTCGATGACGTCCTGCGCCGCAATCCGGGCGAGGACGAGTTTCACCAGGCAGTTCGCGAGGTGCTCGACAGCCTCGGCGCCGTTGTTGCCAAACATCCGCACTATGCCGAAGACGCCCTGATCGAGCGGATCTGCGAGCCGGAGCGGCAGATTATTTTCCGCGTGCCGTGGGTCGACGACAAAGGTCAGGTGCAGATCAACCGCGGCTTCCGCGTCCAGTTCAATTCCGCGCTCGGCCCGTTCAAGGGCGGCCTGCGTTTCCATCCGACGGTCTATCTCGGCACCATCAAGTTTCTCGGCTTCGAGCAGACCTTCAAGAATGCGCTGACCGGCATGCCGATCGGCGGCGGCAAGGGCGGCGCCGATTTCGATCCGAAGGGCCGCTCGAGCGGTGAGATCATGCGGTTCTGTCAGTCCTTCATGACGGAACTGTGCCGCCACCTCGGCGAATATACCGACGTGCCGGCGGGCGACATCGGCGTCGGCCAGCGCGAGATCGGCTACATGTTCGGCCAGTACAAGCGCATCGCCAATCGCTACGAATCCGGCGTGCTCACCGGCAAGGGACTGGCATGGGGCGGATCGCAGGTCCGCACCGAAGCGACCGGCTATGGCGCGGTGTATTTCGTCGAGCGCATGCTACGTACGCGCAATCACAATTTCGATGGCAAGAAGGTGATCGTGTCCGGCTCCGGCAACGTCGCCATCTACACCATGGAAAAGATCATGGAGCTCGGCGGCAAAGTCATCGCATGCTCCGATTCCAACGGCTATGTCGTGGATGAATCCGGCATCGATCTCGCTCTTCTCAAGGAGATCAAGGAAAAGAAGCGTGGCCGCGTCTCCGACTACGCCAAGGCCCGGCGTTCCTCGCACTTCGTCTCGAACGGCCGGATCTGGGACGTGCCCGCCGATGTGGCGATGCCGTCAGCGACGCAGAACGAACTGAACGGTCAGGATGCGCGCACGCTGGTGAAAAACCGCATAGTTGCGGTCGGCGAAGGCGCCAACATGCCGTGCACGCCAGAGGCGGTGAAAATCTTCCTCGATGCGGGGGTCATGTTCGGCCCCGGCAAGGCGACCAATGCCGGTGGTGTCGCCACCAGCGCTCTCGAAATGCAGCAGAACGCATCGCGCGATTCCTGGACCTTCGAGGCGACCGAAGCGCGCCTCGCCACGATCATGCACGGCATTCACGACCGCTGCGCCGAGATGGCGGACACCTACGGCTCGCCGGGCAATTACGTGCTTGGTGCCAACGTCGCCGGCTTTATCCGCGTGGCCGAGGCCATGCGCGCACTCGGCATCGTCTAAGCGCAATTGTGAATTGTCCCGGTCCCGCTGTATTGCGCGGGACCGGGACAAGATCCGCGCACCTCTTGCGCGAGATCAATAGCGAAGCCCTATCAAAACAGAACCTATCATCGACAAAGCCAATGGCGCTTACCCGCAGCAACAGCTTTGTCGCATTGACAAGCCTCTGATCCCGTTTCTACTCTGGAACGGTCCGCTCATCCGATTCAATCGATGGAGCGCACACGGTCGGTCGACCATCCCGAAAAATCCATCACGGAGGTGATTGCGATGATCAATCGTCGCGGATTTCTCGGTGCGTCGGCTGGCATCGCGACGGTTTTGACCGCCGCGCCCACTCTGGCTGCACCAACGCTTATTACGTCTACCACCCAACTGAAGCCGAAAGGCAAGAAGCCGCGCATCGTCATCGCCGGCGGCGGCTGGGGCGGCCTGTCGGCCGCGCGGCATCTGCACGAGCAGAAGGTCGATGCCGAAGTCGTCGTGCTCGAACGCAATCCGATCTTCTGGTCGCTGCCGATGAGCAACAAGTGGCTGATCAACGTGCTCAGCACGGATTACCTGCTGCACGACATGATCGCGCCATCAAGGAAATACGGCTACGAGCTGGTGCAGACCAACGTCACCGGCATCGAGCGCGACAAGAAGATCGTGCGCACATCGCACGGCCAGATCGACTACGATTATCTCATCATCGCCGGCGGGATCCGCAACGGTTACGATGTCTGGTTCGGCAACGACCAGAAGGCGATCGAGTACACACGCCGCGCCTATCCGTCGGGCTACACCGCCGATGCGGAGCATGTCGCGATCAAGAACAAGATCCACAATTTCAAGGGCGGCACCATGGTCATGACCCTGCCGCCGCCGCCGCACCGCTGTCCGCCCTCGCCCTATGAGCGGGCCTGCGTGATGGCGTGGCATTTCAAAAAGAACAAAATTCCGGCCAAGATCGTCATCCTCGATCCGAAGCCAAAGATCATGCCGATCGGCGGCGGCTTCAAGGCCGCGTTCGAGGAACTGTATCCGGACATCATCCAGCATGTGCCGAACGCCAGGGTGAAGGAAGTCGATCCCTTCAACAAGAAGATCATGACGAGCGCCGGCGACGTCAATTTCGACGATGCCATCCTGATGCCGCCGCATCAGGCCGCCGACATGGTCTGGAGCGCCGACCTGATCGGCAAGACGCCGGAAGGCGCTCCGACAACATGGGCCGACATCCATCCGACCATGCTGCATGCCAAGAGCGATCCCGACGTCTATCTCGTGGGCGACGTGATGGGCGCGGTGTCGAAGCAGTTCGGTTACTATCCAAAGAGCGCGCACGTTGCGAACTATGTCGGCAAGATCGTCGCGACCTATGTGGGGCAGCGGATCAAGGGGCAGGAGGTCAAGACCCTGCTGCCGGACAACCTCTGCTACATGATGGTCAGCGGCGAGCCGCGCGAGGCCATCTCTGTGCAGTTCGACTATGAGATCATGCCGGACGGCACCATCAAGCAGACCCAGATCGACATCGACGTCCGCTCGCCCGACCTCGTTGAGGAAGACCTCAAATGGGCGAAGCGCATGTTCGATGACTTCCTCGTCGCCTGAGGCGCGGGTGATGTTTCTCACCCGCAGGGCAACATTGCGGCTGGCGGCTTATGCCGCCGGCCTGCTTGCCGTTCCAGCCGGTCTCGTTCGGGCGCTGGCCTCCACCAATGTGCTGTCGCAAACCGACGCAGCCGAGGCGATCCGCGTCTTCACGCGCGGCCAAAAGCCCGTCGCGGGCCGTATCGAGCTCGACGTTCCGGTCGCGGCCGACAATGCCAATGCCGTCCCGATCAACATTCGCGTCGACAGTCCGATGACGAAGGCCTCCTATTGTGAGGAAGTGCTGATCGTTGCGGAGCGTAATCCGCGACCAGCCGCCTGCACTTTCGCGTTCTCGCCGGAGATTTCCGTGCCGCATCTCGCCACGCGCATCCGCGTCGCTGAATCGCAAGCCATCAGGGTGTTCGCCCGGATGAATGACGGCGCGGTGTTCATGGCAGAGCAGGATATCATCGTCACCATCGGCGGCTGCGGCGAGTAGCTCGGAGAACTTCCATGTCCACAACACCTGCCGGACCCGTCAAACCCCGTCTCTGGCTCAGCACCCGCAAGCCGAAAAAGAACGAGATCGTCGTGGTCCGGGCGCAGGTGATGCACGCCATGGAGACTGGACTGCGCAAACGCTCCAGCGGAGAGCTGATTCCGCGCCGGATCATCGACCGGTTCGACTGCAGCTTCAACGGCACACCGGTGCTGTCGTGGCGGCTCGACACCGCTGTTTCCGTCAATCCCTATCTCGAGTTTCGATTTCGCGCCACGCAGGCGGGCGAACTGAAAATGACGTGGAGCGACGAGGCCGGCGACCGCCTGGAGGCGACGGAGGCGATCGAAATTATCGAGACAATGTGACCCGCATTGATGTCCGGAACCAAAGCGGCATTTGCATCGCGGGGTCGATCCGCCGTATTCTGCCCCTGACGATCTCTCCGCTTCGCGCAGCGCGCGAACTGCCGGCGAGTCGGCCGCGGCGCGGCACGACCAAAGCATTTTGCGAGCCTCGCAAAGGCGGAGCGGATGCTGACCGACAAGGCGCGTACCCGGCGGCCTTCAAATCGCCATTGCCGGGATGCGCAGGGAGAATGACATGAACGCACCCGTTTTCCGTCTCACCAGCCTCGCCCATGGCGGCGGCTGCGGCTGCAAGCTCGCGCCCTCCGTGCTGCAGGAATTGCTGGCCAACCAGCCCGCGGCCGCGCCCTACAAGCAGCTCCTGGTCGGCGTCGAGACCGGCGATGACGCGGCGGTCTGGCAGGTCGACGACAACACCTGCATCATCGCCACCACCGACTTCTTCATGCCCGTGGTGGATGACCCGTTCGATTTCGGACGGATCGCCGCCACCAATGCGATCTCGGATGTGTACGCCATGGGTGGCAAGCCGATCATGGCGCTGGCGATCCTCGGCATGCCGCTCAGCAAGATCTCGGTCGATGACGTGCGCCAGATTATCGCGGGCGGCAACGCTGTCTGCGCCACGGCCGGCATTCCGGTGGCCGGAGGCCACTCCATCGACGCGCCCGAGCCGATCTATGGTCTCGCCGTGATCGGCATCTGCCGCCCCGATCAGGTCCGCCGCAATGCCGAGGCCAAGGCGGGCGATACCCTGATCCTGACCAAGGCGATCGGGGTCGGCGTCTATTCGGCCGCAATCAAGAAAGGCGACCTCGACGGCGACGGGTATGCGGAAATGGTGGCCTCCACGACCTTGCTCAACCGCATCGGCGGCGATCTGTCCGGCAATCCGGCCGTTCATGCCGTGACTGACGTCACCGGCTTCGGCCTGCTCGGCCACGGCCTGGAAATGGCGCGCGGCTCAAACCTGTCGCTGGTGATCGAAGCGTCCAAGGTGCCGCTGTTCAGGCAGGCCGCGCAGCTTGCGCAAAGCGGCCACATCACCGGCGCCTCGGGGCGCAACTGGGCGAGCTATGGCGAGGCCATCGTGCTGGCCGATGGCATGCCGCAGTGGCAGCGCGACCTTCTGGTCGATCCGCAGACCTCGGGTGGACTTCTGATTTCGTGTGCCGCCGGACAAGCCCCGGCCCTTCTGGAGAAGATCAGGGCCGCAGGCTATCCCGCCGCAGCCATTATCGGACGCGCCGAGGCCGGACCGCCCGTCGTGCGCGTGACGACCTGAGCGATCCGGCCACGGGTAGCTAATTGGCCTCGGCCGGCTCGACCTTCATCCGCCGGCCCCATTTGTCGAAGAAATGCCCCTCGTTGATGACGAGGCGATTCTCGTTGATGCGCTCTTCCAGCGCCCGCAACTCTTCCTTCGCCTTGGCATCCTCGATCGGGCCGCCATCCTCGTCGACGGCCGGCATCAGCAGCACCCCGTCCCAGGGGACACCGGCGCCGCGCACCAGCAAACTGAAGTGATGCCAGTCGAGCTCGTCGCCGATCACATGCATGAAGGTGGACGACAACGGCACCACGCCGAGATTGGACGTGGCGACCAGCACGACCAGAGCGGTGAACCCACCGGTGCGTTCGAATTCGTTGACGATCCAGTCGTCGAACAGGAAGTCCTCAAGCTTCTTGTGCCTGGCGAATTTCTTAGCAGACTTCGACAAGCGGCAGCTCCACCACTTCGCGATCGAGCACGCTCAGGAATGCGCTTTGCCGCGCACCGCCGAACCAGTCCTCGAAATCCTTGAGCTCCTCACCGATTTTCGCGAACGACTGCTCAGGATCTTCAGACTGCACGACCTGCCATGCCGCACGGATCACCGGGTGGAAATGCTCCAGCGCTTCCTGCTGCGCCTCGGTGATCGAGCTCCAGCCGACCTCCTGCAAAAAGGCCGCCGAGCCTTTCACGATCGCCTCATCCTCGTCCTTGCTGCCCGTGATCGCACTCACAACGCTGCGCATCAGGTTGAGGCGGCGGAAGCCATAGGCCCGCTCCTTCGCCAGCACCTCGAAACGTTCCGCCGCCTCGCGGCGGTAGGTCTCCTCGACGGTACTGGCGGCATGGGCCGCCTGCTCGAGTCCGTCAAGAAAAACCGTCAGCGTCTGCGCTGTCATGGCACGCTCCTCTGGTGTTTACCTTGGCGGAAGAGAATGGGAGTCGAACCCACCAAGAACCGACTCGCGGTCCTTCCCGGATTTGAAGTCCGGACGCCCCACCGGGAACGATGCTCTTCCTTTGGTTTCTAATATCGGAACCGTGCTCGGCACCTTCAATACATCGACCGGCCCGCGAAACAGGTCAAGCCGATGTTTGTTGATCCGCCGCAGGTCACCGCGACGAATTGTAACACCATGACGGTCGAAGAACTCAAGAATCTGGATCGCGACCTTACGACCATTGTCGAGGCAGTCGCGGAATTGCGCGGCGGTGAACTGACCGTCGGGAATCTTCGCGGACAGATCGATCATGATCTCGACCATCTCGGCGACGGTTTCACGCAGAAAGAAATGGTCGTGCGCGACTTCATCAACCCGCCCCATGCGGCCGAGCAGCTTGAGCAGGCGGCGTACCTCCTGCTCCTGCACGCAGATATAACCGGCGATGTCCCGCACCCGCGGCGGCCGGAAGCGCGCGGCGTCCATGATGTAGGGCTTGATCTTGGTCCACATCGCCTCGTCTTGCAGAGTAAGATGGACCTCGTGCCCCGGCAAACGGATCCAGGATCCGTCGAGCGTGATATCCTTGGTCCGTACCAATCCCTGCAGCAACGCGGCAAAGGCCGGCGCCGGCAGACGCGACTCAAGCTGCAGGCGCAGCCGCTCAAGACCGATGCCGGCCAGGTTGGGATTGTCGGCATGGAATTTCTTCAGCACGGCTAGAATGTCGTTCTTGAGCCGCAGCCAGCCCACCGGCGAGATCACATATTCGGTCTTCGCGGTCGGCAGCCTCAACAGACTCATCCGTGCGATCATCGCATCGCGCTCCGCGGCCGAGATCGCATGATCGCGGACAAAGGCGGAAAAATCGAGATAGCCGGGCGCGCGATCCAGCAGCGCGGATAGCGCCTTCTCCGAATCCGGAATCGCCAAAGCCTCGAGTTGCGCCACGCGCTCCGGTGTACGTCGCTTGCGTGTCGGCGCCCTCAGATCAACGAAAGAGCCTCCGCCGATCGTCCGCTGCGCCGTGGTGTCGCGCAGCACGAAACGGTCACCGGCGGCGGTCGCCACCGGCCGCTCCAGGACGAGCTGGACAAAGGCCTCACCACCGGGCGGAATAGACTCGTCGCCGAGCAGCACCACGCGCGCGCCAATCTCCGTCGCAGCGTGATGCAGACGGACCGGCATCCACTGTGTCAGCGGCTTGGTTTCCGATGCAAGGACGCGCACGATCGCATCGATGCGATCGGCCGGCGCGTGCAGTTCGGGGTCGAGCACGACATCACCGCGCGCGATGGCATCCTTGCTGATGGAATCGCCAACCAGATTGAGTGCGCAGCGATCGCCCGCGCGGCCGGTCTGCGCCGGCCGGTTCTGCGCGTGGATCGCGCGCACGCGCGCCGATTTTCCCGATGGGCTGATCGTCACCTGATCGCCGACATCGACGCTGCCTGACAGCACCGTCCCGGTCACCACCGTACCCGCGCCCGGAAGAGTAAAAGAGCGATCCACCGCCAGTCGGAAACGCCCCTTGGCCGAGCGGCCTTGCTGCGCCATGGTTTCGGCAAACAACCTGTCGCGCAGTTCGGAAATGCCCTGCCCGGTCTGGCTGGAAGCGGCGAACATTTCCACATCGGCAAGACCGGTCGGCGCCAGTACGTTGGCGATTTCGTTGCGCACCTCCGCAAGACGATCGGCATCGACCAGATCCGCCTTGGTGATCGCGACCACGCCGCGGCTGATGCCAAGCAGATTGATGATCGCCAGATGCTCGATGGTCTGCGGCATTACGCCGTCATCGGCGGCCACCACCAGCAGCACGAAATCGATTCCGGTCGCGCCCGCCAGCATGTTGTGCACGAAGCGTTCGTGACCCGGCACATCGATGAAGCCGAGAATGCCGCCATCGGGCGTCGGCAGATAGGCGAAGCCGAGATCGACCGAAATGCCGCGCGTCTTCTCTTCCTTGAGCCGATCAGTATCGACACCGGTGAGAACCCGCACCAGCGAGGTCTTGCCGTGATCGATATGCCCGGCTGTCCCGACAATCATGATGTCGGCTCCACGAGAGGCATTTGCGACAGCTTCTGTGCCCGCTCGATATCCGCGGCGGACATCGACGCCGAGGTCGGCGGAATAAAGGAATCCGCAAGCTGGCTGCCGCCGGCCTGCGCCCGCAAAAGCCACATCAGCGCGGCGATGGGATCGCGTGGCACGCCGGCTCCGAGCTGATAGGCGGCGCCCAGCATGGCCTGCGCGTCAACATCGCCCCGCGCCGCCGCCTTGTCCCACCAGCGCGCGGCTTCCGCCGGATCGCGCTCGACGCCGATCGCATTGTGATAGATCATGCCGAGCCGGCTCATCGAGGCCACCACGCCCTGAGCGGCGGCGGCTTCGGCCCATTGCCTCGCCTCGGCAATCTCGCCGGGAATCATCTCGTTCTCGAACAACATCCACGACAGCATGTCCTGCGCCGGCCCGTCGCCCTGCTCGGCCGCGGCGCGGTAAAGCTCCGCAGCCCGCACGGCATTGGCCTCGACGCCTTCGCCCTTGAAGTAGACCTCCGCCAGATTGCGCTGCCCGACCGGATCGCCGCCTTCGGCCGCGAGTTTCAGCCATTTCAGCGCCAGCGCCGTGTCACGCTCGACCCCAAGACCATCGGCAAAGCACATGCCGATATTGTTCTGCGCCCGTGCCACGCCCTGATGGGCAAGCGGCCCCCAGATTGCGAGCGCCGTTTCATAATCGTTGTTTTCCGCGGCATCGAGCGCATCGGCCATCAACTCCGCGGCCGAGCGTTCCTTGGGCTTGCCGCCAAAGAGAGAAAGGGTGCCGCGCCAGCTCATTGCGAATCCCCTCCACATTTCAGTTGCGCCAGATTGCGCATGAACGCTGCCTCATCTTGAAGGCAGCGCACATCCAGTACGAACGCATCGTTCTCGATCCGGCCAATCACCGGCATCGGAAGCTTGCGGAATGCCGCAACCAGCTCGGCAAGCGCGCGGCCGCGGCCGCGCTGACCTGAAAAGCCGATGGCGATGCCGGCGCTCGGAATCGTTTCCAGCGGCAGCGCGCCGGAGCCGATCTGACTCGCACATGGCATCACGCTCGCAACGTAACGGGGCGAAACAGCCGCCGTGATCGCCGGAAGAATGCGTGCGGCCTGCGTTTCGATATCCTCTCGCCGACGCGCCATCATCCGCAGGGTCGGCAGCTGCTCGGCCAGACGATCCGGATCGCGGTACAGACGCAGCGTCGCCTCGACGGCGGCAAGGCGGATCTTGTCCATCCGCAAGGCGCGCTTCATCGGGTTCTTGTTCAGCTTCGCGATCAGCTCCTTGCGGCCGACGATGAAGCCGGCCTGCGGGCCGCCAAGCAGCTTGTCGCCGGAGAAGGTGACAAGATCGGCACCCTCCGCCACCGCTTCAGCCACCGTTTGCTCATGGACCAGTCCATAGCGGGCGAGATCGACCAGCGTGCCGGAGCCGAGATCGTTGATCAGAGGGACGTTTTTGGCATGGGCAAGCTCGGCAATCGCTTTGCCCGAGACCGATTTCGAGAATCCCTCGATCCGGTAGTTCGAGGTGTGAACCTTGAGGATCAGCCCGGTCTTCGGGCCGATCGCGGCGGCATAATCCTTCTCGTGCGTGCGGTTGGTGGTGCCGACCTCGACCAGCCGCGTGCCGGCGCGCGCCATGATCTCCGGCATCCGGAACGAGCCGCCGATCTCGATCAGCTCGCCCCGCGAAATGATCGCCTCCTTGGCCCGGCCGAACGTATTAAGCGCCAGCAGTACGGCGGCAGCGTTGTTGTTGACCACGGTGGCGTCTTCGGCGCCGGTGAGTTCGCAGAGCAGATCGCGGACCAGGCTGTCGCGCTCGCCGCGCTTGCCTTCGGAAAGATCGAACTCGAGAGCCAGCGCCTCGCGCATGGCGCGGGTCGCGGCCTCGATCGCTGCCTCCGCGAGGATGGCGCGCCCGAGATTGGTGTGCAGGATGGTGCCGGTGAGATTGAACACCGGCTTGGCGTTCGGCTCGGCCTCGCGCTCGAGACGCGCCACCGCGGACATCGCGATCGACTCGGCGCTGCTTTTCACCGACGCCGCGTGTCCGTTGGCCTTGGCAAGCGCGGTGCGCACATCCTCCGTGCTGTGGCGAATGGCATCGACGACCGACGGACGGCCGAAACGATCGATCGCATCGATCGCCGCGGCGGTCTCCAGAATCTCGTTAACAGACGGAATACGGCCGGGGATTGTTCGCCCGTCACCCATCTCGGCCTCCTTAATAGCCGATCAGGAAAGGATTGACCCCGCCACGACGGAAGCCCAGCTCGTGCACCAGCAGATCGAGGCCCAGCGTCGCCACGTCGTCGGCGACCGGATCGAGCGCGGCGTCCTTCTGCTGGTTGAGCACCTTCATATAGCCGTGGCAATCGTCACAGGTCTCGGCCTTGACGTTGCTGTGTCCCTCGATCTCCTGAAAGACGATCTTGCGGGTCGAACCGCACAGCGTGCACTTGCTGCGGATGTGATTCCACAGCGTGCCACACAGCGAACACGAACAGAACCGCGTTCCCGGCGCCCGCGGCCAATTCACGATCACGGTCGAAGACGGCGCACCGCCGCAGGACGGGCAGACCCCTTCCCCGACCGACACCAGATTCTTCGCATCGAGGGTGGCCGCGAGACGGACAAAGTGAACCTGCAGAGCGGCTGCGACAAACACATGTTCGGCGATGGATTCGACCGGAATGGCTTCAGCGAGAACGTTCTGGATCATCGTCTCGCGGGCGCTCTTATCAGCCGCCATGACACGGTTCAGCGCATCCTTCGCCGGCGCCGGCATGTCGAGCGTTTGCGACGCACCGAGCAGGCGATCGAACGTCGCCTCGAAGGCCGGATCGGCGGCAAACTTCCCACGATCGATCGGCGGCATCTTGTGATCGTGCGCCCGTGCCAGCACCTCCGAATCGATCGGCACCAGCTCGGGCAGATCATCCTGGATGGCGGATTGGGCCTCGCATAGCCCAGCGAGAAACTTCAGATAGGCCGCAAGATCATGGCCCTCGGCCAGATCGCGGAACCTCGCGGCACGGTCTGCGAACAATCGCTTCGGATCGGACAGACGCGCAAAGGGCGGGGTGGGGATATTACCAATAACAGACGGATCTGGCTCAGTCGTATCGACGCGCGACATCTCTATACCTCACGAACCTCACGGGCTACGTGTCTCACCAAACCCGTTCTTTTTATTCTGCCGGATTGAATGAGTGCCGGCGCATCGCGCCGACACTCGTAATATGGCGCAGATCCTACTTGCCTGTCACCAGTTCTTTCAGCCACCTGCGGTGATGGCGCCAAGCCCAACCGCCAGTGACCTGGCCGCGGGTCATGGCGCTGATCGTGCCACGGACCCAGATCGCGGCGTAGACGTGAACGATCCAGACACAGATCGCCACGATAGCCGTGATCGAGTGGACGAGGACCGCGATCCGACGCTGATCGATGGTGAAGTACTCCGCGAAGTACTGATCCCAGATCACCACGCCGCTGGTGATCAGAACCAGGATCAGCAGCGACATCGACCAGAACACCATCTTCTGGCCGGCATTGTATTTGCCGACCTCAGGCAGCTTGTTTTCGTCGCCCGCGAGAACATCGCGAAGACGGCTCAGCCAGACGCTATCGGTATGCTCCCACAGATTGAGGCGGAAGAACCGGAAGAACAGGCCCATGAAGCTGACGAACAGGACCACGCCGATCCACGGATGGAGCATGCGGGTTGTGCTGCCGCCGCCGAACAGGCCGGAAAGCGGATACAAAATAGGCGAGAAGAGCGCCAGTCCGGACAAAGCGAGCAGCACGAGGCTGACCGCCGTGATCCAGTGGTTGATCCGCGCACCTGCCGTGTACCGATCGACAACGACGGGACCTCCGGGGCTACCCCGGTGAACGCCGTCGCCTTTTTCGACTTCAGTGCTCATGATTACCGACCCTCCGTAAGCCGCTCAGCGTTCTTCTCATCCTCGGCCGACACCCGGTTAGG